>VBDU01000099.1 GCA_005883625.1 Chloroflexota bacterium | reverse complement strand
GACCGTGCGACGGCCGCGGATCATGACGCCTTCGATGACGGCCTGGCCCCCGTAGAGTCGGGTGGACTGCGTCCCCCCGGCCCCCTCCCCGTCGGGCGGAGGCCACTGCGTGCCCCGAGCCCCGTCGCTCATCACACGGCGCCGGGCGCCCTAACGGGGCGGAGCGGCCTCCGCGGTCGCGGGCGCCGCCTTCTTCGTCGCGTACCGCTTGTTGAAGCGGTCGACGCGCCCCTGGATGTCGAGGATGTGCTGCTTACCCGTGAAGAACGGGTGGCACTTGGCGCAGACCTCGACGTGGAGCTCCGGCTTGGTCGAGCCGGTCGTGAACGTGTTGCCGCAGGCGCAGATGACCTTCGCCTCGACGTATTTCGGATGGATCTTTGCCTTCATGGAGGTCGCCTTTCTCAGCTCGCCGCGACGACGTTCACGCGGCGGCGGTCGTCCCGCGCCGGACGGAACTCGACCGTCCCCGCCACCAGGGCGAAGAGGGTGTGGTCCTTACCGACGCCGACGTTCATGCCCGGGAGCACCTTGGTGCCGCGCTGACGGACGATGATCGTCCCCGCCTCTACCTGCGACCCGGCGTATTCCTTCACCCCGAGCCGCTGGCCGGCGCTGTCTCGTCCGTTGCGGGTCGAGCCCGCTCCCTTTTTGTGAGCCATTTCTATCCCTCGATCTTCGTGATGCGGAGCGTGGTCTCGTCCTGCCGGTGCCCGCGCGTCTTCCGCGACCGCGTCTTGTTCTTGTACTTGAACACGCGGATCTTCCGGCCTCTTCCGTGCCCGACGATCTCGGCGCTCACCTTCGCGTCGCTCAGGTGCGGTGTCCCGGCGCGGATGCGCACGCCGTCGGCGACGAGCAGGACATCGTCGAAGGTGATCGTGCTCCCCACGTCGCCGGCGCGGCGGCCGACGGTGACGAGCGCGCCCTCTTCGACGCGGTAGCTTCTCCCCCCGCTGCGGACGACCGCGTACACGGAAGCTCGACCTCTCCGAACAGAAAAAGTCGCCGCGCTTTCGTGCGCGACGTATGAAAAGTATAGCCGACTCGCTCGCGAAGCGACCGTAAAAACGCGGGTCGCAACGGTCCACTCGCTGGCGAAGCCAGCGTAAGAAGGAGGGTTGCAGGGGGTCCTCCCCCTGCGATGAAAAAGGGGGGCCTCCTCCTCCCCCTTGCGATGAAAAAGGAGCGGCCGCCCTTTCGAGCGGCCGTCCAGTATCTCGTTAGGTCCGCGCGGGTGCGGTCGCCATGGCCGGCGCGCCCGCGAGCCGCATGGAGAAGGTGACGATCCCGAGGAGCACCGCCAGACCCATGATCGGCGCGGTGAACGCGACCGGGTGCCCGAAGGGGCCCGCGCCAGCGCTGGATCCCACGGTGAGCAGGACCACGACGAACGAAGCCGCTCCAGCGTTGAGGCCCCAGAAGATGACGTGATCCGCCCAGGGCCACGTCCGGGGCGCCCCGAGCGCGAGGACCGTGCCGAAGAGCACGTTCGTCATGACGCCGATGAACATCGTGTGGTCGAGCGCGATGAAGAGCCCGGGCGGGACCTTGCTGTTGTCGCCCTGGGCGGCGATGAGCTGCTGCGTGAGCGCGATGAAGAGCACGAGGGCGACCACGAGCCAGCCGACCGCGATCGCCTCGTGGCGGGCTCCGGTCGGCGCACCCCAGCCGATGCCGAACGCCCGGCGGCCGACGCGAAGGGCGACCATCACGATCGCGACGGTCTGGAACACGTTCGAGAGAAGCAGCGCCGGCGTCACGTTCAGGAGGATCCCGAGCGCGAGCAGGAGGCCGGCGAGGAAGAGCAGCACCGCCTGCACCCGACCGGCGGTCGTCCGTGTTTCGCCGGACAGGTGCCATTCGGCGATCCCCGCGGCGACGAGGACGAGGTAGCCGCCGACCTGCGCCGACGCGTGCACGCCGATGAGCACGCCGGTCTGGTCCGTGACATTGCTGGTGGCGAAGAGGACCTGCAGGATCACGCCTACGGTCGAGCCGATGACGAGCGTGGTGAGCCCGAGAAGGATCGAGAGCTGCGCGACCGTGAGCCGGCCGAAGCCTATGGCCTGGGCACGGTAGACGACCCAGGCCCACCAGCCGAAGATCGTCGCGAGCATCACGAGTCCGAAGACGGCGCGAGCGATGAAATTGCCGGACCAGAACGCGAGGACGTACGCGGCGGTCGCGAGCGCGCTCAGCCTGACGTTCGGGCCGACCGCCGATCCGTTCCGTGCGAAGAGCGCGACCGCGATGCCAAAGACACCCATCGTGATCCAGCCGAGCGTGCCCGAGTGCAGATGCGTGAGCAGCGTGTTCTGATCGATGGTGCCGAAGATCTTGATCGCGTTCGCGAGACCGATGAGTGCGGTGAGCGCGAAGATGCCGAGGCCGTACTGGAACGCGCGTGCCGTTGCCGCGTTCGCCACGTTCCCCTCCTCCGCGTGCGTGTGTTAGCGAGCTCGCGAGTCCAGCGCGACGACCTGCACGTTCTCGGGCAGCGAGCTTCGGGTCACCGACAGTTTGGGCACGGGCGTCAACTCTTTCACGCCGAGCTCGTGTAACAACCGCTGGAACGGCGTGTCCTTTTTCTTGTCATCGGGGTCGTACGACATCGGCACCACGACCTTCGGCTCGAGCTGATGCACGATCTCCGCCGCCTTCGCCGCCGTCAGGTTGGTATCGGCGCCGGAGATCGGCACGAGCACGATGTCGATGTCGCCGAGCCGCTCGAGGTCTGCGGCAGGCAGCTCGTGGCCGAGGTCGCCGAGATGGCAGACGACGAGGTCGTCGAGCCGGATGGCGAAGACCGTGTTGCGGCCTCGCGTGGCGCCCTTGTCGTCGTCGTGAAATGTCGCGATACCGGTCACCAGGACCTCTTTGACCTCGTACTCGCCGGGCCCTCGCAGCACGACCGGCTCCCCGCCGACCGAGCGCAGACTGGAGTGCCCCGGGTGGTCGTGGGAGATCGTCACAAGGGAGGCGTCCGTCTTCGGGATGGCATGTCCGGATTTCGGATCGGGTGGGTCGGTGAGCACGACGCCCTCGCGGCCGCGCATGCGGAAGCAGGCGTGGCCGAGCCATGTCAGATCCATGGAGTGCCCGAGAATACGCGAAACACCCCGCCGGGACGTCGGGTATGACCCGTAGCGACCAGGACGTCGTCGCATCCTGCCTTGCCGGCGACGCCAACGCGTTCTCGCTCTTGGTCGAACGGTATGGAGGCCGCGTGTACAACATCGCGCTACGGATCACCGCTGATGGCGACGCCGCCAACGATTGCGCGCAAGAGGCCTTCATCCGCGCCTACCGTGCCCTCCATCAGTACGACGCCGCGCTTCCGTTCGGCCCGTGGCTGTTCCGGATCGCGACGAACGCGAGCCTGAACTACGTCCAGCGCTGGCACGCGCACGAGTCGCCGGTCGAGGAGCTTCCGGAGTCACCGGAGGAGTCCGAGGAGGGCCCCGAGGCGACGGCGGTGCGCCGCGAGGAGCTCGCGGAGGTCGTCGCCGCGATGGCCGAGCTGCCACCGGCCTACCGCGCCGCGCTGACGCTGCGCCACATGCAGCAGCTCTCGTATCAAGAGGTCGCCGACACGCTCGGCATTCCGCTCGGTACCGTCAAGACGCACCTGCACCGTGCGCGCGCGGCGCTCCGCTCGCGTCTGGCCGCGCGCACCAAAGGGAGGTCGTGATGAGCCTCAGGGAACCGCTGGATCTCGAGCCCCAGGAGCGGGCCACGCACCGCCTCCTGTCCGCAGTTCCGCCGCAGACGCTCCCGCTTGGGTTCCGCGACGCGGTGATGCGCCGAGTCACGGGCGATCCCTCGGTGGGCTGGGAGTGGGTCGTCGCGGCCGTCCTCGCGCTCCCCTCGCTCGCGTTCCTCGCGTTCCAGGTCGCCACCCGCGGTGGCGAATTCGCGGCCGCGCTCAACAACATGCTCCTCGCTGCCACCAGCGACACGTCGCAAGCCTTCTTCTTCGTAGACGGTCTCACCGTGATCGCGCTCGCCCTCCTCGGTCTCGCGAGCCTCGTCGCCGCCCACGCGTCGACCGCGATCGCGACGCAACGGAGCACGACGTCTCGGTGAGGCAGCGCGACGCGTTGCTCGTCCTCTTCGCGGTGATCCTCGCCGTCGGGGTCTCCGCGCTCCTGCTCGCGGGCTCGTTCGCGGGCGCGCAGCCGGAGGCGACCCGCCCGGGCGTCTACTTCGACCCGACGCGAACGCCCCCGCCGGCGCGCGAGTTCGTCGAGGTACAGCGCCGGTTCCCAGGGCCGTTCGGCGCGATCGTCCCGCTGCAGCGCGGGGTCTCGGAGGCGGCGAGCGACGCGGCCGGATACCTCCTCGTGCTCCTCGGCACCGCCGCGGTCTTCGTGCTCGGTCACGATCAGGTCGTCGCGACGTATCGCGCATCGCTGGGGACCTGGCGCAACCAGCTCCGGGTCTTCCTCACCGGCCTCGCGGTCGTGGGCGTGGGTGCGTCGGCGGGCGCGCTCTCGACGATCGTGTTCCTCGGCACCGTCGCCCAGGGCGTTCGCGGGCCGTTCGGCGTGCCCGCGGCACTGCAGATCGGCATCGCGGCCATGGGCGTCGTCGTCGTCGTCGCGGGCCTCGCGGCGCTCGTCGGCTTCGCCGCGTCCTCGTGGCGCCTGGGGGATGTGATCTTCGGCGCGCCCGGGCTGCGGCGCGTCGCGACAGAGATCCCCACGCCGCTCGTCGCGCTGCTCGGCGCGACCGCCATCTACGTCGTCTGGCAGCTGCCCATCGTGGGCGGGATCGCCGTGCTGTGCGCGCTCGCCTATTCGCTCGGTGCCGTCGTCACCGCACGCCTCGCGCAGAGCGCGCCGGCAACGCCGACGCCGCCGTCAGTGACCTAGGGAGATGCAAGAAGATGCGCCCGAACGGCTTGCCTCCGCGGCCTCTCCCTTCGGCCTTCACGCTCGCTTCACGACCGTGCCGCAACGTCCGGGTCCGACCCGTCGTAGTCATCGTTTGAGGGAGAGGAACAGCTCATGACGTTCGTCCAGGGAACGCTCGCCACATGGCCCGGAAGGATCTTCGCCCTCGCGCTGGTCGCGATGGTGGTCGGAGGGGCCGTCATCGCGTCGCGCATCAACGCGGCGCCGGCGAAGGCCGAGCTCCGCACTTCGACGGTGACCCGCGGCTCGGTCACGCAGGCCGTGGCCGTCTCGGGTTCGGTGAACACCGCGGGCCAGGTGAAGCTGAACTTCAAGTCGACGGGGCGCCTTGCCGAGGTCTACGTGACCGTCGGCCAGCAGGTCGCCGTCGGCCAGGCGCTCGCCAAGCTCGACACGACCGATCTCGAGATCGCCCTCACGCAGGCGCAGGCGGGCATGCAGTCCGCCAACGCGAAGTACCAGCAGACGCTCGCCGGCGCGACCCCGGAGGACGTCGCCATCGCGAAGCAGGCCGTCGACAACGCGCAGCGCTCGCTCGAGGAGTCACAGCGCACGACGTCGAACGACCTCACGTCGGCGCAGCAGGGCCTCGCGAAGATCGACGCGAGCTACAGCGCGGCGAGGACGAACTTCACGACGCTCAGCACCGCGCTCCCGAACGACGTCAGCGCCATCGGCACGACGCTCGCCGACGCGAAGATGCGGTCGACCGCGACGATCAACGACATCCAGGCATCGGTCCGGCCCACGCAGGAGGTCCTGAACGCCCGGTCCGCGGTCCTCGCCGCCGATTCGGCGATCGCGCGGGCGCAGAGCTCGCTCAGCGGGACGAGCCAGACGGCGCTCGCCGACTACGGGAACGCCCGCGACGCGCTCGTCGCCGTCATCCTGAAGTTCGACAGCGCGCTCAGGGCCGGCCGCGACACCTCCGGGATCAGCCAGGAGTACCAGGTGGCCCAGGTGGCGTACGCGTCGGCGGCGACGCGCCTCGCGGGGGCGTTCGACTCCACGACCGCCGCGATCCAGGACGCCCAGAGCTCGGCTTCGTCGGCCCAGACGATCCTGAACGGCGCGACGGTCCGCACCTATCCCGATCTCGACACCGCCCGGGCCGACCTCACGAGTCTCCAGGCCTCGCTCAGCGCGTCGAGCCAGCAGGTGGACACGGTCCGCTCGCGCATCACCCAGGCGGGCAACGCGCTCACCGGCGTCACGGACGCGATCTCCGGCTCGTACGCGGGAGCGCAGCAGAACGTCGCATCGACACAGGAGCGCGGCAACTCGAGCGTCTCGAGCGCGCAGAACTCCTTGCAGAACGCGCAGCTCTCGCTGCAGAAGACGAGCGCCGGCCCGAAGTCCTACGACATCGCGGCCTCGTACGCGTCGGTCCTCTCCGCCCAGGCCTCGCTGCTGAAGGCGCAGAACGACCTCGACAGCGCGGTCCTCAAGGCGCCAGTCACCTCGATCGTCGCGCAGATCAACAACCAGATCGGCGAGAACGTCACCGGCGGGACGAACGGCTTCATGCTCCTCGCGAACGTGAGCTCGTACGCGCTCCACGGGACCGTCGGCGAAGCCGACGTCGCGAAGCTCAAGCTCAGCCAGGTCGCGAGCGTGACCGTCGACGCGGTCGGGACGGCGCGCATGACCGGCAAGGTCACCTCGATCGACCCCGTCGCGACGATCCAGCAAGGCGTCCCGGTCTACGGCGTGGACGTCACCATCGACATCCCGAACCCGCAGGTGCGGGCGGGGATGAGCGGCACGGCGAACGTGGTCATCGCGAGCAAGCAGGGCGTCCTCACGGTCCCCAACCTGGCGATCCGCAGCCAGGGCGGTCGCCGCTTCGTGCAGGTCCTCAAGGACGGCGAGGCCGTCGACACGGACGTGACCTTCGGCATCGCGAATGACACGGTGACCGAGGTCGCGAGCGGCCTCGAGGAGGGCCAGACCGTCGTGCTGCCGCAGCCACGCGCCGGGGCGACGAACCGGCCGGGTGGGTTCGGGCCGGGTCCGGGTGGTCCGGTCGTTCGATGAAGCAGTTCCGGCCCGCCGTCGTCCAGCTGCGCGGGGTCACGAAGACCTACCGCATGGGCAAGGACAACGTCGTGAACGCGCTCCAGGGGGTCGACCTCGACATCCACGAGGGCGAGTTCGTCGCGATCATGGGCCCGTCGGGCTCGGGCAAGTCGACGCTCATGAACGTCGTCGGCTGCCTCGACGTCTCCGACACCGGCGAGTACATCCTCGCCGGCGAGAACGTCGGCAAGCTCTCCGACGACCAGCTCGCCGCGATCCGGAACAAGCACGTCGGCTTCGTGTTCCAGACGTTCAATCTCCTGCCACGCCTCAACGCGATCGAGAACGTCGAGCTGCCGCTCGTCTACGGCGGGGACCGCAAGGGCCGGCGCGAGCGCGCTATCGGCGCGCTCGAGGCGGTCGGGCTCGGCGATCGGGTCCACCACCGGCCGGCCGAGCTGTCGGGCGGCCAGCAGCAGCGCGTCGCGATCGCGCGAGCGCTCCTCAACGACCCGGCGATGATCCTCGCCGACGAGCCGACCGGGAACCTTGACTCACGGTCGTCGGCGGAGATCCTGGCGATCTTCCAGCGGCTGAACGATGAGGGCAAGACCGTGATCATGGTCACGCACGAGCCCGACGTCGCCGAGCACTGCAAGCGCATCGTGCGGATGAGAGACGGCATCGTCGCGCGCGACGAGCTCGTGCCGCGTCAACGCAACGCCGAGCACGAGCTCCGCGAGATGATCGCCGCGGCGGCATCGCACGTCCTGCAGATGCCGGCCGCGCGGGCCGCGAGCGGCGCCGAGTGAAGCTCTACGACGCGTTCCGCTCCGCGCTCCAGTCGCTCATCGTGAACAAGCTGCGCTCGGCGCTCACGATGCTCGGCGTCATCATCGGCGTCGCCGCCGTGATCGCGATGGTCGCCATCGGCAACGGCGCGTCGCAGAGCGTGCAGACGAGCGTCCTCGCGCTCGGCTCGAACCTCATCACGATCACGCCGGGGTCGCAGACGCAGGACGCCCTGCGCGGCGCGGGTCCGCCGGCGCAGACGCTGACGCTCGACGACATGACCTCGCTCAAGGAGCAGCTCGGTCCGACGATCAAGGCGATCGAGGCGGAGCAGCAGGCCGGCAACTGGCAGATCGCCGCGAACGGCACGAACTGGAACAGCCGCGTGACCGGCGTGACCGAGGACTACCCCGCGGTCCGCGACTGGAGCACGCAGAGCGGCGACTTCTTCAGCGACTCCGACCTCCGCGTGAACGCACAGGTCGCGGTCATCGGGGCGACCACGTCGCAGCAGCTCTTCGGCGATGGCGACGCCGTCGGCCAGACGCTCCAGCTCCGGCAGGTCTTCGGGCAGCGCGCGCGGATCATCAACTTCAAGGTCATCGGCGTGCTCGAGCCGAAAGGCTCCACCTTCGGCTTCAGCCGCGACGACCAGATCCTCGTCCCGGCGACGACGGCGCAGCACGTGCTCACGGGCCGCACGAACGTGGTGAGCAGCATCGTCATCAAGGCCAACTCGTCCGACGACATGGACAACGTCACGGCCGACGTGCAGAGCGTCCTCCTGAACCGGCACCGGATCTCGAACCCGGAGAACGCGGACTTCACGGTCACGAACCAGAACGACACGCTCGCCGCGCTGCAGGGCATCACCGCGACCTTCACGCTGCTCCTCGGAGCGATCGGCGGGATCTCGCTCCTCGTCGGGGGGATCGGGATCATGAACATCATGCTCGTGTCCGTGAACGAGCGGACGCGCGAGATCGGCATTCGCAAGGCCGTCGGCGCCCGCCGCTTCGACATCCTCACGCAGTTCCTCATCGAGGCGATCGCGCTCACCGGGCTCGGCGGCATCCTCGGGATCCTGCTCGGCTGGGGCATCACGCAGGTCGTCGCGCGGATCCCGCAGGCGTCGAACCTCCTCCTCGTGATCACGGTGGGCACGGTCGCGATCGCGGTCGGCGTGTCCGTCGCCATCGGCGTCGTGTTCGGGCTCTATCCCGCCATGCGCGCCGCCCGACTCCATCCCATCCAGGCGCTCCGGTATGAATAGGAGTTGACCATGCGTCCACCACAGATCGTCATCGGCCTCGTCGCCGCGCTCGCCCTCGCGGGCGCTGGGTTCTTCGTCGGCATGACCGTCGCGCAGGCACGGACCGCGTCCTCGGACGCCGTCACGCCCGCGGCGAACGCGTCTCCCGCCCGCGGCGCCGGTGGCGCCGGCGCGCGCCAGGGCGGTGGTCAGCTTGGCGGACAGACGCCGGTGAACGGCCGCGTCATCGCCGTGAACGAGGGCTCGATCACCGTCGCGGTGCGCCCGTTCGGGCAGGGCGGGCAGGCGGCCGCGCAGGCGAGCGCGTCACCGGAGGCGACCTCCCAGATCGTCCTCATCGGCGGGAACACCCGGATCGTGAAGACGACCGAGACCGACATCAAGCTCGCGGACATCAAGGTGAACGACCAGGTCACGGTCATCGGCACGACCGACACGACCGGCATGCTCTCCGCGAACGCCATCGTCGTCGGCGGCGTGAACGTCCTCGGCCAGCTCTTCGGCACCAACCCGGCCGTGAATCCGAACCTCGGTGGTGGTGGCGCCCGGCCGAGCGCAAGCCCGAGCCCGCGGCCCTAGCGCCTAAACTGCCGACGCCGCGGGCCCGGACTGTGGCAGGTCGCCAGCTACCACTGGGACAAAGGCGATGAACCCTACATCTTCTCGGGAGCGCTGACGCCGAGCAGGCCAAGCGTCTGACGGAGCGCGACCTGCACCGCCTGCACGAGGCGTAGCCGCGCCTTCGAGCGCGGCACGTCGCCCTCGTCGACGACGCGGTTGTCGCGATAGAACGAGTGGAAGGCGCCCGCGAGCTCGAGCGCGTAGCTCGTGAAGAGGTGGACGCCCTTGTGCTCGAGGACCTCGGCGACGAGCTCGGGGAAGCGCAGGCAGAGGCGCACGAGATCGAGCTCCGCGGGGCTGGTGAGCGCCGACACGTCGGCGCCGTCGACGGTCAGGCCGCGCTCGGCGGCCGTCCGGAAGATGCTCGCGATGCGCGCGTGCGCGTACTGGACGTAGTAGACGGGGTTGTCGTTCGACTGCTGGACCGCGAGCTCGAGGTCGAAGTCGAGCGGCGCGTCGGCGCTCCGCTGCAGGAGGAAGAAGCGCGTCGCGTCGACCCCGACCGCGTCGAGCACGTCCTCGAGGAGCAGGAACTGGCCGGTCCGCTTGCCCATGCGCTGGATGACGCCTTCGTTCAGGAAGCGCACGTACTGGTAGAGGACGACCTCCCAGCGGCGCTCGTCGATGTCGAACGCGGCCAGCGCGACCTTCATCTGGACGAGGTGGTAGTGCGTGTTCGCGCCCCAAACGTCGATCTTCTTGTCGAAGCCTCTCTCGAAAAGGCACAGGCGGTGATAGGCGATGTCGGTGCCGAGGTACAACGGGTCGCCGTTCGAGCGGATGACGACCCAGCCCTCCTTGTCCTCGGGCATCTCGGGCGCGTCGAACCACACCGCGCCGTCGCGGTCCACGAGGCGGCCCATGCGGCGCAGGTCGTCGATCGTCTTCTGGAAATAGCCCGACTCGATGAACGAGCTCTGGCGGAACCACTCGTCGAAACGGATGCCGAGCTTCGCCATGACGCGCTGGGCGTCCTCGACGACCCAGTCGATCCCGATCTTCGCGAAGATCTTCCCCTGCTCCTCGAGCGAGAGCGAGCGGTACCTGTCGCCGTCGCGCTGCTTGATCTGCGCGGCGAGGTCCTTCACGTAGTCCGCGGGATAGCCCTCGGGGGAGAGCTCGACGTTCTCGCCGAGCAGCTGCCGGTAGCGGACGGCGATCGACTCGCCGAAGTGCTTTACCTGCGTACCGCCGTCCTCGACGTAGTACTCGCGCGTCACCGCGGCGCCGGCGAACGCGAGCAGCGAGCTCAGCACGTCGCCGAGCGGCCCGCCCCGCGCGTTGCCGAGCGTGAGTGGGCCGGTCGGGTTCGCCGATACGAACTCGACCTGGATCCTCTGGCCTTTGAGCGCGTCCAGACGGCCGAAGTCCGTGCCGGCGCTCACGATGTCGTCCACCTGGCGCGCGAGCCAGCTCGTGTCGAGGCGGACGTTGATGAAGCCGTGTCCCGCGACCTCGACGGCGGCGATCCCGTCGCCGGTCGCGACGCGCGAGCGGATCTCCTCCGCGATCTCGCGGGGGCTCTTGCGGAGCGGCCGCGCGAGCTTCAGCGCGACGGTCGAGGCGTAGTCACCATGCCCGGGGTCCGCGGGGCGCTCCACGTCGACCGCCACGTCCGCGCCCGTCCAGCCACGGTCCGTCGCCGCGCGGCGGAGCGCGTCGCGGATGGCGGTCGCCACGAGGTCGCGCGGTGCGGTCACGCGGACGAGTCTGGAACAGCCGGCCGCGTCACGCCAACGTCGCCGCGCGGCTCGTGCGCGTGGAACAGCGACCAGGTGAGGATCGCCGCCAGCAGGTACGCGGCGGTCAGCGTGACGAGGTTCGCGGTGAAACCGGCCGGCCCGAGCGCCGCCCGAAGCGCCCCCGAGGCGATCGCGCCGACGGCGTTCGCGGCGCTCCAGGCGAGGGCCAGGACCGCGTTCGCGCCCGCGCGCTCTGCCGGCGTGAACGACGAGAGCGTGAAGGCGTTCATCGTCGCGCTCGCGCCGAACATGAGGAGGTGGCGCACCGCGAGCGCCGCGACGGCGATCGTGAGGTCGCCGGCGAACGCGGCGGCCAGCGCGAACGGGAGGGAGGCGAGCTCGACGGCGACGATCGAGCGCACCGCGCCCAGCCGCGACGCGACGAAGCGGCCGTGGAGCAGCGCGCCGAGGCTGCCGGCGAGCGCGAGGACCCCGAGCACGAGGCCGAGCGCGCCGAACGGCACGGCGAAGCGATCGGCAAAGAAGAGGTTGATGAACGGCAGGAAGCTGCCGGCGCCGAACCCGAAGACGGTCTCGATGACGAGGAACCGTCGCATGAGCGCGTTGCGCCGGGGCGCGTCGAGCGTCGCGGGCGTCACCGGCACCTCGCGGATCAGGATCGTCGGGACGATGGAGAGCGCGGCGATGACGCCGCCGCCCGCGACGAGCGCCCGCAGCACGAGCGGGTCGCCGGGTGCCGCGCCGAGCGCGAGGGCCGCGGGGGCGGCGAGCGCGCCGGCGAGCACGCTCGAGAGGAACGCGGCGGTCGTGCCCAGGGCGATCTGCTGTCCGAACCGGGTCGAGCGCCGCGACATCTCGGTCGCGTCCGCGAGGAGCGCCGCGCCGGACGAGGTCGCGATGATGCCGCCGAAGCCGACCAGCGCCGCGGCGACCACGAGGAGCGGAAAGAGGGAGAGCGCGACGATCGCGACAAGACCGAGGCCGGCGAGCGTCCCGCCGGTGAGGATCGCGGTGCGGCGCGAGTGCCCCCGGGTGAGCGTGGCGGCGGGGATCGCGCCCGCGACGACGCCGACGGCCTGCGCGCCGACGAGGATGCCGATGCCGAGCTCGCCGAAGCCGAGCGCGCGATAGAGGAAGTTGAGGTAGAAGGCGGCCACGCCGAGGCCGAAGCTGCCGACGGCGGCGGCCGCGAGGTACAGGAGCGCGTCGCGGCGACCGAGGGTCGGTGCTATTGCGGCTGGCCGAGCGTCACGTCGACGGATTGCTCCCTTCCGTCGCGGAAGAGGGTGAGCTTGACCTTGTCGCCCGGACGGAACCGGACGAGCAACGTCTGGAGCGGGTGCGTGACGTCGATGAGCTGGTCGTTCACCTTCGTGATGATGTCGTTCGGACGGAGGCCGGCCTGCTGCGCCGGGGAGCCGGGCACGACCTGCGACACGATGATGCCGGCCGTGCCCGCGGGCAGCCCGAGCTGCGCCGCCTGCCGTGGCGAGAGCAGCGTGTACTGGATGCCGATGAAGCCGCGGACGATCTTCCCGTTCCGGATGAGCTCGTCGGCGACCTGTCGCACGGTGTTGCTCGAGATCGCGAACCCGAGGCCGGTCGCGTTGCTCGCGACGAGCGTGTTCACGCCGATGACCTGACGGGTCGCCGCCCAGATGAGCGGCCCGCCGGAGTTCCCCTCGTTGATCGCCGCGTCCGTCTGGAGGAGATCCTCGAGGAAGATGTCGCGGGTCTCCGCGACGCGCCGGCCTTTCGCAGAGACGACGCCCTCGGTCACCGTGTTCTGGAACTCGCCGAGCGGGCTGCCGATCGCGACGACGGCCGACCCCACGGGGACGTCGTCGCTGTTCCCGAGAAGGGCGGCCTTCAGGCCCTGCGCGGGGACCTGAAGCACCGCGAGGTCCGTGAGGGGGTCGCGCCCGACGAGCTTCGCCGCGACCTTCCTGTTGTCCGAGAACACGACGTCGAAGGCCGCGCCGGCGTTCGAGTCGCGCACGTTCTCGACGACGTGATTGTTCGTCACGACGTACCCCCGCGAAGCGTCGACCACGAAGCCGGAGCCGCTCGACTGCGGCTGGCCGCTCGACGCGTAGTTGATGACCGTGACGACCGAAGGGAGCAGATCCTGTACGACACCGACGATCTGCTGGTCGAACGAGCTCGGGGCGACGCTCGACGGGGGCGGGAGCGGCAGCGTCGAGCCGCTCGGTGCGGCGGATCGGCCTGGGGACGAGGCGCTCGCGGGTGCGGCCGTCGTCGCGCCGCTCGACGTGAGGTAGGTGGCGACAGCGCCTCCGGAGATCCCGCCGATGACGACGCCGACGAGAAGGAGGGCGACGGGACTCGTCCCGGACGAACGGGCAGGCGTTTGGGCGGACGAGGGGACCGGGTCAGCCAAGAACGCTGAGCTCTACCGCCGAGGCGGTCGTGCAGTTTCGGAGCCAGGCGTCGCGGGCCGGCGGCGGCGCGCCGTAGGCCGAGCCGCCTCGGGCTCGACCATCTGCCCGAGCGCCGTGCCGCGGATCTCGAGGTCGACGTGCGCGTCGGGTTCGATCTCCACCTCCCAGGTGCACGCGATCTCGAGCTGCTGGTACACGCGCTCGAAGCCCTGCTCGGAGTTCGTGACAGAGTAGATCGGTTTGGTGGCCCCCTGGCAGGGCGGGTCGACGGCGAACGTGATGTCGAAGTGCCGGCTCTCCGAGTGGACCGCGATCTCGGCCGTGTTCCGGACCTCGATCGGCTTGGCGACGGTCGTCTTCCGCGTGCCGAGCGTGACGGTGTCGGCGGCGTTCTGCTCGGAAAGGAGGCCCACGTTGATCGCGCTCGTGAACGCGAGCTCGATCGCCTCTTCGCCGTCGTTGCGCAGCCGGTAGCGGACTCCCGCGGCGAGGCCTTCGTCCGCGATCCGTATGTCCTTGCGGATGCCGAGCCCCGGCACCGAGGCGAGCGCTTTCGCCGGAGGCTCGAGGATGAGGCTCACGGTGCGCGCCTCACGCTGCGGCGTGAGGGCGTAGTGGAACGCCGAAAGGTCGACGGGCGGGTTCCGCCCGACGCGGAAGCTGTCCTGGAAGAAGGCGCGTCGCGCGACGTCGTACTCGAGGAGCTTGCTGAGCCCGCGCTCCTTCGCGCGGACGGCCTCGTGGATCGACTTCGTCTCCTTCTCGGCGGCCTTGCCCACGAGGACCTTGCCGGCCTTCTCGGCGCGCCGGAGCATCTCGTGCTCGGCCTCGGGACGGCGCGCAAGGGTGTCGATGAGGTTGGTGGCCGACGCATAGAGATCCCACTCGATGATCGCCCCGCCCTGGACGTGGACGAAGGCCGCGCCCGCGTTGCCGCGGAAGATGTACTCGTCGTAGCCGTCCACGTCGTAGTCGCGCTGCTCGCCCGCCGCGATGCGGCGCTCGGAGAGGATGCGCTCCGCCTTCAGGAGCGACGCGTACGCGTCGGCGCGCAGATGCGGGAAGTAGATCCCGCCGAAGACGCCGTGCCAGTAGACGTCGTTCCCCTGGCCGCGCCAGAGGTTCTGCTGCGCCTGGCGCACCTCGGATGACGAGTCGAGGATGCTGCGCCGCGCGAGCTCCTCGCTGACGATGAGCATGCGCTTGTGCAGCGCGTTCGCCTCGGGGTACTTGGCGAGGAAGTTCCGCCACAGAGGCGCGGCAACGAGCGGGGCCAGCTCGTCCCCGAGCTTGTTGCGGGCCGAGAGGTAGCGCCGCGCGGCGTTCGGCTCGAGCGCCCACTCCGCCATCTCGGGATACGAGCCGCCGGGGATGTAGACGCGACGCGCGGGCTTCTGGAAGATCCAGGCGTCCTCGAGCGTGGTCGTCTGGAGGTAGTCGGCCTGGGCGATCGCGGTGAAGAGCTGCTCGAGCCAGCCGTCCTTGTGCACGCGCTGGAACGTGCCGGGCCAGCCGCCGAACTTCTCGCCGTCGTCTGCGTACACGACGAGCCGCGCGCCCTCGTCGTGGCGCGCGCGCAGCTCCTTCATCGTCTGGCCGACGTCACGGAACGGGATGAGGTAGCGGAGCTTCATCGAGCCCGGGAACACGACGACGGGAAGGCCCTGGTCCTCGGTGACGAACGACTCGCCGAGCTCCTGCGGCCGAAGTCCCGCCTGGAGGAAGTGCTCGTCGTCGAGCACCGTGTACGCGACGCCCGCCTCCGCAAGGAGCGACGGGAGGTGCGGCTCCCACACGCGCTCGGTGAGCCATGCGCCGAGGGGACGCTGTCCAAAGATCGCGTGCACGCGGTCGGTGAGCGCGCGGATCTGGCCTACGCCGTCGCGGCGCGGAACGCCGACGAGCACGGGCTCGTAGTAGCCACCCGACAGGAGCTCGATCTGGCCGCGGCGCACGAGGTCGGCGAGGTCGCCGATGACGTCGGGGCGGTTCGCTTCGAGCCAGTCGAGGAGGGGGCCGGAGAAGTGAAGGCTCGCCTTCACCTCCGGATGGCGGTAGAGCGTGGCCACGAGCGGCGCGTAGGCGCGCTCGGTCACCTCTTGGAAGACTGACGGGAAGTTCCCGGCCGGCTGGTGCTGGTGGAATACCAGCGCCAATCGCGTGCGATCGGCCACTAAGAGGCATTTTACCAAATTTGGTTCCACCGTACGGTCTGCGTACGATTTGCCAGCCTCCTTGTCGACGAACTCGACAAGCCGTCGTCAGACCTTCAGGCTTCTTGAAGATGCTCGGCCGACTCCTTCTCTATGGCGCCCTCGCGCTCGCCCTTGTGATTGTGACGATCAGCGCCTGTGCGCCTGAGCCGGTAGCGCTTCCCGCCGCCTCGCCAAGTCCGACCGCCGCGCCGTCCGTTTCCCGGACGCCCGCGGTCGTGCCCGCCACGCTCGCTCCCAGCGCCGGGCCGTCGGCAACGAAGGTGCCGACCGTGGCCCCGTCGCCCGACTCCACGCCCGCCGCGGCCTGCCCCCGGGTCAGCGCCGGGTCGGCCGCGAGCCAGGCGCAGCTCACCGCGATCCGCGTCGCCCACCAGCCCGGGTTCGACCGCCTGGTCTTCGAGTTCGGCGCGAGCGCGGCGCCGGGGCCCTCAGGCATGCCGGCGTACACGATCGAGGCGACGAGCTCGCTCTCCGGGGCGAGCGGCCAGCCCGTGCGTCTCGACGGGAGCGCGCTCTTCGGCGCGCGCTTCACGAACGCCTCGACGCGCAACGTCGACGGGTCGACGAGCTACGCCGGCAGCACCGACATGCGCCCTGGCACGCCGCTCATCCGCGAGCTGCGTCTCGTCGAGGATTTCGAACGCGTCCTCGTCTGGGGCATCGGTCTCGACCATCTCGTGTGCCCCAAGGTGAGCGAGCTGGCGAGCCCGTATCGCGTCGTCCTCGATTTCCCCAGCGCACCCTAATCGTCGGGGGCTCTGCCCCCGGCCCCGTCGGTGACATGACGCCACGCTCCGCCGGCCCAGAGTGAGATAATTCAGGCTCCGCACGAAGAACCGAGGAGAGACCTCAGCACGTGGCTGAAGCACAGAAGCTCGCCGTCCGCAAGCGTTCCGTCCTCGGCAAGAAGGTGAACGGCCTTCGCCGGAGCGGCGTGCTGCCGGGCGTCGTCTTCGGCGGTCACGCCGACTCGCTGCCGGTCGAGACCGACGCCCACGGCTTCGAGCTCTCGTACCGCCGCTGGGGGAACACGACGCTGCTCGCGCTCACCGGCCTCGACGGCGCCGAGATCCCGGCCCTCATCCATGACGTCTCCCGCGATCCGGTGAGCGGCCGCATGCTCCACGTCGACTTCGCGCGAGTGAGCCTCACCGAGAAGACCCACGCCGACGTGCCGCTCCACTTCAGCAAGGAGTCACCCGCGGTGCGCACGCTCGGCGCGGTCCTGCTGCACGCCGTCTCCGAGGTCCGGGTGGAGGCCTTCCCGCAGGACATGCCGCACGCGATCGAGGTCGACCTCTCGGGGCTCGAAGAGATCGACGACGCCATCTTCGTCCGCGACCTCGTCGTCGACGCGACGACCGTCCGGATCATGAATGACCCGGAAGAGCTCGTCGTGAAGGCTGTCCCGGTGAAGGTCGAGGAAGAGGTGAAGCCGGCCGCTCCCGCCGAAGGCGTCGCACCCGTAGAGGGCGAGGCCGCCGCGGAGGGCGAGGAAGGCGCGGCCGCGGGCGCCGAGGGCGCCAAGCCCGGTGCCGCCGCGCCTGCCGCGAAGGGCGCATCGCCCGCCGCCGGCGCGAAGGGCGCACCCGCCGCGGGGGCGGCGAAGGGCGCGCCGGCCGCGGGGGCGGCGAAGCCCGGTGCGAAGCCTGCCGAAGGGACCGCGAAGAAGCCCTAGTCGAATCCGGGGCTATGCCCCCCGAGAACCCTGGGCGACCTGCGGGACTGCCGACTCGAAGTCCAGCAGGCTCGCGTCGGGGAACGGGTTGTCCGCGCGCTCCATACTGCGCAGCTCCACGTCATCGGTCTCTTCGCCGCCCCGAGCGATCGCGATCGCCCGTCGCAGGCGCTGCGCGTGCACGCGGAAGCGCTCGATCGCGTAGTCGGCGGCCTGACCCGTGGTAACGAGAAAGGGCCAGTCGCTCGACTGCGCGAGCAGGAGCTCGCGCGCGGCCTGATGCGCCGCGCGCTCGCGGAGCGCGTTGTCGCGCGGAGGCGACGCGCGGAGGTCCTCGATCTCCCGCGCCAACCGTCCGAGCTCGTCCCACATCCAGCGCGTGCCGTCGTTCAGCCAGGTCGAGTGATCGTTTCCCTTGCCCCAGGAGCCTTCCTGCAGCGCGATCCGCTGGCGTGGCGGGTCGCGGTCCAGATACTCCGCCGCCGTCGCGACGCGCGGTCCACCCTGCGCCATCTCGCGGAGCACGAAGCCGAGCCAGTCGACGCCCTCGAACCACCAGTGGCCGAAGAGCTCGCTGTCGAATGTCACGGCGAGGAGCGGATCGGAGCCGTTCGTGTTCGCGGCCGCGAGCGCGCCACGTACGACGGACACGAAGTGGGAGGCGTGATCGCGCGCGCGCTCGGCCGCGGAGCCCGGGACGTAGCGCTGCTTGTCGCCGAGCCCGGTCTGCACGTCGGTCACACGCCAGTACCGGAGGCCTGTCTGGTCGTCCTTGCGGTGGAACTCCCGATAGCTCGGATCGCCCGGGTAGCCCATGACCGCGGACCAGACCTGGCCCGAGACCTTGTCGTGCCGCGCGATCGCGATGACGTCCGAGTCGGCGACGTAGTACGGACGCATCACGTCGACGTCGGTGTCCCCGGGCACGATCGCCGCTGCCGCGCGCTCCTCGTGCGGGGGCCAGCGGCGGAGCTCGCTCTGCCCACGGCGATGCGCGCGCTCGCCCGCGGGCCGGGCGTGCCCCGGGAGGAGCGCGGCATCGGTGAAGAAGTGCGTGATGCCGTTCTCCGCGAGGACCCGCTCGAGACCTGGCGCGTACGCGCATTCCGGCAGCCAGATGCCGGTCGGCTCGAGACGCAGCAGCCGGCGCGTGGAGCGGCGACCGACTCGGAGCTGCGCTTCGACCGAGGCTCGGTCGAGCAGCGGCAGGTACCCATGCGTCGCCGCCGAGGTGAGGATCTCGAGGTGCCCGCTGCGCGCGAGGTCGGCGAACGCGCCGACGAGATCGCGGCGGAACCGCTCGACGTACGCGCGGCGGAGCCGCCCGTACGAGCTGAGGTAGAAGTCGGCGAGGGCCGCGCGCTCCTGGTCCGACTGATCCATGAAGCGCCGCACGTCGGACTCCGCGCGGCGGATCTGGTCGTCGGCATATTCGATGAACCGCGCGTCGACGTCACGGTCGGCGAGCTGCTCGATGAGGACGGGCGTGAGGCCGACGACGATGCGGTAGGGGACCGCGGCTTCGCGGAGATCGTGGAACAAGGCGAGGAGCGGGAGGTAGGTCCCCAACATCGCCTCGTGGATCCATTCCTCGCCGTGGGGCCAGCGGCCGGCCCCGCGCGCGTACGGCAGATGCGAGTGGAGAGCGAGAACGAACGTTCCCATTGGTCCTCCTCGCATTCTCGCCGGACTCGGGCGACGGCGCAGCGGAAGCTGTCGTACGCGAAACCGTGTAACGGCCGTTGCCCATTCGTTCATGTTTCGACCTAACGGGCGCCATCCCTGGTCCGGTCGATGCTGCGCTAGGTCGGCAAGCCATCAACCTGGCATGTCCGTATAGGAGGAAAGTCTCATGGCACCCGTCACCGACCTGCCTGGCGCGTTGCTTACCGGCCTCGCGGCCGGGATCGCCGCGCTCCTCTCCGCGATCCCGGTCATCCTCGGCGCGCTCATCGTCCTCGTGCTCGGCTGGATCATCACCGGAGCCCTCGCCGGCCTCGTGCGCCGGGGCCTCCGCGCGATCAAGGTCGACTCGATGGCGGAGCGTGTCGGCGTCACAGGCTTCCTGCGACGCGCACAGATCAAGACGGACACCTCGGGACTCGTCGCGGGCGTCGTGAAGTGGTACCTGCGGCTCATCGTCATCCTTATGGCCGCGGACACCGTCCACCTGACGACCGTGAGCACGATCGTGAACCAAGTCCTGGCGTTCATCCCGAGCCTCATCGTCGCGGTGCTCATCCTCGGCGCGTTCTCCTGGCTCGCGTCGCGGGCCCGCGCCCTCGTCACCGGCGCGCTCGAGCCGAGCATGCCGAACGCGAGCACGATCGGCTTCCTCGCGTACGCCGCGACCCTCGGCTTCGGCGTCATCGCCGCGGCAACGCAGATCGGCGTCGCGACCGCGATCATCGACATCCTCTTCACGGGGATCGTCGCCGGGCTCGCGCTCGCCTTCGGCCTGGCCTTCGGGCTCGGCGGCCGCGAGGAGGCGGCGCAGATCTGGCGCAACATGCGCAGCTCGGTCGCCGCGATGCCCGCGAGGCCGGCCGCTCCGGCGCCGGGGTCACAGGCGGAGCACTTCGGGAACGGACGCCCGGTCGAGCGGACCGAGGAGCCCGGCCGGATCCTGCGGCGGGCCTAGCGCCTCACCAGATCACCGGTCGCTGCGCGGCGGGACGGCACATCGGGCTCCCCGCCGCGCAGCGGAACGCGTCGTGGAACTCGCTCATATTGGAGAGCGGCCCGTTCGCGCGATAGCGCGCGGGTGAGTGCGGGTCGGTCAGGAGGCGCACCAGGAGCGCCTCGTCCCGGATGATGCTGCGCCAGACCTGCGCGTGCGCGATGAAGAAGCGCTGCTCCGCGCTGAGACCGTCGATCGGCTCTGGCCGGGCGCTCGCCGCGAGCGCGCGCTGGAAGGCCGCGTAGGCGATGCGCACGCCGCCGAGGTCGCCGATGTTCTCGCCGAGCGTGAGCTTTCCGTTGATGTGGCTCCCGGGCAGCGGCTCGTACGCGTCGAACTGCTCGACCATGCGGCCGGTCCGGGCGTCATAGCTCGCGCGGTCTTCGGCGCTCCACCAGTTCCGCAGGTTCCCTTGCGCGTCGTACTGGCTGCCGGAGTCGTCGAAGCCGTGGCTCATCTCGTGACCGATGACGACCCCGATCGCGCCGTAGTTCGAGGCGTCGTCGGCATGGACGTCGAAGAACGGCGGCCGCAGGATCCCGGCCGGGAACACGATCTCGTTGAACGACGGGTTGTAGTACGCGTTGACGGTCGGCGGGGTCATCCCCCATTCCGTGCGGTCGACCGGCGCGCCGAGCTT
This sequence comes from Chloroflexota bacterium, assembly GCA_005883625.1. GTDB lineage: Bacteria > Chloroflexota > Limnocylindria > P2-11E > P2-11E > 3-1-20CM-2-70-9. Next base: position 3,954 of record VBDU01000099.1, on the reverse strand, counting down.
CCGCAGCTCGTAGGCGAACTCGAAGCGCTGCGTCGCGCGGACGTTGCCGAGATAGGAGGAGCGCCCGATGCGCAGGCCGGCGCGGTCGTGCCAGCGGTCGGGGTAGCCGACCTTCACCGTGAACGCCGCGAGCTTCTCCAAAGCCGACTCCTTCGTCGTCGGACCCAGCCAGTCGAGCTCGCGGATGCGGTCGGCGAGCGCGGCGCGCAGGTACTCGACCATCTCGCGCAGCCGCGTCTTCGCCTCGGGCGGGAAGACGCGCTCGACGTACAGCCGCCCGAGCGCCTCGCCGACCGAACGGCGGCCGTCGTCGATGACCTCGACGACGCGCTCCCAGCGTGGCTTTTCCTCCTTCTGTCCGAGGAGGCGCCGGCCAAAGAAGTCGAAGTGCTCGTCGGCGAAGGGCTTCGCGAGGTAGGGCGACCAGGCACGCAGGACGTGCCAGCGTAGGTACACGCGCCACTCGTCGGCGGCGACGTCGCGCGTCGCCCGCGCGAGCTCGGCGAAGAAGTCGGGCTGGCGCGGGTTGACGGCCTCGATCCCGGCAAGGCCGAGGGCGGTGAGATAGCCGGCCCAGTCGAACCCCTCGGCCCGCAGCGCGAGCTCCGGGAGACCCATCGTGTTGGCGACCTTGTACGGATCGCGCTGGTCCACGCGGGTCATCGACGCGCGCGCGAGGCGCGTTTCGAATCGCACGACGAGCGCCGCGCGCTCGCGCGCCTCGGACGCGGCGGATCCCGCGAGCGCGAGCGTGCGCGCGACGTGCTCCTCGTACGCGGCGAGCAGCGAGCGCGACGTCTCGTCCTCGCGCAGGTAGTAATCACGGTCCGGGAGACCGAGCCCGCCCTGCTGCAGATGCAGGCGGTTCGTCGAGCTGTCCCGCGGGTCCGGGCGGACGAACGGCGAGAAGCCGGGCCGCATCTCGTGGGGCTGCAGCGCGGCGATCGCGCGCGTGAGCCCGGCGTGTTCGGCGATGCCCTCGACGAGGTCGAGCTCGCGGGCGGCCGGGCTGAGGCCCGCGGCGTCCGTCGCCGCCTCGTCCATCCCGCTCGCGTAGAAGTCGCCGACGAGCTGCCGCTCCGAGCCCGCGGGCGCGCCCGCGGCGGCGGCCTCCTCGACGATGGCGCGGAGCACTTCCCGATTGGCGTCGCGGACCTCGTTCCAGACGCCCCAGGCGATCTCGTCCGCCGGGATCTGAGCGCCGCGGAGCCACGCGCCGTTCGCGAAGGCGAAGAAGTCTTCGCACGGCGAAGCCGAGCGATCGACGTATTCGGTATGGATGCCCGCGCGGGCGAGGGTGTCCGTGTGCTCGACTCTAGCTAGGCTGGAGGGCGCGTGCCCATCGCCAGGAGCTCATCGGCCAGCTGGCCGCGCGAACGCAGACCGACCCGCGACGACCTGCTCGCCGCGCACGGGAAAAGCGTCCCCGACGTGATCGCGCCCGGCCTGCGCGTCCTCTTCTGCGGGATCAACCCCGGGCTCTACACCGCGGCGGTCGGCCATCACTTCGCGCGTCCCGGCAACCGCTTCTGGCCGGCGCTCCATCGGTCGGGTTTCACGGATCGCCAGCTCTCGCCGTTCGACGAGCGGGAGCTGCTGGAGCGCCGCATCGGCGTCACGAACCTCTTCAATTTCGCGACCGCCAACGCCGACGAGCTCGCTGCGGCGGATCTGCGGCGCGGCGGCGAGTTGCTCGCACGGAAGGTGCGGCGCCACCGGCCGCGCATCGTCGCGATCCTCGGACTCGGCGCGTACCGCCTGGCGTTCGGAGCGACGCGCGTCCTGGTGGGCCGGCAGGAGCAGCGGATCGGTGACACGGAGGTCTGGGCCCTCCCGAATCCGAGCGGACGGACCGCCGGCTATCAGCTCGACGCACTCGTGCTGGCCTTCCGCGCGCTGCGCCGGGCCGCGGACCGGACGCGAGCAGAATCCCTGGCGTAGCGCGCCTAGCGCTCGGCCTCGAACTCCCACTCATCGACGACCGGGTCACCTGCGAGGCTCAGCTCGAGCCGGACGCGGTAGCGCTCCCCAGGCCTCAGCGGTGCGGAGGGCACGATCGCGACGTAGTCACCCTCGTAGAGCTGCGGCACGACCTCGTGCGCGACCTCGTGACCGCTCGCGTCCGTGAGGCGCGCGGAGCGCAGACCCACGGGACGCGCGTTCGAGAAGACGACCATGACCGGGTAGCCGACCGGACGCGCCGCGCCCGCGGGCAGGACGGCGGGCGCCTCGTCGCCCGACCACGTTGCGGGCACGCGCTGCCCCGCCGCGGGCGAGCGCACCCGATCCGGGGACGGCGAGGCGAAGTCGTAGACGAGGACCCCGACCGTCGCGGTCCGCCCGGCGATCTCGGCATGGCCCCAGCCCGCGACGACCGCGTGGGGATGCATGAGCCCGAGCCGGTGGTACGGCAGGACCCAGAGCGAGCGGACGCCTTCGCTGCCCGAGCCGGAGGAGATCGCGACCTCGCTCGCCGTGGCGCCCGCGTAGCCCTGCGCGTCGAGACGGTCACGCACGCTCACACCAGTGAAGCCGGCCTGGCCAGGCGTCTCGTCGTGGCCACCCACGGCATTCCGCGCGAGGTACTCCGCATGCCGCCGTGCGGCAGCGTTCACACGATCGTCGCCGCGCACCGCGGGCGCGCCGAGCGCGGCACGAAGGTCGTTGTGCACGCGAAGCATCGCGCCGGCGTCGTCCGCCGGATCCGTGGCCGTCGGTGAAGCCGTCCGCGATACGCCCGCGGTGCTCGGTGTCGGCACGACCGAACGCGTCGGTCCGTTCACGACCCGCGGCCCCGCGAAAGCGCCGGCGAGCGCGAGCCCGACCGCGAGCGCGCCGACGATGCCGAAGGGCACGAAGGTGAGCGCCGCTCGGGCGCGATCCACGAGGCTCGGCTAATGCGACCGTCGTGCCGTCGCTAGCGGAGCAGTCCGCGGAAGATCCCGGGCACCGATCCGGGGATCTCGAGCACCTCGACGACGCGCTCGTAGAACGCCTTCGGCCCGGCCGCACCGATCACGGCGTAACCGTACCCGTGCGCGGCCATGGCGTAGAGGCATTCGAGAAGGAGCGCGGCGCCGATGCCTTTCCGGCGCTCGCTCTCGAGCGTGCCGATCGGTCCGAAAAAGCCGCGCGCGGTCGCGTCCCAGCACGCAAAGCCGAGGACCGAGCTTTCGCGGAGCGCGACGTGGCAGCCGACCGGCTGATGCGCGAACGCGATCTCGCTTTCGCTCGCCCAGCGGTGCCCGAACGTGTCGCGGACCCACACGCTGACCGCGTGCTTTTCAGGCGGGAGCGCTCGCCGCACGTCGACGCCGCCGACCACGCGTGGCGGCGGTAGGTCATAAAGCCTCACGAGAAGATCGCTCACGCGGCGAGGATAGGGGCGGTGTGCCGCTGTCCGGCCGTCCGAAGGGACGAGCCAGCCCGCGCGCGCACGGTAGCTCTAACGGCCGACGCCCGCCGTGATTTGGCCTCCCTCAGGCCGTTTCGCACGGACCTGGAAAAGTCGGGCCTAATGGGCTGAAAAGCCGACGGCACGGCGGATCGGGGAGGGCGTGAGATGAGATTCCTCATCTGGGGCGCGGGCGCGATCGGCGGCACCATCGGCGCGCACCTCGCGCGCGCGGGGCATGAGATCACGCTCGTGGATCGCGCGCGGGACCACGTCGCGGCGATCGACGCGGCGGGTCTTCGGATCGAGGGGCCGCTGACGAGATTCACCGTCCGCGTGCCCGCGTTCACCCCCGACGCGCTGCGCGGCGAGTTCGCGCACGTCGTCCTCGCCGTCAAGGCCCAGGACACCGAGGTCGCGACGCGCGCGCTCGCGCCGCACCTGAGCGCCGACGGATGTGTCGTCTCCGCGCAGAACGGACTGAACGAGCTCGTCATCAAATCTGTCGTCGGCGACGCCCGCACGATGGGCTGCTTCGTCAACTTCGGCGCCGACTACCT
>VBDU01000098.1:44888-69371 GCA_005883625.1 Chloroflexota bacterium | reverse complement strand
GTTCGCGTCCCGACCGACGGGCCGCTCGAGATCGCCTCGCTCGCCAGGTCGTTCAATCAGATGGCCGCGCGCCTGGAGGAGCAGGAGCGCCTGCGATCGGAGTTCGTCGCGAACGCGGCGCACGAGCTTCGAACGCCGCTCACGAATCTCCTCGGCTACTTCGAGGCGCTGCGCGACGGTGTCGTGGCACCGACACAGGAGACGTTCGCGTCCCTCGGCGAAGAGGTGGACCGGCTCGTCCGACTCGCGCGCTCGCTCGACGACCTCGCTGTCAGCGACCGCGAGAGCGACGTCCGCCCCGTGGCGCTCGACGTGCGGGCGGCGATCGAGATGGCCGTCGAGCTGGCGCTGCCGGCTTTCGAGCGGCGCGGCGTCTCGGTCAGCGTGCACGTACCCGCCGGTCTGGCGGCACGAGCGGACCCCGACCACTTTGCTCAGGTCCTCGCGAACCTGTTGCAGAACGCGGTCCGCTACACACCGGACGGCGGCCTCGTAACCCTCGCAGCGGCGAGCGACGGCAGCGATGTCGTCGTCGGGGTGAGCAACACCGGTGAGGGCATCCCGGCGGCCGACCTGCCCCACGTGTTCGAGCGCTTCTACCGTGTCGAGAAGTCGCGCGACCGAGCGCGTGGCGGCGCGGGCATCGGTCTCGCGATCGTGAAACAGCTCGTCGAGCTCGGCGGCGGACGCGTCGGTGTCGAGTCGGCGGACGGGCGGACGCGCTTCTGGTTCCGCGTCCCGGCGTGAGCACGGCGGAGGAGGACGAACGATGACGACGAAACAACTCGAGACCGGGGTCGTGAAGCCGCGCGAGCGAACGCGGGAGACGGGGCAGACGCCGGGCATGATCCGCGAGCAGGCGATCCGCACCGAACGGGTGTGGGCGGGCGTCGCGCTGAACGAAGCACTGGCTCTGTCGGGATGGCATCACCACGGCGAGCACGAGTCGGTGATCTACGTCCTCACCGGCAGGGCGCGCCTCGAGTGCGGCCCTGGCGGCAAGACGGTGCTCGAGGCGGGACCCGGCGACTTCATCTATGTCGCGCCCGGCGAGATCCACCGCGAAGGCAATCCGGGCGTGGAGCCGTCGCAGATCGTCGTCGTGCGCGCGGGCGAGGGCGAGATCGTGGTGAACGTCGCCGGACCGGAGTCGTAGCAGGCGCATCCTCGCGCAGGACGCGAGGGCGACGTTCATCGGTGCGCGACCGGAAGAGCTACTCGGCGCGCTGCGTCGGGTCTCGCAGCCGCAGCCCTGGGACTCCGGCGAAGTCACGCGCGTTGCGCGTTGTCAGCTCTAAACCATGCTCGAGCGCCGTCGCCGCGATGAGTGCGTCCGGCGTCTCCATCTTCGACGACTGACGCAACCGGCCGGCGCGCTCTCCGATCGCGCGATCCACGACGAGCTCACGGAACGGCGAGAGGAGACGGCGGATGAGCTCTTCGTCCGACCGTCGGCCCGCGAACAGCTCTGTTCTCGTGATCACCGAATACGAGATCCCGTGTCCGTCTATCCGCAGTCGGCGGGTTCCGCGCAGAACGTCGATGAAGACGTCGGTGTCGACCAGGAGCTCAGCCACGGAGGCCGAGCCGGCGCTCTCGTTTCCGCCACTCGCTTCGGGGCGCGACCTCGAGATCCGGCAACGCTCCGAACGTCTCGTCGAGGATCCGCTGCGCGTCGGTGGTCGGCTGGCCCAGATAGGCGTCGACGGCCTCGCGCACGACCGCGGCGAGGCTCTTGCGCTCTCGCTTCCGCCGCGCCTCGAGCCTTCGCCTCTGCTCCGCGCTGAGGTAGATCTGCGTACGGGTAGCCGCCATATACAGCACAGTATACAGCACTGCTTTTTGGTCTACGGTGTCTTCCCGCCGTCCAACACCAGCCCGCGTATGTGCCCGACGTCAGGGGCAGGTCGGCGGGCGTTAACGCTCCGTAAGGAGGGGCCGCCGCGAGAAACAGCTTCGCGGTCTCTCCGGGTAATCGAGGCAAAGACGACATACCCGGAGGGACGCGATGACGATCCCGGCCTCGGTCACGAAGCACAAGAACCTCCTCGGCATCGGCGCGGCCGTCTTTAGCGTCGGGCTGTTCGGCGCGGCCGCCTTCGCGGTCTACGAGAACCAGACGACCGCGGCCCCGGCACCGGCCACGGCGGACGCGCCGGCCGTGACACCGGAGCCGAGCGCGGCGCCATCCGACCAGCCGGCGCAGGGCCGGGACATGCTCAAGTCGGTCGCGCGCGACGCGCTCAGGACCGCCGCGAGGTACCTCGGCCTCCCGCCGAAGGACCTCATGGCCCAGCTCGGCGCCGGGAAGAGCTTGGCGGATGTCGCGAACGCGACAACGGGCAAGAGCCGCGACGGCCTCGTCGCCGCGCTCACCGATGCGGCGAGCACGAGCCTCGACGGCGCCGTCGCGAGCGGCCGGCTCACCGGCGACCAGGCCGCGACGGCGAAGAAGAAGCTGCCCGCGCTCATGGGCAAGCTCGTCGACCGCAAGGGCGCGCCGAAGAAATAGGCGGAGGCACCCTCCTCCTTCTTCTCGCTCGACGCCGGACCGACGAGGTCCGGCGTCCTGTTACAACGACATCGCCGGGAGGAGCCTCGAGCGGAAGACCTCTGGGAGGCGATCATGCGGCTCTCGCCGCGCTTCGTGACGTACCTGCTGAGCTTCTCACGCTCGGGATCTTCTGGAACGGCCAGCACACGTAGCTGCACCACATCGCCCGCCCCGGCCGGAGCTTCAGCTGGCTGCAACTCGCGTTCCTGGCCGCCATCGCCTTGCTGCCGTTCTCCACGTCCCTGCTCGCCGAGTTCATCAGCTTTCGGCTGGCGCTGTTCGTCTACTGGCTGAACATCTTCGCGGGAGGCGCGCTCATCTACGCCTGCTGGGCCTACGCGCGGCGCGCCGGTCGTTCGGCGGCACTGCTCTGCGTCATCAACACATACGTGAGCATCGCGTTCATCGTCCTCGTGCAGCTCAACTACGCGCTCGGTCTGCGGATCCCGGTCATCTCGCGCCTGACTTCGTAGACTTGAGGGCGAGCCGGAGTGGCGAAAAGGTAGACGCCGAGCGCTTAAGACGCTCTGCCCGCAAGGGCGTGGGGGTTCGAGTCCCTCCTCCGGTACCGGTCAGGGACGCACGAGAGCGACAAGCTTCTTCGGCGCGACGGTGACGTACGCCTCCTCGATCGCGCGCGCGATCGCGTCCCAGTCGAGGCCTTTGTCGAGGTGCACGCCGACCCAGCCGCGGTAGCCCACGTACGGCGGCACGAAATAGTGCGTAGGGTCGGCCTTCACGAGGCCGCGCTGCATCCCCGGCGGCGCCGCGCACCAGAGCGCGAGACGGCCGTCCCCATGGTGGTCGTCCATGTACGTGACGAACGTCTTCTCCTGGACGAACCAGGTCGGCGCGCCGTGACTCGCGCGTTCGCTCGTTTCGGGCAGCGCGAGACAGGTCTCGCGGACGCGCGGGAGCGGGTCGGTGCGTGGGCGGCGGCGCGGCACATCGGCCAGACTACCGAGACCACCTGCGGGAGGGATCGCCCCTGGGGAGTCAGCCGACCCGGTTCGTGATCATCGGCAACGGCGCGGCCGGCACCTACGCGGCGGAGCAGCTGCGCAAGCTCGACATCGCGTGCGAGATCACGATCATCGACGACGAGAAATACACGCTCTACAACCGCGTCTCCCTTCCTCGCTACCTCAAGGGCGTGCTGCTCGAGCAGCGCGTGTACGTGCGCGACATGGAGTGGCACACGAACAATCGCCTCGACCTCCGGCTCGAGACCAAGGTCACGCAAGTCGACTTCGAGGGGAAGACGGTCGCGATCGAGCCGGGCGGCGAGATCCCCTATGACCGGCTGCTCATCGCCACCGGCGGCCGGCCGAATCCCCTCCGTGCCGCGGGCGCGGACCGGGTGAAGGGCTGGTTCAACTTCCAGTACTTCGACGAGACGAAGGCGATGGTGGCCAAGATCCCCGAGTCCAAGGTCGCGGTCGTCCTCGGCGGATCGTTCATCGGCTACGAGCTCACGGAGGCCTTCGCCTTCCGCAAGCTCGAGACGCACTGGCTCATGCGCGGGCCATGGTTCCTGCGCCGCGCGCTCGACGAGCCCGGCGGAGAGGTCGTCTCGCTCCTCGCGGGAGACGCCGGCGTGCAGCTCCATTACGAGGAGGCCATCGACAGGCTCGAGCAGAGCGATGGGCGGATCAAGGTGACGGGGTCCGCCGGGTTCGGCGCGACCGCGGACATCGTCGGCGTGGGTCTCGGGCTCACGATGAACATCGACCTCTTCAAGGACACCGGGCTCGAGACGAACGTGGGCGTGAAGACGAACGAGTTCCTCGAGACGAGCATGCCCGACGCCTGGGCGGCGGGCGACGTGGCGGAGTTCTACGACGTCGTCTCGCAGCGCCACCACCGCATGGGCACGTGGGACAACTCCCTCAACCACGGTCGCCACGTCGCGAAGAACATGCTCGGCGCGAAGGAACCCTACGTGGAGGTCCCGACGTACGCGTCAGGGATGTTCAACTCGAACATCTCCGTCATGGGCGTCACGACGGAAGAAGAGCCCGACGCCGAGGCGATCGTCGAGTTCGACCTCGCGGGCCGCAACTACAAGAGGCTGTTCTTCCTCGGCGAAAATTTGGTCGGCGCGATCCTTGTGGGAAAGATGAAGGGACGGAAAAAAGTCCTCGAGCTCATCAGCTCGCGCACGCCGATCGAGCGCCGCGAGCAGGTGCTCGAGATGCTGGCGCTGCCGGAGACGCCCGCGCGGCCCGCCGCGGCCGACTAGTGCTGCAACGCGTCTCCTTCAACGTCGCGGACAGTGAGATCGAGGGCGTCCTGCACCTTCCGGACACCGAGCCGCTGGGCGCGGCGCCGGTGCTGCACGGTTTCGGCGGCCAGCCGGAGCAGCCGCACATCGTCGCGACGTGCGAGGCGCTTGCCAAGGTCGGCATCGCCGCGCTGCGCTTCGCGTATCGCGACCACCAGCCGCCGAAGATGACGCTCGACTCCGCGCTCGCGGACGCGGCCGGAGCGATCCGCCTCCTGAAGGCCCATCCGCAGGTGCCCGAGCGCCTCGGCATCGTCGGCTTCTCGTTCGGCGGCACGGTCGCGGCCCTTGTCGCCGGCCGCGACTCGCGCATCCGCGCCGCGGTCCTGGCGGCGGCGCCGGCACTCGCGCAGGCCCATTTCAAGGCATGGTCCAACGACGGGAAGTGGAAGCCGGTCGCCGAGCTCTCGCGCACCCGGGCGCGGGTGCTGCTCATCCGGGGCTCGGGCGACACGCAGGTGCCGCTCGAGGACGCCGAGCGCTACGCCGCGGTGCTCTCACAGGCGCGGGTCACGCACAAGATCGTGACGATCGAGGGCGGCGACCACGACTTCGCTCCGGCGGGGCCGCGGGCGAAGATGGCGCAGACGGTCACGGAGTGGGTCCGCGAGAGCATGGCCTGAGCTCGGGTATCGACCCCGTCGCTAATCGCGGCTCGCACCGGTCGGCGCGAGGCGAGATACGGGAGACTCTCGGCGCATGACGACGACGACATTTCCCGCCGGCGCGGCGGAAGTCGCGGAGCCCGTCGACTACGCCCGGTACGGCAGGCGCGTCAAGGCGGCGGTGATCGACTCGCTCCTCATCTGGCTCGTGTTCGTTGTCCTTTACTTCGCGTTCGGGGTCCTCGTGTTCCGCGGCGGCCCCGCGCAAGACGCCGCGCGAGTGGTCCTGCTGCTCCTCGGCTACTTCGGGCCGACCCTCTATTACATCGTCGCGATCGCCGAAGGCGGCCAGACGGTGGGCAAGATGATGTCCGACATCGCGGTGCGGCGGGATGGCAACGAGGACGACTCCGTCGGCTACGTCCGCGCGTTCCTGCGTGCGGTGATCCCGCCGTTCCTGTGGCTTTCGCTCATCCCGGGGATCCTCGACGTGCTCTGGCCGCTCTGGGACGGGAAGCGTCAGACCCTGCACGACAAGATCGCGGGCACGGTGGTCGTCGAGGCATAGCCCTCGCCGGGCAGCGCTCGACGGAGCCCCATCGTCCCAAGGCGCGTTGACGTCCGACCGGCCGGGGCCTGGCCGAGCAAGCGCGCGCCGGGGCTGGCACGCCACGCGCACTCGACGCAGCCGTGGCTGTTTCGCCGGAAGCCGCGATCGCGCTCGCGTTCGCCTGGAGCACGGTCGTCGCCATCGCGATCGTCGCGACGCAATGGGAGCCGCGCCACACGCACCCTTCCCGGGTGCGCTGCCGCTGCCTCGAGTGCGCCGTTCGGAGGAGCCGCCGGGTCTAGCCGCCCGTCCGCGGGAGCAGTCGGTGTGTCTGTACCGGCCTGAGACCTCTGTAGCAAACCCGGTCAAGTAATCTTCGCCCCCAATGACCTGCCTGGTGGGTCGGCGGCTGCGTCGCGCTGCGCTGATGCTCGCGGTCGCGCTCGCCGCCGCGTGCGGCGGACGGACCGGCACGCCAGCGCCCGATCCGCTTGCCGGCCTCTATACCGCGAGCGGTGGCGGCGGTGCCCTCGCGCCTGTCCAGGCGCTGACGAAGCGTTTCGCTGAACTGCACCCCGGCGTGACCTGGCAGGTCGACGAGGTCGGCTCCGACGCCGCGGTGGCGCTCGCGACGGCCGGCCACGTCGATCTCGGCTTCGTGAGCCGCGGACTCACGCCGGACGAGGGCGCGAAGCTGAAGACGCTGAGCATCGGCCTGAGCGGGACCGGCGTGATCGTCAACGCCGCGAACCCTGTCAAAGATCTCACGAAGGAACAGGTGCGCAGGATCTTCGCCGGCGAGATCAAGAACTGGTCACAGCTCGGCTGGGAGAACCAGGAGGTCAAGGTCTTCATCCGTGAAGCGAATGCCGCGACGCGGACCAGCTTTGAGTCCTATTTCTTCGGCGGCAAGGCCACGTACGACAAGGACGCGAGCGAGGTGTTCGAGCTCGACCAGACCCTGAAGGCGGTCGGCTCGTTCCGTGCCTCCATCGGGATGGCGACCACCTCGAGCCGCACCGCGACCGAGACGACGGTCCATCTCGTCTCGATCGACGGTGTGGCGCCCACTCCGGAGAATCTGGTAAGCGGCAGCTACCGGATCGGGCGCCCGCTCATGCTTATCTACCGTCCCGACGAGGCGACGCTCAAGCCGGCCATCCGGTCGTTCCTCGACTTCGCGAGAAGCCCCGAAGGCCAGCGCATCGCCGCAGCCGCGGTCTAGGGTGCGCCGGCTCCTTCACGGTTCGATCGCGCCGTTCGCACCGAGCATCCGTCGAACGCTGCTATTGCGCAGCCTCGTCATTGGCGTCTTGCCGACCGTCCTCATCGTGGCGCTCGCGCTAAGCATCTCGCAACGCTTGCTCCAGGAGCGCTTCGACGATGAAGCGCGGCTGGTCGCGGGAGCCACCTCCAGCGCCATCGACGATCGGGTCCTGCAGACATCGCGGAGCGGTGCCGTGCTCGCCGCGTTGTCCAGCGTCCGCGATCTCGCCGCCGCGCGAGACGGACGGGCGCTAGGCGAGCTCCTCATCCCCCTCAAGTCCAGGCTCGCGCTCGACATCGTGCTGGTCGCCGACCCGAACGGCGACATCATCGCAGGCGCGCAGGACTTCACGCCGGGCGAACAGCTGCCGCAAGAGCTCCTGGTGCGCGCGACCGCCAAGGTCGAGAACTCTTGGGTGATCTACAGCGAGCCGAAGGGCCTCATGATCCGCTCGATCACGCCGATCAGCGCGGCGGACCCCACGAAAACGCCAGGCCTGATCGAGGTCGGCTCCCTCCTCGACAGTACCTTCTTGCACACGATCCGTGCCGCTTCGGATTCGGAGATCGCGATGCTCGCCAACGGCGAGGTGAAGGCGGCCACGATCAAGGGGCTCGAGCCGTCGCAGCTCCCTGACATCGAGGCGATGCGGCTCGGTATCGGCGCCCACCGGACGGACATGAGCGTCAACGGCGCGCGCTACGCCGCGATCTTCAGCCTCGTCCGGTCGCACTCGAGCCAGCCACAAGTGCTCGCCGTGTTCCTACCGCTCGCGCCGCTGGAGCAGGCCCAGCAACAGCTGGCCGCCGCCGTGCTCGCCGGCGGGGTGCTGCTCGCCGGCCTCGCCGTGCTGCTTTCCTACCGCACCGCACGAACGCTCACGACGCCCCTCGCCCGCCTCGCGGGAGCCGCGCGCCGCATCGAGCGCGGCGACCTCGGCGCTCCCATCGCCACCGGTTCCGCGCACGAGATCGGGCAGCTGGAGCGCTCGTTCCAGTCGATGGCGACCGCCCTACAGACTCGGGATGGTCAGAACGAGACACTCGTCGCCGAGCTGCGCGGCACCAACGTCAAGCTCGCAGAGGCCAGCCGCCTCAAGAGCGAGTTCATCGCGAACGTCAGCCACGAGCTCCGGACCCCGATGAATGCGATCATCGGCTACACGGAGTTCATGCTCGAGGGACTGGACGGCGAGCTCACGGCGCAGCAGACATCCGACCTGCGACGCGTCCACAGCGCGGCGGACAACCTCCTGGAGATCATCAATGGGCTGCTCGATCTCGCGAAGATCGAAGCCGGGCAGATGGACATCAAGCCGGAGGCTTTCCGCATGCACGAGCTGGCCGACGAGCTCGTCTCGCTTCTCGGTCCTCGGGCGCGAGCCAAGGATCTGGTGCTCCGGAGCGACATCGAGCCCGCGCTCCCGGCCGCGTTCGCCGACCCATATCACTTCCGGCAGATCCTCATCAATCTCACCGGCAACGCGGTGAAGTTCACGACGAAAGGCGAGATCGTGCTGAGCGCGGTCCAGGCCCGCGACACGCTCACGGTCACGGTCTCCGATACGGGCGAGGGCATCGCGCCCGAGGCACAGGCCATCATCTTCGATGAGTTCCGTCAGGCGGACGGGTCCGCGAGCCGACGCCACGGTGGAACAGGACTCGGTCTCGCGATCGCGCGGCGGCTGGTCCTATTGAACGGCGGACGCATCTGGGTCGAGAGCCAGGTCGGCGCCGGTTCGCGGTTCCACTTCACGGTGCCGATCGCGAGTGAAGCGCCGCGATCAGCTGACCTGCGGGAAGTCCCCGTGCGCGCGTAAGTAGGCGACGACACCGCCCGCGGCGAGGATCTCCTTCGCGAAGCGTGCGAGCGGTCGCAGGGGCGCGTCGCCGCGCGGACCACGCAGCACGCCCGCCGGCATGTCCAGCGTGACCTCGTCGCCATCGTGGATCCGCGAGACCGCGTCGGTCGACTCGAGGACCGGGATCCCCAGGTTGACGCAGTTCCGGAAGAAGATGCGCGCGAAGCTCTTCGCCACGACCCCGCCGATGCCGAGCTTCTTGAGGGCGGCGACCGCGTATTCGCGCGAGCTTCCGCACCCGAAGTTCTCGCCGCCCACCAGAACGTCGCCGGGCTTGACCTCCTTGGCGAAGCCGGGGCGCGCGTCGCAGAACGCGTACAGGTGGAACTTGTCCTGGCCGACCATGAAGGGCGCGTAGCGGCCCGGAACGATCTGGTCCGTGTCGAGGTCGTCGCCAAAGACCCAGGCGCGCGGCACCTAATCGTCCCTCTCAATCTCGCGGCTTCGCCGCGTAGACGCGCTCAGGGCTGGTTGATTCGCTCGTCGCGGCAGAGCCGCTCCTCGCTCAATCAATCGTCGATCTCCGCGGCCGGTCCGCTGCGGGCGGCGGTAAGGACGAGCTCGCGGGAGCGGTCGCCCGAGCGCACCGACGCCGCGCCGCGACCCGGCCGCTCGGCGCGGCGGCGCGCGACGAGCTCGTCGAACTCGGCGTCCGACGCCTCCAGGTAAGGACGCGGGTCGTCGATGACCCCGGTGAGCGCGGCGACGGCCGCGACGTACGGCGACCCGATGTAGATCGCGGCGTCCGGCGAGCCCATGCGCCCTTTGTAGTTGCGGTTCGCCGTCGAGAGACAGATCTCGTTGCCGGCCAGTACGCCACCCGTGCGTCCGAGGCACGGACCACACCCGGAGCTCCCGATCACCGCACCCGCGCTCGAGAGCGCGAGCAGCGTCCCGTCGGCCATCGCGTCCTCCATCTGCCGGCGCGACGACGGCACGACCTCAAGCCGCACCTGGGGCGCGATGCGCCGGCCTCGCAGCACGGCCGCGGCCTGGCGCATGTCGACGAGCCGGCCGTTCGTGCACGAGCCGAGGAAGACGACGTCGACCGGCTGGCCGATCGCCGCCGACACATCCACCACCTGGTCCACGCGCGGCGGGACCGCGATCTGCGGCTCGAGCGTCGTGAGGTCGATCGTCACTTCGTTCGCGTAGGTCGCGCCGCGGTCCGGGAAGAGCCAGTCGGGTGCTTCGGGCGTGCCGACGACGAGGCCGGCCTTCGCGCCCATCTCCGTCGTCATCCCGGCGAGCGTGATGCGGTCGCCCTGCGGAAGATCGCCGACGCCGTGGAACTCGACGGAGGCGTAGCGCGCGCCGTCGGTGCCGATCTCGCGGACGACGCGCATGATCGCGTCCTTCATCGTGATGCCCTTGCGCAGCGTGCCCGTGAACGTGACCTTGATCGACTCCGGGACGCGAAGCCACGTGCGGCCGAGGGCGAGCGCGACGGCGATGTCGGTGGCCCCCATGCCGGCGCCGAACGCGCCGACCGCGCCGTACGAGTTGCTGTGCGAGTCGCTCCCGACGATCACGGTGCCGGGCTCGCAGTAGCCCTCCTCGACCATGATCTGGTGACACACGCCCTCGCCCGCGTCGTAGAACGTCGGGATCTCCTGCTCGCGCACCCACTCGCGCAGGACGCGGTGCGAGTCCGCGACGACCGGCGTGGGTGCGGGCGCGGCGTGGTCCACGAAGACGCAGACCCTGGACGTATCCCAGATCCGCTCCTTGCCGAGGTCGCGCAGCCCCGCCATGACCGCGTCGATGACGGAGTCGTGGACCATGACGCGCGAGACGGGGACGATGACGAGGTCGCCTACTCGCGCGGCGCGCCCGGACGCGCGCGACAGGATCTTCTCCGCGAGGGTGCGATTCACGCTACGACCCATTCTCGCAGCAGCGAGTCGAGCTGGTCCATCGAGAGGGGACCCGCGTCCGCGAGCGTCTTGATCTTCCTCGTGATCGCCCGCAGCTCGTCCTTCCCGAACTCCAGGCCGAGCTCCTGCGCGCGCCGCCCGACGGCGTTGTAGCCGGTGAGGCGGTGCGCGATGTTCATCGTCCGCGTCAGCCCGAAGTCCGCTGGATCGAGGACCTCGTAGCTGTTCGGGTTGACGTAGATCGCCTTCGTGTGCATCCCGGCCTTGTGATGGAAGGCGTACTTCCCGGTGACGAAGTTGTTGTACGGGATCTCGATCTTGACCATCGAGGCGACGAGCTCGTCGAGCTCGCTCAGCTTCCGCAGGTCGTACTTCGCCCGGATCGCCGCGGGATCGTCGACGTACATCCGCGCGACGAAGCCGCCGAGCGGGGTGATGCCGTTGCGCTCGCCGATGCCGAGGACGCTCGTGTCGATGTGCGTCGCACCGCCTTCGAGGATGCTGTGGCTGTTCGCGATCGCGCAGCCGGTGTCGTTGTGACCGTGGAATTCGATGTCGCATTCGACGTGGTGGCGCAGCTCCACCGCGAGGGCGTAGCACTGGCGTGGCGTCGCGATGCCGACGGTGTCGGCCACGCCGATGCGGTCGACGCCCATCGCCGCGACCGCCGTATAGACCCTGAGGAGGTCTCCCTCCGTCGAGCGGAAGCTGTCCTCGCTCGAGAAGCGGACCTCCTTCCCGTGCTCCTTGATGAACGAGATGACTTCCCGGGCCTCAGCGATGATCTGGTCGACACCTTTGCCGTGGCTGAACTCGCGCAGGATCGACGACGTCCCGAAGAGGATGTCGATCCCGTCGACGCACGTCTGCACGGCGACGCGCGCGTCGTCCATATGGCAGCGAATGTGGGTGAGGACCTTCGCCTTCAGGGGAAGCGCCGCGATCGTCTTGCAGTCCTCGAAGGACTGGGGAGACGCGACGGGTGAGGTCAGCTCGATGTACTCGACCCCGAACTCGTCCAGGAGCTGCGCGATGGCGATCTTGTCCGCGGTCGTGAAGTGGGCGTTCGAGAACTGCTCGCCCTCGCGCAGCGTCGAGTCGATGATCGCGAAGCGCTCGATCGGCATGCCGGCCTCCTCTGTTCGCGGACCGGCTCACCGCGCCTCTTCCGACCGCGCCGCATCGGCGCAACGAAAAAGGCCCGGTGCGCCTGCGTGCCACCGAGCCTCTCCGTGAAGACTTGGTCACACGGCAGCGCTTCGCGGCGGGGTCTCCCCCGTCGCGACAGTCCGCCCCCTTCCGGTGGACGGACCAGCCACGGTCCGCGAGCCGTTCCGTGGCTTCGGCGGTCACCCCGTTCGCGGCGCGTCGGCGGAAGCTCGTTCCTCGACGCCGGTAGTGCTGGTGACCGCGCCTCTGGCCGGTAACGCGTATGAACTTTGTGGCGAAGTCTATGGGCGGGCGCCGAGGCCTGTAAAGGAGACGACAACAAAGTTAGGCTGCTCGCCACCGATATGGCCGACATCCTCATCGCAGACGACCATAAGTTCATCCGCGAGATGGTCCGGATCACCCTGTCGACGCAGGGCTGGAGCATCGACGAGTCGGAGACCGCCCGCGGGACGCTCGATCAGGTCCGGTCGACGCGTCCCAAGGTGCTCCTCCTCGACGTCATGTTCGAGGGCGAAGGCGACGGCCTGACCGGCTTCGACGTCTGCCGCGAGATCAAGGCAGACGACGCCACGAAGAACATCCCGGTCATCCTGCTCACCGCCCTGGACAGCAACGAGGAGCGCCGGCGCGGGATGGCGGCCGGTGCCTCGCACTACCTCACGAAACCCTTCAGCCCCATCGACCTCATCAACGTGCTGCGGGGGCTCATCGGCGACCCGCCGGCGGTGCAGACGCTCGGGCAATACCTCATCGACGAGGGCGTCATCAGCCACCAGCAGCTCGCCGAGGCGCTCGAGATGCAGCGCACGCTCGAGCTCCGCGGCCACCCCCGCCGACTCGGCGAGGTGCTCGCGCTGATGCAAGCGGTCACGCCCGAGCAGCTCCAGGGGGCGCTCGAGCGTCAACGCTCCAAGCAGCGGCATTGACGCGGCCCGACCGCGAGGAGCCCGAGCCGGTCCGGGCGTCACGGCGAGGCCGCCAGATCGTACGGCCCGCATAAGCGACGGGGACGATCCCCTGTGCCCGTAGCGCCGAGGGCCCCGGCACGTTCTTGCTGACGTGCCTGACGGCGGAGAGACCAGGCTGGGCGGCGCCGCCGTGAACGCCGTCCTCGGTCCCGGCTCGGTCTTCGAAGGAAAGCTGACGTTCACGGGCCAGGCCCGGATCGACGGCTCGTTCAGCGGCGGGGTCACGACCGACGACCTCCTGATCATCGGCGAGGGCGCCAAGGTGGATGCCGACATCAGGTGCGGCTCCCTTGTCGTCGAGGGCGAGGTGACCGGCACGGTCGCGGCGCGCGACGCGATCGAGCTCGCCCCTCACGCGCGGGTGAAAGCGGGACTCACGACGCCGGCGCTCACGATGGCGAAGGGCGCTGTCTTCGACGGCAGCTGCAAGATGAACGGCGCGGCCCCCGACCCCGTCAGCATCTCGCGACACGACGAAGGCGCGACCGGCGAGAACGCGCAGAACGCTCGGTCGAGCCCTGCGCGCAAACGGAGCTGGCAGCACTCTCCGAAGGGCGCGGATCGCCAGGAAGGGGACACGACGACCTTCGACTGAGGGGTGACCTCAGCCGGCGCGTTCCCCGACGAACCTGCGCGCCTCTCTGGCGAGGTCGATGCGATCCGGCGCGCGCGGGCCGACCGCGATCCACTCCTTCATGAGCCTGCCGTGGCCTGGGTCGAAGTACTCGGCCTCCCCGGCGCTCACCAGCTCGGCGACGCGCTCGCGCGGGAGCTTCACGACGAACGCGCCGTGCGAGGACATGAACGCGAAGAGCTTCCCCTTCACCTTCAGGCCGGTGGAGCCGAAGCCCTTGCCGCCACGGGTCACAGACCGATCCTTGGCGAACGCGTTCACCACCCGCGCGAACCCTTCGTCGATGGCGGCCCGCTCGTTCTTCGTCCGGGTCGTTCTCACGCGCGCCACGCTACTCGCCCGGATCCGATCGCTCCCGTTTGGACGTCGTGCCGAAGATGCGGACGGTGCGCACCAGCTCTTCGCCGTCGAACGGCTTGGGGAGCGCGGCCGCGGCACGGATGCTGCGCGCGAGCTCCCGGGCGCGGGGCACGCCGCTGACGACGACGATCGGCGTCGTCCTGGCGGCACGCCGGCGGTACTCCGCCGCGAACTGGTCGCCGCGCATCCCGTGCCCCAGGTCGAGATCGAGCACGAGGACGTCGGCGTCGTAGCCGAGCTCGTCGGCGACCGCCAGCGCCTGGTCGGCGTCGCGCGCGACCCAGACGGCGAACTCGTCTGCATCCCGCAGCGTCGTCGCGACGGCCGCGAGCGTGTCGGGATCGTCCTCGACGACGAGGACCCGCACCCTGTCACCCACCGGCGGCGAGGATAGCGGGAGGCCGCCGGCGCTCAGCCGAGCGAGCGGTCGCGACACCCCGGCCGATCAGCGCCGTTTCTCGAAGACGGTGACCTCGACCGTCATCGTCTCCGACCTGAGGGCGCGCGTGGACACGCGGAGGTACAGGTCGAAGCGGCGAACGTCTTCCGCTCCCACGAGAGCTTCGAGTTTGACGAGGTTGTCCCGCAGGTTCTGCCGCCACGCGTCGAGGGTCCGAAGGTAATGTGAGATGTCGATCTGGTGCACCCGGACCAGGTCGAACCCCGCCCGGCTCGCAAGGCTCAGCTCCTCCCCGAGCGTGCGGTAGTTGGCGGTCTCCCCGAAGAGCTCGTTGATGAAGACCATCGCGCGTGACATCTCAGCGTGGCGAGGATGCGTGAAGTGGAGATCCCGGATCACCATTCGTCCGCCGACCCGGAGCATCTCGTACGCCTTCGCGAAGTACCCGGCCAGATCCGAGAAATGCCCGGTCGCCTCATCCGCGTAGACCACATCGAAGCTGCCGTCGGGCTCGTATTCGCGCCAGTGCTGGAGGAGGACGGACGCCTCGGCGCCGCTCTCGGCGATGCGCCGCGCGGCGCCACGGTACTGGCCTTCCGCCACCGTGAGGCCCACCCCCCGGACGCCGTACCGCTTGCAGAGGTAGACGAGCGGGCCGCCCCAGCCGCAACCGACGTCGAGGATCCGCGCGCCCCGCTCGAGCCGCATGAGGCCGGCGAGAAGATCGAGCTTCTCCTCCTGCGCCTGGTTGACCGTGGTCGCGCGATCCCAGAGGAGACCCGAATACACGTGCCAGTCTCCGCCGAGCACGGGATAGAAGAACTCCACCGGGCGCTCGTAGTGGCTGCCGACGCGCGCCTTCTCGTCGGCGGTCTCGTAGCGGCGGTACATCCGCTGACCGCTCGAGGCCGCCAGGTCAGTACCCGCCTTTGCGCAGCAGACTCGCGAACACGATCTCCTTGTGCGTCGGCTCGGTGCCCTCGACGATCGCCGTGTGGCGCGCGTCGCGGAAGAGCTTCTCGATCACGCTCTGCCCGGTGTACCCGACGCTGCCCAGCATCAAAGAGGCCGCCTCGGTCACCCGCATCACCATCTGCCCCGCGTACAGCTTCGCGATGCTCGCCTCTTTCGTGTGGTCGGCGCCTTGGTCGTATTTCAACGCGGAGAGGTACACGAGTGCGCGAGCCGCCGCGATGTCCATCTCCATCTCCGCGATCTTGAAGCGATAGTCCTGCAGCTTGTGGAGCTTGTCGCCATACAGGACGCGCTTCGCGCCGAAGGCCAGGACCTCGTCTCGCGCGCGGCGGGCGACTCCTACCGCGATCGCGGCGATCGTGGTGCGCGACTGCGAAAGGCTGTCGTTCATCAGACGGAGGCCACGCCCCTCGTCGCCGATCCGCTGCGATTGGGGCACGACGACGTCGCTGAGCTCGAGTGACGAGAGATCCATCGACCGCAGGCCCAGGGTGGGCCAGCGTTCGCCGATCCGGACGCCAGGCGAATCCGTCGGGACGAGAAACCAGGTCATCGCGTCCGACGAACGCCCCTCGCCGGTGCGAGCGACGACGATCACACGGGTCGCGTGGCGGAGGTTCGAGCTGTAGTCCTTCTGACCGTTCAGGACGTATCCGGTGGTGCACCGTTCGGCGTGGGTCTCGAGGCTGAGCAGATCGCTGCCCGCTCGGCGTTCGGATGCGGCGAACGACGTGACCACCGGCTTCGCGGCTAGGCAACGACGGAGCTCGGAGCGGGTCGGGTCGCCGACGAGGGTGAGGACGAGCCGGTTCAGAAAGATGGACAGCGTGATGAGGCTCGCGGTCGCCGCGCAGCCGTAGCCGAGCTCCTCTCCTGCCAGGCAGAACGTGACCAGATATGGCGGTCGCGGGGCGTCGTCGCCGCGGAAGAACGGTTCGCTGAAGCCCTCTCCGCAGAACTTCGCGTACACGTGCAGCGGCGTGGTGCCGAGGCGGTCGTGCTCGAGCGCGATCGGCGTGATCTCCTGTGCGACGAAGGCGCGAAGTGCCGTGACGTACTTCTGCTGTTCGGGACTCGTCGTGAAAGCGAACACGAGGTCGGGATTCTATGGCCGTGTCGCGGACGCCGGGCGGCTAGCGGCGTGAGGCCTTCCAGGAGACGCCGTGACAGGGGTAAAGTCGCGAGCATGGAGGAGCATCGTGCACCGGGCGGGCCATCGCTCCAGGTCGGACCGGTCCAGCGCGAAGAAGAGCGCAAGCTTGTCACCATCGTCTTCGCAGATCTGTCCGGATCGACCGCGCTGGCCGAGCGCCTCGATGCCGAGGAGCTGCGCTCCGTCCTCACGTCGTTCTTCAATGCCCTCGCGAACGTCGTCCAGCGGTACGGTGGGACGATCGACAAGTACGCCGGCGACGCCGTAATGGCGGTCTTCGGCGCTCCACTGGCCCACGAGGATGATCCCGAACGCGCGATCCGCGCCTCGCTCGACATGCATGGCGCGATCGCGCGTCTGAACGAAACTGCCGAGCGCGACCGCGGGGTCCGTCTCTCCCTGCGCGTCGGTGTGAACACGGGTGCCGTCGTCGCCGGTCCGCTCGCGGGAGAAGTGCAATCCGCTTACACGATCGTGGGCGACGCCGTGAACATCGCACAACGACTGCAATCGGCCGCAGCTCCCGGCGAGATCCTCGTCGGTCCGATCACTCGCCGGCTCGCAGACCGCGCATTCACCTTCACGCCGCTCGAGCCGATCCGGGTCAAGGGCAAGACCGCGCCGCTCGTCGTCTTCAAGCTCGTCGGCCTACGCGCGTCTCCTGAGATCGCCACCGTCCGGCTCCGCTCGCCTCTGGTCGGTCGTGCGGCCGAGCTCGCAGCGCTGGTCGAGGGACTCGATGCGGTCGCGCGCGGCGAAGGTCGCATCGCCCTCGTTACGGGCGACGCCGGTCTCGGAAAGTCGCGGCTCGTGGCCGAAGCCAAACGGGCCCGCAGCGAGGCTCCCGTCTACGCGCTCGAGGGCCGGGCGCTCTCGATCGCCCAGGGCATCAGCTACGGACCGTTCATCGAGATCGCCAAGCGCGACGCGAGCATCGCCGAGGACGAGCCCGAGACGGCGAGCTGGGAGAAATTCGAGCGTCGGATCGGTACGCTTTTCGGGCACGAGGCCGACGGTGTCCTCCCGTTCCTCGCGTCCCTCGTCGGGCTGCCGCTGCATGGCGCGCCGGCGGAGCGGATCCGATATCTCGACGCGCACGCCATGGGCCAGCAGATCTTCGCCACCATGCGCCGGTACGTGGCGCGGCTGGCCGCCGAACGGCCCGTCGTGCTCATCTTCGAGGACTGGCACTGGGCTGACGAGTCATCCGCCGCGTTGCTCGAGCACCTGCTGCCGCTCGTCGAGACGGAGCGGCTCGGTATCTGCGTCGCGAGCCGCCCGGACCACGGCGAAGGCGCGGTCGCGCGATTGCGAGAGCGGGCCCGGCGCGATCACGCGGCGCGATTCATCGAAGTGCGCCTCACCCCGCTCGCTGGTGAGGACAGCGAACAGCTCGCGCGCAACCTGCTGTCCACCAGTCGGATCCCGTCGGGCGTGGATGCGGTGGTAGTCGAAAAGGCAGAGGGCAATCCCTTCTTCGTCGAAGAGGTCATCCGCATGCTCCTCGATCTCGGCGCGATCGTGTTCGACAAGCAGCGTGGCGAGTGGCGTACGACGGATGCCCTCGACCGGATCACGATCCCGGACACCGTGCAGGGGCTGCTCGTCGCGCACATCGATCGGCTCGACGATGACGTCAAGGGCGTGCTCAAGCTCGCCTCGGTCATCGGGCGCGCGTTCCTCTACCGCCTCCTCAGCGCCCTCGCGGCGGAAGCGGAGGCCCTCGACGTCGCGCTCGCCGAGCTCCGGCACCTCGACCTCATCCGCGAGCGCACGCGCACGCCAGAGCTCGAGTACGTCTTCAAGCACGCGCTGATCCACGACGCGGCCTACGAGAGCATCCTGCTGCAGCGCCGAAGGGAGCTGCACGCCCTCGCCGGCGAGGCGATCGAGCGGCTCTTCGCAGCACGCCTCGAGGAGTTCTACGGTGTCCTCGCGTATCACTTCGCGCGCGCCGAGCGCTGGGAAAGAGCGCAGGACTACCTGTTCAAGGCGGGCGAGCGCGCCGAAAAGATCGCCGGGGATGCCGAGGCTCTCGCGCACTACCAGCAGGCCGTCGCGGCGTACGCGAGGGCGTTCGGCGACCGCTGGGATCCCGTGCAGCGCGCGGGGATCGAGCGGCGCATGGGTGAGGCCCTCTTCCGGCGAGGCCAGCATCTGGAGGCCCGCGAGTACCTGGATCGCGCGCTCGCGCTCCTCGGGCTGCCGATGCCGACGACGCCCCGCGGCGTCCGACTCGCGATCGTCCGAGAGCTGCTCCGCCAGGTCGGTCACCGACGGCTGCCGGGCCTGCTGCTCGGACACCGGCGCGACCCGGCGCCCGAAGAATGGGCACGAGCGCTCGAGGTGTCGGGGTGGATCGACTGGTTCGTGCAGCCGGAACGCCTCGCGCTCGACGCGAGCCGGCTGTTGAACCTCGCGGAGGCGAACGACTATCCCGTGGGCATCGCGTACGGGTCGACCGGCCTCGGCATCATGTGCGACGCGTTCGCACTGACGAAGATCGCCGGCGGCTATTACCGACGTGCGGTGGCCGTTGCCGAACGCATCGCCCATCCGCTCGCGATCGGCCTCGCGTACAGCGGGCTTGGCTACCACGAGGAGCATGCGCTCGGCGACGGTGCGGCGGCGGACGGCCACTACCGTGTGTCTATCGAGGCGTACCGTTCGGCTGGCGACATCCGCTGGACGCAACCGGCGGCCCAAATGAGCGGCCTGTTCTCCTTTCATGGCGACTTCGACAAGGCGCTCGCGCTCGGTCATGAGATCGCGAAGGCCGGCCTCGAGAGCGGTGGCGTCGAGGTGAAGGTCCGCGGCTGGTTCTCGCTTGGCACCGCCCACGCCCGAGCCGGCGACCTCGCTGCCGCCGAGGAGCACCTGCGACGCGCGATCGAGCTCGCGCGGCTCGTTCCGAATTACCTCACGGTCACGAACGGCTTGGGGCTCCTCGGCGAGTGTCTCGTCCGGGCCGGCCGGGTCGACGAAGCGATCGTTCTGCTTGAGGAGGCGGACGCGATCATCCGCGCGCGGCAGATCCGGTCGACCGCCGCGACCGAGCCGCGGAACGCGCTGGTTCACGCCTACCTCGCCGCAGCCGAGCGCGGCGATCGCGAGCACTGGCTTGCGAAAGCAGGCGGGGCGATGCGCGCGGCGCTCGCTCACGCGAAGGTCGATCGCGAGGCGCTCAGCAGTGCCTATCGGTGGCAAGGGAGCTACGCGTGGCTGCGGGGAGACCGCCCCGGCGCGCGCAAGCTGTGGGACCGGAGCGCCGCCGTAGCCGATTCGCTCGGTGGTCGCCCCGATCGCGAGCTGACGCGTTCGGAGCGCGCACACCTGGAGGGTTGAGCCGCGCCGATGTATCCGGCCTCGGTCCGGACGGCCCCGACGAGCGCGGTCCCACGCAACCTCTCCCGGTTGCGCGTCGAGCGAGCGACGGCGTCGGATTCAGGTCCTGCCCGGCGCGGATTCGACGGGCGCCTTCTCCGCCGCCAGCCAGCGACGGATCTGTCGGTGAAGCGCGGGCGCGCCGACGATCGGTCCGTCGACCCGCCACGTCGTGGGGTGAAGGACGAACGCGTGCGTCTGCGCACCACCGAGCCCGCCGTGCGAGCCGATCTGCTCCTCGAAGGCCGCGACCTCGCCGGAGGCGGGGTCGAGCATGCTGATGACGACGAGGTCGCCGCACTCGGCCATGGCATCGATCCGACCGAGCCCCGTCGCCGCATACGGGCCGTAGCGCGCGATCGGGTCATCGCCGTCGACGCGGCCCTCGGCGAGATGGCTGATGCCGGCCTTGCCGAGGACGACCGGCCCGCCCGAGGCGGAGCGGACCAGTACGAGACCGACTCCCTCATGTCGCACGAGTCCGTCGATGAGGCCCGGATAGGTCGCGTCGATCTTCTCCCTGCTGGCGCGGCCGGGCAGGTGCGGGAACGAGATGTGCGCGAGGTTGCCTGAAGCGGCGACGACGACGTCCGGTAGCTCCTCTTCGCCATCCCCGGCCTTCCGGCGGAACGGTCCGCTCGTCAGCCCGGCCCCGAGCCCGCGGATGCGTGAGCCTTCGGATAGCAGGGCGCCCATGCGTCCCAGATGCTCGATGTGGCCGGTCGCTCCCCGTACCGAGGCCTTTCCTCCGGCGAGCTCCGCGACCAGCGCCTCGAGCCTCTTCCCATAGCGCTGGCGGAACGTCGCGCCGGAGCTCTGGCCGTGATCCGAGAGGACGACGAAGCGATAGGGCCGCGGCGCATCAAGGGCCGCCTTCTCGATGAGGCCGATGATGCGGTCGAGGCCCCCGAGGGCGTCGCGAGCTTCGACGCGGTCCGGCCCGGAGTGGTGCGCGATCTCGTCGTAGTCGACGTAGTCCGCGTAGATCGTCGGGGCGCCGCGGTACATCTCCTCTATCACGAGGGCGGTGGTGAGATGGCGCAGGAGCACGTTCGTCGCGGCGCGCGCGAGCGGATAGGGAAACCGCCGGTCGCCTCGCGGCTCGACCTTCCCGCCCCGCTCGCGGCGGGCCTGCACGAGCTCTTTGATGACCTCGCCGATCGACAACACGGTCCAGCGGACGAAGCTGTACGGACTGATGAAGAACCAATCGAGGACATGGCTGCGACGGAGCTCGCGCGCGGGATCGTCGATCGTCGCCGCGGTCAGGTAGCTGCGTGTCGCGTCGCCCGAAAGCAGGTTCCCGATGGATGCGCCGCCGTTCGCGAGCAGGCCGTCGCCGTTCGAGACCCGGCGCATGATCTCGCGCGCGTCGGCCGGGTGGTTCGAGACCAGGAGGCGCTGCCCGCGCTTCTCCCACCAGCGGAACGCCGGGATCCCGTCGTTGTTGCCGTGAAGGACGCCCGCCTGACTCGCCGAGGTCTGCGAAGGGAGCAGCGGCTGCCATGTATCGACCGTCATGTCTTTGGCCCGCACCCACCGTGCGAGGTTCGGCGCCCGGCCCGCTCGCAGCTGATCCTCGAGGATGGACCGCGCCAGGCCATCGATCTGGATGAAGACGACGCCTGGCCGGTCGGTCCGAGCGGTGTCGCGGTGTCGCGCCGCGAGCTGACGGACAAGGGTGCCGAAGAACGAGTTGTCGTCTCCGATCGACAGGCCCGCGGTGAGGATCGCGGTCGCAACGGCGAACGCGAGCGATCCGAGCACGGCGGACTCCGGACCGTCGACCGTCAGCCCGATGGGAAGGCGCGCGAGGACCAGGAACGCGAGGCCCTGGACGAGGATCGTCGCCGCCGCGACGAGGATGACCGAGAAAGGCGAGAGGAGACCGATCAAGACCGGTCGGAGGAGCGCCGTCAGCGTCGCCAGGACGAGCGCGGCGAGCACGACGGCCGGGTCCTGGCGGACCGTGATCCCGGGGATGAGCACGATCGTCGCGACGAACGCGAGGATCGAAACGGCGGCCGTCATGAGGCCGCGACGGATCAACGCCGCCCGCCCGCCGCTCCAGCGCAACAGCAGATGGAGCTGGACGGCGTAGAAAGCGAAGACGTCCCGTTGCACGGCTATCGGCGAATGGTCGCCGGCGATCGCGGCGGTAGGCTGCGATCGTGGCTGACGCGGTACCACGGCTGCGCTTTCTCGGACACTCGACCGTGCTGCTCGAGCTCGATGAGCTGCGCATCGTCACCGATCCAGTGCTCGTCGACCGCCTCGGGCCACTGCATCGGCATGCCGGGGACGCGGCCGGCCCGCTCAAAGGCGTCGCGATCGATCTGGTCCTGATCTCGCACGGGCACCACGATCACCTGCATCTCCCCTCGTTGCGTCGACTCGAGGGACGGCCGCGCATCGTAGTTCCGGCGGGTCTCGGCCACCTGCTGGCCCCGGTCTGCGACGACGTCGTGGAGATCGCGCCGGGGCAGCGGTTGGTGGTGGGCAGGCTCGTGGTCGAAGCGATCCGTGCGCGCCACCACGGCGGCCGAGGGCCCCTCGGGCCGACGAGTGAGGCACTCGGCTATCGCGTCGCCGGCCGCTCGCGCGTGTACTTCGCCGGCGACACGGACCTCTTTCCCGAGATGAGCGATCTGGCCGGACAGGTGGACGCGGCGTTGCTGCCCGTGTGGGGCTGGGGTCCTCGCCTCGGCAGCGGCCATCTCGATCCCGACCGGGCGGCCGAGGCGGTCGCGCGCATCCGCCCACGGGTCGCCGTCCCGATCCACTGGGGCACGTTCTATCCGTTCGCGCTCGCGCGGCTCTGGCCCCACCCGCTCGGCGACCCGCCGCGGGCGTTCGCGCGCGAGGTCGCGCGGGTTGCGCCCGAGACCGAGGTCCGCATCCTCGAGCCGGGCGAGGTGACCGAGCTCCCTCGCGCCTGAGCGAGGCGCTCTCGCCGGCCGCACGCGCCGCCGTGTGGCCGCGGTCGCACACGGCCACGGAGCTCGAGCGTGTCGGGAGAAAGACGGACCGCGTCTAGTCGATCGTGAACGCGTCCCAGGCCACGCTGTCCCAGGTGAGCGTCGACCACGAGATGCCCCCGAGCGTCGGGTTCTTCCATTGCAGCGGGCCCCCGTAGAGGACGCGGAAGAGCGAACGGGCGAGGGCGTTCGCGGGCCGCAGCCCGCGATTCGCGACGGGAAGACTCTGCGTCGGCGCGACGGCGCCCGGCACGGTGGCCCCCGGCGTGACCGTTCCTCCCGGGAGGATCTCGCCTGGCACGATCGGGCCGGCGGACGCGGTCCCACTCGCCTGGTTCACGGCGGCCAGCGCGTTGAGTAGCCCGCTGCCGCCCGCCGCCGCAGCGGGTAGCCCCGCCCCGCTGTCCTGCCCGTAGGGCTGCGTGGTCCCGACGAGCACAGCCTTCACCTGATCCGGCGTGAGATTTGGTCGGCTCTGGAGGAGGAGCGCGGCGGCGCCCGCGACCACAGGAGTGGCCATCGACGTTCCGGTCAGCCGGAGGTATGTCGCTCCGTTCCGCGCCGTCACGACCCGATCGGGGAACAGCGTGTCGAGGGCACTCCCCGCCACACGGATCGACACGATCCGGCGACCGGGTGCCACGAGATCGGGCTTGGCGTTCGAGTCCGCCGTGCCCCAGGCCGAGAAGGGAGCGAAGGTGTCGTCGCGCGGGCTGATGGTCCCGTGATCGTCGGTCGCGCCGACGGTGATGACGTACGGGTCGATGCCGGGCGACGCGGTCGTGTCCTGGGCCGGTCCGCTGTTCCCGGCCGCAGCCACGACGACCAGGCCGCGTCGCCACGCGATCTCCACGGCCGCCGCCATCGGGTCCGTGCGGTAGGAAACGGCCACACGCGCGCCGAAGGAGAGATTGAGGACGCGGATGTTGTAGGCGTATTGATGCGCGAGGACCCATTCGATGCCGCGCACGACCGAGGAGATGCGGCCGCTTCCGGTGCGGCCGAGTACGCGGACGTCGACGATGTTGGCTTGCGGAGCGATGCCGACGTACTCGCCGGCGGACCGTGTGCCGTTCCCCGCGATGATCCCCGCAACGTGCGTCCCATGTCCGCCGGGATCGCTCGTGAGGCGCTGGTCGGCGAAGTTCACGGACGCGAGGAGCCGGTTGGTGGGCTGGACGAGGTCCGGATCGGCGGCGACTCCCGAGTCGAGCACCGCGACCGTCACGCCTTGGCCGGTCGTCCCCTGCTGCCAGACCGGGTAGGCGTTCACGGTGCTCGGGTAGGCCGCTGACAGCTGGGCCTGGCCGGTCGGCGTTGGCGTCGGGGTCGGCGTGGGCGTCGGAGTCGGAGTCGGCGTGGGCGTGGGCGTGGGCGTCGGCGTGGGTGTCGGGGTCGGAGTGGGAGTTGGATCGGGTGTAGGCGACGGCGCCGCGGGGGTCGCGGCCGGGGCGGCGGTT
>VBDU01000098.1:26845-44846 GCA_005883625.1 Chloroflexota bacterium | reverse complement strand
GTTGGGGTGGGTGTCGGGGTGGGGGTGGGGGTGGGCGTCGGCGACGGGGTCGGCGTCGGCGATGGCGTCGGGGTCGGAGTGGGGGTCGGAGTGGGGGTCGGGGTCGGGATCGGCGTTGGGTCGGGTGTGGGGATCAAGGTGGGAAGCGGAGTGGGCGTGGGCAATGGGTCGATCGTCAGGTTCGCCGACGCGCGCGGTGGAGAGGTCTCCGCGACGCTGGCAACCCGCGGGGCCACGGTCGCGTCGTGATGCACGTAGGCCACGGTGGGGACGAGGCTCAGCGCGTCGATCCCGGCGGCGTTCGCGAAACCCGCGGCGCTGTCGATGAGAGCGAGCTGCGCGACCGGAGTGCCGTAGAGACGCAGGAGGTCGAGGGCCTCCTTCGCGCGCGCGACGTTCGGCGCGCCGACGAACGGCAGCCCCGGAGGCTGCATCTCGACGATGACCGGCAGGAGCCGCAACGGATCGGCCTGCATCATGGTCAGCAGCGCGGGGTCGATCTTGTCGGGGATGAGCGTGTCCGCGCGGGCCGGGCGCCCGACGGGCACGAGCACGAGGGCGAGGACGACGAGCGCGCAGCCGATCCCCGTCAGTCGGTGCCGCGTCATGTACGAGGCTCCACGGGCCCATCGGAGCCGTGCTCGGGCAACGGCAGAGAGAAGTAGAACGCGCTGCCATGACCGTGGCCGGCCGACTCCGCCCACATGCGCCCGCCGTGTGCCGCGACGATGCCGCGGCCGAAGTAGAGGCCGAGCCCGCGGCCCGTCACGCGTCGCGCCGATTCCGCCCGGTACCCGCGGCGGAACACCTGCGCCAGCTCGGCGCTGGTGAGGCCGATCCCATCATCCCGCACGGAGACCGTCGCGTGGTGCTCGTCCGCGGCCACAGACACCCTCACCGTCGACCCTTCGGGCGAGTACTTCAGGGCGTTGGACACGAGATTCATGAGCACCTGACGGATCCGTCGCTCGTCCCACTCACCGACGATGGTCTGGTCGGCGCGGACCTCGATGTCATGCCGAGCGGTCGATCGAATGCCATCCATCACGTCGCGGACGACGGCACCAAGGTCGGTCGGCCACTGCGAGATGGACAGGAGACCGGCCTCGAGGCAGGAGACGTCGAAGAGCGTGGTGAGCAGCTCGGCGAGCCGATCGGCGTGCTTCACGATCGCCGACGCGGCGGCCTTCGCGGCGTTCGGGTCACGGTCCCCGGAGGACAGCCGGCGGAGAAGCAGCTCCGCGTGTCCACGGATCACCGTGATGGGCGTCTGCATGTCGTGCCACGCCATCGTGAAGATGTCCTCGCGCAGTCGCTCGAGATCGCGCTGACCGGTGATGTCACGGAACACGATGACGCCGCCCTGCAGCTCGCCCTTCGGCGACCGAAGCACCGATGCCGCCAGGCTCAGCACGCGCCGCTCGCCGGCGCGGAGCTCGACCTCCGCTTCATCGACGCTCGTGCCCGCACGCAGGGCATCGATGACGGGAACGAGCGCGGCGGCGATCTCGCGCGCCGTGATCGGCCATTGCTCGAGCCGCTGGCGATCGAGGGGCTGACCGAAGACGAGGCTGGCGCCGTCCAGGGAGAGCAGCTCTCGGGCCGCCCGGTTCAGCCGCACGATCGCGCCTCGGGCATCGACGATGAGGAGGGCGTCGTTCATGCTCGCGAGGACGGCCTCCAGCTGCAGGGCGTGCCGTTCGTGCTCGAGCGCCATCTGTTCGGTCGCGTGAAGACGTTTGATGTGGCTTCCCGCCTGTGCCGCGATAGCGCCCAAGCTCAGAAGATGTGCCTCCTCGTAGGCGTCGGGGCGATAGCTCTGCGCGGAGAGCACACCGAGCACTCGTTCGCCGGAGCGGATCGGGACCACGACGCCCGATTGCGGCGCCACCAGCTCCCCGGATTCGGTGCCGTAAAGAAGACGGACCGGCGGTCCCTCGGCGGACCACCGGCGGATGAGACGAGGGGCCCCTGTGCGGATCACCTGGCTCGTGAAACCCTTGCCGAGCGGGAACGAACCGCCTTCGTGGGCGACACCGCGATCCATCTGACGGATGACCTGCACGGTCTCGCTCGCTTCGTCGTAGACGGCGAAGAGGAAGACCGTGGCGTCCATCGCTCGCGCGGTCTCCTCATAGAGCGCGCCGAAGAGCTCCACGAAGTCGTGGGCGTCGGCGCCAAGCGCTCCGAGCCGACTCGCGAACTCGAGTCGCGCGCGAAGCTCTTCGTTCGCGGTCAGCTCACCCAGCATGTCCCACCATCACCGACACGACCTCGACGCGAAGAGATCGACCCGGTCAGAGGCGCGCGGAAGGGGCCGGCGCGCCATCTGCGGACCATCTCCTCGCTCTCTCCGTGCGCGACGCCCGACCCACCGGTCTCTTCGACACAGCGTTGGCTTGCAAGATCGGGCTGCACAGTTGAGGCCATCGTCAACGTCAGGTAGACGACCACATTGAGATTTCGCCGTGCCGCCGGTATTGCGCTCGATTGATCGTTCGGCGGGCGGACCAATGGGGACGGCCCTGCGCTCGCCGAGTGGGCGGCAAGCGGCGTTACGAAGTATTAACGCCCGGCGAACGTCTCGACGTACGCGCGGAGGTCCGCAAGCTCGGTCTCGCTGATGCGATCGAGGCCGTACTTCGGCATGCCCCGTCCGCCCTCGCGGACGACGAGGATCTCGAGACGGCCCGGGATCGCGAGGTCGGCGGGGCCGTCGCCGACCGGCCCGTGGCAGGCGGCGCATCCCGCCGCGAAGTACACCGCCGCGCCGCGCTGGGCCGCGCCGCCCCTGGGGTCGGCGAACGCGAGCTGCGCGGTCGCCGGCGCGGGGATCGAGAGGGGCCGCGCCGACCCGTCCTGGAGCGCGCGGAGGTACGAGACCAGATCCCAGATGTCGATGTCCGCGTACTGGCTCGCGAAGCCGGGCATCGCGGTGAACGCGAGCCCGTTCTTGGTGATCCAGAAGAGCTCCGCGTCGCTCAGCGCCTTCGCGTCCTCGCCACGGAGATCGGTCGCGTTCGGATACGTGTCGGGCCCGAAGATGCCCCTACCGTCGCCGTTCGGCCCGTGACAGACCGCGCACGAGCCGATGTACGCGGCGCGCGCCGGCTCGCTCACGCGAGCGCCCGCGCCGAACGGGTTCGTCGCGCCGCCGGCCTGAAGTCTCGCGACGAGCGCGACGGCGAGCGCCCCGAACCGTCGCTCGAGCGGAAGGTCCTGACGGTGCAGGAGCGCGAGCGGCGGCACGAAGACGAGGATCAGCAGGCACGCGACGACGCCGCCGACCAGGAAGCTCCGCACCGAGTGGCCGGTCAGCATCCGCTCTTGGATACGGCGCCCCTCCCGGAGCGGATGCCGTAACCCGCGGAAGCCCACGGAAACCGCCACGCCAAGGCGACCCACCCTCGCCAGCCGTGACGCGCGGCTGGGAGCCGACCGTCGATGTCCCTGCGTGCTTCCGGCCACGAGCGGTGCTGTTATGACCCGCGAGTAGGCTAGCCGCGCGACACAAAGGGGAGGAAGCCGATGGCCAAATTCGAGGACGCAGCGCGAAAGCTGACCGACGCGATCACCAAGCACGACATCACCACGGCCACGAACACCTACGCATCCGACGCGGTCGCCTACGACCCGATGTACCCGCAGCCGCTACGCGGGCGCGACGCGATCAAGAAGGACATGGCGGCGTACTTCCGGGGGTTCCCGGACCTTCGTTTCGAGCTCCTCACGGCGGTCGAGAAGGATGACCGCAGCGGCGCCGCCGAGATCCGCATGTCCGGGACCCACACCGGTCCGCTCGAGTCTCCGACCGGTCAGGAGATCCCGCCCACGCAGAAGCGCGTGGAGCTCAAGGGGGCGGTGTTCGCCCGGCTCAACGACCGAGGCGAGATCGTCGAGGAGCGGCGCTACTACGACGTCGCCACGATGCTGCGGCAGCTCGGGCTCATGCCGGAGGAGGCCAAGGAGCCGGTCGGCGCGCCCCGTTAGCTAGCACAGCCGCGGTAGCCCAGAGGCCGCGAGGGGTCTCCGATTTCCCCGAGCGGCCTCTTCGCTATCGCGTTCGTTGACTTCGGTCCGGACCTGCCTAGAGTCTCCCGGTCGCCGCGGCCGAAGCATCAGCTTCCTCGGGACCGCGTTCAGCGAGCCGACGCTGATCAAGCTCGCCTCCGGATTCGAGGCGGCGACCCACGCGCGCTTCCCACCCACGTTCACCGGAAACGTGACGACGCCGAACACCGCGGGCACGACGCTGACGCCGCCGAAGCCGCCCAGGAAGGACACCGGCCTGCGGCCGCATCGGCTGTAGCGCGAAGCTGAGCGACACGGTCGGCCGCGGAGGCGCAGACGCGCTTCCGCGGCCGAGCAGTCATCCCCCCACCGCGAGCGGAGCGAGCGCCCGCGCCGCCTGTGTCCCGTCGGCGAGGATGCGCTCCGCGTCGAGGCCCACCGGACGGCGGTCGAGCACGAGCGGCCTCCCGTCCACGAAGACCGCGCTCACGTCCGAGGGGCGCGCCGCGTACACGATGTTCGCGACCGGATCGTGCCAGGGGAGAAGATGTGGCACCCGCCGATCGACCGCGATGACGTCGGCGCGCTTGCCCGTCTCGAGCGAGCCGACCAGATGCGCGATGCCGAGGGCCGCGGCGGCCTCGGTCGTGGCCATGCGGAGCAGGACCTCGGCGGGGAACGCGGCGGGATCGTCCGCCGCGACCTTGTTGACGAGCCCGGCCGTTCGCATCTCCGCGAAGAGATCCATCCCGTTGTTGCAGCAAGCCGCATCCGTGCCGAGGCCGACCACCGCGCCGGCGCGCCGCATCCGGCCGACCGGCGCGACACGCCCCTCGATCTTCGCGTTGCTGCTCGGGCAGTGCGCGACAGCCGTGCCGCGTCCACCCACGAGGTCGGCCTCGCCGTCCGTCAGGTAGGTGCCGTGGGCGACGACGACCGTCGGACCGAGGAGCCCGAGCTCGTCGAGATACGCGGCGCATCCCGCGGAGCCGCGCGCGCGCACCGCAGCGACCTCGGCTTCGGCCTGCGCGAGGTGGATGAAGACGCGCCCGCCGCTCCGCTCCGCGAGCGCCGCGACGCGCCGCAGGAGGTCCGGCCCGCAGGTATCCGTGGCGTGCGGTCCGAGCCCCGCCCAGACGCGAGAGCGCGCGGGGTCCGCGCCGAAACGCTCGAGGAGCGCCTCCGTCTCTCGGAGGCCGCGCTCGGCATCCCGGTCGTAGAGGGAGTGCGCGACCACGGCCCGGAGGCCGCTCTCCTCGATGGCGCCGGCGACCTCGCCCATGTCGTTGTAGCGATCGGCGATCGTCGTCACGCCGTTCGTCATCAGCTCGAGGCAGCCGGCGAGGGCCCCGGCGCGTAGCTCGCGCGGCCCGACCAGCGCTTCGAGCGGACGCATGCGACGGGGGAGCCACTCACCTCGGGGGACGTCCTCGGTCAGGCCGCGGAAGAGCCACATCGGTGTGTGGGTATGGGCGTCGATGAGGCCGGGCAGGAGCACGCAGCCGTCGAGACGGATGACCGTCCCGCTGGTCTCGCGCGTGGGCGGCCCGACGTAGCTGATGGAGTCCCCTTCGATGGCGACGGCGGCCGGCGAATACGTCGTCCTCCGCTCGTCGAGGGTCAGGGCCTCATCGGCGAGCAGCGTGTACGCGGACGCCGTCACCGCTTCGGCGCCTCCGGCTGCCAGCGAATGACAAGCCGTTCGAGTACGACGATCGCGAGGAAGAGCCCGAGCGCCAGGAACGACGCCACCGCGGTCGTCGCATAGAGCAGCCCGGTCCGGAACTCGAAGGTCGAGACCACGATGAGGTAGCCGAGGCCGGTGTCGGCGCCGATCCACTCCGCGACGATCGCGCCGATGACGGAGGACGCGGTCGAGATCTTCAGCGCGGCGAAAAGGAAGGGTAGCGACGACGGGAGGCGGAGCTTGAACAGGATCTGTCTCCGCGTCGCCGACAGTACGCGCATGAGCTCCAGCGCCGATGCCTCCACCGCCTCCAGGCCGCGCACCATGTTCACGAGCGTCGGGAAAAAGGAGATGAGCGCGGCGATGACGATCTTCGGCGCGTAGCCGTTGCCGAGGAGGAGCACCAGAATGGGCGCGATCGCGATGATCGGCACCGTGCGTACGGCCACCGCGATCGGAAAGAGCGTGCGCTCCATCGTCTTGTTGTGGACGAACAGGGTCGCGAGGAGGATCGCGACGGCGTTGCCGATGAAGAAGCCGCCGGCGGCCTCGATCACCGTCGCGCCGAGATTGCGCTGGAGCGTCGGCCACTCCTCGACGAAGGTCTGCGCGATGAGCGACGGCGCCGGGACGAGGTACGCCGGGACCTTGAAGAAGCGGATGTGCAGCTCCCAGTACGAGAGCACGCCCAGGATGCCGAGCGCCGGCACGAGGAGGCGGGTCGTCGGCGACGCGCGCCGCGTCGGAGCGACCCGCGCGGCGACCTGGACGGCGCCCATCAGGCCGGCCGCGTCTCTCCGACCAGCGCGCGGCGGAGTGCTGCCGTGTGTCGCGCGAACTCCACGGTCTCCTTCATTGCGGGGTCGCGCGGCCGTGACAGCTCGACGCGCAGGTCGAGCTTCACCCGCCCGGGATTCGTGCCCATCACGACGACGCGATCGGACAGGAACACCGCCTCGGGAGAGCTGTGTGTGACGAAGAGAATGGTCGTGCGAGTGGCCTCCCAGATGCGCAGCAGCTCGAGATTCATGTACTCGCGAGTGATCTCGTCCAGCGCTCCGAAGGGCTCGTCCATGAGCAGGATCTGGGGCTCTGTGATGAGCGCGCGCGCGATGGCGACCCGCTGGCGCATGCCTCCGGAGAGCTGCCAGGGATAGGCACCGCCGAATTGAGCGAGGCCGACGAGCTCGAGCAGGCGTTGCGCTCGCTGTCGCGCGTTGTGCGTGTCGGAGGCTATCTCCAGCGGCAGCAGGATGTTGCGCTCGGCATCCCTCCAGGCGAGGAGCGTCGCATCTTGGAAGACGAACCCGAATGCGCGCCGGCGTCGAGCGGACGCCGGGACGTCGCCCGCGACGCTGATCATGCCGTCGGTCGGGGCGAGGATGTCCGCGACGAGGCGGAGCAGCGTGGACTTGCCGCAGCCGGAGGGGCCGAGCAGCGAGACGAACTCGCCCGGCCGGATGGCCAGGCTCACGCCGTCGAGCGCGCGGAGCGGGCCGGAGGAGGTGGAGAACGTGATCCCCACCCCCTCCAACAGGATGGCAGCGTGCTGGTCGCGGTCAGCGTTTCGGTCTGGCGGTGGCACGCTGCAGGATGTCCTGAGTCATCGCGTCCTTCGAGGTGATCGGGGCCTTGAGCAGGCCGAGCCCGTTGTAGACGCCGATCGCGTCGTCCCACACTTGCGGCTCCATCCAGCCCCAGCCCTTCTCCTTTGTGGTCGCGGACCAGAGGAAGGGGGCTTCCTGCCTCCAGGTCTCGAGCTCGAGGTCGCGCTTGAGATCCTTCGCGTACTTCAAGGTGATGTCGGTCGCTTCATCCACGTGGTCCGCGGCGTATTCCCAGCCCTTCGCGCTGGCCGCCACGAACTCCGCGAGCATGTCCGAGCGGTCCTTGAACACGTCCTCGCTGGCGAAGTAGGTGAAGGCGTAGAGCCTGATGCCCAGGTCCCACAGGAGGAGCGTCTTCGCACCCGGTCCCACGGCCGCCATCTGGGGCGCGTCGATGACCCAGCCCGTGATGATGTCGACTTGCCCGGTCTTGAGCGGGACGGTATCCGCGCCGATGACCGTGATCTGGATCTTGTCCCGCGGAAGCTGATACTTCGCGATGACCGCGTCGATGAGCGGCCGGGCTGTCGCCTGGATCCCGATCTTCTTGCCCACGAAATCTTGCGGCGAGTTGATCTTCGGGTCGAGCGTGATGAACGCGAACGGATGGCGCTGCAAGGCCGTCGCGAACGCTCGCACCGGGATGCCGTTCGAGCGCGCGAGGAACATCGCCGCTATCGAGGCGACATTCCCGATGGTGTTCGAGCCGCTCGCGGCGAGTGAGACCGGGTCGATGTTCGGCCCACCCGGGTCGATCCGTAGGTCGATGCCGCGCTCTTTGTAGAAGCCCTTGTCGAGCGCGACGAAGTCGCCCGCGTACTGCGAGTTCGCGAGCCAGCCGAGTCGCATGCTCACCGGCTGGGGTGGCTTGGGTGTCGCCGTAGCGGGGCCGGGCGCCGGTGCGGATGGCGACGGTGCCGCAGTCGGCCCCCCGCATGCCGCCACGATCCCCGCTCCGAGCGCGCCGAGCGACAGGGCGCCTCCTGCTCGCAGGAGATCGCGTCGCGTGAGCGCTGGTTTCGCTTGCGTGCCTTGTGTCATTCCTGCTTCCCCCTCTCCTGGATTCGAGTCACGTTAGCGCGCTGCCGCACCTCCTCAACTCCATCGGCCGCTACGACGCACGCCAGATCGGCTTGCGCTTCTCACGGAACGCTCGGACGCCCTCGGTCGCGTCGGCGGAGTCCAAGGCTTCGATCAGAGAAGGGAAGCGCATGCGCGTGGCGTCCTCGACGCGCAGCGCGTCCGTGCGGAGCACCATCTCCTTGATCGCCCGCAGCGAGAGCGGAGCGCACCTCAGCACTTCGTCCACCCAGCGCTGCACCGCCGCAAGGAACCCGTCCCGTGCGACGACCTCGTTGACCAGCCCGTAGCGGCAGGCCTCAGCGGCGCTGATCTGCTGGCCGGTGAGCAGCATGCTCATCGCGAGCCGGTAGGGGACCTGGCGGACGAGCTGGAAGACGCCGCCGTCGAGCGGGATCCTTCCCACGCGTGGCTCGCTCAATCCGAAGCGCGCCTCCTCGACCGCGACAGCGATGTCGCAGCCGAGGACCATCTCGAGGCCGCCGCCGACGGCGTGGCCGTTCACCGCTGCGATCACGGGCACGTTCAAGGTGCGCCGGATCGCGAGGCCGCCGAAGCCCCCCGCACGTTCGCGCGCCCAGTACTGGATGCCTGTCTCGCCCGTCTCCTGCGCGCTCATGTCCGCGCCGACGCAGAAGGCGCGCTCGCCGGCGCCGGTCAAGACGACGACCCAGACGTCACGGTCGGACTCGACCCGCGCCCAGATCTCGCGCAGCTCATCCTCGGCCGCGCGACTCAGGGCGTTGAGTACGCGGGGGCGATCGATCGTGACACGCGCAACGTGGTCGGTGAGCTCGTAGCGGATCTCACTCATCGCGTGGACCTGGCGGCGATGAGATCGTCGATCCGCTCGGCGGAGTAGCCGAGCTCGCGAAGGATCTCCAGGGTGTGCTCGCCCAGCCGCGGCGGCGGGCGCCGCGCGCTCGCCGGCGTTCC
Organism: Chloroflexota bacterium; assembly: GCA_005883625.1. Taxonomy (GTDB): domain Bacteria; phylum Chloroflexota; class Limnocylindria; order P2-11E; family P2-11E; genus 3-1-20CM-2-70-9. The sequence goes on along the minus strand of VBDU01000098.1, from coordinate 35,525 downwards.
CGAGAGCTTCACTGGATTCGCGAGCGTCACGACCTCGCCGGCGCTCGCGTGGGGCATTCGCAAGATCATTTCGTTCGCGGTGACCTGCGGATCGGCGAGCGTCTCGCCGAGCGCCATCACCGGCGCGCAGAGTATGTCGACGTCCTCGAGCCGCCGCGTCCAGTACGCGCTCGACCGCTCCGCGGTGCGCCGCGCGAACATGCCTCGAAGCTCCGTGCGGTGCGCCTCCTGCGCCTCGTCCGTGGCGAACTCCGGGCGCAGCGAGAGATCGTCCAGCTCGAGCGCGGCGCAGATGCTGCGCAGTGGATTCTCTTTGAACGCCCCGACGACGACGATGGCGCCGTCGCTCGTGGGGAACACGCCGGTGAGCGGCTTCTCGGCCCAGTTGAGGTCGACGCCGCGCATGAGCTGCATGGTCGCCTCCTGGAGCTGCATCGAGAGAAGCGCGTCGTAGAGCGACACCTCGACGAGCTGGCCTTCATCGGTCCGTTCTCGCGCGAGAAGCGCGAGAAGGATGCCCTGCATCATCAGCATGCCCGCGGTGTAGTCGGCAAGCGGGGTCGGGTAGATCGCGAGGGGGTGCGATGGGTCAGCCTTGCGCGCCATGGCGCCCGTGAGCGCTTGCGCGAGGATGTCCTGGCCGCCCTTGTGCGCGTACGGGCCCGTGCTGCCGTAGCCGGAGCCGACCGCATAGATGATGCGCGGATTGATCTCGCGCAGTCGCGCATAGCCGAGCCCGAGGCGTTCCATCACGCCGGCCCGGAAGTTGTTCACGACCACGTCGGATCGCTTGACGAGATCGCGCACGACCTGCCGTCCGCTCTCGCTCCGCAGGTCCACCTCGATGCTCCGCTTGTTCCGGTTCAGGCTGAGGAACACCGGGTTGTCCGGGCCCGCCGGGTCCTGGATCGCCCAGCGGGAAAGATCGCCGGAGCCGGGACGCTCGATCTTCACGACATCGGCGCCGAAGTCGCCAAGCGCCTGGGTGCAGACCGGTCCGAGCTCAACTTGGGTGAGGTCGACGACGCGGACACCGTCGAGCGGCAGCGTCATCAGCGCTCCGCGTCCGCCGTCGCCATCGCGTGGTGCGCCACCGGCCGCTCGTCGCCGGGATCGGCTCCCTGCGCGCGCAACCGTCGCTGCACCGCCGCCACGTCGACGTCGCGGACGGCGACGTCCGCTTCGAGCGCCACAGCCGCCGCGACGCCCGCGGCCTGTCCCATCACGATGCAGGGACCGATCTCGCGGCTGCTGCGCTGCGCGATCGGCGTCGCCGAATAGCAACGTCCGGTGACGAGCAGCTGCTCGATCCGCCGCGGCACCATCGCACGATACGGCGTGAAGTAGTCACGGCCACGCGCGATGCTGTCCGGGAACCAGCGTGCCTCGCGGATGTCGTCCTGGGTCACGACGTACTCGCCCAAGAGGAGCCGGCCCTGGCGGACGCCCATCTGCGACGCGGCATCGAGGAGGTAGGAGCGCTCGAACCCGGGAATGTTCTCCTTCGCGAACCGGAACGTCGCCGCGATCTTCCCTCGCGCCTCGAACTCCGCCTTCGTGAGGTCCTCGACCGACGTCGTGTCGTAGCCGCGCATGTGCGGGCAGTTGCACCAGACGACGCCGGGAAGAGGCGTGAGGAGCCACCACATATCCCAGGAGCCGCCGAGGATGCGCTTCGCCTCGGTATTGAGCGCGGTCGCTTCCTCCTGATGCTCGATCTCGAACCGCAGCGCGCGCTCGGTGTCGACGCCGCCGTAACGGTGAACGAGCGTGACGAAGTAGCGTCCGTGTTCGATAGGCGCCCCCGCCTGAGCGGCGACCGCCGCGTCGCCGCTCGCGTCGACCACGACCTTCGCGCGGATGGCCTGTCTGCCCGCGGGAGTCTCGAAGATGGCGCCTGTGACGCGATCGCCATCCAGGATCGCGTTGCTGAACCAGCTGTGCAGCCGGAGCTCGACATCCGCGTCGCGCAGCATGTCGTTGGACACGCGCTTCCACGCATCGGGATCGAAGGCCACGGCATAGGTGATCGGCTTCATGTGCCCGTGCGCATAGAGGTCGATGGCTCCCCACCGCGCCCACTTGTCCCAGAGAGCCCGATCGACGCGATACCGGTCCGTGACGGGCGGATAGACGGCAGCGCCGATCTCCTCGAGTCGTTCCACGTACTCCTGGGCGATGCCGAGCACTGTCTGGCGCGGCCCGTCCATCATGTCGTCGATCACGAGGACCATCCCGCCCGAGGCCATCCCGCCGAGATACGGATAGCGCTCGGCGAGGAGCGTCCGGGCACCCTCGCGCCGGGCGGCGACCGCCGCGCCGACCCCCGCCGGTCCACCGCCGACGACGAGGACGTCGGTCTCGGCGACGATCGGCACGCGGCGGCTCGGCTCGAGCATCGAGCCGTTCCCGGCTCGTCCCCCGTCCCCCCGCTCGCTCAACGCTTCACTATATTGAAGAGGCGCTTCATTCTGTCAACTCGAAGGAGGCGGAGCGGTGGCGACGAGCGTGAGATCCGCGGGCCAGGCGCAAGTCCACGAGGAGCTGCGCCGCGCGCTCGGCCAGCAGGTCCGTCAGCTGCGGCTAGACCGAGGGCTCACGCTCGAGGAAGTGGCGTCCCGAAGCGGGTGCAGCCTCGGCTCGCTGAGCCAGCTCGAGCGCGGCCTCGGCAACCCATCCTTTGCGACGCTGGTGCGGATCTCCCACGCGCTCCGCGTCTCGGTCGGACAGCTGGTCGAGCTCGGTCGGGACGGGCAGGACGTCGTCTCTCCTGTCGTGCGCAAGCAGGAGCGCCGTCGCTTCAACCCGCACAACAGCGTGCCGGGTGACGGCACGCTCTACGAGCTGCTCACGCCGGACTTCGACCGCGCGCTCGAGGTGATCTATCTCCACGTGCCGCCGGGCTCCTCGACCGAGACCACGCCGTTCGTGCACGAGGGCGAGGAGAGCGGCTACATCGTCAAGGGCACCCACGAGGTCCACATCGACGGGACGCTCCACGTCCTCAAGCCCGGCGACAGCATCTCCTACGCGAGCACGAAGCCGCACTGGTATCGCAACCCCGGCAAGGAGACCGTCGAAGCGATCTGGATCATCACGCCGCCGACGTTCTAGCCCGACCGATCGAGGCGACGCGCGGTCAGCTTTCCTTCGGTGTCGGCTCGTCGAGGAACGGGATGACCGTGGACGCGAGCGCGGGAGCGCTGAAGATCGCGTAGTGCGTCAGACCCGGCAGGATGGCGAGCCGTGAGGTCGGGCGCCCCGAACCGTCCCAGCCCCCGTCGCGCTTGCCGCCCCCGAGAAGCCCGAACACCTCGACGGCGTGCGCGGGCGGGAAGATGTCGGCGTCACCCGCGACGACGAGCGTGGCCGCCTTGATCGCCGCGACCTCCTTCGAGAAGTCGAAATCGTCCTTCATCGCATCGCCGATCTTGCCGAGGAGCCGCGGCCAGTCCTCGGGCCTCGGCGCGACGCTGGCGTAGAGCTGATACATCGGTGTCTGTTTCATCGCCTCCGCGGCGGCGGCGCCAACCTGGCCTTGCTGAGCGAGGATGTCGGGATAGAACGCGCTTCGTTTGATCGGCGTCGAGATGATGACGAGCCTGCCCACGAGCTCCGGGTGTCGGACGGCCACCAGCAGTGCGACGCCGCCGCCGAGCGAGTAGCCCATGAGGTCGGGCCGTTCGAGCTTCAGGTGCGTGATGAGCGCCGCGATATCGTCGGCCATCAGCGCGGTGCTGAGCGGTCGATCGATGTCAGCCGTCCGGCCGTGGCCCTGGAGGTCGACGCCGATGACCTGCCGTCCCCCGGCGAGCGCGGGGAGATTGGGGCCGAACATCTCGATCGCGCCGAGCCCGCCGTGCAGCAGGATGAGCGGCCGGCCCGTTCCATGGATCTCGTAGTAGAGCTTGATGCCGTTCACGTCCGCGTAGCGGCCGACGCCCTTCGTTTCGCTCCCCCGGGCGCCCTGAGTGTCGCGGTCGATCTCGGTTGACGTTGAAGCCATTGCCGTTCCCCCTGTGCCGCGCGCGGTCGCCGGTGACCGGTCGGATCTCGGTGCCGAGAGCGCGATTGTGACGCGTCTTTCCAATCCGTTCACGACAGCCTCGCGACCGCCATACTGCGGTCCTTCGGGAGAAGCGAGGATGTCCGTCGACCGTTCCTACGTTGCGCGAAACACCCGCGAGCGCGAGCGGCTGCGCGCGTTGGTCGAGCGCATGAGCGACGACCAGCTGCGCGGCCCGGTCAACCAGCACTGGTCGGTGGCCGCGGTGCTCGCGCACATCGCCTTCTGGGACGCGCGCGCGCTCGTGCTCGCGGCCAAGCTGGAGCGCGGGGTGCCCTTCTCGCCGTCGGACGTCGAGCCCGAGGACGTGACCTGGATCAACGACGCGACGCGACCGTTGATCCACGCCATCCCGCCGCGTGAGGCCGCGCGCCTCGCGCTGCGCCTGGCGGAGGAGACCGATGCCCGCGTGGCCTCACTGCCGCCCGCGAAGCTGTGGCCGCTCGACCCCAGCAGCCTGATCAACCCGTTGCGCGCCGCGCACCGGGGCGAGCACCTCGATGAGATCGAGGCCGCCCTGGGCCGCCAGAGAGCCTGACGCGAGGGCGGACGTTCCTCGCAGATGCGATCCTGATCCTTGGCACTGTCCGCTAGCGACCGGAGGACCGCACTCGAAGTACTGAGGAACGCCCAGTTCGTCTACGGCCTGAGCCGATATCCGAAGAAGCAGGTCCTGGACGATCCACGCGACGTGAAGGCGCTCCGCGAGCGGCTCGCGGCGATGCGGACGGCCGCCGCGGGCCTGAGCGCCGCTCAGCGCGCGAAGCTGGACGTTCCGTGGGCCGATCTCGAAGCGATCGATTCCGGGACCGAGGCCGTCTGGAAGGCCGCCAAGCGCGTGACGCCGAAGATCATCAGCGGGCTCACGCCGTTCGTTCGCGACGATCCCGAAGCGGCCTTCCTCATCGCTCCGATCAAGCGCGGCCGCAAAGCCGAGGGCGCACCAGAGGAGCCGAAGGTCAAGGAGCCTCCGAAGGAGAGGGCCAGGACGCAGACCGGGCTCACCGGCAAGGAGATCGCCGGCCTCGAGCTCGTGATCCAGCAGCGAGCTGCCGCCGACGAGGCGTATTTCACCTGGCTCCGCGGGAATCACAGCCTGCCCCTCTCCGAGTGGCGCGAGCGTCGCGCGCGGGCGGAAAGGTCCCGCCGCGCGGAGCAGCGCTACATCGAGAAGCTGTTCACCTCGCGCTCGGTGAAAGGACCGTGATCTCGAGAGCCGGTCGCGAGGGGCGCCGTGCTACGACCCGCGCGGATCGCGCGCCCGGTCCAGCGGCTGGTCGACGGCGCGACGCACCGGCGAGAGCTCGATCCGGAACAGCTCGCCGGGAGCGCGGAACGCGATCCGGAGATGACTGTTGTCGCAGAACGGCTTGTTCGCGGACGAGCCGCAGCGGCAGAGCGCCGCGCGCGGCAGCACCTCGACCGTGCCGTCCTCTCGCCGCACCTCGACCCGGCCGCGCACGAGCAGCGGACCGTTGCGCATCGGCGTCACGACCGCCGGGTTCGGAGCCCTCTCGTCGGGACCGCCGTCGAGCCTCCGGTACTGGAGCGCACCGCTCGGGCAGCGCTCGACGACGGCGACGACGTCGTCGGCATCCACCGCGTCGGGCGAGATCCACGGCCGGCGATCGAGGGCAAAGGTCTCGGGAAGCCGTCGCAGGCATTCGCCGACGTGGATGCACTGCTCGAGGTCGAACGAGACCTCGACGTTCGCGCCGCGATACGTCCGCCGCACCCTAGATCCGCGCCCGCGGCGGCGATCCCGAGGACATCGAGGCGAAGGGAGAGCTCACGGATCAAGCGTACGCGCGCGGACTCCGCGTCAAACGTGCTTCACGCGCACCTCCCGTCACGGTGACTGCTCGAGCTCGATCGAGAACGGTGCGCCCTCGGGAGTGATCGAGTAGACAAGCGTCCGCGCGGCCGCGTTCCCCACGTTGACGACCTGGACCGGGATCTTAGGAAGCATGTAGAAGCCCTCGCCCGCGGCGAAGAACGTCGGGGCGAACAAGCCGCTCCGGACGAGCACGCGGCCCTCGAGCACGAGCACCGCCTCGACGCCGGAGTGCAGGTGGGCGGCTGAGCGCCCGCCGGTCTGGATGACGACGAACCGCAGGCTCTCGGTGTAACGGCCAGCAGCGAGCGGCGGAATGTCCGGCGTGGCGTAGGCGAAGCGAGCTCCGTCAGTTGCCCGCTGACCGGCGGGCGTCTTGTAGTTTCGCGGTTTCTCGACGAGGAGCTTGCTGTTGAACCCTTCGGCGCTCGGCGCGTACGTCGGGGTCGGCGTCGCGACAGAGGCGACCGTGGCCGACGGCGAGGCTGGCGGCGTGGCCGACGATGCCGCAGGCGGCGGCGCACCTCCACATGTCACGAGGACGAGCGCGAGTATGACCGGACCTATCTGACGCATCGACGTACCTCCCAGGTGCCTTTCGTCCCTCTGGACGATCGATTCCGGGTGAGTGCGGCGAAAGCCCAAAAAATGAACTTGCGGGGCGGCGAGGTGCGGCGTTGACTTGTGCACGTGCCGGAGTACGGCCAGTTCTGCCCGGTCTCTCGTGGCGCGGAGATCTTCGCCGAGCGCTGGACGCCGCTCATCCTGCGCGAGCTGCTGAACGGCAGCCAGCGTTTCAGCGAGCTTCAGATCGGACTTCCGCGGATCTCGCGCAACCTCCTGACCCAGCGCCTCGCCTCGCTCGCGAGCACCGGCGTCATCGAGCGGCGACCCGCGGCGCGGGGGCGCGGCTTCACCTATCACCTGACCTCCGCCGGTCAGGAGCTGCGGCCGGTCGTGGAAGCACTCGGGGCGTGGGGCTACCGCTGGGGCGGCGCCGACCTACCTTCGGGGCGGCTGGACCCCGTGCTCCTCATGTGGTTCATCCGACGGCGGGTGCAGGTCCAGTCGCTCCGACGCGCTCGCACCGTGGTCCGCTTCGACTTCCGGCGACCGCGACGATCGTTCTGGTTGCGGATCGAACCGCCGGCCGTGGATCTGTGCTTCACGGATGAGGGATTCGACGTGGAGCTCGCGGTCGACGCCGACCTCGCGGCATTGACCGCGGTATGGCTTGGACGTGTGCGCCTCGCCGACGCGATCGCCGCAGGGTCGATCCGCCTCGATGGCGACGAGGACGCCCGCCCGCTCTTCGGCCGATGGTTCGGCCTGAGCCCGTTCGCCGGCGGAGGCGCCGAACGGATCCTCGCGCGAGCAGACACGCGCTGAGACGAGCGGCCAGAGAGGCGCGGCGCTACGACGCGTTCCGGGAAGCCCTCTTGCGCTGCGTCGCCCGCCGGCTCGACCTCGAGCTGGTGCGTTCGGGCCGCGAGACCCCGGCCTCGAGAATGCCTTTCATGAACGTTTGGTGGCGAACGCCGGATCTCGAAGCCTGATGCTTCACCCTGCTCAGGAGATCGGGTGCCATTCGCGGCGAAACCGCGACCGTCGCCGGGCGCGCGGCAAACAGCTCGTCCAAGTGCGCGTCGAGCTCTTCATCGGACATCCGATCATGAACGAGCCGCCAGCTGTGCGAACTCCGTCATCGTGCCGTTGAACAGGACGTCGGAGACCTGCGTCATCGCGATCGCGACCCGGTTCTGGCTGGGATCGTTGAACCAGTAGGTGCCGTAGCCGCCACTCCAACCGTACCGGCCCGGCACGGGTGATACGTCGTCGGGCGCTGTCGCGACGGCCATCCCAAAGCCCCAGCCCTGGCCGGCGAGTATCGGACCGCCGCCGGCCATCTGCTCGGGCTTCAGGTGGTTGGACGTCATGAGCCGGACCGAGCTCTGTGACACGAGCCGTCGGTTCTCGTGGACCCCCTCGTTGAGCAGCAGACGAGCGAAGGCGAGGTAGTCGTCGATCGTGGAAACGAGCCCGGCCGCGCCCGACGGGAACGCCGGCGGCTTCGTCCACACGCCCGGGCCCGAGGCCGTCTGCAACTCCATCTTGCCGGTCTGGAAATTGGTCATGTAGTTGCTCGGCAGCCGGCTGCTCTTTTCGGCAGACAAGGAGAAGCCCGTGTCCTTCATACCCAGCGGCTCGAAGATTCGCATCTGGAAGAAGTCCGGCAGCGTCTGTCCCGACGCGCGCGCGACGAGGACGCTCAGGACGAGCGAGCCCGTGTTGTACTGCCACCTCTCGCCGGGCTGATACATGAGCGGCAGCGTCGCGAAACGCTTGAGCCACTCGTCGGGGTCGTGGGGTGTCCGAGGATCCGGTGGACCCATGACGAGCTCGAGGTCCCGTGCCGCGTTGACGATCGGGTACGGGGGGTCGAAGGTGGGCTCCGTGATCAGCCCGTGGCCCATCCGGAAAGTCAGCAGGTCCTCGACGGTGATCGGGCGACGGGCGGAAACGGTCTCGTCGAGCGGACCGTCGATGCGCTTCAGGACCTGGCGGTGGGCCAGCTCGGGAAGGAGCGCATCGGCGGGCTCATCGAGTGCGAGCCTGCCGTCCTCGACGAGCATCATCGTCGCCAGCGCCAGGATCGGCTTCGTCATCGAGGTGATGCGAAAGATCGTGTCACGTCGCATCGGCTCGTCGCTGCCGAACGCCATTACGCCGATCGTGTCGACACGCGCGTCGTCACCATGGGCCACGAGGGTGACCATGCC
>VBDU01000098.1:1005-26813 GCA_005883625.1 Chloroflexota bacterium | reverse complement strand
ATAGCCCGCCAGGAATGTCGCCGCAAGACCGCGACGCGAGTTGTTCGACAAGATCACGCAGTACGACGGGGCTGGCGCAAGTTGCCATCACCACGTCGTAGACCCAGCAGCGCTGGGGCTCGGCCTGCGTCCTTAACGCAGCGCAGTCGCCAATCGCGACCCTAAGTGCCGAACGAGAAGACCGGCCGCGCGGGCGGCCGCTGATGAACTACACAGACGCGCTATTTGTCTAGCCAGATGTATTCCCAGCGACCGAAGTTCTGTCCACCGAGGCCGCCGGGCACGACGATGTAGCCCTTCACGTACTTCGCGGCGGCCTCGGCCGTGGGACGCCAGAGCAGGAAGACCCACGGCGCCTCGTCCAAGATGATCTGCTCTGCTTCTTTGTAGATCGCCTTCCGCTGATCGACGTTCGTTGTCTCCGCCCCCTGCGTGAGGAGCTGGTCGAGCCTCTCGTTCTTGAACTTCGCGGCGAGCGCATGACCGACTGCGGCGGAGTGGAAGAACGCGCGGAGGTTGTCCGGATCCGGACCCGAGAAACTCAGGCCGTCCATCTGCATCTGGTAGTTGCCATTGCCACGATTGGCGTTGAGCGTCGCGACATCGATCGCCTTGAACGTGACCTTCAGGCCGAACTTCTGGAACTGCTGCAGTACGACCTGCGCCGGGTCGTTGTGCGCGGCGAAGGTCGAGAACACCGACATCTCCATCGCGGGAACGTCCGCCGGTGTCGGGTAGCCCGCCTCCGCGAGCAGCGACTTCGCTTTCGCGTCGTCCTTCTTGTAGGTGCCCTCGAGCTCCTTCCAGTAGTAGGCGTTGCCCTGTTGTTGGAGCGGACCGTCGATTACGTGGTACTGACCGCCGAACGCGAGTTGCATGACCTCCTGGCGATCGACGATGAAGTTCAGCGCCTGCCGGACCTTCTTGTTGTCGAGCGGCGGCTTGCCACTGTTCAACCGGACCATGACCCAGCTGACCGAATACGGGTAGGTGCTGAACTTGTCGAGCGTCGCGAGCTCCTGCCACGGAACGTTCTCGACGTAATCGACCTCTCCGGAGCGAAGGGCGTTCACCCGCGCTTTGTCGTCGGGGATGACCACCTGGATCATCTCGTCGAGGTACGGCTGCCCGGGTTTCCAGTACTTCGGGTTCTTCTTAAAGACGTACTGGCCCCCCGGCTCCCATGTGGTGAGAATGAACGCGCCGGTGCCATTCGTCTTCTTCCTGAAGTCGAAGCCGGACGCGATATCCGCTGCGCTCGCGATGAACATCGTCGAGTTCGAGTCGCCCACGAATCGGTCAAGGAACGTCACATTTGGCTTCGCGAGCGTGATGCGGACCGTGAAGGGGTCGGGAGCCTCCATCTTCGTGAAGCTGCTCACGAAAGGCGCCTGGGGCGCCGCGGTCTTCGGGTCCTTGATGCGGTTGAGCGACGCCAGGACATCCTCGGCGTCGAAGGTGGAGCCGTCGTGGAACGTGACGCCTTTCCGAAGATGGAAGACGTAGGTCGTTGGGTCGGGTGTCTCCCAGCTCTCGGCGAGGGCGCCGGTCAACTTTCCCTGGTCGTTGTACTCGACGAGGCCGTCGTACACGCTGCCCTGCAGGGACACGCTTGATTGTCCCGCGGACACGTGGGGGTCGAAGTGGATCGGGTCTCGCACGAGGCCATACCGGATGGTCCCGCCCGGCTTCGGCTTTGCCTCAGACGAGCCCGTTGGCGCGGATGCGCCCGGCCCCGGCGCACAACTCGTTCCAATGATGGCGAGGACGACTAGGAGAGCGCCCGCAGGCGAAAAGCGCTTCATACGTTGTTCCCCTCCGTCGCGATCCACCGCCGGAAGTCGGCGGGACTAGATGATACGCAGCCGTGGGTCGAGACTGTCGCGCAATGAGTCCCCGATGATGTTGAACGCCAGCACAGCGGCAGAGATCGCGAGCGACGGCCAGATGACGACATGCGGATTCAGTTGCATGAAGCGCGCGGATTGCTGAATCGAGCGTCCCCACGATGCCGCTGGAGGTGGAGGACCGAGGCCGAGGAAACTCAGGCCCGATTCGATGAGGATCGCGCTGCCGACGCCGAGTGAGATCTGAACGATGAGGGGCGCGAAGACATTCGGCAAGATCGCCAGTCCGATGATCCGCCAGGCTCGCGCGCCGATCGAGCGCGCCGCCTCGACGTAATCCTTCTCTTTGGCGGCGAGCGTCACTACGTGGGCGACGCGCGCGTACCGCGGTATGAAGAGGATGCCCATCGTCAAGATCAGGTTCTCGAGCCTCGGCCCGAGAAACGTCAGGACGAAGATCGCTAGCACGAACGGCGGAAACGAGAGCGTCGCGTCCACTGCGCGCATGAGCGCGAGCTCGACCCAGCCGCCGAAATAGCCGGCCGCCAGGCCCATCGCGGTCCCGGCGATCGCGGCGATCGCGACCGACCCGAGGCTCACGAGCATCGTCAGCCTCGCGCCGAGAATGATGCGGGTCAGGATGTCCCTGCCGAACTCATCCGTGCCGAGGAGATATCCGCCGCCTGGAGGCTTCAGCTGCTGCGCCGCGTTCACGCGATCGTCCGGGTACGGAGCGACCATCGGTCCGAAGATCGCGAGGAAGAGGAGCACGAGCAGGAATGCCCCGGACACGACGAAACGCGGATCCCCGACGACGCGGCGCATCGCTAGCGCCTGCGGAGCCGCGGGTTCATGTAGGCGTAAGAGAGATCGGTGGCGAGGTTGACGAGAACGAAGAGGGTCGACAGGAGCAGTACGGTGCCTTGGATGACCGGGTAGTCGCGAGAGTCGATCGCCTGTAGAAGCAGGCGTCCGATCCCTGGCCAGTTGAACACGTACTCGACGATCACGGAGCCAGAGAACGCCGCGCCGACCTGTAGCCCGATGACCGCGAGGATCGGGAGCATCGCGTTCTTCAGCACGTGGCGATAGATGAGGACGCGCTCCGTGAGGCCCTTGGCTCGCGCCGTGCGCACGTAGTCGAGCCCGAGCTCCTCGACGACCGTCGTCCGCGTCATCCGCATCGTGACCGCGAGAGGCGCGAGGGCCAGCGCGATCGTGGGCATGACCATGTAGCGAATCGAGCGCACGGGATCTTGCGTGAAGTCGATGTATCCGGACGACGGCAGCCACTCGAGCTGGATCGCGAGGATCAAGACCATGACGTTCCCGATCACGAACACCGGAACCGAGAAACCGACGAGACCGATGACCGAGAGAAGGGGATCGAGTGACCGGCCCCTTGCGCGCGCGGCAAGGACTCCGATGGCGATGCCGAGCAGCGACGACAGGAGCAGCGCTGGGACCATCAGCTGAAGCGTCCGTCCCAGACGTAACCGAAGGTCGAGCGTGGCGGGTCGCCCGCTGGTCAGTGACTCGCCAAGATCGGCTCTGAGGAGCCCACCGAGGTAGGTCGTGTACTGCTCCACGAGGGGCCGGTCGAGTCCAAGGCGCTGCCGGACCGTGACGAGCGCGGCCTCTGTGGGCTGGAAGCTTTCGCTCGCGCCGAGGATCGCGCTGGCTGGATCGCCGGGGAGGAGCCGCACGAACATGAACACGACGGTCGTGACGAGCCAGATGAGGACGACCGTGATGAGCAATCGACGAACGAGGAAGCCCGTCACCCTTCAAGGTAGGGTAGGTCAGCGCGCCGTCAGACCATCTGGGGAGGCAGCCACGATGCCCGTTGGGTTCAGGGTGATTCGCCGCTCGTCCCGGCCGGATGCGGCCCTGCTGAAAGGATTTGCCGCGCTCCATACCGCGGACCTCTCCGACGCGATGAACCGGTCCGGCACCATGGACCGCGGCATCAAGCCGGTCTTCAGCCCGATCAGGCGGGTCGTCGGACCGGCTGTCACCATCTCCGCGCCGACGGGCGCGTTCAACATGGTGAAGATCGGAATGGAGCAGACCCAGATTGGTGACGTGCTCGTCGTCAACGCGCGTGGCGCGCTCAATGGGGCGCTCGTTGGCGGAAATGTTTGCCGTGGGTTGGTGCATCGCGGGCTCGCCGGTCTTGTTGCCGACGGAGCGGTGCGCGACGCGAGCGAGATCCAGCAGGACGGCCTCCCCACCTTCGCCCGCGGCATCACGACGGTCATGGGCCCGATCGACGGCCCCGGCGAGGTCAACGTGCCGATCGCGTGCGGCGGAGTCGTCGTCAACCCCGGCGACATCATCGTCGCCGACGACGACGGCATCGTGGTCATCCGACCATCGGAAGCGGAGGAGGTACTCGTGGAGACGGCAAAGGTCCAGGCGAGCCACGACGCCGTGCAGCCGATTTTGCTCCGCGGTGAGGTCACGAACATCGCGAAGATTGAGCGCGCGCTCAGGGACCAGGGATGCACGTTCGTCGACGGCTAGGAGATCACCGATGCTCGTAAACAAGGTCAAGGAAAAGCTCGCCCGCGGCGAGGTCACATACGGGACGCTGCTGTCGTTCCCGTCGACCGACATGGTCCGCTTCTTCGGGCTCGTCGGTTACGACTGGGTCTTCATCGATGCCGAGCACGACCCCGTCTCTCCCGAGACCGTCTCGCACCTGGTCGAAGCCTGCCACCTCATCGGCATCACGCCGTTCGTGCGCGTGCCGGACAGCACGCCGGGGACGATCCTCCGCTTTCTCGAGGCTGGCGCGATGGGAATCATCGTGCCGCACCTCGGCGACGCGGCGGACGCGAAGGCCGCCGTGGCCGCCGTTCGCTTCGGGCCCGACGGCGCGCGCGGCGCGGGAAGCACCGGTCGCGCGAACGACTTCGGTTTGACCCGGACGCCGGCCGAGTACTTCGCGCTCGCGAACAGCGAGCTGTGGGTTTGGGGACTCGTCGAAGATTCGGCCGGGATCGACAACCTGGACGAGATCCTCGCGGTCGAAGGGCTCAACGTCGTGGGCGTCGGCCCGGGAGACCTTTCGATGTCGCTGGGGATGCGCGGGCAGGCTGGGCATCCCCAAGTACGGGCGATGGTCGACGCGGCTGACCGCCGCATCGCGAAGTCCGACAAGCATCTCATGTCCCTGGTCATCACTCCGGAGGACAACGCGGCCGCGGTCGCGCGGGGCGCGAAGCTCATCCTCACCAACGCCACTCCTATGCTCGCCCGTGCCTGCCGCACGTTCCTCGCGGAGCTGCGATCGGTGTCGCAGGAGAAGCGGGTGTCCGCGTGACGGGATTCGCGGATCGTTTCCGGAAGCTTGTCACGCCGTGGGTCAGCGACGCGCAGGCCTCATTCGGCGTGATGCATGCCGACATCAAGAGTCGCGTGCCGGGTGCCGTCGTCGCCGGACCGGCCTTCACGGTCCTCTGCTACCCAGGAAGCATCATCACCGTCCACAAGGCGCTCGCCGAAGCGAAAGCCGGCGACATGCTCGTCGTCGCGGGCGACGGTGACGATAAAGGCGCGCTCCTCGGCGAGCTCATGGCGACGGCGTGCGAAGCGATCGGCCTTGCGGGAGCGGTGATCGACGGGCCGGTCCGCGACGCCGCGGGGATCCGCGAGCTCGGCTTCCCGGTGTGGGCACGCTCGATCACACCGCGGGTCGGCACGAACCGCCGCGTCGGTCAGACCCAGGTCCCGGTCGCCTGCGGCGATATCGTGGTCCACCCGGGAGACTGGATCTTTGCCGACGACGACGGCGTGGTCGTCGTTCCCGCCGCGAACGTCGAGAAGGTGCTGGCAGCCGCCGAAACGACGGACGCCAAGGAGCGCAAGATCGCCGAGCGCATCAAGGCCGGCGAGTCGACGATCGACATCCTGAACTTCCGCGACCTCGTCTATCCAAAGAGCCAGTAGCGATAGGAGGGTCGTCGATGAACAAGGTTCGGCTCCAGGACCTCACCTGGGTCGAGGCCGAGGAGAAGCTGAAGGCAGGTGTGCCGGTGATCGTGCCGTTCGGATCGCAGGAGCAGCACGGCCCCCACGCGCCGATGGGCGACTTCATCATCACGGAGGCGGTCGCGGTCGCCGCCGCGGAACGGGCCGGCGCGATCGTCGCACCCGTCATCGCGGGAGGCTACTCCGAGTACTTCAAGCCCTATCCGGGAACGATCAGTCTGCGGTCGTCGACGCTTGGGGCGGTCCTCGAAGACTACGTCGACTGCCTCGTGGGGCAGGGCTTCGAACGGATCATCTTCTTCAACGGCCACAGCGGAAACAGCGGCACGATCGACCACACCGTCCGAAAGATCCGGGACGAGCGCTCGCTCCGGATCCCGGTCCTCAGCATCCTTGGGTTCCGAACGCCCGAGATGATGAAGCAGCTCTTTCCGGCGGGCGGCGCCGGACACGGCGGAGGCATGATGGCGGCGCTCTACCTGCACCTCGTCCCGGAGTCCTGCCGCATGGACCTCGCCACCGCCGGCAAGTACCACGACTTCCACGGCCTCAAGGTCACCGGCCTCAACACCGTGGACTTCAAGGGCTATCCCATTGGTATCCACTTCAACTACAACGAGATCACGGACCCCACCGGCGTGATCGGCGATGGTCGGGAGGCCACCGCCGAGAAGGGAAAGATCTGGTTCGATCACATCGTCGAGGGCGCGGCCGGGTTCGTGGAGTGGTCGAAGGGAATCTCCTGGAGGGTCTCCTAGGAGAGCGGCGGCCTTCTGGTGTGTGCGTCGGTGTTGACTTCGTACGTGTGAGCGGCGCGAAGAACGGTCGCCTCGCCGAACGGCCGCCCCACAAGCTGCATCCCTATCGGGAGTCCTGACGCCGTGTAGCCGCACGGCAAAGAGAGCGCGGTAACGGCGGCGAGCGAGAACGGGCTGGTATGCGACCCCCGCTGCCAGAACCGGATGACGTCCTCAGCCGTCCAGGTCGCGACCTGCGCTCTGTCGATGCGAGCCGCGGGCGCGGGTGCGCTGGGGCACAGGAGGAGATCGAAACGCCCGAGCGCGGCACGTACCTGATCGCGCATGAGGTTTCGCGCCTGCTCCACTTTGTAGTAGAGCGCGACCGGAAGAAGGCTCGCGGCGAGCATGCGGCGGCGCGGACCCGCATCGAGTTGCTCGGGCTCCGTCAAGAGCTCGCGACGATGCTGGAGCGCCGTCGCCGAATCGGCGATCGCGCAGAAGATCGCTCCGCCGAGCAGGACCATCGGCAGCGACACGTCCTCGACGCGCGCGCCGAGGGAGCCGAAGACGGCCGCCGCGGCGCGGACCGCGTCGCCCGTCTCGCGATCGAGAAAACCACTCTCGAAGAACTCGCGAATGACCCCGATGCGCAGCCCGCGCACGCCGCCATCGAGGGCAGCCACATAGTCCGGCACCGGCAGCCGAGCGGTGAAGAGATCCTTCGGATCACGACCTGCGATCGTTCTGAGGATCAGCGCGCCATCCGCGACGGTGCGCGTCATGGGACCGGCGGTGTCCATCGACCAGACGATCGGCATGATCCCGTGCCGGCTCACCCTTCCCCAGGTCGGCCGGATCCCGACCACCCCGCAATAGGAGGCGGGATTGCGGATAGATCCGCCGGTGTCCTCGCCGAGCGCGGCCGCGCACAACGCCGCCGCCGTCGCGATCCCGCCCCCCGTGCTCGAAGCGCCGGCGTCGTGGTCCGTGTTCCACGGATTCCGCGGCTGTCCGTAGGGCCAGTCCCGCGTGCCGAGCAGGCCGCCTTCCGGCATGTTCAGCTTTCCGAGCAGGATCGCGCCCGCGCCGCGGAGCCGCGTCACCGCGGTGGCATCCTCATCGGGCACGAACGCGGCGAGGGTCCTCGTGCCGTTCGTCGTTCGGATGCCCTCCGTAAGGAACTGGTCCTTCACCGCGAGGGGCATACCGTGCAGCGGGCCAAGTCGATCGCCGCGCGTCACGGCGGCCTCGGCCTCCTTCGCCTGTTGCATCGCCGCCTCGCGCGAGACGGTGACGTATGCATG
Source organism: Chloroflexota bacterium (assembly GCA_005883625.1). Taxonomy (GTDB): domain Bacteria; phylum Chloroflexota; class Limnocylindria; order P2-11E; family P2-11E; genus 3-1-20CM-2-70-9. The sequence goes on along the minus strand of VBDU01000098.1, from coordinate 18,926 downwards.
GAGCCGGTCATCCCAGCGATCGATGCGCTCGAGGTACATGCGCACGAGCTCGACCGGTGAGACCTTCCGTTCGCGGACGAGCTGGGCCAGCTCGGTGACCGGCGCGAAGGCCAGATCCGTCTCGATCATCAGGCCTCGTCCGGAAGAGGGAGGGCTGGGATCGGCTGCACAGAGTCGAGGGGCAGCTCGTCGAGCGGCGCGAGGCCAACGAGGAAAGCGTTCACGCGGACGGTCACCTCAGGGAGGTCGTCTGTCGACACCCGCAGGCCGGCGGCCTGCGCGAGCGTCCCGACCTGCTCCGTCGTCAGTGGTTTGGCCATCAAAGTTGCGACGTTGAGGAGGAGATACCGCGGTTCAGCTGAGCCACGCTGTCATTGTCCTTCCAGGTTGTCGTCAACCGCTGTCGTCAGCTCTACCAGCCGCGCGCCGTGACGCGCGAGTTCTGGCGGTTTTCGCTGAGGCGACGGCGGGAATCGAACCCGCGATGAAGGTTTTGCAGACCTCTGCCTTACCACTTGGCTACGTCGCCTAAGAGCCGCGCGGAGCGCTCGCGCTCCGGCGCGGCGACGACAGCGACGAGGGGGGTTGAAGCCCCTACGGCGCCACCGCGAGGCATCAATTCTACCGATTCGCCACTTCTAACACTCCTCTCACACTCCGCGCACCGATTCCATACGCCTTCGAGAACCGCACGCCGCCAGTCGGGGATATACAGGTCACATGAACGAGCCGCCGAAGCCTGCGAAGAAGACCCAGAAGGCGCCGCTCGGCATCAAGCGCCGTCACGTTCTCGTGGGCGCGGGGGCCGCAGCGGGCGGCCTCGCGGTCACGCGCGTGCTCGGCCTCCACCACCTCGGCCCGGAGCTCCCGACGATCGCGCTCCCGGGCCAGGCAACCCCGACGCCGAAGACGAAGGATTGGATCGCCCCCCTCGACAAGCCCGAGGCGCAGGTCGCGCACCTCCTCCGTCGCGCGACCTTCGGCGCGACCACCGCGGAATACGACGCCGCGGTCAGTGACGGATTCAAGACGACGGTCGACCGGCTCATCGAGACGCCGGCCGCGGAGCCGCCGGTCATGCAGGCCGCAGAAGACGCGAGCCAGGAGAAGCCGCTGCCGCCCGTGCAGCTCCAGGCCTGGTGGCTCGACTGGATGCTGCGCTCCCCCACTCCGTTCGCGGAGCGCATGGCCTTCTTCTGGCACGGCCACTTCACGAGCGACTTCCGCAAGGTGAACCCGCAGACGCCGTTCATCTACTGGCAGAACCTCACGTGGCGCAGGATGGCGCTCTCGAACCTGAGCGACATGCTCTACAAGGTCACCATCGACCCGGGGATGCTCCGCTACCTCGACCTCGGGACCAGCACCGGTCGCAGCCCGAACGAGAACTACAGCCGCGAGCTCATGGAGCTCTTCACCATGGGCGTGGGCACGTTCACCGAGGACGACGTCCGCGCCGGCGCCAAGGCGCTCGCCGGCTGGCGCGAGCCGGTCACCCAGGCGATGTACGACGCGGCCGTGAAGCGCGCGATGGAGCAGGGTCGCCCGGTGCCGCGCAACCTACAGCCCGATCCCGGCAAGACCGGCGTGTTCGAGCAGCAGCGCGCGTACGTCGGGCCGGTGACGTTCCTCGGCGACACGCGGCAATGGGGCACGACATCGGTCCTCGAGAAGATCCTCAAGCAGGACTCGGTCGCGCCATTCATCGTCACAAAGGTCGCGCGCGAGTTCGTGAACCAGGATCCCGACCTGGCGTACGTGAAGCGCCTCGCGGAGACGTTCCGCAAGACGAAGTACGACGTGAAGACGCTGATGCGCGACGTGTTCACGTCGCCGGAGTTCCTCTCTCCGCCGAGCTATCGCGCGCTCGTGAAGAGCCCGACGGAGCTCATGATCCACACGACGAAGGCGCTCGGCCTCGGGCAGCAGCCGCAGCTCACGCGCGGGCTCGCCGTCGCCGGGAACGGCATGGGACAGGCGCTCTTCGACCCGCCCGAGGTCGGCGGGTGGCCGTCGAACGCGAGCTGGATCTCGAGCAACAACGTCCTCGAGCGCGTGAACTTCGCGCAGGCGACGCTCACGGCGCTCCCCACGATCCCCGCGTTCGGCAAGGCGTACGTGACGCACCTCGACGGGGTGGTCTCCCCGGCGACCGCGCAACTGCTCAATTCGAGCCCGGACGACGCGACGCGCTGGCTCATCCTCCTGGCGTCGCCCGAGTTCCAGCTGAAGTAGGTGTCCAGATGAAAGAGCTCGGCGGCGTCAACGGACTCACGCGGCGGGACTTCCTGCGGAGCGGCCTCGTCTTCGGGGTCGGGGCGCAGGCCCTCTCGGCCGGCTACGCCGCGGTGCCCGACGTCTTCGCCCGCGCGGTGCTCGCCGCGAAAGAGGCGAAGGTCCAGAACGACCGGATCCTCGTCATGATCCAGCTCGGCGGCGGCAACGACGGCCTCCAGACGGTGATCCCGATCGGCGACGGAGCCTACCGCGACCTGCGGCCGCAGCTCTCGGCCGCGGCGGCGAAGGCGCAGCCGATCTCCAAGGACATCGCGCTCCACGAGAACCTGAGGGGCATCAAGAAGCTCTACGACGCGGGCAAGGTCGCGATCGTCCAGGGCGTCGGCTACCCGAAGCCGTCGTTCTCGCACTTCGACTCGATCCGCGTGTGGGAGACGGGCGACCCCGAACGCCGCCAGCAGAACGGCTGGCTCGGCAAGGCGATCGAGAAGAACTACGACTCGGCGGGCCATCCGCTGGTGGGCTGCGCGTGCGGGACGACGAACGTGCCCGGCGCGCTGCGCGACCTGCAGGCGACGCTCACGGTCATCGACGACCAGAAGACCTTCAGCTTCCAGGGCGGCCAGAACGTCGAGAACGTCATGGGGACGCTGTACACCGGCACGCCCGGCATCTACGGCGCGCTCTTCGACTCGGCGATGGCGACGGTCCGCGACACGGTCGCGCAGCTCCGTACCTCGGCGGCCAAGTACACGCCGAAGGGCGGCTACAGCGACAAGGTGAACCTCGTCTACTCGAGCAAGAACCAGCTCGCGGCCGCGCTCCAGCTTGCCGCCGAGCTCATCGTCACCGGCACGGGCGTGAAGATCATCCACGTGACGCTCGGCGGATTCGACACGCACTACACCGAGCTCAACCGCCACGACGCGCTCATGAGCTACCTCGACAGCGCGGTGAGCGCGTTCCACGACGACCTCACCGCGTACGGCATGGCGGACCGCGTCCTCGTCGCCACGTGGTCCGAGTTCGGCCGGCGGCCCAAGGAGAACGCGAGCGGCGGCACCGACCACGGCACGGCGTCCCCGGTCATCGTCATCGGCGACCCGGTGAAGGGCGGCCTCTACGGCGAGACCCCCGCCCTCGCGAAGCTCGACCAGCTCGGGAACCTCAGCTTCGGCGTCGATTTCCGGGCGGTGTACCAGGAGATCCTCTCGTCGCACCTCGGCGTCGACGGCAAGGAGATCCTCGGCCAGAGCTTCGACCGCGTGCCGTTCGTGAAAGCGCCGGCGGGCTAGCCATGCCGTCCTGGGCCCTCAAGCTCGGGTCGCTTTGCATCACGCTCCTCGTCGTCGCGGGCTCGTACGACTACGCGAAGCTGCATCTCAAGAACGCGGCGGCGCCGCTGCAGCCGCCAGTTGATGGGGGCTCCGGCCCCCTCACACCCCCCGCCGGGGTCTCCCCGACACCGCTGCCGCCGCTCGTCGGCGTGCGCGGCAACCGCACGCGACCGCCCTCCACACCCGCACCGTTCCTCAACCTCCAGCCCGGCGTCCAGGCCACGGCGCTCCCGGCGGTCACGCTCACGCACGTCTCCTGAGGTTGGGGGGCTCCGCCCCCAGCCCCCGCGATAGCCTCACGAGAATGGATCCGCAGCTCTTCATCTGGCTCGTCGCGCGCACCACCGGGATGGCGTCGTACGCCGCCCTCTGCATCGCGATCCTGTCGGGGATCGCGCTGCGCACCTCGGTGCTCGACTGGCTCGCGAAGAACCGTCCGCTGCGGGCGCTCCACGACTGGACGACGTGGCTCTGGATCCCCCTCGGGGCGGGGCACGTCGTCGCGCTGCTGCTCGACAAGACCGCGCAGATCGACCCGCTCGACGTCGTGGTGCCGTTCCAGGTCCCCTACGGCCCGCTGCAGATCGGCCTCGGAACGCTCTCGCTCGATCTCCTCGTGATCATCACGGTGACGAGCTGGCTGCGTCGGCGGATGAACGACGAGCTGTGGCGGTGGATCCACCGGACGAGCTACGTGATGTTCGTGCTCCTCTTCCTGCACGCGTACTCGTCGGGCACGGACTTCAACGCGCCGGCGGTCTCGGCGATCACCTGGGCGGCGGCGGGAGGGATCGCGCTCCTCGGGGCGTCGCGCATCGTGTTTGGGAGGTTGCCCGAGTAGATCGGGGTCAAGCAGCGGCGCCGGTTGACTTTCTTCGAGGGAGCGCGCATACCCGGCAGTTCGCGCGCGGGGAAGGAAGGGGAAAGCAATGGATCGGCGGACGCTGCTCAAGGGAACTGCCATTGCCTCGGCGGCGGTCGGGATCGTCGGTGCGCGCCACGGCGTGGCCGCCGCGGCAGTGGCGCCAGGGCCGCGAGGCATCCGGTACGTGACGTTCGCGGGTGCGGACTTCAAGACGCACCATGGCACGATCGCGCAGGCGACGTACTGGGACAACGGCTCCACGTATGGCATCCGCGTCGGCGAGGGCTACACCGGGTTCGCGGTCAGGGTCGAGCTTCCGGACGGCGTGACGATCGTCGAAGCCTCCGCAAACTTGCGCTACAGCTCTGGCGAGGGGCCCGCCTTCGTGTACGTCCTCGCGTTCGACACACATGACGCCTACCAGGTCATCGGTCAGAAGCAGATCAACGACCCCAGCCCTGACCTGATACGGAACGTCGCCTTGGACGTGACGCCGACCGTGGTCGATGCCGAGAAGTGGAGCTATCTCTTTCGCTGGTTCCCATCGCACCTCGAGACGACCAAGCGGAACCGGCCTGACGCACCGGAGCAGCTGCTTTGGGGCGCGCGCATCGGCTACCGTCACGGGGCCGCGTAGGTGACACTCGTGTTTTGTTTGCGGTACAGAGTGGAGTGAGAACGGTCCGGGGGCTTTGAGGGAGCGCCCCCGGACGCCAGGCCTACGTGGTCAGGCGCACCGCCTCGACGGCCCGATCGCGGACGTGGACGTGCTCGATGCCGTCGTGCTCGTGCGGCACGTCGGCCGGCGCCATCTCGAGCTGGCGGATGAAGGCGTCGACGACGAGCGGATTGAGCTGTGTCCCCGACACGCGACGCAGCTCGGCGACCGCGGTCTCGTGCGAGAGCGCCGGCCGGTACGGGCGCGTCGAGGTCATGGCCTCGTACGTGTCGGCGACCGAGATGATCTGCGCCGCCAGCGGGATCTGGTCCCCCTTGAGGCCGTGGGGGTAGCCCGTGCCGTCGTAATGCTCGTGGTGCGCGAGGACGATCGGCCGGATCTGCTCGAGGTTCGGGACCTCGCCGATGAGGTTCGCGCCGATGATCGGGTGCGTCTTCATCTCCGACCACTCTTCCTCGGTCAGCTGCGTGGGCTTGCGGAGGATGTGCTCGGGGATGCCGATCTTCCCGATGTCGTGGAAGAGCGCGCCCAGGTTCACGGCGGCGATTTCGTCGGGGCCGAGCCCGAGCGAGCGAGCCACGGCGAGCGCGTGGTGCATAGTCGCCTGGGAGTGGCCCTGCGTGTAGCGGTCCTTCGCCGCGAGTGAGCCGAGGAGCGCCGCGATGACCGAGACGTGTGACGACTCGAGGCGCTCGCTGGTCCGCTGGAGCCGCTCGTTCGTCGCCACGAGCTCCTGATTGCGCTGCCGGAGCTGCGTGGACTTCGCCATGTACAGGCGGAACGAGTACCAGGCGATCGTGAGCGGCAGCACGAAGACGAGCACGCCGACGAGCCCGAGCGACTGGTACGCGAGCGCGAGCGCGGCGCCGTTCACGGCGGTGGCGAGATAGTTCACGGGCATCCAGGCGAAGTTCTGCGCCCAGACGTCGAAGAAGCGCGCCTCGGACGTCAGCGCGATGACGCCGGCGGTGAGCGCGCTGTTCATCACGAAGTACACGACCGCCGAGACCGCGACGGCGAGCATCGTCGGCACGAACGCCCCTGGCGGGACCATGCCGCCGAGGAGCTGGTACGTGCTCGAGGCGAAGAAGGTCGAGAGCGCGAGCTGACCGAAGTTGAAGAAGACCTTCCGCGCGGGCTTCGGCTTCGGCGTGTACGCGTTCACGGCGACGACGACGAGCGTCGTCCACATCGCCACGGGGGTGCCGAAGAGCACGTACGCGGCGATCTTCACCGCGAACGCGACCGAGATCGCGCTCGAGCGGAAGAGAACGACGGGGTTGCGCTGGGCGATGCCGGCCAGGCCGAGGATGAGGAGGAGCATGGCGGGATCGATGTCGCTCGTGCGGACGCCGATCGACGAGCCGACGAGCACGATGAGCCCGAGCCCGGTGACGAGGGTGATGTAGAGGCTGGCGAGCTGCTTCTTCATCGTCAGTTCACCAGCACCCAGCCACGGGCTCCGCCCAGGATGTTGACGTTCTGCGACGTGGTCTCCCACGTGATCTCTTCCCATGTGACTTCCTCCCACGTAATGCCGGCCCAGTTGAACGCGTCCCAGCTCAAGTTCTCCCACGTGATCTCGTTCCAGGCGATCGTGTCCCAGGTGATGTCGCTCCAGAGCACGCCGTTCGAGTCGACGCCGCCGTTGTAGCTCGGGTCACGCCAGGCGATGGCTTGCCCGACGAGGAGTGCGTACATCTCCGTCGCGAAGCCGTCGCTCACCGGATTCGTCGGCACGAAGGAGGCGCTGTCCGCCGACCCGACCGCCGCGGAGACGTTCAGAAGGCCGTTGCCGGTCGTGTTCGGCGAGCCGAAGGCGAGCGGTGTCGCGGTGCCCATGAGGCGGTGCTTCAGCTGCGCCGGGCGGAGCGAGGGGTTGCGCTCGAGCATGAGCGCGATCGTCCCCGCGACGACCGGCGCGGCCATCGACGTCCCCGACATGCGGAAGTACGCCGGCGCGAGCAGGTCCGTTCCCGCGACCTGGCGGTCCGGGTACATCTGGTCGAGCGTGCTTCCCGGCGAGCGGAGGCTCACCATCTTGCGGCCCGGGGCGACGAGATCGGGTTTGGCGATCCCGTCCGGCGCCGTCGGTCCGCGCGAGGACCACGAGGCGAGCGAGTCGTCGTCGAGAGCCGGCGTCCCGTTGTCGTCGAGCGCGCCGACCGTGATGACGAAGGGGTCGTAGCCCGGTGTCGTGACCGTGGTCTCGCCAGGCCCGCTGTTGCCCGCCGAGACCACGACCGCGATGCCCGCGAACGTCAGCACCTCCGCGGCGGTCGCGAGCGGATCGTTGCGATAGCTCAGGGTCGCGGCGGCGCCGAGCGACATGTTCGCGACGCGGATGTTGTAGGTCGCCTTGTTCGCGAGGACCCATTGCATCCCGCGGAGGAGCGTCGACACGGTGGTCGCGCCCCCGGCGCCGATGACGCGGACGTCGACGAGGTTCGCGCCCGGGGCGACGCCGGTGTACGCGCCGGCCGAGGCGGTGCCGTCGCCGGCGATGAGGCCGGCCACGTGCGTGCCGTGCCCGCCCGGGTCGGCCGGCGCGACGAGCGGCTCGCCGGGAGCGCCGGTCGTGAAGTCGACCGACGCGACGATGCGGCCCGCGAGGTCCAGGCTCGGCGCGATCCCGCTGTCGATGACCGCGACGCCGATGCCCCGGCCGATCGCGCCGTACTGCGTCCAGGCGTCGGGAACGCCGATCCCGACGAGGCCGGGGGTCGTGAGCGTGCCGGCGCCCTGCGCAGGATCGAATTTCGCCGTGAGGACGTGGTCCTGCGAGACGAAGCCGACGTCCTTGTCCTTGGTGAGCGCGAGCACGGCCGCCCCGTTGAGCGTGGCGGAGGCGCCGCCCGCGATCGAGAGGCTGTGGCCGAACTTGCCCTTGGCGCGATCGATCGCCGCCTTCGCGCGCTTGGCGGCGTGGTCGCCCTTCGTCTTGGTCAGGGCGGCGCGGACGATCACCGCGAAGTCCCTGGTCGGGTTGGCGGTCGCGAGGGCGAGCAGCGCGGGGTCGATCTTCCCCGGATCGCGGCCCTTCGCCTCACCGGTCGAAACGGACGTCACGACAAGGAGGACGGACATCGTCACGATGGCCGCCCAGCGCAGTCCCACCTGTTCGCCCCGCGTTCCCAGTCCCACTAGCTCCCCCAAACGGCCTCCCCCGATAGAGGCCGCGCGGTCCCCTGTTGGTACCGTCGCTAGAGAAGCGCCTGCGTGTGCGGTAGGTCAAGGACTAGTTGCTATCGGTCGGACCTCCCTATACGCGGTTGTTACGGCGACGATCTGCATCAGATACCAGATCGGGACCGGTTAAATGCCCGCGCAAGAGCGCATGCTGCCCTGGTGGGGCTTTCCGCCTTCGCGACGAGCGCCGATCTGGCGCTGGCGCTCTCTATCGCCGCGCTCACGGTCACCGCGCTCCGCAGCGGGCGGCGCCCCCACCGGGTGCGCTCGTGGCTCGTCTTCGCCGCCGCCTCCCTGGCGCTCCTCGCGCACACGATCTTCGACGCGCTGGGCTCGGCCGTTTTCGGGAACGCCGCGGCGCTCAGTGAGGTCCTCTCACTCGGGCTTTTCGCCTTCGGCTTCGCGCTCCTCTACGGCGCCGACCGCGACCAGATGCGCACGATCGAGACGCACGCCGAGCGGGACGCGACGACCGGGCTTCTGAACCGTCGCGCGTTCCGAGACGCCGCCAGCGCCATCCTGGCCCGCCGGGATCCTTCACGCGGCTCGGTGCTGGCCGTCCTGGATCTCGACGGCTTCAAGGCCGTGAACGACTCGCGCGGCCACCCCGCCGGCGATCAGATCCTCGAGCTCGTCGCGGCAGCGATACGCACGAACCTGCGCGTGCGCGACGTCGCCGGCCGCTACGGCGGGGACGAGTTCGTGATCTTCCTCAGCGACTGCGGCCTGCCGGAAGCCGAGCGCATCCTCCAGCGCGTGCGCAAGATCATCTCGAGCGTCTCGACCGCCACCGGCTCCGCCGTGACGGCGTCGGTGGGTCTCGTCGCCTCGGATCGCGCGGGCGACCGGCTCGACGACCTCATCCGCGCGGCCGACCACGCGCTCCTCGACTCCAAGCACTCCGGTAAGGACCAGCTGCGCGTCGCGGCAGATCCGGCCGCCGCCGCGTCCCGCTAGCTCAGCTCGCGGAGCAGCAGCCGCCCGTAGCGCTCGGCGACCGCCTCGTTCCAGTACGCGCCTCTGCGCCGATGCTGCACGTGGTGCCCGAGCTCGTGAGCGAAGCTCGAGAGAGGATCGGAGCCCTCGGCCGCGAGCTGGTCCGGATCCAGGTCCGCGGCCTGACATGCGCAGGGCAGCCAGACCCTGATGAGTCCCGGCTCGTAGTCAGCCAGGCCGATCCCGCCAAGCTCGCCGGTGCGCTCCGCCTTGCGCTGCTCACCGCCTGGTCGGCCGCCCACCCCATAGCCAAACACGCAAAGGGTGCCGGCGAATCCGGCGCGCAGCGCGAGCCGGCGCCAGATGCGCTCGCCCCCGGGTAGGCGTTCGCGACCGCAGTAGCGGATGACGCGCACGCCCGTTCCTCAAGCAGGAGGCGTACCGGAGCCCTTTCTGGCGCTCGGTCGGAAGCCTGCGTAGTCTCCTGCGGTGATCCCGCTCGGTGACCAGGACGACCGGCCTGGGATCCCGATCGTCAATCTCGCGATCATCGCCCTCAACGTCCTCGTCTTCTTCTATCAGCTCGCCGATCCGGCCTTCACCAACGGGTACAGCACGTTGCCGGCGGAGATCACGACCGGCCACGACATCGTCGGTCCACAGGTCCTGGCGCTGCCCGATGGGACGTCGGTCCAGATCGACGAGGCGCCGGGTCCGGACCCGCTCTGGCTCACGCTCTTCACGTCGATGTTCATGCATGGTGGCTGGCTGCACATCGGCGGGAACATGCTGTTCCTCTTCATCTTCGGGGACAACATCGAGAAGACGTTCGGCTCGATCAAATATCTGCTCTTCTATCTGTTCTGCGGGATCGTCGCCAGCCTCGCGCACGTGGCGAGCGATCCATCGTCGGTGATCCCGAGCCTCGGCGCGTCCGGTGCGATCAGCGGGGTCATGGCCGCGTATCTCGTGTTCTACCCGCAGAACCAGATCCGCGTGCTGCTGACGCTCGGCTACTTCTTCACCATCCGCATGGTGCCGGCGATCTTCATGATCGGCATCTGGGCGCTGCTCCAGTTCATCAGCGGCATCGGCTCACTCGGGCCGAGCGCTCAGACGACCGGCGTCGCGTACTGGGCGCACATCGGCGGCTTCCTTGCGGGTCTGATCATCGCGTTCATCGCGCGCGCCGCGATGGGTGGGAGCAGCTCTACGGGTCGTCCCGGCAGCTAGAGGATGCGGGCGAGGCGCTCGACGTCGTCGGCGACGGCGCTCTTGCCATCGAGGCGGTAGGCCGCGCCGAGCAGCTGGCACTTCTCGCGAGCGACGTCGCGCCGGCCGAGCTCGCAGTCGACCTCGATCAGCAGACGCTGCGCCTCGCGGTCCTGGAAGCCCGCGCCGATGAAATCCAGCAGGACGTCGGACGCGGCCTCGAGCTTGCGCAGGGCGAGGAGCTTGCGCGCCGCATCGAGCGTGGCGTCCGTCGCGCGCGGGTCGCGTGCGGCGATGAGCAGCGTGGCGCGCACGTCCGCCACCGCGGCCGTCTCCGCCGGCGTTCCGCCGGTCGGCGCGAGCCCCGCGAGCTCGGCTTCCAGGTCGACGGGCGGCCGCGGCGGGGTGCGCCGCACTTTCCCGTTGTCGGCCGCGGTGGGCTTGCCGTTGAAACCCACGCGCTCGAGCAGGTTCACCGGCCCGCCGAGGTCCGCATGCTCCGCGTGCGTCAGCGTCAGCGCGCCCTTGAGGAGGACCGCGGCGCTCGCGCCCGGGCGCGTCCGCGCCTCGACCGCCGCGGCGAGTGGCGCCTGCTTCGCCGGCGCGGCCTTCTCCGGCGCGCCGTTGTGCGCCGCCGCGGGCTGGGGCCGAAGCAAGGTCGGCTCCCTGAGGGCGGGAGGCTCCTTGAAGAGCGGCTCCTTCAGAGCGGGCGGCTCCCGGAACACGACTGGCTCCCGGAGCGCGGGCGGTTCCTTGAACAGCGGCTCCTTGAAGAGCGGCTCCCTGAGCACCGGCGGCTCCTTGAAGACGACCGGCTCCTTGAAGAGCGGCTCCCTGAGCACCGGCGGCTCGGGCGTTACGGAACGCGCCATCGGCGGCGGTGACACGGGCGCCGACGCCACGACGCGCGGTGCCGCCAACGGAGCGCTGGGCCGCGGCGCGGGAGCGGGCTGAGCCGCACGCGGGGTCGTGGGCACCCCGCTCTGCGCCGCGGCCACGCGATCGACGATCGTCCGAAGCTGCGGCAGATCGCCGAGCGCCTCGCGACCGTATGCGAGCTCGAGCCAGGCGCGCCGCGTGTCCCTTTCGCCGAGGGCGACGTCGACGAAGCGCGCGTATTCGTCGCACGCGCCGATGAGATCGCCTTGATTAGCGAGCGCGGCGGCAAAGCGGCGATGCGAGGCGAGATCAGAGGGGGCGATCTCGACCGCGTCCGCGAGGAGTGCCACCGCGCTCGCACGATCACCGGCGCGTGCGTACACCGCAGCGCCGTCGCGGAGGTGGGCAAGGGCGCCATCGCTGTCGCCGAGCTGGAGGAGCGCTCGCGCGAGACCGCGATGGGAGTCGACATCGTTGTGCTTCTCGACGAGCTCGCGGTAGGCGAACTCGGCCTGCTTCGACCTGCCGCCCATGAGGAGCGCGGCTGCCGCGTCGCTCGCGAGACGGTGACCCGCGCCCTGGCGCGACGCGGGCCGCTTGCCGAGCTGCTTTTCGATCTTGTCCGCGAACTCGGCGGCGCGGTCGGCGTCCATGAGCCTGCTCGCGATCACGCGCGCGCGATCCGCGAGCGGGCCCATCTGCGCCGTCTCGACGGTGTTCGCGTTCACGCCGAGCGCCTTGAGCTCGCGGGACAGGAAGGCCGGCGCGGCCGGCCCGAGGTACTCCTTCGCGACGACGAGGAGCTCCTGCGCGAGCGCGTTCACGGCCTAGTCGTCTCCGCCGGCGCCGGCCTCGTCGGCGAGGGCGTAGAAGCGGAGCGCGTTGAGCATGCGGTCGAACGCGGAGGCGACCTCGTGGGTGATGTCGTCACCGCTCCGCGTGTCGAAGTGCGCGTAGCGGAGATCCACGTCGCCGGTCGAGACCTGCGTCGCCTCACCGACGAGACGTCGGAGCGGCCGGACGAGCGACCGCGTGAGCGCGACGCCGATGACGAACGAGAGGAGCAGTCCGAGGACGACCACGCTCATCGCGTCGAACGTCGCGTCGTCCGCGGCCTTCGTGTACGTCGTGAGCGGGACCGCGAGGATGTAGCCCCACGGCTTCGTGACGAGCCGCGAGACGACGCCGCGCTGCTCGCCCGGGCCGGTCCCGAACGAGAACGGCGCGTTCGAGCTCGCGCCCTTCGGGAGCGACTCGAGCGCCGACTTCAGCGTCGGGAGGGGATCGACGACGAGCTGCTCGGGCGTGAGCTGGCCGAACCGCTTGTCGGCGGCGAGCTTCTTCGCGACGTCGGCGTCGATCGGCGCGATCGGCTTGTAGATGAGCGCCTCGGCCTTGTCGCGCTGACCCTTCGTCTCGGAGACCGCGAGGCGGATGCCGTAGTCGTCGACGAGGAAGCTGTGCGCGCCGGCGCCGACGGAGCCCGCGTCGCCCTCGACGACGTCCCAGATCGCGGTGAGGTTCACGCGGGTCCGCACGACGGCGAGGATCTTCCCCGCCCCATCCTTCACCGGTGCCGAGAAGAAGAGCGCGGGCTTGTTCGTGATGACCGAGTACGAGGGGTCGCTGATGTAGGGAGTGCCGGCGAAGGCCGTGATGAAGTACTCGCGGAACTTCACGCTCGTCCCCTCGTCGGTCAGGATCGACGCCGCGGTGATGGCCCCGTTCGGGTCGACCACCGCGACCGATTCGTACTCCGGCGACCGGGCCGCGGCGGCCGCGAGGGCCGTCCGAGCCGCGGCTTTGGCGCTCGCGTCGGCGAGGTTCCCGGCGTAGCGGACGATGTCCGGGAGCTTGGCGACGAGCACGATGTCGCCCAGCCGGCTCGAGAGGTAGGCGTCGATCGCGTTCGCCGTCGACGTCGAGCGCTGACGGATGTTGGTGACGCCGAGGTTGGTGAGCTGGTCCCGCGTGCTGTTGACCGAGACGAAGCTCACGAGCGCGATCGGTACGACCCCGACCACCAGCAAGGCGGCGAGAACTTTTTGCCAAAACCGAATACGTGGCCGACGCATATATCCCCAGCCCTCCGCGATGGACCGCACTCCTCGTGGCGGCCCTATGCGTGTGTCAGCCTGGTCCGCTTCCACCAGGCGGACCAGTCATGGAACGGGAGGCGCTCGTACCGGAAAGGTCCTAGTACGAAGTCGGGGGGCGCCGCCCCCCGGCCCCCGCGACTCGGCTAGAGTGCTCGGCAACATCGCGTCAAACATCACAACGGACGTGCCCGGTACGCACGTGGAGGACAAGTGGCCACAGGGACGATCAAAAAGCTCGTCGGCGATCGCGGCTTCGGCTTCATCCAGACGGAGGACGGCTCGGACATCTTCTTCCACCGCTCGCAGGTGGAGAACGACGCGTTCGATACGCTGCGCGAAGGGCAGTCCGTGAACTACGAGAAGGGCACGGACCCCCGCCGCGGCAAGCCGCAGGCGGAGAAAGTCAGCCCGGCTTGAGAGAGCTTCGCGACCTCAGACCCCCGGCGTAGACCCTAGCGGGCGAAGGCCCGCTGACCCGCGCGCCGCGCAGCCCGCAGCAGGCCACGGAGGAGGCGTTTCGACGCCTCGAGATCCTCACGGTCGGCGGCGGTGAAGCCTGCCTTCTCCGGATCGGCGCGCCACCAGCACTCGAATCCCCACACGCGATCGTCCCCGATGCGCAGCCGCGGGACACCGTTCCCCGGCCGGCGCGGCTCGCCGGACTCGAGATCGAAGAAGCCCTCGAACACCGCCGTCGTGCCGGTCCGGTCGGGCTCGCCTTCGCGGCAATCGAGCAGGATCACGACCGGCGTGCCCGAACGGATCTCGTTGTCGCGCTGGCGCGGCGGACGCGGGCGGCCGCGCGCGGGGCGCCCGTCGCCGCGCGGCCCACGCGGCTGCTCCGGACGCGGACCGCGCTGCGGGGCTTGCCGCGGCCGCTCGGGCTGCGGCGTCCCCTGGGTCGGCCGCGGCGCGGACGATCGAGGTCGTCGCGAGCGGAAGCGCCGGCGCCCAGGACGCTCTTGCATGTCTAAGCAAGTTTATGGGGATTTGAAGGGGCGAAGCCCCTTCAACTACTACCATTTGATGTAGATGCAGGACCGCGTCCATGACGTCTGGGACGAGTTCAAGCACCAGCTCCCCGACATCGACCCCGACGAGACCCAAGAGTGGATCGAGAGCCTCGACGCTCTCGTGAAGCAGTCGGGCGCGGACCGCGCCCGTTTCGTCCTCTACAAGCTGCTCAAGCGCGCCCGGATGCTGCACGTCGGGATCCCGCCGCTCACGCAGACCCGGTACATAAACACGATCTCCCCCGAGCAGGAGCCCTACTTCCCCGGGGATGAGCAAATGGAGCTGCGGATCCGGCGGATGATCCGCTGGAACGCGATGGCCATGGTGGTCCGCGCGAACCACCGCTACGAGGGCATCGGCGGGCACCTCGCCACGTACGCGTCTGCCGCGAGCCTTTACGAGGTCGGCTTCAACCACTTCTTCCGCGGGAAGGACGGCGGCGGCACCGGCGATCAGATCTTCTTCCAGGGCCATGCGGCCCCGGGCATCTACGCGCGAGCCTTCCTCGAGGGCCGCTTCACCGAGTCGCAGCTCGATCACTTCCGGCGGGAGGTCGTGCCCGGAGAAGGGCTCTCCTCCTACCCGCACCCCCGGCTCATGCCGGAGTTCTGGGAATTCCCGACCGTCTCGATGGGCCTCGGCCCGCTCGCGGCGATCTACCAGGCGCGCTTCAACCGCTACCTGCACGACCGCGGCATCAAGGACACCGCGGGCTCACGTGTCTGGGCGTTCGTCGGCGACGGCGAGTGCGACGAGCCGGAGGCGCTCGGCGCGCTGCACGTCGCCGCGCGCGAAGGGCTCGACAACCTCACGTTCGTCGTGAACTGCAACCTGCAGCGCCTGGACGGCCCCGTGCGCGGGAACGGCAAGATCATCCAGGAGCGGCGAGTCGCAGCGTATGACCGTCGCGGACGGCGCCTGGATCCGCGAGCATTTCTTCGGGACCGACCCGCGGCTGCGCGCCCTCGTCGAGCACCTCTCCGACGAGGAGCTCCGCGGGCTGCGACGCGGCGGCCACGATTACCGCAAGGTATACGCGGCCTACCACGCCGCGGTCCGCCACACCGGCGCGCCCACGGCGATCCTCGCGCAGACCGTGAAGGGCTGGGCGCTCGGTCCGTCCGTCGAGGCTCGCAACGTCACCCACCAGGCGAAGAAGATGACATTCGAGGAGCTCAAGATCTTTCGCGATCGGCTGCAGCTCCCCATCCCCGACGAGACGCTCGCGGAGGACCCGCCGTACTTCCACCCGGGGCCGTCGAGCCCGGAGATGCGCTACATGCTCGAGCGCCGGAGCGCGCTCGGCGGCTCCGTGCCGAAGCGCGTCGTCCGCGCGCGGCCGCTCGAGCTGCCGGCGGACACCGCGTTCGCCGAGTTCGCGAAGGGCTCGGGCTCCGCGGCGGCATCGACGACCATGGCGTTCACGCGCCTGCTGCGGAACCTGCTGCGCGACAAGAACGTCGGCAAGCGCGTCGTGCCGATCATCCCCGACGAAGCGCGCACGTTCGGCATGGACCCGCTCTTCAAGGAGGTCGGCATCTATTCGCCCCTCGGCCAGCGCTACGAGCCCGTGGACGCGGAGACGCTCCTGCCCTACCGCGAGGCGAAGGACGGGCAGGTGCTCGAGGAAGGCATCACCGAGGCCGGGTCGATGGCGTCCTTCACGGCGGCCGGCACGAGCTACGCCACGCACGGCGAGCCGATGCTGCCGTTCTACGTCTTCTATTCGATGTTCGGCTTCCAGCGGACGGGAGATCAGATCTGGGCGTTCGGCGACACGCGCGGACGCGGCTTCATGCTCGGCGCCACCGCCGGCCGCACGACGCTGAACGGCGAGGGCCTCCAGCACGAGGACGGGCACAGCCAGCTCCTCGCGACAGCGGTCCCGAACATCCGCGCGTACGACCCGGCGTTCGCGTTCGAGACCGCGCTCATCGTGAAGGACGGGATCCGCCGCATGCTCGCCGAAGGCGACGACGTCTTCTACTACATCACGCTCTACAACGAGAACTACCCCCAGCCCGCCATGCCCGACGGCGCCGAGGATGGCGTGCTTCGGGGGATCTACCTGTTCAAGCCGGGCGAGGACGGGCGGTCGCGCCGCGTGACCCTCCTCGGGTCGGGGGCGATCATGCAGCAGGTCCTCAAGGCGCAGAAGCTCCTGCAGGAGCGCTACGACATCTCGGTCGACGCGTGGAGCGTCACGAGCTACCAGCTCCTTCGGAACGAGGCGCTCGCGGTCGAGCGGTGGAACCGGCTCCATCCGGACGACTCGCCGCGCAAGCCGTACGTCGCCCATCTCCTCGGCGGCACGCTGCCGATCATCGCCGCGAGCGATTACCTCAAAGCCGTGCCCGACCAGATCTCGCGCTGGGTCGGCCAGCCGTTCGTCCCGCTGGGCACCGACGGCTTCGGCCGCAGCGACACTCGCGAGGCGCTCCGCCGCCACTTCGAGATCGACCCCGAGAGCATCGCCACCGCCGCGCTGCACGGGCTCGCCCTGTGCGAGCAGTACGCCCCGACCGACGTCGCGAAGGCCATCGCTGACCTCGGGATCGACCCCGAGAAGCCCGAACCCCGGACGGCGTAACTGAACAGCGCGCTCGTCGTCGCCAGCGCCTATCTGCTGACGCTTCTCGTGCCGTCGGCGGTCGTGGCACCGCCGCGCGCAGATCGCGCCGCGAGCGCGGCCGCGGACTGCGTGTCGAGCGTCGGCCCGGGCATCGCGCCGCCGCCGAGCATCCCCTCCGGCATCCCCGGGTTCCACGCGGCGTGGTACGGGCAGAGCGGTTACCCGACGCTCTGCCCGGGACAGCGCTCGACCGCTGTCGTCGCTTACTACAACAGCGGGACGCGGGGCTGGGTGCTCGGCAAGCTCGGCGAGGTCGCGTACCTCGGGACGTCGGATCCCGATCCCGGCCAGGACCTCGCGAGCCCGCTCGGCGGCGACGGCACCCAGGGCTCGCCGGCCACCGGCTGGCCGCGCTACAACCGCGTCGCGATCCAGCCCGCGGCCTGGGTCGGCCCGAACCAGGTCGCCTGGTTCCAGTTCACAGTGATCGCCCCCCAGATCCCGGGGACGTACCGGCTTTCGATCCGCCCGCTCATCGAAGGCGCGCAGTGGATGGAGGACTACGGGGTCTTCTGGTACGTGACGGTCGCGGGCACGGCACCGGTGGGCGCATTGGCGCCGCTCCCCGCGAAGTGGCCGAGGCGCGTGCTCGACATCGGCATGACCGACCCGAGCGCAGGTGCGGCGGCGCTCCGCGCGAGCGCGCCCTTCGCGTTCCGCTACGAGTACCTGGCGGGGGGCGTGAACACCGGCAAGGGCTGGACGACCTGGGGTCAGGCCGGCTCCAACGGCGGATACGTCACCGACTACGTGAGCGACTCGGCGCGGAACGCGACGACGCCGGTCTTCAGCTACTACCAGCTCCTGCAGTCCTCGCCGGGCAACGCGCTGGCGGAGCCGG
>VBDU01000098.1:0-935 GCA_005883625.1 Chloroflexota bacterium | reverse complement strand
CGGGATGCCGGAGCTCGCGGGCCTACCCGACAACGCCGCCGGCCTCGCCCAGGCCGTCGTGCGGCTCCGCGACGCCTACGCGCCGAACGTCATCCTCGCGTACCACCTTTCGTTGTGGGGCACGAAGAAGGATCCGATCTACAGCAAGGGGACCGACGCGGAGATCGATGCCCTGGCGGGACGCTCGGCCGCGTTCTTCCTCTCGCTCCGGGCAGCGTTCGACGTCGCGTTCGCGGAGTTCAGCAACGCCGACGCCGCGTTCCAGCGCTACCAGCTCGGCGACACGCAGTCCTGGTGGTACGACGCCGACTTCGCGCGGAACGAGCGCTACCTCGGGCGGTTCTCGGCCCTCACGCAAAAGCGCATCGTCATGTGGCAGATCCCGCTCGGGAACACGAAGATGCGTGCGGTGAACAACACGTGGGGTCACTACCAGGACAACAAGGTCGAGTGGCTGTTCGACGATCCCGGACGCGCGAACCTCAGCGCGTACGTACGCTCCGGCGTCATCGCGTTCCTCTTCGGTAAGGCGCTCGACGGCAATACCTGCGCGTGCGACGCGGCCCACGACGGCGTCACGAACCCGCCGCCCATCAGCGGGAACACGCGGGACTCGCTCAGCGCCGACGACGACGGCGGCTACTTCCGCGAGCGCGCGGCCGCGTACTACGCCACCGGAGCGCTCGGCCTGCCCTAGGCCGTTCACGCGCGCGTCAGCGGACGGTACCGGATGCGATGCGGGCGCCAGTCCGTGCCCTCCGCTTCGCGCTTACGCGCCTCGTACGACTGGTAGTTCCCCTCGAACCAGCGAACGCGGCTGTCGCCCTCGAAGACGAGCAGGTGCGTCGCGATCCGGTCGAGGAACCAACGGTCGTGGCTGATGACGGCGACGCAGCCCGCAAAGTCGAGGATCGCCTCCTCGAGCGCGCGGAGCG
>VBDU01000097.1 GCA_005883625.1 Chloroflexota bacterium | reverse complement strand
ACGAATGCCACGCAGTACTTCTTCCGTGGCGGGCACCTCGTCGTCACGCCCGGCTTCCTCATCTTCATGACGGTCCTCTGCCTCTACCTCGTTGGCGACGGCCTGCGTGACGCGCTCGATCCTCGCCTGAAGACGCACTAAGCGCCCATGCGGCGGATCGCCGCGCTGCTCATCGCCTCCGTCGTACTCGCAGGCTGCCGGCCCGGCGTGACCGCGCCCTCGCCCAGCCCGGCGTCTCTCGGGGGGGTGTTGCGCGTCGCGATCCCGGGCGAGGTGACCACGCTGGATCCCTGGAACGCGGACGCGGCCGCCCTTGTGGCCACCCGGCAGGTGTTCGAGACCCTCGTCGCGTTCGCGCCCGAGAGCTATCAGCTCGTCCCCGGGCTCGCGGAGTCGTGGCAGGGCTCGCCGGACGGCCTGCGTTGGACGTTCACGCTCCAAGTGGGCGTCCGCTTCCACGACGGCGCTCCGCTCGACGCCGCATCGGTCGTCGCGAGCTTCGAGCGCGCGCGGAGCACCCGCGACGCCCGCCGCGGACCGGGTGCCTTCGTTTCGTATCGCGCTCTCTTCGGCGGGTTCGACGACGAATCGGTGATCGCGCGCGTCGACGCCGTCGACGCCCGTACCGTGCGGTTCGAGCTGCGGACGGGCTACGGACCGTTCCTGGCGCACCTCGCGATGCCGCCCGCGGCCGTCGCGCGCGGGACCGCCGGGACGGGCCCCTTCAGCGCGGGACCCGGCGCGGTCGCGCCCGACGCGACGGTCACGCTGCAGCGGAACGCCGCCTACCGGGGCCGCGACGCGAGTGGGGCGGCCCTCCCATACGTCGACGGGATCGTGCTTCGTCCGCTCGCCGATCCCGCCGCGCGGCTGACCGAGCTGCGCGCGGGACGTGTCGACCTGGCGCTCGATCTCGGCGTGGCGCAGGCCGCGGCCGCGCGCGGCGACCCGAGCCTCGGCCTCGTCGTTCGTCGCGACGCCTCGTTCGCGTCGCTCGCGATCGACGCCTCGCGCACGCCGTTCGATCGGCCGGAGGTGCGTCGTGCCGTCGCGCTCTCGATCGATCGCGCCGCTATCTCGACCGCGGTCTATCTCGGGCTGGCCCGGGCCGCGCCGCAGGTCGTCCCGCCGGCGGCGCTGGGCTATGACGAGACCGCGATCGAGTTCGCTCCGCTCGACGTCACCGCGGCGCGCAAGCTCCTGACCGACGCGGGGCTCACCTCACCGATCGATGCCGAGCTCGGCTTCCCGGCGACGGCGACCGGAACCTATCCCGAGCCGCAGCGGATCGCGTCGGCGGTCGCCGCCGACCTCGCGAAGATCGGCATCAGCGCGCGACCGCGCGCGGTCGAGCCGTCGCTGCCGCGGGGCGCGAGCGCCCCCGCGCTCCAGCTCGAGGCGACCGCGATCGCGGCGGACCCTGACGACGTCTTCACGCCGCTCTTCGCGCCACGGTCGGAGCGAGGCGCCTCCTGGGGTTGGCAGCAGCCGGTCGCGAGCGATCTCATCGCAAAGGCACGGGCCGAGAGCGACCCCACCAAGCGTGCGGAGCTCTACAAACAGGTATCGAAGATCGTTCGCGCGGAGGTCCCCCGCGTGCCGCTGCTTTTCGTCGACCGCGCCGGAGCGGCGTCGCGGCGCGTCGCGGGCTACGCGCCCGGCGCGAGCGGAACAGAATCATTCGCGATGGTGTTCCTCAGACGATGATGTTCTTCGGCGGCGGCGGTCACATGTTCATGTTCGGCATGCGGGGCGAAGGCGAGAAGAAGCGCCCCTCGGTCGCGATGTACCGCCGGCTCCTTCGGTTCGTCGCTCCGTACCGCTGGAACCTCGTGATCGCGGCGGCGCTGCTCATCGTCTCGACCGCGCTCGGCCTCATCTGGCCGCAGGTGGTGCAGCGGGTGCTGGACATCGGCCTGCGCGATCCCGGCTACCTCGACGCGCTCGTCCTCGTCCTCGTCGTCGTGCTCCTCGTGAGAGCCGTGATCGACGGCGGCCGGCAGTTCCTCATGGCGTACACCGGCGAGCGCGTGATCTTCGACCTCCGCATGGCCATCGTGCGACATCTACAGTCGCTGTCGCTCGCTTTCTTCAATCGACGCAAGACCGGCGAGCTCATGTCGCACGTGACGAGCGACGCGACCGTGGTCCACGGGATCATCACGCAGACGATCATTCAAGTGCTCGGGCAGGTGCTGACGCTCGCGGGCGGCGTCGCCGTCATCTTCCTCATGAACTGGCGGCTCGCCCTGCTCACGCTCGTCGTGGCGCCGCCCATCGCGCTCATCGGCCAGTACCTCGGCCGTCGCATCCGCGACATCTCGCGGGCCGCGCAGGACGCGCAGGGAGAGGCCGTGGGCGTTCTCCAGGAGGCGATCGCCGAGGTCCGCGTGGTCCAGGCGTTCACCCGCGAGGAGTACGAGGCCAAGCGTTTCCACTCCAAGCTCATGTTCACGTTCCAGAAGTCGATCGAGCGCGCGCGACTTGGCGCGATCATGTTCCCGCTCATCGGCTTCCTCGGCTTCGCCTCATCGATCGTCGTCCTCTGGTACGGCGGCCACGAGGTCGCGCGCGGCGAGCTCACGCCGGGCCAGCTCGTGGCGTTCCTCCTGTACATGGGGATGGTCGCGGGGCCCGTCGGCGGGCTCGCCGGGCAGTGGACCCAGATCCAGCAGGCCTTCGGAGCCGCCGATCGCATCTTCGCGCTCCTCGACACCGAGCCCGAGGTCCGGGATCTGCCGGGCGCCGTGCCGATCGGCCGTATCCGCGGGCACATCGAGTTCGACGACGTCTCCTTCCGGTACGCCGATGGCCCGCCGGTGTTCGAAGGCCTGTCCACGAAGTTCGGCGAAGGCCAGACCACCGCGCTCGTCGGCCCATCGGGGGCGGGGAAGACGACCCTCGTGAACCTCGTCGGCCGCTTCTACGATCCGGTCGCTGGGCAGGTCTGCGTGGACGGCCGGGATGTCCGGAAGGTGACGGTCCGCTCGCTGCGCCAGCAGATCGCTGTGGTCCCGCAGGAGCCGATCCTCTTCGCAGACACGATCCGCGAGAACATCCGCTACGGCCGCCTCGAGGCGACCGATGCCGAGATCGAGGCAGCCGCCGAGGCCGCGAACGCGACGGAGTTCGTCTCGCGACTCCCGCAGCGGTGGGACACGATCGTGGGCGAGCGCGGCGTGCGCCTCTCGGTGGGGCAGCGGCAGCGGGTGGCGATCGCTCGCGCGATCCTCCGCGATGGGCGGATCCTTCTCCTCGACGAGGCCACGAGCTCGCTCGACAATGAGAGCGAGTACCTCGTGCAGCAGGCCCTGGACAGGCTCATGCGCGGACGGACGACGATCGTGATCGCGCACCGGCTCTCCACCGTGGAGCGTGCCGACCGCATCCTCGTCCTCGACAGGGGCCGCATCGTCGAACAAGGCACGCATCAGGAGCTCCTCGCCCGCGCGGGCCTCTACCACCGCCTCTACACGCGGAGGTTCGTCGATGAGGCTACCGTTGCGACCGTCGGGGAGCCCGAGCCTGTGCTCGCGGGCCGCGTCGAACGGATCCGCCGGTTCCGCGGCGAGCCGCCCGACGAGCTCATCGCCGGCTAGGCTAGACAGCGCCGCGCGCGCACCGTTCAGAGGCTCGAACCCCGTTGACCGAGCGGACTCGTGCTCGGTCGTACGGCTTTCTTAGGTGAGCGAGCCGGAGCTCAGCCCTGCTTCGCCATCTTGACGATATCGGCGCGTGCTGGCAGCGGCATGCCCGAGTGGACCTTCCGCAGGTGATCCTGCACGTTCTTGACGAACTCGTCTTCGTTCGTGCCGCTGACGCGGACGGTGCTGTGGCCCTGGGCGCAATCGGTGTACATCACGTTGCCATCTCCCCCTCGCGGATCGCTCCGCGGCGAAGCGCAGTCTAGTCCCGGACCCAGGGGAGCGTCGCCCTCGCCACGCTCCTTTCGGTCGCGCCTCGCCGCGCTAGCCTTCGGGCGTGCGCTACTACGTCACGTCGTCGGACAACACCTGGTGGGTGATCGCCGGACAGATCCCGGGGACCGCGAGCGAGGACGTCCCTTCGCGCGACGAGGCCATCGCGCGGTGCCGCAGGCTGGTCGCGGAAGAGGTCGAGGCGTATCGCAGGCTCGGCCAGGCGCTCGACGTCGATGCGACGGAAGAGATCATCGACTGGGCGCTGCCCTGGTGGCTCAACCCCGATTGGCTCGTCCCGCTGACGCCGGCGCTTCGTGACGCGGCGGTACGTCGGATGGACGAGATCGCCGCGGAGGTCGAAGGCGCGCTCGACGGGCTCGCTCCAGGCGACTGGGACCGCGGGCCCGACGGCGGCTGGAGCGTCCGGCGGACACTGGACCACGTCTCGGGCGGCTTCGAGATCGGGATCCGCCGGCTCGAGCCATGGCCGCTCGATCCGGACAAGGCACAGGTCGCTGCCCTCGCCGAGCTGATCGCGCGCCTGCGGTCCGCGCCGGCGGAGCCGGTCGAGCAGAGCGGCATGAATCGCGAGGTCGGCAGAGTCCGGTGGACGGCGCGCAAGGTCGTCCGCGCCGCGCGAGCCGCGCAGGCGGCGACGCGCGCGCACGTGGAGGCGGGCGGCCCGCCCGCGGCGCTGGCCGTCCGGCACGAAGACGCGCCGGATGACGACGAGCCGCCGAGCGAAGCGGAGCTCCGCGGCCTCGCCGACGGCGACACCGAGCTGCGCGCTCTCGCCTCCCGCGACCGCCGCGCGCGCGGCGTCGCCGTCTCGTATCGCTATTACCGCGATCGCCTGAACCGATGGCCGCTCGACGCGCGGGAGCGCTTTCGCGCGATCCGCGACAAGTACCGCCGACGTCTCGCCGCCCTCGACGAGACCGAGCTCGCGCTCGTGAGGGTCTCGCCCATCGGACAGTGCAGCACGGTGCGGATGGAGCTCGGCCTCGGCCTCTCGCACGTCCGCGAGCATCTCGCACAGATGCGCGCCGCCGCCGGCTAGTACAGATCTGGATGCAAGAACGACGCGCAGGCCATCGCGACAAGGTCGGCGAACGCGTCGGTCCGTGAGACGAAGCCGTCCGTGAGGAGGCCGATCGCGCCCGATTGACGCTTCGACTCCTTCGCGCCGAAGAGATCGTCGATGACGTCGCCGAGCTCCTCGCCCGCGCGAAGACGCTTCGCCGCCGCGCGCGGGAGCAGCATGCGCCCCCAGGCGGCCTCGCCGATCGAGCCCTCTCGCGTGACGGCGACGACGTGAGCGGTGAGCCACGCGCGATCGCCGTCGAGCACCGCGCCTCCCTCGAGCCCGAAGGCGACGTCGGCCCCGGTGCGGTCCAGCGCGGCGCGCGCCCGGGCCAGCGCGCCCTCACGGGTGTCGCTCTCGTCCAGCGGCATCGCTCCGATGCCGCTCGGGACATCGACCGCCAGCGTTTCGCAGCCCGGCGCGAGCCGAGCAAGCGCCCGTCGAACGGCCTCGACTTTGGCCGGATTCGTCGATCCCACGGCCGCCCGGCTGAAGGTGAGGCTCACGACGGCCCGGAATTGTGGAGAAATCGGCTCTCCGTGCCCTTCCCGCGGCTCGCAAAGGGGCGTAAAATTCCTACCAGGATGCTCGGAAATCCACTCTCCCAGACCGCCTTCCACGTGTCGTCTCGCGGCGAGTACGGCATGCGGCTCATGGTCGATCTTGCGCGCCACTGGGGCGAGGGCAGCGTGTCTCTTCACACGATCGCCGAAGGCGAGGATCTCCCCGAGGCGTATCTCGAGCAGCTCGTCGCCGCGCTGCGCAAGGCCGGCCTCGTGAACGGCAAGCGCGGTGCGGGCGGTGGCTACACCCTCGCGCGTGCTCCGGGGCAGATCACGGCGGGCGACGTCGTCCGCGCGCTCGAGGGTCCGATTGAGCCGCAGATCTGCACCGCGGAGGGCGAAGCGGTCGTGAACTGTATCCACGAGCCCGACTGCGGCACGCGCCTGGTCTGGCTCAAGCTGCAGACGACGATCGCGAAGGCGCTCGACGGGATGACCCTGGCGGAGCTGGCGCTCGGGCCCGGAGCGAGGCGGGACCAGAAGCGTACGGGAACGCAACGACTGCAGGCCGAAGGTCAAGGGACCCGCAATTGAGCAGTCTCGTCGTCCGCGACCTCCACGTCACGGTCGAGGGCAAGCCGATCCTCAACGGCATCGACCTCACGGTCGAGAGCGGGTCCGTGCACGCGATGATGGGGCCGAACGGCTCGGGGAAGAGCACGCTCTCGCTCACGATCATGGGCCACCCCAAGTACAAAGTGGAGCGCGGCGAGATCCGGTACGACGGTCAGGACCTCCTCGCGATGCCCGTGGACGCGCGTGCCCGCGCCGGCGTGTTCCTCGCGTTCCAGTACCCGTCAGCGATCCCCGGCGTCTCGGTGGCGAACTTCCTGCGCACCGCGATCAACGCGCGCCGGGCCGTCCCCGGCGCGACGGCGGGCACCGCGCAAGAAGCGCGCAAGAACGACATGCCGATCCCGCAGTTCCGCAAGCTCCTCGCCGAGAAGATGAAGCTCCTCGATGTCGACGATTCCTTCATCACGCGCTCGGTGAACGACGGCTTCTCCGGCGGCGAGAAGAAGCGCCTGGAGATGCTCCAGATGCACATGTTCCGGCCGACGCTCGCGGTCCTCGACGAGACCGACTCGGGGCTCGACATCGACGCCCTCAAGACGGTCGCGCACGGGATCGAGGCGCTCCGCTCGCCGGAGGTCGGCATCCTCCTCATCACGCATTACGAGCGGATCCTCCGCTACGTGCACCCCGACCGCGTCCACGTCCTCGTGGAGGGCCGAATCGTGCGCACGGGCGGGCCGGAGCTCGCCGCGGAGCTTGAGGCGAAGGGCTACGACTTCGTGCGCGAAGAGCTCTATGCGGGGCGAGCCTGATGGCCGTCACCGTCCGCACGGCGACGACGCTCGACGTGGCACGCATCCGCGCGGACTTCCCGATCCTCGAGCAAAGGGTGAACGGCAAGCGCGTCGTCTATCTCGACAACGCAGCGACGAGCCAGAAGCCCCGTCAGGTGCTCGAGGCGATGCAGCGCGTGTTCGAGGAGCACAACGCGAACATCCACCGTGGCGTCTACGAGTTCAGCGAGCGGACGACGGCCGCGTTCGAGGAAGCGCGCGCGAAGGTGGCGCGCTTCATCAACGCCCCGAGCGAGCGCGAGGTCATCTTCGTCCGCAACGCGACCGAGGGCGTCAACCTCGTGGCCTACGCGTGGGGGCGCGACAACATCCGAAGGGGCGATCGGATCGTCACGACGGTCCTCGAGCACCACTCGGATTTCGTGCCCTGGCAGCAGCTCGCGAAGGACGTCGGCGCCGAGCTCGTCGTGATCGACGTGGACGACGATGGCCGGCTCCGCCGCGACCAGCTTTCGGCCGAGCTCCGCAAGGGCGCGAAGCTCCTGGCGATCACGCAGGCCTCCAATGGCCTCGGCACCGTCAATCCGGTGCGCGAGATCGCGGCCGAGGCGCACGCCGCCGGCGCGACGGTGCTCGTGGACGCCGCGCAGGCAGTCCCGCACACGCCCGTCGACGTCCAGGATCTCGCTGCCGACTTCCTCGTGTTCTCGGGGCACAAGATGCTCGCGCCTCCGGGCTCCGGTGCTGTCTGGGGCCGCGAGGCGCTGCTCGAGCGGATGCGGCCGTTCCTCTACGGCGGCGACATGATCAGCCGGGTCACGGTCACGAAGACCGAGTGGAACGAGCTCCCGTGGAAATTCGAGGCCGGAACGAGCTCGTACGTGGACGCGATCGGCCTCGGCGCGGCGATCGACTATCTCTGCGCCGTCGGCCTGCGGGCGATCCACGACCACGAGCTCATGCTCGTGGCGCAGCTCCTCTCGCGCCTCGAGGCGATCCCGGGCGTCACCGTGTATGGCCCGAGGACGGTGGAGGACCGCGTGGGGGTCGTGTCGTTCAACATCGAGGGGATCCATCCGCATGACGCGGCCACGATCTTCGACCGCGAGGGCGTGTGTGTGCGGGCCGGGCATCACTGCAACCACCCGCTCATGACGCGCCTCGGCGTGCCGGCGACGACGCGCGCGAGCATGTACCTCTACAACACCGTCGACGAGCTGGACCGCCTCGTCGATGCCGTGCACAAGGCGAAAAAGGTCTTCGGGGTCTGATCCATGGATGACATGTATCGCGACTACATCCTCGATCACTACAAGAACCCCCGGAACTTCGGCGAGCTCGAGGGGGCGACGCATAGCTACCATGATTCCAACCCGCTCTGCGGGGACGAGCTCACGATGTCGCTCCGGATCGGAAATGGTCACGTGGACGACGTGCGCTTCCAGGGGAAAGGCTGCGCCATCTCGCAGGCCTCCGCCTCGATCCTCACCGAGGAGATCAAGGGCAAGACCCTCGACGAGGTGAAGGCCATCGACCGCGATCAGGTGCTCGCGAACCTCGGCATCCCGATCAGTCCCGCGCGAGTGAAGTGCGCGCTGCTTTCGCTCAAAACGCTCAAGGGCGCCGCATGGGGTCTCACGGCGTGGCCGGGGGAGGAGAAGAAGTAATGGCGACCGAAGTCAGACAGGATCTGCCGAAGGACTACCAGTACGGCTGGTACGACAAGGAAGCGCCGCTCAACGTGAAGCACAAGGGTCTCTCGCCGGAGGTCGTCCGCGAGATCAGCCAGACGTTCAAGCACGAGCCGGACTGGATGCTGCAGCGCCGCCTCAAGGCGCTCCGTCACTTCGACGCGCGGGCGATGCCGACCTGGGGCGCGGACCTCTCGCCCCTCGACTTCCAGGACATCTACTACTACGTCCTCGCGTCCGACAAGCGGGCGCAGAGCTGGGAAGACGTGCCCGGCTACGTGAAGGACACGTTCGACAAGCTTGGCATCCCGCAGGCCGAGCAGAAGTACCTCGCCGGTGTGGGCGCGCAGTACGACTCCGAGGTCGTTTACCACAACATCCGCAAGGACCTCGAGAAGCTCGGCGTGATCTTCATGGACACGGACACC
The DNA here is from genome assembly GCA_005883625.1 of Chloroflexota bacterium. Lineage (GTDB taxonomy): Bacteria > Chloroflexota > Limnocylindria > P2-11E > P2-11E > 3-1-20CM-2-70-9. Next base: position 42,260 of record VBDU01000097.1, on the reverse strand, counting down.
GCGCTGAAGGAGCACGAGGACATCGTCAAGCAGTACTTCGGCACGGTGATCCCGGCGAACGACAACAAGATGGCCGCGTTGAACACCGCCGTCTGGTCAGGCGGCTCCTTCGTGTACGTGCCGAAGGGCGTGAAGGTCGAGATCCCGCTCCAGGCGTACTTCCTTCTCGAGCAACACGCTCCACAGCGCGGTCGTCGAGATCGTCGTGAAGAAGGACGCCGACGTTCGCTACACCACGATCCAGAACTGGAGCCACAACGTCTACAACCTCGTGACCAAGCGCGCCGTCGTCCACGAGGGCGGCCGCATGAGCTGGATCGACGCGAACCTCGGGTCCAAAGTCACCATGAAGTACCCGAGCGTCTACCTCATCGGCGAGCGTGCCCACGGCGAGGTGCTCTCGGTCGCGTTCGCGGGCGATGCCCAGCATCAGGACGCGGGCGCGAAGATGGTGCACGCCGCGCCGAACACCACGAGCCTCATCACGAGCAAGGGGATCAGCAAGGGCACCGGGAAACAGAGCTACCGCGGCCTCGTGAAGATCTACGCCGGCGCCCACGGCTCGAAGAGCACCGTGCGCTGCGACGCCCTGATGCTCGACGAGACCGCTCAGAGCTCGACGTATCCCTACATGGAGATCGACGAAGAGGACGTCACCATCGGCCACGAGGCGTCCGTCTCCAAGGTCGGCGAGGAGCAGCTCTTCTACCTCATGAGCCGAGGGCTCAGCGAGGCCGACGCGACGGCGATGATCGTGAACGGCTTCATCGAGCCGATCGTGAAGACGCTCCCCATGGATTACGCGATCGAGATGAACCGCCTCATCCAGCTCCAGATGGTGGGGGCGATCGGCTGACCACGATTGGGGGGCTCCGCCCCCCGGCCCCCACGATTCCGTTGCTGCTCGACCGCAAAACGGTCGAGCAGTTCAGTCAACGGCGCGACGAGCCCGAGTGGCTCCGCCGCGCGCGCGTCGCGTCCGCCGAGCGGTTCTCCCCGGACACCTGGCCGACCGGCGAAGAGGAGGAGTGGCGGCGCTTCCCGCTCCGGGACGTCCCGACAGGCCAGCTTCCCTCACCGCTCGACCATCTCCCGGGGATCGCGTTCCGTCTCGAGCCAGACGCGATCGCGTCGGGGGTCATCTTCAAGGGCCTGCTCCGCGCGTCGCTCGACCATCCCGACCTCGTCCGTCGCTGGCTCGCCGAGCCCCCCGACGGGATGCCCTCGCACGCCGCCTTCCGCGCGCTCGCGGGGGCGCTCTGGTCCGCCGGCAGCACGTTCCTGTACATCCCGCCGAACGTCGAGATCAAGATGCCGCTCGTCCTCGAGAAGGCCTGGCCCGCCGGCGAGTACGCGATGATCTCGCGAACGATCGTCGTCGCCGACCGGGGCTCGTCGCTAACGCTCGTCGAAGACCTCACGTCGGAGCCAGGACCGCGCGAGCGTCTCGCGGTCCCTCTTCTCGAGGTCCACGCCGGCGACGGCGCGAAGGTCCGCTACGTCGGCATCCGTCGCTTCGCCGAGAACGTCTGGGATCTCGGGACGCAGCGGTACCGGTCGGCGCGCGACAGCGACCTCGCGTCGCTCAATGTGTTCGTCGGCAGCGGCCGCACGAAGGCGGGGATCGAGTCGGACATCGAGGCCGGCGGCGGGATCGTGAAGCTCTACGGACTCGTGGCGGCGGGAGACGCGCAGCGTATCGACGTGAACAGCTTTCAAGACCTCGACGGGAGGGGCTCGCAGAGCGACCTCCTCTATCTCTCGGCGCTGTACGACTCGGCGAAGGCCGTCTTCTACGGGAAGATCCGGGTCGAGGCGACGTCGAGCGGGACCGGCAGCTATCAGGAGTGCCGGAACATGCTCCTGTCCAAGAAGGCAAGCGCCGATCCCATTCCGGTCCTCGAGATCCTGACGAACGACGTCGCGCGCTGCGGGCACGGCGCGACCGCGGGCGCGCTCGGCGACGAGGAGCTGTTCTATGCCATGTCGCGCGGGTTCGATCGCCAGGCCGCGCAGCAGCTGCTCGTGCACGGGTTCTTCCGCCGGATCATCAACCAGCTCGCCGACGAGCACGTCCGCCAGCGCGTCCTGAACGCGCTCCGGCCGCGGATCGGGAACATCGCCGAGATGGGCGTGCTCCCGACCGCCGACGAGACGGCCGCGAGCGGGGTCGAAGGGGAGCGCTCCGCGCCGCAGGGGCCCCTGCCCCTGCGATGAGCGCGCACGAATTCATCGCCGTGGCTCGCGAGGACGAGGTCCCGCCCGGCGAGGTGAAGGTCGTGCAGGCGGGCGCGAAGAGTCTTTGCCTCGGCCACTGCGAGGACGGCACCTGGGGCGCGATCGACAACGTCTGCACCCACGACGGCGGTGTGCTCGGCGAGGGCGAGCTCGAGGACTGCCTCGTCGAGTGTCCGCGACACGGCGCGCGGTTCGACCTCACGACCGGCGAGGTCCGGGCGCTCCCCGCCGTGTTCCCGGTGAACGCGTACCCGGTCCGCGTCGTCGAGGGCCGTGTCGAGGTCGATCTCTCGGTGCCGACGAAGGAGCTCGAGATCGGCTAGACGCGGCTAACTCTTACGGCCGCGCCTAAGTCATACGACAACGCGGACGTTCTCCCGGACGATCCCGGTATGAGAGATCAGACCTTCGAACGCCTCACCTCGCGCCAGCTCGTCGGAATCGATCGCTTCTCGCCCGGCGTCCTCCTCCCGGTCGCGTTCCTCTGCGGTGCGCTCGCGCAGTGGCTCTTCTACGGCGTTCCGCTGGGCGTGAACCTCGCGCTCGCCGTGATCGGGATGCTCATCCTCTGTTGGACCTTGCGCCCGGCCGGCGCGCGGGTCGACGCTCTGGACCGTTGGGTCGTGCCGGTGGCCGTGATCTTCGCGTTCCTGCCGACGCTGCGGAGCGATCTCATGCTGCTCCTGTTCGACGTGCCCGCGATGCTCGTACTCGTCGGGATGGCCGCGGTCTGCTTCGCCGGCGTGCCCGTCACGCGGCGTGCGCTCGATCTGCTCGTCGTCCTCGGCCTCGTCGTCGCCGGTCGCATCGTCAGCGGCGGCGCGGTGCTACTGGCGGCGCTTCCCGAGCTGGGCCGGCCACTGACCCGACGCGCCGGAGGACGGATCGCGTCGATCGGAATCGGCCTCGCGTTGGCGCTTCCGTTCCTCGTCGTGTTCGGAGCGCTTTTCGCGAGCGCGGACGCGGTTTTCTCCAGCGCCCTCCGCAACGCCTTCGATCCGAAGCGCTGGTCGATCGGCGAGGTGATCGGCAGGACGGCGCTGGCGTTCGCCTGTGGCTGGATCGCCGGTGGCGTCTTCCTCGTCGCCGGACGCCCGTCGGTACCCGCGTTCTCGCCCGTCATCCCGCGACTGCGCGGTCTCGTCAGCTCGACGGCCGCGACGACGATGCTCGTGGCGGTCGACGCGTTGTTCCTCTTTTTCGTCAGCCTGCAGATCGCCTACCTCTTCGGCGGGCTGGACACGCTGAACGCGACCGGACTCACGTACAGCGAGTACGCCCGTAGGGGCTTCTTCGAGCTGATCGCCGCCGGGCTCGTCGTGGGCGGGCTCATCTTCGGGGTCGAGCTCGTCGTCGCGCGGCGCAGCCGTCCCTACGTCCTCGCCGCCCTCACGCTCGTCCTCGCGACGCTCGTGGTGGTCGGTTCCGCCGCGTACCGGATGCACCTCTACCAGCTCGCCTACGGCTGGACCGAGCAGCGCTTCTACGCGCTTGCGGGTATCGCGTGGCTCGGCGCCGGCGGTGCCGTCGCGATCGCTTGCATCGCGCGGGACGCGACGCGGTGGCTCGTGCACGCCGGCGGGGTGCTTGGTCTCGGCGTCGCGGTGGCGATCAACGTCCTCGGGCCGACCGGCTTCGTCGCTCGGCAGAACCTCGAGCGCGTCGCCGCCGGCGCGGCGCTTCCCGCGGACGCGTACCGCGGACTCGACGTGGCGTATCTCGTGAGCCTGGGGGATGGCGCGATCCCCACGCTCGTCGAGTACCTGCCGCGGATCGATCCGCGGTCGCGCGAGCTGCTCGGGTCGTACCTGCGGACGTACGCGCTCGAGCCGCGCGACCTCGGTGCTCCCGCGTGGCAAGGCCTCAGCGCGGATCGCGAGCGCGCGCGCGCCGCGCTCATCGGTTCCCTCGAGGAGCTGCGCGGGTTTCCGCTCTACTGCCCGCCCTTCGGCGCTTGTCCGCGCCGCTGATCCCATCACCGGCACGCGTCGTGCTTCGGTGTGCCACCGAACGGAGGTAGCGATGGAAGAGAAGCGAGTCGAGAAGAAGGTCGAGCGCGAGGAGACCGTCATCCGCGAAGATCGGCCGCCGGTCGGCAAGAAGATCACGAATGTGAACGTCGGTCCAGACGGCACGACGAACGTCCAGGAAACGTCCGACGCGGGCTCTGTCGACGAGCCCGTCGAGACGGTCGAACGGCGCGAGACCACCGTCGAGCGGCGCGAGTCCCACTAGCTGCGGGAGGCCCTTCCGGCGCTATCCTCGTCGCGCACATCACGGTCGGGAGGGCCTCTTTGATCAGCTCCGCCGCGCGTGACCGCGTGAAGCTGGCGATCGACCAGATGGAAGAGCAGTTCCATGTCCACGACGAACGGTCGAACGCGGACACGCTCGATTCCTATGAAGCCGCGCTCAACCGCGGCAAGGCGCTGGGCTTTCAGGAGGCCGCGCATCTGGCGAAGTCCGCGCTACACGACATCGACGTGAAGAGCCTCTAGGCGTGATCACGGCGGTCGTGCTCGTCACCGCGGAGAAAGGGACGCTCCCCAAGCTCGGCGAGGCGCTCGCCGCGGTGGAGGGCGTCTCCGAGGTGTACTCGGTGACCGGCGAGTTCGACTTCATCGCGATGGTCCGCGCGCGCGAGCACGATGAGCTGGCCGACATCGTGACCCGTCGGATCGCACAGGTGCCGGGCGTGGCCCGGACCGCGACGCACGTCGCATTCAAGGCGTATTCACGCCACGACCTGGAGTCGATGTTCGCGATCGGAGCGGATAAGCCCTAGCTTCGGTACCGTCAGCGAGTGCGGCGCATCGGCGTCTCGCTCGTCCTAATTCTCGCTCAAGCGTGCGCGCCTCCGACTGCGGATAACGCTGCAGTCGAGCGAGACTATGCGGAAAAACGGTCGGCCGTCGAGGTCACCGCCGAAGGCGTCGTCACGACTGTCCTCACGGACGAGAGCGGTCCGTCCGGGACGCATCAGCGCTTCATCGTTCGCCTCGTCGGATCGACGCAGACGGTGCTCGTGGACAACAACGTGACAATCGGAAAGCGGGCGCCGGTGTCGCCTGGTGATGACGTGATCGTCCACGGCGAGTACGTGTGGAATGAGCGGGGTGGGCTGATCCACTTCACCCATCACGACCCCGCGCCGAATCACGAGGGCGGATGGATCGAGCTGAAAGGGCTGCGCTATCAATGACGCGCCGAGGTCGTGCGCGGCGACCCGACGATCAACGAAGGCCGTCGAGCGACGGGGGCGGGTGCCAGATGTCAGGACATCGTATGAGTACACTTCGATCTGCCCGCCCAGTGCTCGTGGTGCCCAAGCAATAGCACGCCCGTATTGTTCCCGGACGCGTCCGTCGGCCGCTGCCGACTCTTGTGCTCGCTTCGGATCCGATGCCGGTCGACGCCGGGACCACTCCATTATTCGATGCCGGGAGTGGTGATGCGCTTGTTTACTGACGAGGAGTTGCAGGTCGTCATCCCGGCGCACATCGAGGTCGCGGGAGCGCTCCTCGAGTCACGCGCAGCCGGCACGCATAGTCCCGAATCGCTGCGCGCGTCGCGAACGACTTCGTACGGTTGCGGATAGTTGACTTCGCTCCGTATGCGCCCGTGTTCGACGGGCGTCTGGTGGCCAATGGAGATGAGACGATCCTACGTGGGCGCCTCCGAATGGGTGCGCTCGCCCGCGCGCAACTCACGGCCGCTGCGGTCTTCCTGGCCCTGTTCTTTGCGATCCTGGGCTACGGGATCGTGACTACGGGCGTGCCGAGCGGAAGCTTGACGCGTCTCATGCTCGTGCTGACCGCCCTTGCATCAGTCGCCGGACTGAATCTCGTGTTGATCCGCCTTCTCACCCGACGTACTGGTGAGCCAGTCCGTCAATTCGTCTCGTCGATGTCGACGCCTGCAGACGCTCCCATGCCGGAACAGCGCCCGTGGCGCGGAGTGGGCTACTGGTTGGGGGCTTACATCGTGTTGGTCGGCCTAGGTTCGCTCGACTCCATCACCGCAGGTGCGTACCGACCCCTTGCTATCACCATCATGGTTCTGGCCGAGATCGGTTGGTATTACGCGTACCGTCGCTTCACGCGCGTCCACCCCAACTGACCGTCGTCTGACCGTCCCGAGGTTTGGCGCAGGCAAGTGCGCCAGCAAGGGTCGTGAACGGACGAGTGCAGACGGGGCCGTGCGAAGCGTCAACCGGCCAACGCTTACGAGCAAACGGGAGGAAAGACGATGACCGCCGACCCCGCGACCAACACTCGGGCCCACTCCGCAGCGCTGGCTACCGCCAAGAAGGCCCCACAGCTGCACGTACCTAGGCTGGTGCAGTCCCTGCACGTCTTGGATCAGGTCCACGGTGCGGGCGTACTCGGTCGCTTCAACGCGGCCGTGGCGGTGAGGATCACGAAGATCGTCGGGACGATGTACTGCGCCTACGCGTTCACGCTGTTGGCGCTGGTCGCGCTGCCCGCGGCGATCGAGCAGGGCTCACCGACCGTTATCGTCAACTGGCTCTCGTCGAACTTCCTCCAACTCGTGCTTTTGCCGATCATCATCGTCGGGCAGAACGTCATCTCGGCCGCGCAGGACGCGCGCGCCGAGGCTGATCACGAGACCCTCACCGCGCTCCATCAGATGTCGAAGCAGCAGATCGAGATCCTGGAGGGGCAGAACAAGATCCTCGACCTCCTAAAACCGAAAGTCGATTAGGACGGGCGGGCGCGCGAACGGGCGCGTTTGCTTCCAAGTTGTAGCGCATCAGCCTGCGCATCCGACGCGGGCCTAAACTCGACTCGATGCAGGCCGTCGTCATGGCCGGCGGCGAGGGGAGCCGCCTGCGACCGCTCACGATCAATCGGCCGAAGCCGATGGTGCAGATCGTGAACAAGCCATGCCTTGGCCACATCTTCGACCTCCTGCTCCGTCACGGCATCGACGAAGCCTTCGTGACGCTGCAGTACCTCGCCTCGGTCATCCAGGACAGCTATGGCGACGGCGGCGGGCTGGGGATGCGGCTCCGCTACACCGTCGAGGAGACACCCCTCGGCACCGGTGGATCCGTGCGGCAGATCGGCGACGACCTCGACGGCACGTTCCTCGTCATCTCCGGCGATGCGCTGACCGACATCGATCTCTCCAAGATCATCGCCTTCCACAAGCAGCGCGAGGCCGCGGTGACGCTCACGCTCGTCCACGTGCCGAACCCGCTCGAGTACGGGGTCGTGATCACGAACGAGGACGGCCGGATCGCCAAGTTCCTGGAGAAGCCGTCGTGGGGCGAGGTCTTCTCCGACACGATCAATACGGGCATCTACGTCATGGAGCCGCGCGTCCTGAAGCGCTACGCCGTCGGCGAGGTCTTCGATTTCAGCAAGGATCTCTTCCCAAAGCTGCTTGCCGAGGGCGAGCCGCTCTTCGGCTACGTCGCCGACGGGTACTGGACGGACATCGGGTCGATCGCCGAGTACGCGCGCGCGAATGCCGACCTCCTCCAGGGGAAGGTCCGGACCGCACCGCTCGGTCGCGAGCTCATGCCGGGCGTCGTCGTGAACGGCGACGTGGAGATCGACCCGACCGCGCGGATCACCGGACCCGTCTTCCTCGGCGAGGGCGCGAAGATCGGTGCGCACGTCGAGATCGTCGGGCCGACCGTGCTGCGCGACTACGTCTCGGTCGACGTCGGCGCGGTCGTGGACCGGTCGATCGTGTGGCGGAACACGTACATCGGCGAGCGCGCCGAGCTACACGGCGCGATCGTCGGCCGCCAGTGTGCGCTGAAGGCGCGGGTCGTCCTCGAGGAAGGCAGCGTGGTCGGCGACCACTCGGTCGTGAACGAGCACGCGCGCGTACGCGCGCAGGTGAAGATCTGGCCCGACAAGCAGGTCGAGTCCGGCGCCGTCGTCGGCTCGAGCCTCATCTGGGGCGCGCAGGGCCGCCGCGCGCTCTTCGGCCGCTTCGGTGTCACGGGCCTCGTGAACATCGACCTCACGCCGGAGTTCGTCGCACGCCTCGGCGCGGCCTACGCGTCGACGCTGCCGCTCGGAGCGACGATCACGATGAACCGGGATCAGCACCGCTCGAGCCGCATGCTCAAGCGTGGCCTCATGAGCGGCATCGTGAGCGCGGGCGTGGACGTGGCCGACCTCTCGCAGGCGCCGCTGCCGATCGGTCGGTTCCACACCCGGCGCATCGGCGCCGCGGGCGGCGTGCACGTGCGCATCTCCCCGTTCGACGTGCGCGTCTGCGACGTGAAGTTCTTCGATCGGCAGGCGCTCGACATGGACAAGGCGCAGGAGCGGAAGGTCGAGAACGTCTTCTTCCGCGAGGACCTCCGACGCGTGTCGCACGAGGACGTCGGACGCATCTTCGAATCGGCACGCGTCGGCGAGGCGTACAGCGAGGCCTTCCTCGCGGAGGTCGCACGAAAGCGGGAGATCGCGGAGGCGAAGTACAAGATCGTCGTGAACTACAGCCACGGCACCGCGGCCCAGTACCTGCCGCAGCTCCTCAACGCGCTCGAGGTCGACGTCGTGGCGATCAACGGCGTCGTCTCCGAGAACGTCGGCTCTCGTTCGTTCGAGGAGTTCCAGGACGAGCTGCGCGAGCTCGCCGTGCTCGTGCCTGCCCTCGGGGCATCGCTCGGGGTGATCATCGATGCCGGCGGCGAGAAGGTCTTCGTCGTCGACGATCGCGGACGCGTCGTGAACGACATGCACTTCCTCGCCGCGTTCACCGCGCTGTCGGTGCGGTCGAGTCCCGGCGTCGTCGCGGTGCCGGTCTACGCGCCGTCCTCGATCGAGAGCGTCGTCGCGACGAGCGGCGGTCGGGTCCAGCGCGTGCGCGCGTCCGCCGAGGCCCAGATGAGCCTGGCCGCGCGCGAGCATCCGCTCCTCGTCGGCGACGGCGTCGGCGGGTTCATCTTCCCTCGGTTCCACCCGTCGTTCGACGGCCTGTTCGCGACGGTGCGGCTCCTCGAGCTCCTCGCGGCGACCAAGCAGAAGCTCTCCGACGTCGTCGACGCGACGCCGCCGATCCACGTCGCGCGCCTGCAGGTGAGCTGCCCCTGGGAGCAGAAGGGTCGCGTCATGCGCATGCTCGCGCAGGACCCGCAGACGGAGAAGACGCGGCAGGTCGACGGCGTCAAGCACCAGAACGACGGCGAGTGGGTGCTCGTGCTGCCCGACGCCGACCGTCCGCTATTCAACGTGTACGCCGAGGCGCCCGACGACGACCGCGCCTGGACGCTCGTGCACGAGTACGCCGAGCGTCTCGAGCGACTGCGGGTGGGGGATTGAGCTTGCGGATCGCGGTCGCGCAGTGCTCGCCGGCGCTCGGCGCGGTGAAGCGGAACCTCGACATGCATCGCACGTGGATCGCGCGCGCGCGCGAGGCGGGCGCGCAGCTTGTCGTGTTTCCCGAGCTCTCGCTCACCGGCTACTACCTGAAAGACCTCGCCGCCGACGTGGCCTGTGCCGCCGACGACGCGCAGCTCGCGCCCCTCGCGGAGGCCTCGCGGGACCTCGACGTGAGCGCGGGGTTCGTCGAGCGCTCGGCGGACGCGAAGCTCCACATCGCGCAGGGCTACTGGTCCAAAGGCCGGCTCGTGCACGTGCACCGGAAGGTCTACCTGCCGACGTACGGGATCTTCGACGACGGCCGCTACTTCGGGCCCGGGGACCGCTTCGAGCCATTCACGAGCGCCGCGGGCACGGTGGGCGTCGCAATCTGCGAGGACCTCTGGCACGTGTCGACGCCGTACCTTTACGCGGCCGCCGGTGCCACGATCGTCCTCGCCCCGTCCGCGAGCCCGGGGCGCGGCGTCGCCGAAGGCGGCGACCTCGGCACCGCGGAGTCGTGCCGTCTCATGGACCGCTTCTACGCGCAGTACCTCACGCTGTACGTCGCGTTCGTGAACCGGGTCGGCCACGAGGACGGCATCGCGTTCTGGGGCGGCTCCGAGATCGTCGCGCCGGACGGCACCGTGGTCGCGCGTGCCAAGGAGTTCGAGGAGGAGCTCCTCGTCGGCGAGATCGACACGGAGCTCGTCGGGCGCGAGCGCGCCCGCAACCCGCTCCTCCGCGACGAGCGCGAGGATCTGGTGCTGCGCAACATCGCCGGCCGCCTCGGGCTGCCGCTCGAGCGCCGTGACTAGCACGCTGGCGCGCACCGGCGTCATCAAGCCGGATCCGAAGGACCCGTCGCCGCTGCGGATCGACGAGGTCCTCGTGCGCAAGATGCTCGTTCTCTTCATCCGCGACGAGACCACGAAGGCCGGTCTCAAGCGCGCGGTCGTCGGCGTGTCCGGGGGCGTCGACAGCGCGGTCACGGTCGCGCTCGCGGGCGAGGCGCTTGGCCCCGAGAACGTGCTCGGCCTGTTCACGCCGTACCGCCACTCGAGCGCCGAATCGCGCGCGCATGCAAAGGCCCTGGCGACGAAGCTCGGCTTCACGCTCGAGGAGGTCCCGATCACGAAGCAGATCGAGGCGTACTTCGCGGACAACGGCGGCGACACGGCGCATCGCGTGCGCGTCGGGAACAAGATGGCCCGCGAGCGCAAGAGCATCGAGTACGACCGCTCGTGGCCCGACGGCCTCGTCATCGGCACGAGCAACAAGACCGAGCTGCTCCTCGGCTACGGCACACAATTCGGGGACATGGCCTGCGCGATCAACCCCATCGGCGACCTCTACAAGACGCAGCTGCGCGAGCTCGCGACGCATCTCGGCATACCCGGCGAGATCGTGCGCAAGCCCCCGACTGCCGAGCTCTGGGTCGGCCAGACCGACGAGGACGAGCTCGGATTCACCTACGCCGACGCGGACCTCATCCTGTACCACATGGTCGATCGGCGGCTGCGCCCGTCCGAGCTCATCGCGGCCGGCTTCGACGCCGCTCTGGTAGCTCGGATCCGCGAGATGGTGCGCAAGAGCCACTACAAGCGGGTGATGCCGCTGATCGCGAAAGTCAGTCTTCGCACCATCGGCCACGACTTCCTCTATCCACGCGACTGGGAAGCCGACTGAGCTCACGCGTGGCGCGTCTGTCGAAGTAGTCACATCAGCGTAGAATGTGACCATGAAGCGCGATCGGGCAGTCGGGATCCGTGATCTCAAGAGCGGCCTCAGCGCCTACCTTCGCCGCGTGCGGCGCGGCGAGGCGTTGCTCGTGACGGACCGTGGCGAGCCCATCGCCAGGATCGTCCCCGCGGGCCTCGCGCCCGGCCTCGCAGAGCTCCTGCGGGATGGCAAGCTCACATGGCCGGCAGGGAGACCGATCGTCCCGCGGAAGCCGCTCCGGCTGCGCGGACGCGGGCCGAGCGCCGCGGAAATGGTTCTCGAGGATCGGGACTGATCCTCTTTCTCGATACGAGCGCGATCGTGAAGCTGCTCGTGATCGAGCCCGGACGACAGCAGATCGAGGACAGCGTCAACAAAGCGGATCTCACCGCCGTCGCTCGGATCGCGTACGTCGAAAGCCGCGCATTCCTCGGTCGGATCAGACGGGAGCGCCGAGCGACCGCTCGAGAGGCGACACGGGTCGGTATGGATGCCGTGCATCTTGCATCTGCGTTGCGTATCGCTCGAACGAGCGAAGAGCCCACGACGTTCGCGACCTACGACGGCCGCCTTTCTGTCGCCGCGCGACGGCAAGGGCTTCGCCTTATCTCGGCCTGATGGGGTCTGGGCGGGATCCCCGCGCTCTCGCGCTCGTTGACCCCGCCGCCGCGCGGGCAGCCTCGGCCGAGCCCGCGCCGCAGGTTCGCCTCGCTCTCGGGTACGCCTTTGCGCTCGGCGGAGCGACGTGTTTCGGGATCGGCGGAGTGATCGCGAAGACGGCGTTCAACGCCGGCGTCGAGCCGGCGGTGCTCGCCGAATGGCGCGTGCTCTTTGGCTTCCTCGCGTTCCTCGCCATCGTCGCGGCCTGGCGGCCGGCGGCGCTCCGGATCCGGCGCGCCGACCTGACGCTCTTCCTCGCCTTCGGCGTCGCCGGCCTCGCGGGGGTCTCGCTCGTCTTCTACCTCGCGATCCAGCGCATCCCCATCGGCGTCGCCCTCGTCATCGAGTACACGGGGCCGATCCTCCTGCTCGTCTGGGCGCGCCTGCGTGGCCGCCGCGTCGGCGGGCGTCTGTGGCTCGCCGCGGCGCTCGCGCTCGCGGGGTGCTTCTTCGCCGCGGGCGCCTACGACGCCGCGCTCCGCGAGCTCAACGGGGTCGGTCTCGCGCTCGCGGCGGCGGACGCGGTGATCTTCGCCCTGTATTTCGCGCTCGCCGAGCGCCTGCAGACGCGCTACTCGACGTCGACCGTGCTCGTGTGGGGCTTCGGTTTCGCGCTCGTCGGCTGGAGCGTCGTCCGCCCGCTCTGGACGCTCCCCTGGACGACGACGCCGCCCGAGGCCTACGCGCTCCTCGCCGCGGTCGTGGTCGTTGCCACGGTCATCCCCTTCGCGCTCACGCTCGGGGCGATCGCGCTCATCCCCGCGGCCCGCGTCGGCCTCGCCGGAACGTTCGAGCCGGCCGTGGCCGCAGTCGCCGCGTGGGTGGTGCTCGGCGAGCGGCTCGAGCCGCTCCAGCTCGTTGGCGGCGCGATCGTCCTAGCCGGCGTCGTCCTCGCGCAGAGCCTGCGTCCGACGGCGGGCAGCGTCTGAGCCCGATGACTACTGGAAGATGACCGTCCGGCCTTCATCGACGATCACTCTCCGCTGCAGGTGCATCCACACCGCGCGGGCGAGGACGACCTTCTCTAGGTCGCGGCCAAGCCGGATCATCTCGTCCACCGGCGTCGCGTGCGAGACGCGGATGACGTCCTGCTCGACGATCGGCCCGGCGTCGAGGTCGGCGGTCACGTAGTGGCTCGTTGCCCCGATGATCTTCACCCCGCGCCGGTAGGCGGCGTGGTACGGCTTCGCGCCGGGGAACGCGGGCAAGAAAGCGTGGTGGATGTTCAGGATCCGGTCGGGGAACGCCGCGACGAGGTCGTGCCCGACGACCTGCATGTAGCGCGCGAGCACTACGAGCTCGACGCCTTTCTGCCGGAGCAGGTCGATCTCGCGCCGCTCCTGGTCGCTCTTCGTGTCGGGCGTGATCGGGAACTCGCGGAACTCGACGTCGAAGCGCCGGGCCACATCGGCAAGCCCCCCGTGGTTGCTCACGACGAGCGGGACGTCGACGCGCCACTCCCCCGAGCGCCAGCGTCCGAGGATGTCGTACAGGCAGTGCGAGAGGTTGGACACGAAGAGCGCGATCCGCGGCACCACGTCCGAGAAGAAGAGAACGGAGCGGAGCTCGAACGGCCGTAGCGCCTCGTCGAGCCGGTCGGCGAGATCGCCTCGCGGGATCTTGAACCCGTCGAGGCGCCACTCCAGGCGAGTGAAGTAGCGTTGCCGCTCCTGGTCGACGTACTGGTCGTGGGCGACGATGACGCCGCCGTTCGAGTAGACGAATCCCGTGAGGGCGGCCGAGACGCGCTCGCGCAGCGGACCGTGGGCCAGGAGGATCGCGTTCAACAGGGGGACTCTATGGGCAAGCCGGACGGGCTCGCCAAGTGCCCGTCGGAGGCGCAGTGAGGGACGGCAGGAACGAGTTCGTCTACCTGCTGACGTGGCCCGACCGCGCAACGAAGGAGGCCGCCTGGGGCGCGTTCCCGACGATGAGGAGTGGAAGGGGGTCAAGCGGGTGACGCGCGCGCGGCACGGCGACCTCGTCGGGGAGATCGAGGACCGACTGCTCGAAGCGACGCCGTACACGCCATCTCGGTAGTGGGGAAGCTCTACCTCGTCGCGACGCCTATCGGAAACCTCGAGGACGTGTCGCTGCGCGCCCTGCGGATCCTCCAGGAGGTCCACATGGTCGCGTGCGAGGACACGCGTCACACGCAGCTGCTGCTGCGCAAGCACGAGATCCGCGCCAAGCATCTGACCTCCTATACCGAGTTCAACCACCGTCGCAAGGCCGCGGAGCTGATCGGCCAGCTGGACCGCGGATGGGACGTCGCGCTGGTGACGGACGCCGGGACGCCGGGGCTCTCCGATCCCGGCGAGCAGCTCGTGTCCGCCGCCGTCGCGGCCGGCCACGAGGTGGTCTCGGTGCCGGGGCCGGCCGCCGCGATCTCCGCCCTCGTCGCGTCCGGCCTGCCGACGCGCGAGTTCACGTTCGTTGGCTTCCCCGAGAAGAAGAGCGGCGCGCGGCGGCGGGAGATCGCGAAGCTGCTCGGCGAGGGCCGCACCGCGGTCCTCTACGAAAGTCCGTTCCGGGTCGCAGACCTCCTCGCGGACGTGGCGGCGGTCGCGCCGGACGCGCGCGTCGCGGTCGCGCGCGAGCTGACCAAGGTCCACGAGGAGATCGTGCGCGGCACGGCGGCCGACCTTGCCGCTCGGTATGCTGCCTTGCGGCCAAAGGGCGAGATCACGGTGGTCGTGGCGCCGGCGAAGAACGCGGGGGAGCACGCACGTGGTGAGGAGCGCGGCCCGAGCTGAACCGAGACGCCGCGCTCGCGGCGCGGCGGATGAGAGCGTCGACGTCTTCATCGAGATCCCGCGCGGCTCACGGACGAAATACGAGCTCGACCGGTCGAGTGGCCACATCCGGCTCGACCGGGTCCTCTTCTCGTCGGTGCACTACCCGGCCGACTACGGCTTCGTCATGGATACGGTGGGCGGCGACGGCGATCCCCTGGATGCCGTCGTGATCGTCGAGGAGCCGACCTTCCCGGGCTGCGTCGTTCGGGCGCGGCCCGTGGGCACGCTGTTCATGGACGACGAGCACGGGAACGACGAGAAGATCCTCGCGGTCCCGGTCGGCGATCCGCGATTCGACGAGATCACCAGGCTCGACGACCTCGCCGCGCACTGGCGGCGCGAGATCGAGACGTTCTTCGCGACGTACAAGGAGCTCGAGCAGGGGAAGACCGCCGCGATCAAGGGCTGGCGCGACGCGGACGTCGCCTGGCGGCTGATCCGCGAGTCGCGCGCCCGCGGCGCGAAGGCGAAACGATGAATCGCGAGTACCGGAGGTGGTGGAGTCCGGCGCTCGGCCACGACATGGAGCTCCTCATCTTCGGCGACAAGGGCACACCGGTGCTCGTGTTCCCGACGTCGATGGGGCGGTTCTACCAGTGGGAGGACTTCGGTCTCGTCGGTCACATGGCGCCGCGTGTCGAGGCCGGCTGGCTCCAGCTCTGGTGCGTCGACTCGGTGGACGGCGAGTCCTTCTACAACAAGGCCGTGCCCGCGCAGGACCGCGCCCGCAAGCACCTTGCCTACGAGCGCTATCTCGTTGAAGAGGTACTGCCGGCGATCCGCTCGGGGAACATCGTCGACTACCTCATCGTCACGGGTGCGTCGTTCGGGGCGTTCCACGCGATCTCGTTCGCGACCAGGCGTCCGGGCATCGCGCGTAAGGCGATCGGCCTGTCGGGCTCGTACGACACGGCGCGCTGGCTCGACGGTGAGCGCGACGGCGACGCGTACTTCGTGAACCCGCTCGCGTTCTTGCCGAACCTCTACGACGAGCGCTACCTCGCGCCGCTCCGCGAGACCGAGATCGTCATCGCGACGGGCCGCGACGATCCGAACGTGGAGGAATCGAAGCGGCTCGCGGCGACGCTCCAGGGCAAGGGTGTGCCCGCGGCGCTCCACCTCTGGGACGGCTGGGCGCACGACTGGCCGTACTGGATGGAGATGGTGGACGCGTTCCTATGACGCTCTCGCCTCGCAAGCCTGACGCGCCGGCGCTCGCCAAGGTCGTCGGCCTTCTCGTCGGGCGCGAGAACACGTTCCCGCAGCCCTTCATCGACACCGTGAACCGCAAGGGCGCCGCCAAGGGGATCAGCGCGGAGATGGCCGCCCTTGGCGGCACGCGCGAGCTCGAGCGGCCGCGCTATTCGGTGATCGTCGACCGCATCAGCCACGAGGTGCCCTACTACCGCGCGCACCTCAAGAGCGCCTCGATCCTCGGGACGGTCGTGGTCAACGATCCGTTCTGGTGGGAGGCCGACGAGAAGTTCTTCGAGTGCACGCTCGCCCGAAAGCTCGGGGTCGCGGTCCCGCGGACCGTGGTCCTGCCGAACAAGTCGTACATCAACACCGGTGGCGGCTGGAAGGACGTCTATCGCGTCGACTCCCGCGACGACCTCATCTGGGCGTACGACCAGTCGGGCGCACTCGCGCCCGGTCACCGTCCGAAGACGATGATCCTGCAGGAGTTCATCCGCTGGGAGGATTACGTCCGGTGCATCTGCATCGGACGGGCGCACATCCTGCCGATCCGCTACGACCCGACCGCGCCGTTCCAGGAGCGCTACGTCATCGACCGGCCCGTCGAAGGCGCTTTACGCGACCGCGCCGTGGCCGACGCCATCAAGCTCACCGACGCGCTCGGCTACGACATGGACACGGTCGAGTTCGCCGTCCGCGACGGCACGCTCTACGCGATCGACTTCCTGAATCCCGCGCCGGACTTCGACAGCTTCTCGATCAAGCAGGACAACTTCGCCTGGGTTCTCGAGAAGATGAGCGACCTCGTCATCGCGTACGCCATGGGCGAGGCGACGCCACCGTGGCAGAGGGAGCATCGCTGGTGGCGGCACGTGCGGTAGCGCGGCGGCGCGCTGCTGCCGATCCGCTCGTCGCCTATCACGCGCTCCTCGAGGACGCGGCGCTCGTGCAGGCCAGCGCCGAGCTGCTCACCGAAGGGCAGCGGGAGCGCCGGCTCGTGTTCGGCGAGCGGCCGCTGTGCGTGTCGCTGCGGCCGAACCTCGTCAGCGCGTGGCAGTACGCGGCCGTCAACAAGGCGGCCGAGACCATCTACGCGGCGCTCGGCCGCCTCGAGCGTGCGCTCCTGGCCGATGCGGACCTGCGGCGGGAGCTCGACCTCGAGCCGCGCGAGGAGGAGCTCGCCCTCGCCGATCCCGGCTTCCGCGCGGCCTCGCCGTCCTCGCGGCTCGACGGGTTCGTGGGCGACGACGGCGTCATCCGGTTCGTCGAGTACAACGCCGAGTCGCCGGCGGGGATGGCGTACAACGACGAGCTCGCGCAGGTCTTCGCGCGCCTGCCCGTCGTGCGCGAGTTCCGCAAGCGCTTCCGCGTCCGCACGATCCCCGTCCGGGCCCGCCAGCTTGGCGCGATGCTGCGCGCGCACCGGGCGCGCGCCAATGGCACGCCCACCGTCGCGATCGTCGACTGGCGCGGACTTCCCACGCTCACCGAGTTCCAGATGTTCGAGCGCTACTTCGAGTCGCAGGGCGTCCGTGCCCTCATCTGCGCTCCGGAGGACCTCACGTACACGCGCGGCGTGCTGCGCGCGGACGGCCGCAAGATCGACCTCGTCTACCGCCGTGTCCTCACCAGCGAGCTCCTCGCGAAGGGGGACGTCGCTCGCCCGCTCGTGCAGGCCTATCTCGACGGGAAGGTCACGGTCGTCAACACGTTCCGCGCCAAGCTCCTCCACAAGAAGATGAGCCTCGCGCTCCTGTCCGACGACCGCTACGCGCACCTGTACACCCCGGAGCAGCGCCGGGCGATCGCGAAGCACGTCCCCTGGACGCGCAAGGTGCGTGAGGGTCACACGAGCTATGCCGGCAAGGTGATCGACCTCGGCGACTTCGTGATCGGCGGCAAGGAGCGGCTCGTGCTGAAGCCGAACGACGAGTACGGCGGCAAGGGCGTCGTCCTCGGCTGGACGATCGACCAGCACGAGTGGGAACAGTCCTTCCTCGCCGCGCTCGGCGCGTCGTACGTCGTGCAGGAGCGCGTGGCGGTCCCGCGGTATCCGTTCCCCGTACTCCTTGACCGGATGCATTTCCTCGATCTGTCCATCGACCACGACCCGTACCTCTTCTGGGGTCGCGTGAGCGGGACGCTCGCGCGCGTCTCGTCGAGCGCGCTGCTGAACGTGACCGCCGGGGCGGGGAGCGTCGTGCCGACGTACATCGTGGAGGGCCCGGCATGAACGACATCGCGGCGACGCTCGCGCGGGGCCACGCGCTCAATCACAAGAACGCGCTGGAAGCGGTCGGCGCGCTCGACGACCTGCAGCTGCGGCGGCGCCCGGCGCGGTCAACTCGATCGGCTTCAACCTGTGGCACATGGCGCGCTGGGCCCGCGAGGGCATCGCGAGCGGTGGCGCTTTCCGACCGAAGGGCTCGGCAACGTCGAGACCGGCATGGGGTGGACGAAGACCGCTCCGCGGTGCGGGACGAGGACCTCGCGCGGCCCGCGGAGCTCGAGGTCTCGCGAGCGCCCTGGCACCTCGGGATGATCGAAGCGCTGAAGGGCGCCGCGGGCATGCGCGGGCCTGTGACGCTTTAACGGCTACGGCCCGTCGAAATGCACCTGCCCATCCAGCGTTGCGGGCCCCGGCAGGGTCCGGCTCCCCCGGCCTTCCCCGCGAAGACCGGCGTAGCGGCCCGTCCCGTCCGACACACGCCAGTTGACCTTGAGGTCGCAGCACACACCCGCGTCGGTCAACGTGAGGACGTTCTCCGTCTGGAGCGTGATCACGCTGCCGTCCGCGCCGGTGAGGAAGACGCAGTCCTGGAACGTGCCGACGACGGGCGAATGGAAGAAGGACCCGTCGAAGTGAGTGCAGCCGCTCGTCCAGTGGCCGCCGTCGGTGATGCCGCCGGTCGCCGTCCAGGTGTGCGCGGGGAAGAAGAAGGCGGTGATCGTCACGTCCTGCGGAGGAGTCGCGCTCGCCCGAGCACCTTGAGCGACGACGCCGCCAATGAGCGCGGACACGTAGAGCAGCGCGAGCAGCGAGCCCTTCATCCCAAAAGCCTCCCCACCGATATCGTCGGCGTCGAAGCCTACGGCACCGGCGCACGTCGGTGAAGTCGTACATCTGCGTCACATGCGCGGTCCAGCAGTCGCCGACCGCGGGACCTCCCTCCCGGTGTGCCATCTGCGAGGACGAGCGGCAATACGTCCGGCAAGGCGGCCAGGCTTGGACGACGCTCGAGGAGCTCGCGGCGAAGGGACATCGCATCGAGATCCGCGAGCTCGAGCCGGAGCTCACCGGGATCGGCGTCGAGCCGTCGCTCGGCATCGGCCAGCGCGCGCTGCTCGTGCGGACCCCGAAGGGGAATTTCCTCTGGGACTGCGTCGGCTTCATCGACAGCGCCGCCGTCGACGCGATCGGCGCGCGCGGAGGCATCGCCGGTGTCGCGATGTCGCACCCGCACTTCTACGGCGCGATGGTGGAGTGGAGTCGCGCGTTCGGCGGTTGTCCGATCTACATCCCGACAACCGACGCCGAATGGGTGCAGTACGACGATCCCGTGATCGTCCGCTGGGAGGGGACGCGCGAGGTCCTCCCAGGCGTCACGCTTGTGGAGTGCGGCGGTCACTTCGAGGGGAGCGCGGTCCTCCACTGGGCCGCGGGCGCGGAGGGTCGCGGCGCGCTCCTCGTCGGCGACACGATCACTGTCGTTCCCGACGTGCGCTTCGTGAGCTTCATGCGAAGCTACCCGAACCACATCCCGCTGCCGGCGGAAGCGGTGCGCCGTGTCCTCGCCGCGGTCCGCCCGCTCCGGTTCGACCGCATCTACGGCGGCTGGTGGGACCGCGTCGTGCACTTCGGTGGGCCGACCGCGGTCGAGCGGTCTGCGCGCCGGTACTTGAAGTGGATCGGCGCGGATGAGCGCCTCGAGAGCGCGGACTAGAGTGGCAGCCATGGACGTCCCGCGCCTCACGATCGGCATCGAGGAAGAGTTCCAGATCATCGACGCCGAGGGCCAGCTGAAATCGCACAGCGAGACGCTCCTTGCCGCCGCCCGGCCGACCCTCGGCGAGCAGGTGAAGCCCGAGATGATGCAGTCGGTCATCGAAGCCGGCACGAAGATCTGCGAGAACGTGGCCGAGGCGCGCGAGGAGATCACGCGCCTGCGCGGTACGCTCGCGGCCCATCTCGAGCCGCACGGGCTGCGTCTCGCGTCGGCCGGCACGCACCCCTTCTCGCACTGGCAGGAGCAGGAGATCACCGAGCACGAGCGGTACAAGATCCTCGAGGAGGAGCTGCAGGACGTCATCCGCGAGCTCCTCATCTTCGGCATACACGTGCACGTCGGTATCCCCGACCGCGAGCGCCGGATCGAGGTCATGAACGAGGCGCGCTACTTCCTCCCGCACCTCCTCGCGATCTCGACGTCGAGCCCGTTCTGGCTCGCGCGGAACACCGGTCTCAAGTCCTACCGCCAAGTCATCTGGGGCCGCTTCCCGCGCACCGGCATCCCGCCCGAGTTCTCGTCCTACGACGAGTTCGAGAACTTCGTCCAGCTCCTCGTGAAGACCAAGTCCATCGACGACGGCAAGAAGATCTGGTGGGACCTCCGGCCGCACGCGTTCTACCCGACGATCGAGTTCCGCGTGTGCGACGCGGCGACGCGCGTCGACGAGGCGATCTGCCTCGCGGCCCTCATCCAGGCGATCTGCGCGAAGCTCCTCATGCTGCGCGACCGGAACCTCGGTTTCCGGAAGTACGCGCCCGCGCTCATCCAGGAGAACAAGTGGCGCGCGGTGCGCGGGGGCATGGACGCGAACCTCATCGACTTCGGCGTCCAGCGCGAGGTGCCGATGCGCGACCTCGCGGTCGAGCTCCTCGAGTTTGTCGATGACATCGTCGACGAGCTCGGCTCGCGTCGCGAGGTCGCCTACCTCGAGACGATCGTGCGTGAGGGCACGAGCGCGGACCGGCAGCTGCGCGTCTGGAAGGAGACCGGGCACCTCCACGCCGTGGTCGACCACCTCGCGCGGGAGACGCTGGCGGGCGTGGCGAAGGTCGCGGTCTGAGCTCGCGGGGGTCCGAGGGGGCAGCGCCCCCTCGACAGCTGACCGTCACGCAGGCGGTCGAGGAGCTCGTGCGTGCCACGGTCGACCTCTCCGATACGGCCATGGGCCGCACGTGGGTCTGGCGCGAATACGACGAGGAGGGCCTTCGCTTCACCCTGCTCCTCGCGCAGCACGAGCTCCGCGACCTCGCGGTCCGGCTCGCGGCGCTGCGCGCCGCCGACGGCCCACCGGTCACGCAGGCCGAGCGCATCCTCGGCCAGTACCACCGGGCATACCGCGACCTGACCGGCGCCCTCGCGGGGGTGGGTGACCGCGATCTCGATCGCGCGCCCGCGAAGGACCAGTGGCCGGTGCGCGCGGTCATCGAACACATGCTCGGCGCCGAGTACGGCTTCCTCGGGGTCGTCCAGTACGCGCGCGCTTCCGACCGGCCACGCGACGACGACGAGGCGGGCGAGCGCTACCCGTCGTGGCGGACGGAGTACGGCTACCGCGCGCCCGAAACGGTGGCGGGCGGGATCGCCGACATTCGCAACGCGCTCTTCGAGATCCATCGCCGGGTCCTCCGCGAGCTCGCGGATGTGGGTGACGACGAGCTCGAGCGGCCGGCCCTCTTCTGGGATGGCGCGAAGCCGGTCCGCTTCCGGATGCACCGCTTCGAGGCGCATCTCGTCCAGCACGCGATCCAGGTCGACAAGACGCTCGTCGCGATCGGCTGCGGGCCCACCGAGGCGCACCGGCTCATCCGTGTCCTCTACCGCGATCTCGCCGACGTCGAGGTCCTCGGCTCGTCCGCCTTCGGCGAGAGCGAGCGCAGGGCGGTCGCGAGCGCGCTGAGCGAGCGCGCGAAGGAGATCAGCAGCCTGCCATAAGTCCTACGTCTTCCGTGAGCGTTAGCGCCGGCGAGTCCCATGACCGCAGTGGCGTCGACGCGCATGCTCCTGGCGTGGCCCGACACCACGTGCTGTGCGCGATCGTGGTGGCTGCCGGCGTCTTCGCGTGCGGCGCACCCGTGTCGACTCCCGCTGTGGCGCCGACGGGTGCGCCGTCGACGGTCGCAGGGTCAGCCGCACCCAATCGGATCGTCGCGACAGCCGAGCTGACGAAGCCGCCGAACATCCAGCCGCAGCTCCCGCTGCCGACCACGGTGCGCTGGGCGGTCGACAAGGGCAGCCCCGACGATCCGCAGCACCGGTCGCTTCTGGTCCTCTTCGACGACGGGAACGCGCGAGGCTGGCGGATCATCGATCCCAACGGAGACCTGCTCTTCCACGTGCCGATCGCCGGGTCGGGGATCTTCGGACCCGAGACGTGCGTCGCACGGGCCCGACGGTTCGATGAGGTCACCACCTGGATCGCGCTCGATCGCCCGACGCTCGAGCTCTTCCTTGAGCGCTACCGCACCCTTCGCGGGGTGGCGGAGGGCATACCCGCGGGCGAGGTCACGCTTTCCCTGTCGGATTCGGGCTGCCGCGGCTAGCGCCTGGACTCCGCGCGCCAGAGCACGGACGTCACGGGTAATGCACGACCGCGAGGTCGACGACGCGCCAATCGCTCCGCCCGCCCGCCGGCGGCGACCACACCACGCGATCGCCCGTGGCTGGCAGGCCGCCGCTCACGCCCGCGGCCGCGAGATGAAGCTCACCCGTCCCGAGGCAGGGGGCGAGATAGACGACTTCCGTGCCATCCGGTCGCCACTCCCCACGGATCTCGCAGCCGACGGCCGCGACCCGGCGGCCGCTCAGCTGGGATCCGTACACGAACAGCTCCCCGCCGCGTCTGGTCAGCAAATCGCCGCTCCGGGGATTCCATCGTGGTTCGAAGAAGCCAAGAGAGCCCGAAGGCACGCGCGCGAGGACGCGTGGCGCCGACCCGCCGCTGTCGAACGTCATGAGCTTTAGCTCGCCCCCTTCGATGACACCAAGCGCGACCGCCGGCGGCGCCTCACGCCAATCGGAAGCGATAAGCGAAGCGCCGTGGACGCCGAAGCGCGTGATCGCACCGGTGTCCGCGTCTATGACGGAGTAACCGTCGACCTCGTAGAAGCGGACTGCCTTCGAATCCGGCGTCCAGCCGTCGATGCCGTAGCACCCGCGGAACGCGCCCATTCCGCCGACGCTGACCATGCTCGCGTCGCAGAGCCGCCGCAGGTCGCTGTTGTCGGCGCCGATCACGGAGATACCCGTCCAGAACGTGCTCTCATAGCGATCGAATGCGATGCGTCTGCCATCCGGGCTCCAGGCGGGGCGCCAGGGCATCTGGATGTTCGGCGTGTCGAGCGAGGCAAACCTGCCGGTGAAGAGATCGATGATGGCCAGCGCGCCGCCGAACGTCGCTCGCGAGTACTTCGTGACGGTGAGGACGATGCGCCGCCGATCGGGCGAGAGCTGGCGGGCGACGACCGTGAGGCCCAGCCGGATGGCGTCGTACGCGCCGATGCCGTAGGACGTCCAGGCGATCACGCGCTTGGCCTCGCCGCCATCGAGCGGCACGGCCCAGATCTCGCCTTCGTCCGGCGCGCCATACCCTGAAGCGGAGCGCAGCACGATCGCCCAATCCCCGTGGGCAGCGCCGAGCGGACGGATCTCCACCCCGGGCAGCGCCTCCGCCGGTCGTGTTCCGACCGGCGGAGGCGGCTCAGGGCTGACGGTGCAGCCGACGACCGCGAGCATCAAGAGTCCGACGACGGTCCGCGTCACGCGACGCTCACGTGGGCGTCGCATGCGCCCACGTCAGTGGCAACGGTCGGGCAGGGTGTCGAACCCGGGCGGCCAGGTGCCTGCGGTCGAGAAGCCTTGGCCGGTCCGCTCGCCTCGATCGTTCGTCGCCGGTGTGTCGTAGAGGATCCACGCCGTCGGCGCGGGCGTGCCGACCGCAACGCCCCGGCCCGGCGGACCACCTCGAGACGCGGGAAGGTCCGGGCCGCTCACGGCGACCAACCAGAAGAGCTCATCCGGATCGCGGTCGATCCGCGGAATTCCCATCGGCAGGGGTGGGTTCAGCGATGCGCCGGGGCGTGCGTCCATCGCGAGGCTTGCCTCGGCGTACGTCATCAGCTTTGCCTCCGCACGCCGGCCGGCGATCGGCCCGGACTTGCCGACGAGCCATCGTTGAAGGATCTCGCTCCGCTGGTGGACGACCGGCAGCACGGCGCTCCGAGGCGCCGCCACCTGGAGCGTCGAGACCGCTCGCTCGACGGCGGGGAAGAGCGCGCTTTCGGCCGGCGTCGCGTAGAGCACGAGCACGCGGTCGGCGCGCGGCGAGGGAACGAGCCAGACGGCGCGCGTTTGACGAGTCGCGACGAGCGGACCGAGGCTCGGCTGGAAGCGCCGCTCGTCCTGGATCGTCATGCGATAGGCCTGTCCGCCGGCGAGCCTCACGAACGCACCCGGAAGCACCGCAATCTGATCCGGCCCGATGTGCAAGCGCTGCGCGTAGATGTCGAGCGGCTCGCGGAGCGGGTTGGCCCACATCTCTATGTCGAGCCGGACGCCGACCTCTGGCGGCAGGATCGTGCCCGCCTCCGGTCGGGGCGTCGGCGCGGCGCGGGGGTCGTAGCTGCTCATGTGGCCCTGGCCGAACCAGGGGTTCACCGTCCCGGCGATGGCGCCTGAGACGAGCCATGTACCGGGTACGACGAGCGAGTAGCCCGCTTCGGCGCTCGTCACGCGCTTGGTGCCGTCACCAAGGTCGACGACCGCCAGCGGTGGCACCGGGATGGGCGAGATCGCGCCGAGGGCGACGCAGTCCGCGGCGGGGGCGCTCGCCGATGTCGGAGTCGCTGACGGGGGCGCGCCTGCCTGCCCGCTCTGAAGATCGCCGCAGGCGACTGCGCTCAGCGTCAGGCAGAACGGGAGCAGCCACCTCCGCACATCCAGTTAGACGCACGGCGCGGCGAATGGTTGCGGCCTCAGCCCTCCGACGCGAGCTGGGCGGCGACGTCGGTCACGACGTCGCCGGCGGCCTTGAGCTTCGCCACGGTGACGACGTCGGGCGTGTCGCGGTACGTGTGGAGGATGAAGTCGGTCCAGCCGATGAGCGCGGCGGGGACGCGCCGCCGCGCGAAGCTCGTCTGATCGCTCCCGCCGGCCCCTGACGACGTCGAGGAGACGCCAAGCCGGCTGGCCGTGTCGCGGATGCGCCGCTGCAGCTCGGGCGCCTCGTTCGACACGAAGAGCGAGTCGCCGCAGCAGCCGATGACGTCGAGGTCGATCATCGCGGTGAGGCTCTCCACGCGTCCGGGCGAGGTCGCCGTCCGCGCGATGTAGGCCTCGGAGCCAAAGAAGCCTTCCTCCTCGCCCGCGAACGCCGCGAACACGATCGATCGCTTGAGCGTCGCGCGGCGGGCGGCGAGCGCTCGCGCGACCTCCATCACGACCGCCGGGCCCGACGCGTTGTCGTTCGCGCCCTGGAACACCGAGCCGTCGGGATCGGTCCCGACCGCGTCGAGGTGTCCGCCCACGAGCACCGCCTGCTCGGAGGTGTTGTCCGCGCCGCGGAGCAGCCCCACGACGTTCATCGCGTCGATCTGCCGCACCGGCGTGAGCGAGACCTCCATGCGGAGCGTCGTCGGGACCTCGAACCCGGTAGGCGGCGAGGTCGGATCGGAACGCCGCGCGCGCACCGCGTCGCGAACCGCGGCGACTGTCTTGCCGGACGGCGCGATGAGCTCGTTCGCGACGGTCTCGTTGACGACGAGGACCGGGATCGTGGCGGACTCGAGGCGCGGGATGTACGAGTAGCGGATCTGCGTGTTGCCGACGAGCAGCACGCCCGTCGCGCCTTCGGCATACGCGGCCTCGACGGCGCTGCCGCCCTGCGTGGGCCCGGTCACGAGCGCGATCTTTCCGCGCGCGTCCACGCCGGCGAAGTCGTTCTGCACCCCGGCGCGTGCCGCCCCGCCGACCACCGCGAGGGTGCTCTCCGCCCGGCCGCTGCCGGAGCGGCCGCCCACGGTCTCGGTCATGTCGACGCGCGCCTTGTAGGTCCGCGCGGACGGCGCGATCGCCGCGAGGGTCGGCATCGCGGCGAGCTCGACGTTCGGCATCGGAAAATGCTGGAAGTACGTGCCGTTGTCGCCGAGCGGCTCGAGCCCGATCTCGCGGAAGCGGTCGGCGACGTACTGCGCCGCGTCCGCGTAGCCGGCGGACCCCGACATGCGGCCGCCGCGGGCCGGATCCGCGAGGTAGCTCACGTGGGCCTTCGCGCGTGCGCCGTCGAAGTGACCGTTCGCGATCTCCGCCGCGGCGGACGGTGATGGCGCGGCGCTCGTGCTGTCGGGCGCCGGGACGGCGGTGCAGGCGGCGAGCAGGAGCGCCGCGACGAGCGCGAGGCGCCTCATTTCGCGCCGCGTTCTTCCATGCGCTCCACCTCCTGGTCCACGACCGAGGGGTCGAGCTTTTTGAAGAGCGGATGCGGCTCGCGAAGCTTTCGCCCCGCCGGGAGAGCGGTCGGAGCCCAGGCCGGCGCGACGCCGTAGTCGCCGGTCAGCACGTCGTGGGTCGAGCCGTCGGGCTCGCGCCGCGTGCGGAACTCAGGCTGGGGCGCGATGACGCCGTCGTAGCCGAGCAGCATGCTCGGCCAGATCGTCGTGTGGAACACGATGTTGTCAGCGCCCATGAAGTAGAAGTGCCGCGACGCCGGGTCCTGCCACCAGTCGCGCCAGGCCTCGGGCTGTCCGACCATCGTCGCCCACTCCACGCTCGCCGAGAAGTAGCCGATCACCGCGTCGAACCACACGTAGAGCCGCTTGTCGGGCCGGTCGATCCAGCCGGGCAGCGGCACCGGGACGCCCCAGTCGATGTCCCGCGTGATGGGAATGACCTTGAGATCGTCCACGCAGCGGAGCGCGACGTTGAGGATCGTCCCCGCGCGGTCACGAGCGGTCTCGTGGAGCTTCCAGGGCTCGCTCGTGGTGAGGTACCCGTTCACGAGGGCGGCAAGCCGCAGCGCCTCGGTGAGCGCGGCTCGGAAGCGCGCCCCCTCGAGGTGCTCGCCGACCGTCGCGAAGCCACCCTCGACGGCCGTGAGGACCGCGCGGTCCTCCGCCGTGGGCGTGCCCGGAGGCGGCACCGCGCCGAAACGGCGGTACGCGTTGACGAGCGTGCGGTTGGCGAGATTTCCCCACGTGGCGACGAGGTCGTCGTTGTTGCGCCGGACGAAGTCCTCCCAGGTGAAGTCCGCGTCCGCGGTCTCCGGGCCGTTGAGCACGAGGTAAAAACGCAGGGGATCCGGGTCGTAGCGCGACAGGAAGTCGTTCACGTAGATCCCGTGCCCGCGGCTGGTCGACTGCCTCGAGCCGCTCATCGTGAGGATCGCGGTCGAGACGACGTTGGACGGCAGCTGCAGCGGCTCGCCGCGCCCGCCCGCGACGGCGCCGCTGTTCCCGTAGCCGAGCAGCATGCTCGGCCAGATCGTCGTGTGGAACACGATGTTGTCAGCGCCCATGAAGTAGAAGTGCCGCGACGCCGGGTCCTGCCACCAGTCGCGCCAGGCCTCGGGCTGTCCGACCATCGTCGCCCACTCCACGCTCGCCGAGAAGTAGCCGATCACCGCGTCGAACCACACGTAGAGCCGCTTGTCGG
The DNA here is from genome assembly GCA_005883625.1 of Chloroflexota bacterium. Taxonomy (GTDB): domain Bacteria; phylum Chloroflexota; class Limnocylindria; order P2-11E; family P2-11E; genus 3-1-20CM-2-70-9. The sequence continues at coordinate 14,642 of VBDU01000097.1, read as the reverse complement.
GCCGGTCGATCCAGCCGGGCAGCGGCACCGGGACGCCCCAGTCGATGTCCCGCGTGATGGGACGCGGCTTGAGATCGGCGATGAAGTTCAGCGAAAAGTTCCGCACGTTCGGCCGCCAGTGGGTCTGACGCGTCACCCAATCCGTGAGCTGCTGCTTGAACGCCGGCAGGTCGAGGTAGTAGTGCTCGGTCTCCTTGAAGATCGGCTTCGACCCGTCGATCCTGGAGCGTGGGTCGATGAGCTGGTCCGGATCGAGCTGGTTCCCGCAGTTGTCGCACTGGTCGCCGCGCGCGTCCGTGTAGCCGCAGATCGGGCAGGTGCCCTCGATGTAGCGGTCGGGCAGCGTGCGTCCGGTCGCGGCCTGGAGCGCCCCGAGCGCGGTCTTCTTGATCAGGTAGCCCTTGTCGTAGAGGGTCTTGAAGACGTCCTGCACGACCACAACGTGATTGCGCGTCGTGGTGCGCGTGAAGAGGTCGTACGAGAAGCCGAGCGCGCGAAAGTCGGTCGCGATGATGCGGTTGTACTTGTCGACCGCCTGCTTCGGAGTGAGGCCCTCGCGATCCGCGGCGATGAGGCTCGGGGTCCCGTTCTCGTCGGTGCCGCTGACCATGAGGACGTCGTTGCCTTTCATGCGGTGGTAGCGGGCGAAGATGTCCGACGTGCCCATTCCGGCGACGTGCCCGAGATGGCGCGGGCCGCTCGCGTACGGCCACGCGACGGCGACGAGGATGCGCGCAGGTGTGCCCGCCATCCGTCCAAACTAGCCTCTGGCCATGCTCGACGCACATGCGCATCTCACCGATGCGCGATTCGCATCCGACCTCGCCGCGGTGCTCGAGCGTGCCCGCGTCGCGGGTGTGACGCGGGTCCTCACGTGCGCCGAGGACCTTGGCTCGAGCGAGGCGGCCGTCGCGCTCGCTGAGCGCCACCCGGAGGTTCGCGTCGCCGTCGGCGTGCATCCACACCGCGCGGCAACCTGGTCCGAGGCCACGGCCGTTCGTCTTCTCGAGCTCGCGCGGCAGGACCGCGTGGTCGCGATCGGCGAGATCGGGATGGACCTCTCGGGTCGGAGCGCGCCGCTCGAGGAACAGGAGCGCGCGCTGCGCGCGCAGCTCGCGCTCGCGTCGCTCCTTGAGATGCCGGTCGTGCTCCACGTGCGCGACGCCGGAGCGCGTCTGCGCGCGATCGTCGACGAGAGCGTCGTATGGGGGCCGGAGGGCGTCGTTGACCCCCGACTCGCAGGAATGGTCCACTGCTACAGCGAGGGCCCGGCTGAGGTCGCCGAGTGGGTCCGCCGCGGGCTGGTGCTCTCGTTCGCGGGGACGGTGACGTACCCGACGAGCGTCCGGCTCCGCGAGGCCGCCGCCGCGGTGGCCGAAGACCGGCTGCTCGTCGAGACCGACGCGCCTTACCTCGCACCGCAGTCGCACCGGGGTCGCCGCAACGAGCCGGCCTACGTCGTGGAGACGCTCGGCGCGATCGCCGGTATCCGCGGGGTCTCGGCCCCGACACTGGGGATCGCTGTGGACGCGAACGCCCGCCGGCTGTTCGGGGACCGCTGGGGAACCTAGCCGGCCCGGCGCGCGTCTACCTGCCAGACCACTCGAAGAAGTAGGTGAAGACGATGCGCGCAAAGCTCGCTCTGCTCCTCGCGCTGCCGCTCTTCCTCGCCGCCTGCTCCGCCAGCGGGACGGCCTCCCGCGGCGCACCCGGCGGCGGGACCGGGGACAGCTTCACGAACATCAGCGCACCGCTCGCCGTCCCGGCTCCCGAGGCCCAGAAGGCCGGCGGGGTCGCCGTCGGGGCGCCGGCGCCGAACCAGGGTCTCCCCAACCCGGTCGCCTTCAACGCCGACCGGAACCTCATCCGGACCGCCAACATCGCCATGCGCTCCAAGGACCCGTGGGCGACGAGCGAGCGGGCCGCGGCGATCGCGGTCGGCTACGGCGGCGACGTCCTCGGTCTCGCGCAGTCCGGCAACGGCGACGACCGCCGGGCGAACCTCACGATCCGCGTCCCCGCGTCGCGCTTCGACGACGCTCTGAACCAGATCAAGCAGCTCGAAGGCGAGGTCGCGACCTCCAACGTCGACACGAAGGACGTCACCGACCAGTTCGTCGACCTCCAGGCGCGCCTGGGGGCGAAGCAGTCCGAGGAGCAGCGCTACCTCGCGCTCCTCAACCGCGCGAACACGATCGACGAGATCCTCAAGGTGGACGCCTCCCTCGCGAACGTCCGGACTCAGGTCGAGCAGCTCACCGCGCAGATCAACGGCATCAAGTCGCGCACCGAGTTCTCGACGATCGTGCTCTCGGTCACTCCGCTGACTCCGGCGCCGATCGACAACACCGTGAAGGGCTGGGATCCCGCGAAGACTCTCGCGCGGGCGCTCGCGGCCTTCGGCGCGCTGTTCCAGGTCTTCGCCGACCTCGCGATCTGGGCGCTGGTATTCGGCTTCATCCCGCTCGTGGGCCTCGCGATCGTCGCGGTCGCCACCCGGGGACGCCGCGCCCCCACCGCACCGACCGCACCCGCCGCCTAGACGTACCCGGTCCCTCGCGAAGCGGCCCGTCCTCCGTCGACGGGCCGCTTCGTTTGTGCGCGCGACATATAGTCGCGTCAGATGGCGGAGCCTCGCGTACGGCCCCTCACGGAGCTCGACGTCGAAGCGGTCTGCCGCATCGACGAGCGCATCACCGGCCGCTACCGGCCCGAGGTCTGGGAGCAGCGCATCGCGTACTACATCCGCCGCGACCCGGACTCATCGCAGGTCGCGGAGGTCGACGGCCGCGTCGTCGGCTTCATGCTCGGCGAGGTCCGCGGCGGCGAGTTCGGCCTCGACGAACCGACGGGCTGGGTGGAGTTCTTCGGCGTCGATCCGTCGGCGCGGGAGAAAGGCATCGGACGCGGGCTGATCGAGGCGTTGCTCCGCCACTTCAAGGAGAACGGCGCCCACGTGGCCCGCACGATGGTCGCCGCGCGCGACAAGGACATCGCGGCGTTCGTCTCGGCCATGGGCTTCACGCAAGCGCCGGTCACCGCCCTCGAGAAGCGCCTTTAGCCGCCGCGTGCCACGAGCCAAGCTCCGTGCGAGCCGGCGCGTCTCGCCGAAGCGACCCGATGGCCGCACACTGCGCGGACGCCGCCGTCCGACGGCGACGGCCGCCGCGCGATCGGATCGTCGTCAGGAGATCTTCGACGCTGCCGCCCTGCTCATGCGCGACCGCGGCTTCGTCGGCACCACGATCGAGGAGGTCGCGCAGCAGCTCGCCGTCACGAAGGCGGCGCTCTACTACTACGTGCAGAACAAGGAGGAGCTGCTCTTCCAGATCCTCTCGCAGACGCTGAACCTGGCAGACGAGCGGATCGGCGCGATCGAGCGATCTGCCGCGCCGCCCGCGAAGAAGATCAACCATGTCATCGACACGTTCGTCCACCTCGTCGCCGAGCGTCCCGAGTTCTTCACCGTGTACTTTCAGGAGAAGGGGCACCTCGGACGCGAGCATCTCCGCACCGTGACCAAGACGGAGCGCCGGATCGTCGATACGGTGCGGAAGATCTATCGCGACGGCGCGGCCGAGGGCTCGTTCCGCAAGCTCGACCCGACCGCGACGGCGTTCGGCCTGCTCGGGCTCTGCTTCTGGGTCTACCAGTGGTACCGGCCGGGCGGTCGCCTGTCGGTCGACGAGATCTCGGCCACCTTCCAGGACCTCGCGGCGCGCGGTATGCTCATGCGACGTTCTACTAACTAGTTAGTAAGCGGAGGCGCGCCATGGACGAGCAGACGCGGGAGCTGCCGCAGAAGTACCACCAGGCCGTCGTCCACTGGCAGCAGCACAACTTCCCGGACTATCCCGCGCTCGTCGAGAGCTGGGACCGCTTCTTCCCCAAGGACCCGCCGTTCTGCCTCTGCGCGCGCATCGGGCAGGTCGCCTCCGACGTCGTCGAGTACGGCGACCGCAAGGGCCAGCCCAAGGCCACGAAGCCGACCGACATGGACGAGCGTGCGGCGAAGGAGCTCTTCAACACCGTGAAGGCGCAAGCGTCGACCGAGTTCGGCTCCATCCAGCAGCACCAGGGCACGCTCGCGCGCGCCTACGACGACCAGGATCGCGCGTGGGTGCTCCGGGTCATGGCCGAGGAGCTCCGCCACGGCTACCAGATGGTCCACCTCATCACGAACGAGGACTGGTCCGCCGTGAGCGGCGAGAAGGCCGACGATACGGTCGAGCACATCCTCTCGTCGCAGACCGGGTCGCACTACTTCGCCGCGTTCAACCTCGAGTTCGACAGCTTTCTCGACAACATCATGTTCGCGGCGTTCATCGACCGGGTGGGGAAGTACCAGCTCACGATGCAGAAGGTCTCCGCCTACCGGCCCTACGCCGAGAGCATGCCGCCGATGCTCCGCGAGGAGGCGTTCCACCTCGCGGCCGGCGTCATGCCGCTGCGCCGCTGGGTCGAGCGCGCCGCCAAGGGCGATCCGCTCGTGACGATGGCCGCGATGCAGAAGGCCGCGAACAAATGGTTCAGCCGCGGGCTCGAGATGTTCGGCTTCGAGAAGGAGCCGTTCTCGTCCGCGCAGGTGAACCTCGGCCTCAAGGACCGCACGAACGCGGACGCGCAGCAGCAATGGATCGACGAGTGCGCGCAGATGCTCGGCGATCTGAGTCGCCGGTACGTGCGCGCGCGACTGCCTGGCAACACGCCGGAGGAGATCGACGCCATCCAGCAGCGGCTCGCGGCAGGCGAGACCGTGGAGGGCATCGCGCCGGAGGAGATGCTCCGGCTGCCAGACCGGCGGTTCTTCCGCCGCAGCTTCGACGGCGCCTACGAGATGGTCGGGATCGGCGGCGAGACGTTCGCGGACGTCGACGCGTACGTCGCGCATCTCGCCGGGCACCTGCCGGAGGCGTACCTCGCGAGCCGCGACATGCGTCACTACATCGACAACCTCCGCAAGGTCGTCGCCGGCGCTATGACGGTGAAGCAGGCGGTGAAGAACACCCCGAAGCTGCAGCGCCTCGGCAGCACGTGCCCCTGCTCGAACTCCGTGCGCTGGGTGATGGATACCGGCGCCACCTCGGTCGGCGAGGAGTCGCGCCTCCACCCCTAACGCTCCACGAGTTCCGCGCCCGGCCGGCCGACCGCACGGTGCAGGGCGCTGGCGTGCGCCTGCATCTCCTCGACTGGGACGGTGACGCGCGCCCCGATGCGCTCTTCCTCCACGGCGGCGGTCTCACCGCGCACACCTGGGACGTCGTCTGCGACGAGCTGCGCGATCGCGTGCGCCCGCTCGCGCTCGACCTGCGCGGCCATGGCGACAGCGAATGGTCGCCCGATGGCCACTATCCGCTGGGGGCCCACGTCGCCGATCTCGAGAGCGCGATGGCCGACCTAGCTTTGAAGGACTTCGTCCTCGTCGGCATGTCGCTCGGAGGCCTGGTCGCGCTCGCCTACGCCGGCCGGCACCCGCGGACGCTCGCCGCCCTCATCCTCGTCGAGAGCGGACCGGAGATGCGGCGCAGCGAGCGCCTTCGGGACTTCATGGCCGCCGACGCCGAGGCCGACTCGTTCGACGAGTTCGTCGATCGCGCCGCCGCCTTCAATCCGTTGCGAGATCGCGAGCACCTGCGCCGCAGCCTTCGGTATGCGCTCCGTCGCACGCCCGACGGCAAGTGGACCTGGAAGTACGACCGCCGGATCCTCGAGCGCGGCACCGAGGACGTCCTGCCGCGCGCGCGAGCGCTCTGGGATGCGGCGCGGTCGGTCGACTGTCCGGCGCTGGTGATCCGCGGCGGCAAGAGCGACATCTTCCTCGACGAGGACGCGGCCGAGCTCGCCCGCGTGCTGCGCGGCGAGTGGGTCCGCATCGAGGGCGCGGGCCACACGGTGCAAGGAGATCGTCCGTACGACACCGCGAACGCGCTGCGAGCGTTCCTCGACGGTCATACCATTCGCCCATCCGCTGAGAGAGGTCGCTGATGGCGCAATTCACGGACAAGATCGAGCCCAAGGACTTTCCGAAGATGCCGAAGGAGTATCAGGACCTCCTCACGCGGCTCCTCACGATCCAGGCGGACTGCGAGATCGGCGGTCCCCACATCTACGTCGATCACTGGACGCTCCGCGCGCCGACGGTCGACGATCAGTGGCGGGTCGCGCGCATCGCCGCCGAGGAGATCGACCACTGCCGCAAGATGCTGCGGCTCCTCGGCCTCATCGGGTCCGACCGGTCCGACATCCTCACGCGGCCGCGCAGCAAGCGCGAGGTCGAGGCGTTCAAGGAGGACATGCCGACGTGGGCGGACTTCGCCGCGTTCGGGATGCTCATCGACAAGGTCGGCGAGTACCAGCTGGACGAGATGATCAGCTCGTCGTATCAGCCGATCGAGGACTACCTGCCGCAGATCCTCCGCGAGGAAAAGGGACACATCAGCTACGGACAGCAGCAGCTCGAAAAGCTCGTGCGCTCCGGAGACGAGGGCAGGACGCAGGCGCAGGCCGCGATCGACAAGTGGTACGTCGTCGGGCTCGACATGTTCGGCCAGTCGAACTCCGCGCGGACCGAGCGCTACATCGAATGGGGCCTTAAGCGGCGCACGAACGAGGAGGCCCGTCGCCAGTACATCGCCGAAGTCGACCCGCAGATCGAGGCCCTGGGTCTGGTCATCCCGAACAAGCTCCAGGGCCGGAAATACCTCTAACAGCGGTGGGGGGTCTGAGGGGGGCAACGCCCCCCTCAGCTCGCTTCAACCTCGCGACCGCCCTCGTCGATTCGCATCTCGTGGCCGGCCGTGGCGACCGTCCCGCGATCCGTTACGAGGGCCGCACGCTCACGTATGCGGGGCTCGCCCGCCTGGTGGACCGCGCGGGCAACGCGCTGCGCGCGCTCGACGTCGACGTCGAGCAGCGCGTCGCGATCGTGCTCCCCGATTCGCCCGAGTTCGTGGCGACGTTCCTCGGCGCGATCAAGATCGGCGCCGTGCCCGTCACGCTCTCGACGCTGCTGACCGAGCGCGACTACGCGTACATGCTCGACGACAGCCGCGCGTCCGCGCTGGTCGTCCACGAGAGCGTGCTCGGCCGGGTCCGGCAGGCTTGCGCGGGACGTCGCCACCTCCGCCACGTCGTCGTCGCGTCGTCGGGGGGCGCCGCCCCCCGGCCCCCGGGCTCGCTGTCGTTCGCCGAGCTGATCTCCGCAGCCTCCGACGAGCTCTCGCCGGAGCCGACGGCCGCCGACGACATGTGCTTCTGGCAGTACTCGAGCGGGACCACCGGCGAGCCGAAGGCGGTCGTGCATCTACAGGCGAGCTGCGCCACGCCCGCCGACCTCCACGGCCGGCACGTCGTGGCGATGCGGCCCGACGACCGCGTGCTCAGCGTGGCGAAGCTCTTCTTCTCCTACGGCCTCAACAATTCGCTCGTCGTCCCGTTCCACCACGGCGCCTGCGCGATCCTTTATTCGGGCCGTCCCGAGCCGCGCGCCATCCTCGAGGCGATCGCGCGCGAGCGCCCGACCGTCTTCTACGGCGTCCCTACGGCGTACGCCGCGCTCCTCGCGGTCCCCGAGCGCGAGGTCCCATTCGATCTCTCGTCGCTGCGCCTCTGCATCTCGGCCGGCGAGGCGCTCCCGGGGCCGCTCTTCGAGCGGTGGAAGGCGCGCTTCGGGCTCGAGATCCTCGACGGCATCGGCTCGACGGAGCTCGGCTACATCGCCATCTCGAACTTCCCCGGCCGCGCGCGGCCGGGCACGTCCGGCGAGGTCATCCCCGGCTACGAGGCGCGCGTGACGGGCGAGGGCGACCGTCCCGTCGCGCCCGGCGAGGTCGGCGACCTGCAGGTCCGCGGCCCGTCGACCGCCGCCTTCTACTGGCAGAAGCGCGCGCAGACGAAGCGGACGTTTCGCGGCGAGTGGGTCTTCACCGGCGACCGGTACTCGGCGAGCGCCGACGGCTACTACACGCACCACGGGCGGAGCGACGACCTTCTCAAGGTCGGCGGGATCTGGGTCTCTCCGCTCGAGATCGAGACAGCACTCCTCGAGCACGACGCGGTCCTCGAATGCGCCGTCGTCGGGCGCGAGGACGCGGACGCCCTCACCAAGCCGGCCGCCTATGTCGTCCTCAAGAACGGCGCGGCGGGCCCCGCGCTTGCCACCGAGCTCCGCGGGTTCGTCAAGGACCGGCTCGCGCCGTACAAGTACCCTCGGTGGATCGAATTCGTGGCCGAGCTCCCCAGGACCTCTACGGGCAAGATCCAGCGCTACAAGCTCCGAGCGGTCGGGGGTCAACGGCGCCCCCCGGCCCCCGGCGGTGACGCTTGACCACGCAGGACCACCCGACCCCCGGCGGCAGCGCATGAGCACGCACGATCTTCGCTTCACGCTCAACGGCGAACGCCGCGAGGTGACGGTGCCGGCGGACCGCCTGCTCATCGACGTCCTCCGCGACGACTGCGGCGCCACCGGGACGAAGCTCGGCTGCGCGGTCGGCGTCTGCGGCGCGTGCAGCGTGCTCGTCGACGGGGAGCTTCAGTCGGCCTGCCTGCTGCCGGCGGTCTTCGTCGAAGGCCGTTCGATCACGACGGTCGAGGGGCTTGCGAAGCATGGGGAGCTGAACGCGCTGCAGGAGGCGTTCATCCGCGATGGCGGCTTCCAGTGCGGGATCTGCACGCCGGGACAGCTCATCGCCGCGACGGCGCTCATCGCGGCGCATCCGGAGCCGAGCGACGGCGATATCCGCGAGTGGATGATGGGCAACCTCTGCCGCTGCACGGGCTACTACGGGATCGAGCGCGCGATCAAGTCGGCGGCGAACGTATGACCTACGACTACCACGAGCCGCGCGAGGTCGCCGAGGCTCTCCACCTCCTCGTGAAGCACGGCGAGGATGCGCACCTCATTGCGGGCGGCACCGCGACCGTGCTCCTCCTCCGCCAGGGGCTCATCCGGCCGGGCCACGTCATCAGCCTGCGCGCGATCGGCGCGCTCTCCGGGATCGGCCGTGCGCCCGACGGCGGCCTCCGCATCGGCGCGACGGCGACGCATCGGCAGGCGGAGCGCTCGGCCGACGTGCGCGCGCTCTCGCCCGCGCTCACGAACGCGTTCGCGAGCGTCGCCACCGTGCGGATCCGCAACCAGGCGACGGTCGGCGGCAGTCTCGCGCACGCCGACCCGGCCCAGGACCCGCCGCCGATGCTCGCGGCGCTCGGCGCCGCGGTCACGATCGTGTCCCCGCGTGGCGCGCGCTCGATCGCGGTCGAGGACCTCGCCGTCGACCACTTCACCACGACGCTCGCCGGGGACGAGATCATTACCGAGGTGATAGTCCCGCCGCTCGCGCCGGGGACCCGCGCGACGTACGTGAAGTTTCTCCCGCGGACCGCCGACGACTACGCCACGGTGTCCGTCGCCGCCGCGATGCGGCTCGCGGACGGCGCGGTCGCGGACGCGCGCATCGTCCTCGGCGCGGTCGGGCCAACGCCGATCCGGGCGCGCGCGGCCGAGGCCGCCCTCGCCGGCGCGAAGCCTTCCCGCGAGCGCCTGGCGCAGGCCGCCGCGCTCGTGCGGGACGAGGTCGATCCGCTCGACGACCTCCGCGGCTCCGCCGAGTACAAGCGTGAGATGGCACGGGTCTGGACCGAGCGCGCGCTCCTCGCGCTGGTGGAAGCATGAAGCTCGCCCAGACGGTCACGGTGAAGGCGCCTCGCGACAAGGTGTGGGGCATCGTCCTGGATGTCCCCGCCGCCGCGCGCTGCGTGCCCGGCGTCGCCTCGGTGCGCCCGGCTGGGAGCGACCGCTACCAGGGCACGCTCGCCGTGCAGATCGGGCCGGTGCGCCTCGTGCTCGACGGCGACATCGCGATCACCGCCCGGGACGAGAAGGCGGGCACGGCGTCGTTCCGCGCGGACGCGAAGGACTCGCGCGTCGGTGGCGCCATCAAGGCGACCGTCGATCTCGCGCTCGCGGACCGCTCCGGCGCGACCGACATCAAGATCGCGACGGACCTCCAGGTGCTCGGCCGGCTCGGCGAGTTCGGCCAGCCCGTGATCAAACGGAAGGCCGACCAGATGATGGGCGACTTCGCCGAATGTCTCGCGCGCGCCGTCGCGGGCCGGTGAAAACGCTCGAGCGGCCGCCCGGCGTCCTCAGCGAGCCGGAGTGGCGCGTGGAAGGCCGCGACAAGGTCACCGGGGCCGCCCGCTACGCCGCCGACGTTCGCGTGCCGAACATGCTCCACGCGGCGTTCGTGTCGAGCCCGCATGCGCACGCGCGGATCGTGAAGGTCGACGCGTCCGCCGCCCGCGGGATGCTCGGCGTTCGCGCGGTCATCACCGGCGCCGACGTGCGGCCCGCGCGCTACGGCCGCCGCCTGCAGGACTGGCCCGTCCTCTGCTGGGACCACGCGCTCTTCATCGGCGATCGCGTCGCCGCGGTCGCCGCCGACACGCCTGAGATCGCCGACGCGGCCGCGCGCGCGATCGCGGTCGAGTACGAGGAGCTCCCGGCCGTCCTCGATCCCGAGGCCGCGCTCGCCGAGGGCGCCCCGGTGCTTCACCTCGATCCCTCGCCGTACCTGTACCTCGGCGGCAAGCGGCCGACGGTGCCGAACGCGAACGTCCAGGGCTATGGCCTGCACGAGCACGGGGACGTCGACGCCGCGTTCGCGTCGGCGCACCGCACCTTCGAGCACCGGTTCACGCTCGCGAGGACGCATCAGGGCTACATCGAACCCCACGCGACGCTGCTCTGGCTTGACGGGGACGTCGTGCGGGTGGTCTCGACGAACAAGGCGCCGTACGGCCTGCGCCAGCAGATGGCTGCCTGCCTGGGGCTCCCCGAGGAGAAGATCGTCGTCGACGCCGGGCACATCGGCGGCGACTTCGGCGGGAAGGGCCACTCGATCGACGAGTTCGTCCTCTACTACCTCGCGCGCGCGACCGGTCGCCCGGTCCGCGCGGTCATGCGCTACGCCGACGAGCTGCAGATGAGCGCGACCCGGCACGGCGGCACGATCACGCTCCGCACTGGCGTCGACCGCGAGGGGAAGTTCGTGGCGCACTCGGCGCGCGTCGTGTTCGACGGGGGCGCGTACGCGGCGGGGAAACCGGTCGCGACGCTCATGCCCGGCGAGGCCATGGTGACGCTCGCGGGCTACCACCTGCCGAACGTTCGCGTCGAAGCGATGACCGTGTACACGAATCAGATCCCGGCGGGCCACTCCCGCGCGCCGGGCCAGCCGCAGAACGTGTTCGCGGCCGAGTCGCACGTCGACCTCATCGCGCGCGAGCTGGGGCTCGACCCGCTCGAGCTCCGCGAGCGCAACGCGATCCGTGGCGGCGAGATCGACGTCGAGGGCGACGTGTGGCACGACTCGGCGGCGCACGAGGTGCTCGCGACGCTGCGGCGCGAGGCCCGGTGGGACGCGGCGCGCGGCCGCGGTCACGGCCGAGGGATCGCGCTGGGCGCGCGTCCGAGCGGACGGGGCAAGAGCGCGATCGCGCTCCGGCTCGACCGGGAGGGCCGCGTCGAGGTGCTCACGGCGGTCGCCGACCAGGGTGGCGGGCAGCACACGCTCTTCCAGCGGATCGTCGCCGCCGAGCTCGGGATCCCGCTCGACCGGATCACGGTCCGCCGTGGCACGACCGAGAACACGCCGCGGGACGCCGGCATCGGCGGAAGCCGCGTCACGCCGGTGCAGGGCGGGGCCGCGCTCGAGGCGGCGCGCAAGCTCAAGGCGAAGCTCGACGAGGTCGCGCCCGGCGCGCCGTTCGCCGAGGCCGCGCGCCGCGCGGCGCCGCTCGAGATCGTCGCCGAGCACACCAGTGACGCGAACGTCAACGCGGTATACGCGTACGCCCTGGAGGTCGAGGTCGATCGCGACACGGGGCACCTCCGGGTCCTCGACGCCGTCCTCGTCGCTGACGTCGGGACGGTCATCAACCCGGTCGCGGCGCGCGGGCAGCTCGAGGGCGGGTTCATCTTCGGGCTGGGGCAGGCGCTCATGGAGGAGCTTCGCGTCGAGGACGGGCGCGTGACGACGACGAACCTCGGCGACTACAAGCTGCCGACGATCGCCGACGCTCCGCCCCTGCGGATCGTGTTGCTCACCGATTCGCCCGGCCCCGGTCCCTTCGGCGCGAAGTCTGTCGGCGAGCTATCGAACCCCGGCGTCGGCGCGGCGGTGGCCAACGCGGTGCACGACGCCTGCGGCGCGCGCGTCTTCTCGCTGCCGGTGACCGCGGAGAAAGTGTTTTCCGCACTTCGTACTGAAAGGCGGGCTGGACCGCAAGAGGGTTGGCACACGGACGCCGTTCGCGAATGAAAGGAACAGAAGTCTTCGATCCCCGCAGCCACTACTTCGTGCAGCGGCGGAGGCGCTTTGGGTTCCTCGAGGACTGGCGCCAGCGTCGCCGCGCGATCGCCCGTGGCGACGACGTGCGGCTCGAGCGTTCCCCCGCGCGCCGCGCGGCGTTCGGCTTCCTGGCGGGCGGCGACAGCAAGGTGCCGATGCGCGTCATCGACGCGCGGATCCTCGAGGTCGCGCCGGGCGAGACCACGAGCACGCACCGGCACGCCTACGACGCGGTGTGCTTCGTCCTCGGTGGGAAGGGGCAGACCGAGATCGCGGGCGAGCGCTACGCCTGGTCGAAATACGACACCGTGCACACGCCCGCGCTGAGCTGGCATCGTCACCGCAACACCGGCACCGAGCCCGCGCGCCTCCTCGCGATCACGGACGCGCCCCTCGTGTCCGCGTTCGGCCTGGCGCGGCTCGAGGACATCGGCGACGAGCCCCCGGCGCCCGACGAGCCGCTCCACTTGCCCATGGCCCGGTCGGGAACGGCCTACGAACGCGAGCTCGCGGCCGCCGCGGCGTCATGGCAGGAGCGGCAGCAGGCACGGCGGCACACCGCGTGCGCCGACGTGACACTTCGCGCGAGCCCGAAGGGAAGCCGCAGCGCGCTCCTGGTCGACCGCTCGCTGGGCTACCGCACCACGGGGATCTCGCTCGCGATGTTCGAGATCCGGCCCGGCGGCGCGCAGTCGAAGCACCGCCATCCCGGCGAGGCGCTCCTCTACATCGTCGACGGCGAGGGATACAGCGTCATCGACGACGTGAAGCACGAATGGCGGACCGGCGACGCGGCGATCGTCCACCAGTACGTGTGGCACCAGCACTTCAACGCCTCCGCGGAGCGGCCGGCCACCGTCATTCGCATGCACATGTGGGAGTCGGTCATCGAGATGATGCAGGCCGCGATGGATCCCGTGCCGCTCTACGAGGACGAGCCCGGTCTCGAGGAGCGCATGCGCGAGGTCGTCGGCGCGATGGAGGACTAGCGCAGCTCGAGGGCGAAGCGAAGTGCGTCGTGAAGCGCGTCGAGCTTCTCCGGCCGCAGACGGCCGATCCGTCGCTCGAGGCGAGACTTGTCCATCGTGAAGAGCTCGTCGGCGTTGACGGCGCAAGCGTGGTCGAGGCCGTCGTTGTGATCCAGCAGGACCTCAGTGCGAATGCTCCGGATCGTGCTGCTCACGATCGCCACCGTCGCTCTGGCCCGCACGCCGCGGGCATCATCGCGCGACACGACGACGACCGGTCGCGGCTTGTCGACGATCGCTCGCCAGATCTCGCCGTGTTCGGTCGGCCGTGACATCGGCTATGGTGGGCCGCCCTTCTTCAGGTCTTCGATCGCCGCCTGCTCGAATGCGCGGAATTCCTCGCCGGTCTCAGGGAATCGGCGATAGGCCTCGAAATACGCTTCGACGTCCCTGGCCTCGTCTCGTCTCGCAAGGTACTCACGGACCGCTTCTTGGACCCAGCGGCTCCGTGGAACACGCCGGCTCTTCCGATCGCGTTCCATCCGCGAATAGAGCTGATCTGGCAGGCTGATCGCCGCGCGCTTCGTCATACTTCAGTATTATCTGAGTATTACGGACTTTCGGTCAAGACGAGGCCGGCATCGTCCATGACGAAGCCGCGAACACCTCGGCGGCAGCCAGTACACCGATCACGGTCCCGCGACACAGCGCGACATCCATGTGACGACGATCCTCGCGGTCCTGAGCTCGACCGACGGCACCTCCGGGACGATCTTCGGCCAGACCGACGACGGGACGCTGGTCCGGATCGACGTGAAGGACCTCGGCGAGCCCGGCCGTGACGACACGTACCGGATCCGGACGAACACCGGCTACGACTCGGGCGAGCAGAAGCTCGAGAAGGGCGGGAACATCCAGATCCACAAGTAGCGACGACCCGCGCTCACGCGAACGGCCCGGCCGGGAAGCCGGGCCGTTCCATGTCTTAGGGCGGCACGAGCGCCTTCCCTAGCGACGTTCGCGTCTCGCCCTCCGTTTGATGTTCGCCGTCGTCTCCCGCCCACGTTTCCCCTCGCGCATATCGGTCTGGCTGGTGCCGCGCGTGTGGCCCCAGAGCGCCCAAGCGGAGCCATCGGGGCAAACGGAAAGTGCGAGCGACTGGACATCACCAGTGCGGGCGAGACCTCGACCGACGAAACCGGCGCAGCTCCACGCTGTCGTAGCGCGGTCGGTACGGTTGCCGCTGCGGTCGAGCACCTGATTGTTGGACACGCAGGCCGGACCTGACTGGCCGATACTAGAGTTGCCTCTGTTGCTC
>VBDU01000096.1 GCA_005883625.1 Chloroflexota bacterium | reverse complement strand
CCCCAGGGAATGGGACATCGCCTGCATGATCCACCGATGGGCTGTCTTCGGTGAGCTCGAGCCAGAGATGCGCACCGCGCTCGCGGCGTACGGTCCATACGACCTCGAGGCCGTCGAGGCGCTCCAGCCGCTCGTGGTCCTGGGCATCGCCGCATGGGGTTCGCTCGCGCCACTCATCGGCGAGTCTTCTCCTCGCACCGCGCATCGCCTCGAGTGGCTACGTCGCCACTAGGTGACCGGCCTTCTTCACGCCACCACCCGGAATGCGAGCGCCGCGCCCGGCGCCCTGTCGATCGCGTGTCGATCGAGTCTCAACGTGGCAGCCGGCGCCCAGCGGATGACGGAGTCGTAATGCGGCCCGGCGCACCGGGGCAACGATCTTGTCGAGGCGGTCGCGGATCGCGCGCCTCAGTGATGAAGGAAATGCGCAACGTTCAGACGCGCCGGCGAATGTCACGGCGGGCGGCGGTCCGCGTCGATGACAACATCGACGACGACCCGATCGCCGGCGCATCGATCTTTCCGCGACAGAGCGCGCCGGCGGCGTCGGCGTGGTCGAAGACGGACCTGTCCAGCGTCGCGGTCCATGAGCTGAAGACACCGCTCGCGACGATCAGCGGCCAGATGCAGCTCGCGCGCAAGGTCATGGCGAAGGACCCGGCGCGGGCCCGCGGCGCGCTCGACGTCGGGTTGCAGCAGGTCGAGCGTATGACACAGCTGATCGGCGGCCTGCAGAACGAGCTCCGCCTCAAGGCGGATGCCACGCGGCTCGACGTCGTGACGTTCGACCTGTGTGCGGCCGTCCGGAAGGCCATCATCCGACACGAGCACGAGGTAGCTCCGCGCTTCAGGCTCGACGCCCCCAGCGAGGGCATTCGCGTACGCGCCGACCCGAAGCGCAGCGCGCAGATCCTCGACAACCTCCTCAACAACGCGCTGAAGTTCAGCCCGGCAGGCGCACCGGTCGACGTCGCGGTGACGCTCGTCGGCGGCGAAGCGCAGGTCCGCGTGGAGGACTATGGCATCGGCGTCGCGGCGGAGGACCGCGAGCGGATGTTCGCCGCCTATTACCGGACTCCGCGGGCGCGGGGCATCCCGGGGTCGGGCCTCGGGCTTCACATCAGCCGACGGCTGGCGGAGCAGCAAGGCGGGCACCTCTGGCTTGACGACAGCACGGACGTCGGCAGCGTCTTTGCTTTGAGCCTGCCCGTCGCCGGCTAGCGCGACGCGCTAACGCGGCTCCGCGTCCTGGGTATCGGATTCGGTGACGAAGCGGTAGCCCGCGCCAGCGACGGTCTCGATGTACCGAGGCTTGTGCCAATCGTTCTGCAGCTTCGCGCGCAATGCCCGCACGTGACGGTCCACGACGTTGCTCTCGATCACGAAGTCGGTGCCCCAGAGCGCGTCGAGGATCTGCTCCCGGGTGAGGACCGTGCCCGCGTTCGCCGCGAGCAGGTACAGCAGCGCCTGCTCGAGCGAGGTCAGGTGGAGCTCATGCTCGCCCGCGAGCACCTTGCGGTTCAGGACGTCGATCTCGAGGTCGCCGATGCGGAGGCGCGGGACCAGCTCGCCGGCGCTGCCGTGCGCGCGGCGGATCACCGCATGCGCGCGGGCGACCAGATCGTCCGGCACGAAGGGGATGCCGATGTAGTCGTCGGCGCCGCGCTCGAACGCGTCAAGCTTGCCGCGCAGATCGCTGCGCCGGGTGAGCGCGATGATGCCCATGGGTCCATGGGCCCGCCCGTCGTCGATGAGCCGGATCGCCCGGCCGGCCTCGGTATCGATGTCGACCACGAGCAGATACGGCTTCCACTCCCCGATCGCGGCCCTGGCCTCGTCCACCGTTCGGGCGATGCGGCGCTCATAGCGCCCGTGACGCAGGGTGAGATCGACGGTGTTCGCGAGCGCCTCGTCCCCGATGACCAGCAGCACGCGGACGGCGCGGTCGGAATCCCTGGCGGCGCGTAGCGCCGCACGCGCTTGCGGCACGAGCCGATTTTACCCCTTAGCGCTCTCGTAAATTCGGACCCCGAGCTCGCGGCTGAGCGGGAGCGGCCAGCCGTCCGCTTGGCGAGCGCCGTCCGGATCGTCGTAGCTTCCGACGAGGACCAGGAGGCCCGCGTACGTTCCGACCGGTGCCCCGATCCAGACGAGACCCACAGGGGTGCTCGTGGGTCCGTCCGCCGTCGGCCCCGGTCCAGACACCGCGAAGGCTTCGTCCTCGACATTGATGCCCGACTCGGTCACCGCGAGGCGGAAGTGCGAAGGCGAACTCTGCGAGCGCTCGCTGATACGCGCGGCGTAGTGCTTCGGCGACGCCCAGCTCGAGACGAGGGGATCGAGAGCCGCACGTTGCGCCGCGTCGGGCTCCGCGGGCTCTCCCGCGTGCAACGCGCGGATCGTCGCCACGTCACGTCGATCGCCGATGCTCGTGAGGAGGGGCACCGCGGGTTCTCTCCCGCTCGAGCGCGCCGCGACGATGCGCGCGACGACGCCGTCCGGGTCCGCGGCGCGCAGACGGAACTCCTGGAGCACGAAGAGCTGGATGGGATCGGCGCTCGCCACATCTCGAACAATGGGGGTCCGGGGCAGGCTTGTCATGACTCCGCCATCACCGTCCAGCGATGACGTTTTCGTCATGACCGACGCGCATCGAGGGCGTCGACCGTCCGCCATGACCGCCCGCCCGCGTCAGCGCCGAGCGGTCGGAACAGCCATCGCGCGCGTACAGGACACGCCTAGGCCTTCGCGCTCACGACGGCGATCCCCTCGATCTCAACGAGAAACTCGGGGTCGGCGAGGCTGCTCACGACCATGAACGTGCTCGCGGGCGGCGGCTGGGGGATGTAGCGCGAGCGGACCTCGCCGATCTTCGCGCGGTACTCGAGCTTCGTCGCGAGCACCGTGATCTTCGTGAGATCGGCGAACGTGGCGTGCGTCGCGGCGAGCGTGCTCTTGAGGCTCTCGAACACGGCGATGGTCTGCGCCTCGATGTCGCCGCGCCCGACGACGTTCCCTGCCGCGTCGCGACCCGAGGTGGCGCCGGCGAGATAGATCGTGCCCCCGGCGACGACGGCGGACGAGTAGGCCGGCTTTCCGTCGAGCTTCGATTCGTGGCCCGTGATGACGTGACGAGACTCCTGACGAGTGATCATCCTGCGATCCCCCACTTTGATCTGCGCCGCGGGCTGGCGGTGCGAAGCGATCCTAGAGAAGCGCCGAGAGCGTTGACGCTACCCGCCGAAGAGCACGTGGAGCACGAGGTCGGCGCAGAAGTGCGCGACCATCGCCGCCTCGAGGCCGCGGCGCCAGTAGAGCCAGCCGAACACGACCCCCGCGATCCCGTTCAGGACCACCGCACGCGCGACCACCGCCGGTGTCAGCGGGAGCAGCGCGGCCGTCGCGGGAAGATGGCCTAGGCCGAACAGGACGGCCGCGAGCACGATCGCGGACGAGAACACGAGCGCCCCGCGGAGCACGCGGCTCAGGAGCCACGCGAACACGGAGACGAGGAAGAGCCGCGTGAGCAGCTCTTCGGAAATCCCGCCGTATACCGAGGCGAGGAGTCCCTGCCAGCGCGCCGGCGTCGCCGCGCCGAGGGCCGCGAGCTCCGGGATAAGCGGCCGGAAGATGACGAGCTCGAGGACGATGACCAGCGCCGACGCGGCGACGCCGAGCGCGGCCGCGAGCGGAAGCTGGAGCGCGCGCAGAGCCGCGCGTGAGTCACCGCCGTAGAGGCTCGCCTCCACGAAGGGCGCGCCAAGGCCGACGCGCCGCGCGGCCGCGAGGCCGAGGCCGGTCGCGACCGCGAGGAGGATCGCGCTCTGCACGAAGGCCGCGAGGACCAGGACCGGCAATGGGATCGGCGGGGCCGGCAGGAGCGCGAGCTGATACGGCAGCACGAGCAGGACGCCGACGAGCCCGGCGCCGACCAATACGCCGAATTCGCGCCAGGGGTAGCCCGGTCTCATGCCGGTCTGGCCGCGGTCGGCCGGGCGAGGACCACGACTCCGATGAACACGGCGTCGGTCAGCCGGCCGACGAACGCGATCCAGAGCACCATCTCCGGGCAGCGATCCTAGGCGCGCACGCTCAGCGCGAGCTCGTCACCCCCACCCGCGGACAGAGGTCGCGCAGCACGCATTCAGAGCAGCGCGGGCGGATCGCCACGCAGACGGCGCGGCCGTGACGGATGAGGTTCATGTGCAGCGCGTACATCTCGCGCGGCGGCACGCTCTCCTGGAACGCGGCCTGCGTGGCGACGGCGTCCGCCCGCGGCGGGACGAGGCCGAGCCGCCGGGCGACCCGGTGCACGTGCGTGTCGACCGGGAAATACGGACGGTCGAGGGAGAAGAGGAGGACGCACGCCGCGGTCTTCGGCCCGACCCCCGGGAGCCCGAGGAGCTTCTCCCACAGCTCCGCGTCGGCCATCCGGGTGAAGGCGGCCTCGTCCAGCGCGACGCCCTCATCGCGCACCGCGCGGAGCATCGCGCGGATCCGCACGGCCTTCGTCGGCCCGAGACCGCCGCGCCGGATCGCGCGCGCGATCGCCGGGAGCGGTGCGGCGGCGACGTCGTCCCACCGAGAAAAACGCCGCCGCAGGTCCGCGTACGCGCGGTCGCGGTTCGTGTCGCTCGTGTGCTGCGAGAGGACCGTGAGGATGAGCTCGTCGAGCGGCGGCAGATGTCGCGGTTCGGGAGGATCGCCGTACGCCTTCGCGAGCCGTCGCGCGATCGCGAGAAGACGGCGCCGGACCATCGGCCGAGGGTATCGGGAATGGCCGGAATCGCGCGAACGTTGGGCTAGAGTGACCAGGTGGGACGCGATGCGTTCGAGGTCGACGCGCTGTCGCACATCGACGCCCTCTACCGCACGGCCCTTCGCATGACGCGCTCCGAGGCGGATGCCCACGATCTCGTCCAGGAGACCTACGTGCGTGCGCTCCGCTTCCGGGCCCAGTTCACTCCGGGCACGAACCTCAAGGCCTGGCTCTTTCGGATCCTGACGAACACCTTCATCAACGAGTACCGCAAACGCTCACGGGCGCCCGAGACGACGGAGCTGGACGACGTCGACGAGTTCTCCCTGTACCGCCGTATGTCCCGGGACCGGCCGGCCTCGTCCACCGATCCGGAGCAGGAATTCCTGGACGGCATCGTCTCGACCGAGGTGAAGGATGCGCTCGCCGCGCTCCCCGAGAAGTTCCGGGCGACGGTCCTCCTCGATGTCGAGGGCTTCTCCTATAAGGAGATCGCGGAGATGCTCGAGATCCCCATCGGGACGGTCATGTCACGGCTTCATCGGGGCCGGAAATTCCTCCAGCGGCGGCTCATCGAGCTCGCGCGGGAGCGCGGGATCGCGGCGTTGCGGGCCGCGCCGCGGACCGACTGAACGCGATGGACTGCAGGGACTGCCTCGAGCGGCTCTACGCCTTCCTCGACCAGGAGCTGGGCCCGGTCGACTTCGAGGACATGAAGGCCCACCTCAAGGACTGTGGCGATTGCGGCGAGAGCTTCCGCTTCGAGGCCCGTTTTATCCGCATCGTCCGCGATTGCGGCACGTCCGACGTCGCTCCGGCGGAGCTCCGCGAGCGGATCATCCGCCGACTTCGGGAAGAATCCCCTCCGACCCTCTGAGGGGTCATGGCACCTTCATCTGTTGACATTTGCGACGCGAGTGTGTCTATATACCCACAATGCGTGGCCAGGAGGAGGTGATCCACTGATGCCAGCGAAGAAGAAGTCATCGAAGAAGAAGAGCTCCAAGAAGAAGAAGTAGGTCGTCGTAGTGGCGACGACGTGATGTCGTCGCCTTCGTTTTAGTCCGGCACCTTTCGCGATCCCGCCGATCCGCGTAGGCCTCGCGGATCGGTTTCTTTTTGGGCGATACGCTCGCCGCATCGAGCGGCAGGGCACGAGGCCACGGAGCGACTGGCGCGCGATCGCGCTCGGCGTCGCGATCGCGGTCGCGGTCGGGATCGCGGGCCGCATCGTCGCCCAGACCGGCGCTCCGATCTTTGGCCTCGCTGCACCGATCTTTGGTATCGCCCTGGGCGCATATTTGGCCGGAAAACGGGCCATCCGGGCGCCGCTGTACCACGGCGCGCTCGTCGGCGCGGGCTACGTGATCGGCGAGGCCATGGGCATCGCTCCCGGCCCGCTCGGACCGACCGACGGCGCCTTCGCCGACACGATCGCGATCTTCGTCAGCGACCTCGCCCTGCTCGCGGTCGGCTCGGTCGCGGGGTGGCTCGCGGGGGCTTCGTCTTCTTCGGGTACGGACAGAGCGCGATGACCGGACACTCGGGGCAGAGCGGCGTCGGTCGGCAGATGCGTCGTCCGTGGAGGACCAGGCACCAGGTCGCCCTCACCCAGTCCTTTTTCGGATAGACCCCCCGCAGGTCCTCCTCGATCCGATCGGGGTCGGTCGCCCTCGAGAGGCGCAGCCGACCGGCCACGCGGGCAACATGGCGGTCGACCGCTACCGAGGGGATACCGAAAGCGGCGCCGAGGACGATCGAGGCGGTCTTCCGACCGACGCCGTGGAGCTTCGTGAGGGCGTCCATCTCGCTCGGGACCTCGCCGCCGTGCCCGTCGAGGAGCCCACGCGCCATCGCGCGAAGCGCCTTGGCCTTCTGGTTGTAGAAGCCGGTCGCCTTGATGTCGCGCTCGAGCTCGCCCGGCGGCGCGGCGGCGTAGTCGGCGGCGGTCCTGTATTTGTGAAAGAGCCCGCGCGTCACCTGGTTGATGCGCTCGTCCTGCGCCTGCGCGGCGAGGATGGTCGCGACGAGCAGCTCGAGCGGGCTCGAGAACTCGAGCGTGGGGCCCCAGTCGGGATAGGCCTTCGCGAGCCGGGCGAGGATCGCGGCGGCGCGCCCGCGGAGCGCCGGATCCGGCGGGCGGGCCGCCTTCGCGGCTGCGCGCGGCCTCTTCGCACCCGTGCGGGCCGGCATCAGGCGACTTTGAGGTCGGCCCACGTGATGAGGACGCGGAACTGGCGGCACCACACGACGACGCTCCGGTAATCCGCGGCCGCGGAGCCGGAGGGCAGCTCGTAGTTGAAGGAGCCGTTCGTCGCTTTGAGCGGGCCGAGGTAGAGGCTGGTCGCGTCCGACCACTTCCCGCCGGTCTCCTTCGCCAGGTACACGTGCACGTCCGGGGCGTTCGTGATCGCCACCCCATCGAACCGGACGAAGCGCTGGTCGCCGAGCGCGACGAGCTGGACCGGCCCCATTCCGTTGTGGATCGAGTCGACGAACTGGAGCTCTCCCGCCGCGACGACCCGCGCGACCGGCTGCGCCGCCGTCGCGGGGGCCGTTGCGGCCGCGGTCGCGGCAGCGGCGGCGCTCGGCGCCGCGCTGACCGCCGGAAGGGCCTCGTTCGTATACGTACGGATGAAGAGCGGCGACCCCAGGTACCAAGCGAGCACCGCCGCGGCCGCGAAGCCGATCGCGGCGGCACCGATCCGATACGGATGACCGGCAAGGAACGTCGTCATGGCCGACCTATTGTGAGAGGCGCCTCATGACGGACGTGCGACAGCCTCGTATGACGCGCCAGGGAGCGCTCGCCGGTCTCGCGGCCGCGGCCGCCGTCGTAGCGACGGGATTCGCGCTGCGACTCCTCGCCGGGCTGCCGACGCTGCCGGATGCGGCGGCGGACGCGTTCACCCTCGTCGTCCCGGGCGCGATCTTCGGGTTCCTGCTCGACCGCCTCCAATCGCTCGGCCGGCCCTTGCTCGTCACGGGATCCGCTCTGGCGCTCGTCGCGGGCGGCGCGCTCGCCGGCGCGCTGGCGGACGCACGGCCCGCGACGAGGCGCCGCCCGCTCGTCGTGGCCGCGGCCCTGTCGCTCCTCACGCTGCCGCTCGCGGGCCTCGCGACCGCGTCCGGGAGCGCGATCGCGCTGGTGACCGTGGCGCAGTGGAGCGCGTTCGCGATCCTGCTCGAGCTCGCGCTCGGCCACCGTGTCGAGACCGCGACGAGCGCCATGCGCCGGCGTGTCGTGTACGCGGCGGGCGTCTTCGGCGGCGCCTGGCTGCTCACCTACCTCGGCGGCCGTTTCGTGTCGGCGGCGAACGCCGGCCCGGCGCGCTGGCTGGTCTCTCCGGGCACGACGCTCGCTGGCACCTACGACGCGGGCACCGGGCTCACCAACACGAAGGACTTCTACGTCGTCTCGAAGAACGACATCGACGATCCGGTCATCGCGGCCGCCGACTGGCGCCTCCAGGTCCAGGGGCTGCGTCCTTTCGCGATCGGGTACGACGAGCTCCGCGGGCTCGCGGCCGCGGCGCGGCCGCGCACCCTCGCGTGCATCAGCAATCCGATCGGCGGCGAGTACATCAGCACCGGCGTCTTCGGCGGCGTGCCGCTCGCGGACCTTCTCATGCGCGCCGGCCTGGACGCCGACACGAGCGAGGTCCGCTTCACCTGCGCGGACGGTTACACCGAGAGCCTGCCACTCGCCGCCGCGCTCGACCCGACGACGCTCGTGGCGGTCACGCTGGACGGAGAGCCGCTCGCCCGCCAGCACGGGTTTCCGGCGCGCCTCGTGCTCGCGGGCCGCTACGGGATGAAGCAGCCGAAGTGGCTCACCGCGATCCGGCCCGTGACCGAGCCCTATGACGGCTACTGGGAGGTCCGCGGCTGGAACAAGGACGCGTTCGTGCGCACCTTCTCGCGTATGGATCGTCCGACCGAGGGCGAGACCGTGGGGGCGGGCGTCCTCGTCGACGTCGGCGGCATCGCGTACGCCGGCTCGCGCGGCGTCAAGGGCGTGCAGCTCTCGTTCGACGGCGGCGCGACCTGGCAGGACGCGCGTGTCGCGCGCGTCCTCCCGAACGACGCCTGGGCACCCTTCCGCTTCGCGTGGACGCCGCCCGCGGCGGGGACGTACGACGTGCGCGTCCGGGCGATCGACGGTGACGGCGCCGTGCAGGATCCGACCGAACGCGATTCGTTCCCCGACGGCGCCACCGGGCTGCATCGCATCAGCGTGGTCGTGCGCTGACCCGGCGCCGGGGCCGGCCGCTCGCGTTCGCCGTCGTCGCGAGCGCGCTCGTCCTCGTCGTCGCGGCGGCCACGAGCACCGCGCCGCTGTTCCGAGCGCCCGCGCCTCCGGCGCCCGCCGACACGCTCACGCTCTACTCGTCCTTCACCGAGGCCGGCTCGTGGTCGAGCGCGAGCCGCTCGTTCGAGAACGCGATCGCGCTCGCCGTGGAGGATGCCGACGCCAGGGCGGGACGGTTCGCGCTCCGCTACGTCCCGCTCAACGACGCGGGCGCCGACGGCAAGCCCGACACGAGCGCCGCCGGCGCGAACGCCGACCGCGCCGGCGCGGACAAGACCGCGATCGCGTTCGTCGGCGCCTCGAGCCGGACCGCCACCCGCGCCGTGGCGCTCGTGCTCAACCGCGCCAAGCTCGCGCTGCTCGCGCCGGCCGATCGCGGACCCGATCTCACGAGAGACGCGCGCTACTCCCCCACCGGCGCGCGAACGACGTTCCGCCTGATCCCGAGCGAGCTCGCTCAGGCCGAGGCGGCGGCGCGCTGGCTGAGCGCGCTCGGCCACGGTGCCGTCGCGGTCGTGGACGACGGCACGACCTACGCGACGCCGATCGCGGATGCATTCGCCGCGCGCGCGCCGGCCGCCGGACTCCGCGTCACCGGACGCGAGCGGGCCGCGAAAGGCGACGACCCGGTGCAGGTCGCCAAACGCGTCGCCGCGACCAGCCCGGGCGCGGTCCTCCTCGTCGCGCTCGACGAGGGCGAGGCCGCGAAGATCGTGACCCACCTGCGCACGGCGCTCCCGAGCGCCACGCTCATGGGGCTCGACGCGCTCACCTCGGACGACTTCCTGAAGGCGGCAGGGGCCGCCGCCGAAGGGATGTACGCGATGTTCCCCGGGGTCCCGCTCGATCGCTACACGGGCGACACGCGAGGGTGGCTGGAGCGGTACGAGGCCCGCTACGGAAGCGAGCCCCACCCCTATGCGGTCTACGCGTACGACGCGGCGACGCTCGCCATCGCGGCGGCGCGACGCGCGGGTGATGGCGCGACCGATCGCGAACGGATGCTGCAGGCGCTGCGCGACGTCGCGAAGGGCTATGCCGGCCTGCTCGGGACGTGGAGCCTCGACGGCGACGGCGAGACGACCGCGATCACGCACACCGCGGTGCAGGCACGCGGCGGGCACTGGATCTTCTCGCGCCTCCTCGGATAGGCCGCCGTTTGATTGACGCCCGCGCGGTTGGCTCCTAGGCTCACTCGATCAACGCGGGCCCGTACCCGCGCGTGGGGAAAGCGCGAGAGGCCCGCGGTCGGAAAAAATCGCGTTGTAGGGAGGAACCATGCACAGACGTTGGCTTTCGGCGACGGCGATCCTCGCCGGCATCGCGATCGTCGCGGCCGCATGTGGGCAGGCGGCCCCATCGAGCGGCGGTGGTGCCGACAAGGGCGAGATCATCATCGCGAGCAACTTCCCGACATCGGGCGCCGACCGCGCGAGCGGCCGCGGCCCGGAGGCGGGCGTCGCGTACGCGGTCCAGCTCAACGGCAACATCAAGGGCTTCAAGATCACGCACAAGCCATACGACGACGCGGTGAACGGCGTGCACGACCCGCAAAAGGGCGCGCAGAACTTTACCGACATGGTCGGTAACACCAAGGTCCTCGGCGTCGTCGGGCCGTTCAACTCGAACGTCGCGCGCGCGACCATCCCCGTCGCGAACCGCGCGAGCCTCGTGATGATCAGCCCGTCGAACACGAACGAGTGCCTGACCCAGGACTTCCCGTACTGCGACCCCAAGCCGGCGGCGCTCCGGCCCACCGGGAAGAACAACTACTTCCGCATCGCGGCGCCTGACACGGTGCAGGGCCCGGCGATGGCGGACTTCTCGATCGACACCCTCAAGGCGACGAAGGTCGCCGTCTGGTCGGACAACGAGACCTTCGGCAAAGGCGTGGCCGACAACTTCGGCAAGCGCATCCAGGCCAAAGGCGGGCAGGTCGTCGTGCGCCAGGACTTCGATGTGAAGAGCACGAACGACTTCCGGCCGTTCCTGCAGCGCGCGAAGGACGCAGGGGCCCAGGCGATCTACGCTGGCGCGACCTCCGCCACGAAGGGCTGCATCCCGCGCGCCCAGATGAAGAGCATCTTCACGACCGACATCCCGTACCTCGGCCCGGATGGCATCGGCGACACGCAGTGCATCAAGGACGCAGGCGACAACGCCACCGCGAATATGTACTTCACCAATGCCGCCGCCGAGGCGGCTCAGGACCCGGCGAACAAGGCGCTCATCGACGACTTCAAGGCGAAGTTCACGCAGAAGGAAGACCTCGGGGCCTACACCTTCCCGGGCTACGACTGCGCCAAGATCCTGCTCGATGCGATCGGTCGAGCCATCGACCTGGCCGGCGGCAAGATGCCGACCCGCGACCAGGTGGTCCAGGCGGTCCAGGACACGAAGGGCCTCAAGCTCTCCACCGGCACCTACAGCTTCGACAAGAACGGCGACCCGACGTCCGCGACCATGGCGTTCTACCAATACAAGGGTGGCGACTGGTCGTTCGTGAAACAGTTCTCGGTCGGTCAGTGACCCTGAGCTAGGTGGACAAGAAGAGGGGGCGCGCGAGCGCCCCCTCTTTCTACTGTTAGAGGCGGGACGAATGGGGACCATCGGGGAGGCGATCAGACAGCGGCGAAGCCTGCTGCGGAGCGGCGGCACCGGCCTCATCCTCAACGCCGGGCTCGTCCTGCTCGTCGCGCTCTTCGGCATCCTGCTCATTCAGCGGATCTACGACCAGGGCGCCTCGTTCTTCCTGCAGATCCTCGCCTTCGCGCTGGCGAACGGCGGGATCTACGCGCTCATCGCGCTCGGCTACACGATGGTCTACGGCATCATCGAGCTCATCAATTTCGCGCATGGCGACGTCTTCGCCTTCGGGACCTTCCTCTCCGCTTCGCTCATCCCGATCTTCGGCCTGGCCGAAGGCCAGGCGTTCGGTCCCGGCACCGCCCTCGCGCTCGTGGTCGTGTTCGTTCCTTGAAGGCGTGCTCTTCCTCTGGAAAGGACCCTCGAACGTCCACTACCCGGACATCCTGCCGAGCGCGGGCGTCCAGATCTTCGGCGCCACGCTGGGCGTCAAGGAGGTCGTCGTCCTCGTCATCGCGGTCGTCCTCATGGTCGCGCTCGCACTGTTCGTGGACCGGACGCGCCTCGGCAAGGCGATGCGGGCGACCGCGCAGGATCGCGATGCGGCGCTCCTCATGGGGATCGACATCGACCAGACGATCGCCGCCACGTTTTTCATCGGCGCCGTCCTCGCCGGCGCCGGCGGGACGATGTTCGGGCTCTACTACAACACGTCCGTGTTCGACCTCGGCTTCTCCGCGGGCCTCTTTGCGTTCACCGCCGCCGTATTCGGCGGGATCGGCAACATCTACGGCGCTGCGATCGGCGGGATGTTCATCGGGATCATCCGTTCGTTCTGGGACGGCTACTTCGACTCCGCCTGGACCGACGTCGTGATCTTCGCGATCCTCATCCTGACGCTCGTCTTCCGTCCAACGGGGATCATGGGCATGCGGGTGCCTGAGAAGTGAGCGCCATCAGTCAGTTCTGGCGCACCGGCCCGCGTCGCGATCCGAACACGATCGCGTACATCGTCCTGATCGTCGTCGGTGCGCTCGCGCCGATCTTCCTGCAGCTCTTCCTCGGCGGCACCGCGACGTTCTGGCTGACCGTCTTTGCCGACATGGGCGTGTACATCCTGCTGGCGATCGGGCTGAACGTCGTCGTCGGGTTCGCGGGCCTCCTCGATCTCGGCTACGCGGCGTTCTTCGCCATCGGCGCGTACACGTACGCCTTCCTCGCCTCGGAGCACGGCATCGTGACGCCGCTCCACGAGGCCTTCCACGTGCCCTTCTGGATCGTCCTCCTCGTCGCGATGTTCGTGGCCGCATCCTTCGGGCTGATCCTCGGCGCGCCGACCCTGCGCCTGCGCGGCGACTACCTCGCGATCGTGACGCTCGGGTTCGGCGAGATCGTGCCGCGGGTCTTCAAGAACGCGTCGGTCTGGACGAGCGGCGCGAACGGGGTCTCGGCGCTCGACATCCCTGCGCTGCCCGTCTGGATACAGGGGCCCTGGTCGGGAGACCCCTTTGCGATCGTCCAGGACTTCAAGATCCTGGCGCCGCTCGCGTACTACGTGATCATGTTCGTCCTCCTGATCCTTTGCGTCATCCTCGTCCGCAACCTGCACAGCTCGCGGCTCGGCCGCGCGTGGATGGCGGTGCGCGAGGACGAGGTCGCCGCGGCGGCGATGGGCGTGAACACGGTCGCGACGAAGCTCTACGCATTCGCGATCGGTGCGGCGTTCAGCGGCTTCGCCGGGACGTACTACGCCGCGAAGCTCTCGCTCGTCTCGCCCGAGAACTTCGGCTTCTCTGTCTCGATCACGATCCTCGTGATGGTGGTGCTCGGCGGTATGGGAAACATCGCCGGCGTCATCATCGGATCGACCGTCATCTACTCCGTCATCTTCATCTTCCTGCCGCAGCTGCCCGACTATGCGACGAGCTTCGTGCAGTCGGTCGGACTCTCCGGGCTCACGCAATCGAGCGGGGACTACCCCGGGATCGGCGAGTTCATCTCCCGGCTCAAGTTCCTCGTCTTCGGCCTCATCCTCGTCGTGGTCATGCTGCTACGGCCGCAGGGCCTGCTGCCGAGCCGCCAGCGCGAGCAGGAGCTCCAAAAGGGCGTCCACGAGGACACGACGATCGTCGATGTGACCGCGGAGACGGCGTGACCGCGGTCCTGCCGGAAAGCCGGGCGGCCGACCCGCCCGACGTCATCCTCCGCGTCGATCACGTGACGAAGCGCTTCGGCGGCCTCGTCGCGGTGGACGACGTTTCCTTCGACGTGAGGCGCGGCGAGATCTTCGCGCTCATCGGGCCGAACGGCGCCGGCAAGACGACGCTCTTCAACGGCATCACCGGGATCTTCCCGCCCACGACGGGCCGCGTCCTGTTCCAGGACCGCGAGATCACCGGCGCGCGGCCACATCAGGTCGCGGCCCTCGGCATCGCGCGTACGTTCCAGAACATCCGGCTCTTCGAGTACATGTCGGCGCTCGACAACGTCCGCCTGGGCCAGCATTGCCGGATGCACGCGAAGCTCTGGGACTCGCTGTTCAAGACGCCCGCGGAGCGGCGCGAGGAGCTGGCGGTCACCGAACGAGCGATGGAGCTCCTGAAGTTCGTCGACATCGAGCGCTTCACACACACGTACGCCCGGAACCTTCCGTACGGCTCGCAGCGTCGCCTCGAGATCGCGCGCGCTCTCGCGACTCGCCCGAGCCTGCTCCTCCTCGACGAGCCCGCGGCCGGCTTCACGCCGCAGGAGAAGGTCGAGCTCATGGGGCTCGTGCACAAGATCGTCGAGAACGGGATCACCGTCTTCCTCATCGAGCACGACATGCGCGTCGTCATGGGCGTCAGCCGCCGCATCGTCGTCCTCGATCACGGCGAGAAGATCGCCGAAGGCACGCCGGAGCAGGTACGCAACGACCAGCGGGTCATCGAGGCATACCTCGGGAAACAGCACTGATGACGGCCACGACGACGGCGCCGGCACCGCTCCTCGAGGTGGGTGGGATCGACGTCTTCTACGGCCGCGTGCAGGCCCTGCGCGGCGTGACGCTCACCGTTTCGTCGGGCGAGATCGTCGCGCTCATCGGCTCCAACGGCGCGGGGAAGACCACGACGCTGCGCACGATCTCCGGCCTCATGCACCCGACCGGCGGCCGCATCGTGTTCGACGGCCGCGACATCACGAATACGAAGGCGCACGAGATCGTGCGCTTCGGCATATGCCAGTCGCCCGAGGGACGGCGGCTCTTCCCGCGAATGATCGTGCTCGACAACCTCATGATGGGGACGTACGCGCGCCGCGATCTGAGCCACGTGGACCGCGACGTGGCGCGGGTGTACGAGCTCTTTCCGCGCCTCAAGGAGCGCGAGAAGCAGCTCGCGGGCACGCTCTCCGGTGGCGAGCAGCAGATGCTCGCGATCGGACGCGCGCTCATGGCGCACCCGAAGCTCCTCATGCTCGACGAGCCGTCCCTCGGCCTCGCGCCGATCCTCGTTGAGACGATCTTCCGCGTGTGCGTGGAGATCAACCAGCAGGGGACGCCGATCCTCCTCGTCGAGCAGAACGCCACGAAGGCGCTCGAGATCGCGCACCGCGCATACGTGCTCGAGACCGGGAACGTGGTCCAGCACGGCACCGGCAAGGAGCTCCTCGCGTCGCCCGACGTGCAGCGCGCCTACCTCGGTATGTGACCTCGTCGCTCCCTAGACTTCGGGGGGTGGCCCGCCTGACGCTTCCCCAGCTGCGCGTCCCGCCCGACGTCGAGCGCGTCGTGGCGAAGCTCCTCGCGTCCGGCTACGAGGCGTACGTCGTCGGCGGCTCGGTCCGCGACGCGATCCGCGGCGTGGATCCGCACGACTGGGACGTGACGACGAGCGCCACGCCCGAGGAGATCCAGAAGGTCTTCCGCCGCTCGCTCTACCTCAACCACTTCGGCACCGTCGTCGTCCGCTCCGGCGATCACGAGATCGAGGTCACCACGTACCGGATCGAGGCCGGCTACGCGGACCACCGCCACCCGAGCGAGGTCGCCTTCACGGACTCGCTCCACGAGGACCTCGCGCGGCGCGACTTCACGATGAACGCGATGGCCTGGCGCCCCGGGACGCAGGCTGGACCGGGCGAGCTCGTGGACCCCTTCGGCGGGCAGCGCGACCTCGAATCGCGGATCGTCCGGGCCGTCGGCGATCCGCGCGAGCGCTTCCAGGAGGATGCCCTGCGGATGCTGCGGGCGGTCCGTTTCGCCACGCTCCTCGGCTTCACCATCGAGCCGGCGACGGCCGAGGCGATCCGCGCGTCCGCACACCTCGCGGCGGCGCTCTCGGGCGAGCGGATCCAGATGGAGCTCACCAAGATGCTCGGCGCGCCGAAGCCCTCGGTCGCGCTGCGCATGCTGTCGGACCTCGGCCTGCTCGAAGTGATCTGTCCCGAGCTCGAGCTCTGCAAGACGACGCCGCAGGACAAGGCCGTGGCGCAGGACGTGTTCGAGCACTCGCTCGCCACGGTCGACGCGACGCCCGCGGACGATCTCGTCCTGCGGCTCGCCGGTCTTTTCCACGACATCGGGAAGCCGGCGACCTTCGCGGACGGCCACTTCCACCAGCACGAATTCGTCGGCGAGGCGAAGGCGCGCGAGATCCTGCGGCGCTGGCGCTTCGACAAGGACACGATCGCGCAGGTCACGCACCTGATCCGCCATCACATGTTCTGGTACCAGACGGAATGGACCGGCTCGGCGGTCCGGCGCTTCGTGCGCAAGGTCGGGCTCGAGAACATCCCCGCGCTGTTCCGCCTCCGCCGCGCGGACAACATCGGGAGCGGCGCGCGGTCCCCGCGCATGTACGCGCTCGAGGCGCTCTGGGAGCGCGTGCAGGAGGAGATCGCGGCCGCGGCCGCGTTCTCGCTGCGCGATCTCGCGGTCAACGGCAACGACGTCATGCAAGAGCTCCGCATCGCGTCCGGTCCCGAGGTCGGGCGGATTCTCGCCGAGCTCTTCGAACGCGTGCTCGACGATCCCGCGCTGAATACGCGCGAGCAGCTGCTCGCGCTGGCGCGCGAGATCGAACGGAAGGGCCCTGGTTAGCTAGCTGGCGACGTACGGTGACGCGGGCGTGTACGAGCTCGAGCGTGTTGACCCGTTCGTCGGGAGCTCCTCCGGGACCCGTGACTGCTGCGCCTTCACGACCTGCTCGCCGATACGCTTCCGGGCCTCGACGCCCGAGACCGGCGTGACGAGCAATGCGATCGCTGCGCCCGCGAGGCAGCCCACGATGAGCCCGAGCGCGAGCACGCCGAACATCGCACCGTCGGAGTGCCCACCGACGACGTCGCGCATCTGGCCCCGGCCCTCCCCGATCCAGTTGACGGCCTTCTTCCGCGCCTGGCCTTTGAGGTCGTCGACAACGTCCTGCAGGTCTTTGACGCTGACCATGCTTGCCTCCTTCGCCGCGTACTAGCGCGACGAGGTATCGGCAGCAGGGACGATGCCAGAGGCCGAGAGGGCCGCCGCCGGCCGTGAAAGCGCCGCTTCGATGAAGCCGTCGATGTCGCCGTCGAGGACGCGTGTGGGGTCGCCGACCTCCACTCCGGTGCGGTGGTCCTTGACGAGCGTGTACGGCTGCAGCACGTACGAGCGGATCTGGCTGCCCCAATCGGCCGCCCGCAGCTCACCGCGCTCCTTCGCTTGCTCTTCTTCCTGTTCGCGGATCCGCTTTTCGAGCAGGCGAGCACGCAGGATCCGCATCGCGGTCTCCTTGTTCTGCAGCTGCGAACGCTCGTTCTGGCACGCGACGACGATGCCCGTCGGGAGGTGCGTAATACGCACCGCGGTCTCGGTCTTGTTCACGTTCTGACCGCCCGCGCCCGTCGAGCGGTAGGTGTCGATCTTCAGGTCCTCGGGGCGCAGGTCGACCTCGGTCTCGCTCTCGACCTGCGGCGTCGGGTCGACGAGCGCGAACGAGGTCTGCCGGCGCTTCTGGAAATCGAACGGCGAGATGCGCACGAGCCGATGCGTCCCGCGCTCCGTCTTCAGGTATCCGTACGCGTAGTCGCCCTCGACCGACAGCGTCGCGCTGCGGAAGCCCGCCTCGTCGCCGGGGGTCATGTCGAGGAGCTCGCCGCGGAAGCCCCGCCGCTCGGCCCAGCGCAGGTACATGCGCACGAGCATCTCGGCCCAGTCCGCCGCGTCGGTCCCGCCGACCCCGGCCGAGACCGCGACGACCGCGTTGCGCTCGTCGTACGGGCCGGAGAGCTGCGCCTCGAGGCTCGCGCGTGCGACCTCCGCGCTGAGCTCGGCGAGCTCGCGTGCGACCTCCGCGCTGAGCTCGGCGAGCTCCGTCGCGACCTCCGCCTCGAGCGCAGGATCCTCGCCCGAGAGCGCGGCGAGCTCGGCGACGTCCTTCGCGCGCGCGCGGAACCGATCCCACCGCTCGAGGCGCGCGCGGAGGTTGCCGAGGCGCTTGAGCGTCGTCTGCGCGCGCTGCCGGTCGTTCCAGAGATCGGGACGCGAGGCGTCCTGCTCTAGGGACGCGACCTCGCGGCGAAGGGCGTCGAGGTCAAAGGAACACCGTCATGCGATCGATGCGCTCGCGCAGCGACGCGAGCGCGTTCGCGTCGACCGTCACGAGCGTGCTAGCGCTTGCGAGGGCGCTCGAACGTGGTCGCGACGGGCTGCGCCACCGGCGCGAGCTTGCCGGCCGCGAAGGAGACGAACGTCACGCACGGGCAGTAGGTGTTGCGCGGGCAGCGTGGGCAGTCGCCGTCGCAGTCGAGCGTCGCGCCGTAAGAGCACTTGAGGCAGTTGTCCTCGCAGACGATCCATTCCTTCATGGCTGCCGCCTGTCCTCTCTAGACCCAAATCGGCCGTGCGGGCCGTAAAACCCCCGCACGAGCCGACCTCCCCCGGGTCCCTGTGCCGCTTTTCGTAGGTGAGCATAAAGCCGCGGCCGGTCCTTGAGAAGGGGTAAAAGCCCGGAAATGGGGCGTTCGTCTGTGCCTTTTCGTGCTTTGCGTCGGCCGGCCTGACAGGCGGAAGATTCACCCGCGACGCGGCGTTTGCGAGAGCGGGGACCGCCGCGTCGGCTGTCATCCAGGGAGGAACGTCGATGTACGTCGACTTCGCGCTCCTGGTGCTTCGCGTCGCCGTCGGCGTCGTGATCATCGGCCACGGGATCCTGAAGTGGGGCTGGCTCGGCGGCGGCGGATCGCTGACCGGCGTGGCGGGCTGGTTCAACGGCCTGGGGTGCCGGCCAGGGATGTTCTGGGCGCTCGTTGCCTCGCTCGCCGAGGCGGTCGGCGGCGCGCTCACCGTCCTCGGACTCGGCGGACCGATCGGCCCGAGCGTCGTCGCGGCGGACCTCGTCGTCGTCACGGTCGTCGCCCACCTGCCGAAGGGCTTCTGGGCGCAGAAGGGCGGCTGGGAGTTCCCGGTGCCGCTCGCGGCGGGGGCCCTCGCGATCGCCCTGATCGGCAACGGCCGCTGGTCGCTCGACGGGCTGCTCGGCATCGCGCTGCCGGACTCGCTCGTACAGGCCTGGGCCGCGCTCATGATCGTCGGCGTCGTGCTCGCCCTCGGGAGCTGGCTCGTCTTCCGGCCAAAGCCGGCGCCGAAGCCCGCACAGCAGCAGGCCGCCTAGGCAGCGGGCGCGCGGAGGTAGCCGAGCGCGCCGCGGAACGGCCGCGGCCGCACGCCGAAGACGCGCTCGAGCGCGTTGTCGCGGGGGGTGTTGTCGACCGCGAGCAGGTCGAGCTGCTGCACCGTGACCGGCGGGTCCGGCATGACGAGGCCCATCACGATGGCCGGGGGCTTCATGAGGATGACCGGCAGGTGCAGCGTCGGGCGCCGCTTGCCCGTGCCGCGCATCGTCTCGGCGAGGAGGTCGTCGTACGTGATCGGCTCGGGACCCCCGACCTCGTGCACGCCCCTGACCTCGGCGAGCGGCCGCGAAGCCGCAGCCAGCAGCGCCGCCGCGAGGTCATCGACGTGGAGCGGCTGGAAGCGCGCCTTCCCGTCGCCCGGCACCGGCACGATCGGGAACGCCAGGCTGAACACGAGCCGGTGGAAGAAATCGTCGCCCTCGCCGAAGAGGAGCGACGGCCGCAACACGACGGAGGGGATCCCGCTCCTCGCGACGAGCGCCTGGCCTTCTCCCTTGCTCCGCAGATACGGGTAGGGCGAGGCGGGATCGGCGCCGATCGCGGACACGTGCACGAGGCGGCCGGCGCCCGCGCGCTCGGCTTCCGCGACGACGTTCGCCACGCCACCCACGTTCACGGCCCCGAAGGACTGCGCGCGCTCGGTCGGCACCGCGACCGTGTGCACGACCGCCTCGCACCCGTCGAACACCCCGCGCAGCGTCTCGGCGCGGCGCACGTCCACGCGGCGGACCTCGCTCCCGGCGCCGCCCTCCGGGAGCTCGCGCTCCGCGCCGGGCCGTTCGCTGATGAGCGCGCGCACGGGCCGGCCGGCGGCGCGCAGCCGCGCGACGAGGTGCCGCCCGAGGAAGCCGTTGGCCCCGGTGACCGCGATCATGCGGACCGCAATCTACTACGTCGAAGTAGTAACACAAGCCCGGCCGCGCCGGCGAGCGTGTAGAGCGTCCCCAGCACCTGCGCCTCCTGCAGGCCGAACAGCCATGTCGGGTCGAGCCGCAGGAGCGAGGTGAGGACGCGGAACCCGCCGAAGAGCAGCAGGTACGCGAGGTAGACCCGCCCTTCCGGCGGCCGTCCGCGGACGCGGCGCCACCACCAGAGGAGCGCGACGAAGATGAGCGCCATCACGAGGAGGTCGTAGGCGGCCACCGGGTGCACGAGCTCACGCTGGCCCAGCGTGTCCGGGTGGGTGTAGCGCACGCACCAGGGCAGGCCCGCGCAGGCGACCGCGTGGTGCTCGCCGTTGATCACGTCGCCGATCCGGCCCAGCGCCTCGCCGAGCGAGATCCCGATGACCGAAATATCGAACATGAACCCGAGCGGCAGGCGCAGCGCGCGGCCGGCGAGGTAGCCCGCGATCGTCGAGCCGATGGGCGCGCCCATCGTCCCGATGCCGCCGTTCCAGAAGGCCACGATGTCCTGCGGGCGCGACGAATAGAGCGGCCAGTTGTCGGCGACGTGCGCGACGCGCGCGCCCACGAGCCCGCCCACCACGACCGCCATCGCGAACGGATACACGCGATCGTCGCGCACGAGGTAGCGGGCGCACCGGAGCGAGACCCAGCTGCCGGCGAGCATGCCGACGAGCGAGAAGAACGAGTGCCAGGAGACGCGAAAGGCGCCGACCGCGAAGGTCGGATCGAACGGGAGATCGATCAGGCCGCGAGCGCGCGCGTGGCGGGGCGCGCGCGCGATGTGAGCCGCGCGAGCATCGGGAGGGCGGCCGCCATCACGAGCAGCGCGATGACCTGGTCCTGCCGCAGGCCGAAGACGTGCGTGGGGTCGCCGACGCGGAAGAAGCCGAGCACGAAGCGGCCGACGGCGTACTGGAGCGCCCAGATCCAGAACACCGTGCCATCGGGCAAGCCGCGCCGGCGCAGCCACAGCGCCACGACCACGCTGAGCGCGTCCCACACGAGGTCGTAGCCGACCGCGAGATGCACCGGGCCGGGGCTGTACCGCGAGCCGGTGAGGAGCGGCCCCTGGCCGAGCGTGTCGGGATGCGTGTACGCGACGCAGATGCCCGGCCCGCCGTCGCAGGCGATCGCGTGGTGCTCGCCGTTGATGACGTCGCCGATGCGGCCGATCGCGAATCCGAGACCCATCCCCGGCGCGCCCGCGTCGGCACCTTTGCCGATCGGGACGCCGCTACGGATCGCGGCGACGAAGCCGCCGAGCGTGCCGAAGATCGCGGCGCCCCAGATCGCGATGCCGCCGGACCAGATCTGCGGGATGAGCAATGGATCGCGGTCGTAGCCGCACGCGCTCCAGCAGTCGACGACGTGTACGAGGCGCGCGCCGACGATCCCCGAGATGACGGCGATGGTGGCGACGCTGTAGAGCGTGTCCTCGCCTACCTCCGAGCGCAGGAGCCGCACCGGGAGCCAGACGCCGAAGAAGATCCCGACCGCCGTGAAGATGCCGTGCCAGGCCAGGGTGATCGGGCCCAGGTGGACGTTCGGGTCGAGGGGAATGTCGATCAGCGGACCTCGGGGGCCGGGGGGCGCAGCTCCCCAGCTAGCGTCCGTGGCAACGCTTGTACTTCTTGCCCGAGCCGCACCAACACGGATCGTTACGCCCGAGCTTCGCCTTCGGCGGCGCCGCGGTCGCTACCGCGGTGCGGCCGTTGCCGCTGGGCTGACCGAAGGCGCGCTGCGGCTGTGCCTGCCCCTGTGCGTCGCGCGCCTGCTCCTGCTCCTCGCGCTCGGCCTGCTCGGCGGTCTTCACGGTGACCCGGAGGATCTGCTGCGCCACGCCGCTCGCGATGCGCGCCGACATCTCTTCGAAGAACGTGTGGGCCTCGCGCTTGTAGGCGACGAGCGGGTCCTGCTGGCCGTAGCCGCGCAGGTAGATGCCCTCGCGGAGCTCCTCCATCGCGGTGAGGTGCTCGACCCAGTGGATGTCGATCGTGCGCAGCAGGATCCACCGCTCCACCACGCGCGCCAGCTCCTCGCCGAGGTTGGTCTCGCGCCGTTCGTACGTCTCGTCGACGAGCTCCCCGACCTTCTCGCGAAGCTCGTCCAGGCTCGCGGCGTCGGCGAACGTCGTCGCGGTGATCTCGTCGGCGCGGCTCAGCATCGGGCCGAGCGCCGCGGCGAGCCCTGTGCGGTCCCATTCCTCGGGGTCCGACGAGACCGCGTGCGCGTCGACCATGGCCGCGGCCTCGTCGTGAAGGAACCCGACGACCGTCTCCCGGACGTTGCCTTTCTCGAGGATCTTCCGGCGCTGGTCGTAGATGACGTTGCGCTGGTTGTTGAGAACGTCGTCGAACTCGAGCGCGCGCTTGCGGATGTCGAAGTTGCGGCCCTCGACCTTGATCTGCGCCTGGGTGATCGCCCCGGTCACCATCCCCGACTCGATCGGGAC
Organism: Chloroflexota bacterium; assembly: GCA_005883625.1. GTDB lineage: Bacteria > Chloroflexota > Limnocylindria > P2-11E > P2-11E > 3-1-20CM-2-70-9. The sequence continues at coordinate 32,404 of VBDU01000096.1, read as the reverse complement.
GGTGTCGTCGAAGCCGAGCCGCGCCATGAGCCCGGCGACGCGCTCCGAGGCGAAGATGCGGATGAGGTCGTCCTCGAGCGAGCTGTAGAAGCGCGAGGAGCCCGGGTCGCCCTGGCGGCCGGAACGCCCGCGGAGCTGGTTGTCGATACGGCGGGCCTCGTGGCGCTCGGTGCCGATGACGTGGAGGCCACCCTTCGCGACGACGCCGGGCCCCAGGAGGATGTCGACGCCGCGGCCGGCCATGTTCGTCGAGAGCGTCACCGCGCCGTCCTGTCCGGCGTTCGCGATGATGAGCGCCTCGCGCTCGTGGTTCTTCGCGTTCAGGATCTCGTGCTTGATGCCGTGCCGCTTGAGCTCCTCCGAGAGCCGCTCGCTCTTCTCCACGCTCGTCGTGCCGATGAGCACCGGCTGACCCTGCTCGTTGCGCTCCTTCACCTCGGCGACGACCGCGTTCCACTTGCCCTGCTCGGTCTTGTAGACGAGGTCGTGGAGGTCCGCCCGGACCATCGGCTTGTTCGTCGGGACCTGCGTGACCTCGAGCTTGTAGACCTTGTAGAGCTCCTCCGCCTCGGTCGCGGCGGTCCCGGTCATGCCCGCGAGCTTGGCGTACATGCGGAAGTAGTTCTGGATCGTGATCGTCGCGAACGTACGGGTCTCGCGCTGGATCTTGAGGCCTTCCTTCGCCTCGACCGCCTGGTGCAGGCCGTCCGACCAGCGGCGGCCGGGCATGAGGCGGCCGGTGAACTCGTCGACGATGACGACCTCGCCGTCCTTGACGACGTATTCCTTGTCGCGGTGGTAGAGCGCCTTCGCCTTCACCGCGTTGTCGAGGTAGTGCACCGCGGTGACGTCGCCCTCGTAGAGGTTCTTCACGCGGAGCAGCCGCTCCGCGCGCGCGATGCCCTCCTCGGTGAGGTTGGCCGCGTGGTGCTTCTCCTCCACGACGTAGTCGCGCTCGGGCTCGAGCTGCGTCGCGACGCGCGCGAACGAGTAGTACGTCTCGGTCGCGTCCTCGGCCGGCGAGCTGATGATGAGCGGCGTGCGCGCCTCGTCGATGAGGATCGAGTCCGCCTCGTCGACGATCGCGTAGTGGAGCCCGCGCTGCACCTGGTCGGTGAGCTCCATGAGCATGTTGTCGCGCAGGTAGTCGAACCCGAACTCGCTGTTCTGGCCGTAGGTGATGTCGGCGAGGTAGGCCTCGCGCCGGGAGACGTCGCGCCAGTGGCGGTGGCGCGGGTCTACCGCCTCGAGCTCGACCGCGGGATCGTACACCGCCGACTTCTCGTGGGCGATGTAGGACACGCTCGCACCGAGTGCCTGGTAGATCGGGCCCATCCAGCCGGCGCCCGTCTTGGCCAGGTAGTCGTTCGTCGTCACGAGGTGCGCGCCCTTGCCCTCGAGCGCGTTCAAGTACAACGCGAGCGAGGCCACGAGCGTCTTGCCCTCGCCCGTCTTCATCTCGGCGATGTGCCCCTTGTGGAGCGCGAGCCCGCCGAGCAGCTGCACGTCGAAGTGCCGCTGCCCCAGCGTCCGCTTCGCGGCCTCGCGGACGCGCGCGAAGACCTCCGGCAGTATGTCGTCGACCGTCTCGCCCTTCGCGAGGCGCTCGCGCATGCGGACGGTCGTCTCGGCGAGGTCGGCCTCGCCCAGGCGCGCCGTCTCCTCCTCGAGGGTGTTCACGCGCGCGGCGATCTTCCGGAGCCGGCGAAGCTCCCCTTCGTTCGAGTCGAACAGGCCGCCGATAAAGCTCACGGGGACGAGGCTACTTCGCTCTTTACGTTACCTGCAGCGGGAGCTGGACACCCGGTGGACTGAAGAGCGCGCCGACCGACTCGCCTTCGTGGATGCGGCGGATCGCCTCCGCGAACAGAGGCGCGACGGTGAGCACTCGGATCTTGGGGTTGTTCCGCTGCGAGGCACGGAGCGGCACGCTGTCCGTGGTGACGAGCTCGACGATGCCGCTGCTCGTGATCTTCTCCGCGGCGTCGCCCGAAAGCAGGGCATGCGTGCAGCCGACGTAGATCTCCCGTACCCCGCGCTCCTGCAGGATCTTCACCGTGTTGAGGATCGTGGTCCCGGTGTCGATCTCGTCGTCGATGACGATCGCGCGCCGGCGGTCGATCTCGCCGATGATGCCGACGATCTCGCTTCGGCCGCTGTTGTCGCGGTGCGTCTTCTGCATGAAGACGAGGGGGATATCGAGCGACTCGGCGATGCGGCGCGCGGCGTTCGCGTAGCCGAGGTCGGGGACGACGAGCGCGACGTTCTCCGGGTCCGGCTCGACGATCGTGCGAAAATGCTCGACGAGCAGGATGCGCGCCGAGAGCTCGTCGCCGGGGATGCTGAAGAAGCCCTGGATCTGCATCTGGTGCATGTCCATGGTGAGGAAGCGATCCGCGCCGGACACCCCGATGAGGTCCGCGAGGAGGCGCGCGGTGATCGGGACGCGCGGCTGGTCCTTCTTGTCGCTCCGCCCGTAGGCGTAGTACGGCATGACCGCGGTGATGCGGCCGGCGGACGCGCGCTTGAAGGCGTCGAGCATGATGAGGAGCTCCATGATCGCGTCGCTCACCGATGGCCCCACGAGCGACTGCACGATGAAGACGTCGTGCTCGCGGGCGTTCTCCTTGATCTGGACGAAGATGTTGTCGTTCGCGAACTTGAACACGTCGATCTGACCGAGCGGGATCTCGAGATGGCGGCAGATATCACGGGCGAAGCCGGGGTGCGCGTTACCGGTGTAGACCGATAGCCCTCGGAACATCGGCGCCCTCCAGCCGCTTCTCCGCAGGTGGGTCCTGCATGTGAAGTATACGGGCGCTAGCCTGACTTTCGTGAGCGTCCGAGCCGCCCATCGCGTGCGGTGGACGGCCGTTTGGCTCCTCGTCGCGCTCTGGTTCGTCCTGCAGGCCGTGAACGTCGGCGGGAACGCGGTCCACGTGGTCCTCCTCGTCGCGATCGGCATCCTCGTGTACGAGCTGCTGGCGGAGGACGCCCCCGCGGCCTGAGACGACGCCGCTACGCGCCGGAACGCGGCGGGCCGGACAGGACGGTGCGCTCCCCGGCGAGGAACCGGTCGTGCGACAGCGCCGCGGCCGCGATCATGGCTTCGGTCTTGTCGAGCGGCCCCAGCGCGAAGTGCGTGTCGGAGCCGACGGCGAACGTCGCGCCCGCGCGGGCCGCGCGCACGAGGAACTCACGGTGCGGGACGCCGTAGCTCTCGTTGATCTCGATCGCGATCCCGCCCTCCACGCAGAGCGCGATGAGCCGCTCCTGCCACTCCGCGGGGTACGCGACCTCGGGGTCGCCGAGCGCCTGTAGCGGCGAGAACGTCGGATGGCCGAGGATGTCGATGCGGTCTCGCTCGATGCCCTCCGCGACGACCTCCAGGATCCGCTCGCGGATCCTCGCCTGAACGGCCGGATCCGTGAAGCGGTCACGAGCCTCGAACGTCTTGCGCCGCCCCTTCACGTAGTCGCCCGCGTCGTCGTAGCCGAGCCGCTCGCCGGCGACGACGAGGCCATGGATCGCCCCGATGACGTAATGCAGCGCCTCGCGGGTGCCTGCCGAGAGCGGCGGCGCGACGCCGAGGTCGTACTCGATGCCGACGCGCAGCCCCAGACGGGTCGCATCGTCGAGGTAGCGCTTCACGTCGTCCTCGTTGCGCAGCTTGTCGCGCCAGGGGTAGTGGTCGCTGATCCCGTGCGGCCGGATCGCCACCGTCTTCGCGCGGTCGGCGAGCGACACCGTCCCGTCGGAGCGGTCGCTGTGGATGTGATGGTCGAAGAGCCGCAGGCTCATTCCTCGGGGTGCCCGGCCCACGCGGCCTCGACCATCGTCCAGAACGCGCCAGAGACGAGCGTGTGGCCTCCCATAAGGAGCGGGAACGGCGCCTCGCGCGCCGCGGCGGTGAAGTCGCGGAGCGGGCCCGCCGCGATGCGCTCGGCCTGGAAGAGATCCGACAAGAAGCGCTCCTCGGCCGACGGCCGCCAGCCAAGATGCGCGAACAGGACGCGCGTATCGAAGAGCATGCCATCGCCCAGCTCGCCCATCTCCGCGAAGAACTCGCGCGGCCCGGCGCGCTCGTAGAGGAACCCGAGCGCGCTGCGCGCCTCGCCGGAGCTGTCACGACCCGCGGCCTGCATGCCGCGCTCCTCCGCGAGCATCCGGACCCGACAGGCGGTCTGGCTTTCGATGAATGTCCACACGGGCGCGCCGACGCGCCCCGCGACGACGAGCTCCTTGTCGGGCGTCGTGACGAGTCGCATGAGCGGTTCGATGCGGTCGGCGAGGATGTCCTGCCACGCGGGCATCTCGCGGAGCTCGTCGGGACACGCCGGGTGCCGCACGAGAAGAGCGGCGTCGGTCGGGGTGTCGACGTCGAGGAGGCTGGCCGCGGACTTCTCCATCTGCCGCGACGAGAGGCCGGCCTGCTGGTGCAGGCGGCGCGGTAGCGGGTTATCCGTCGCGGGGAGGTCGATCGCGTCGAGCGCCGAGGCCGGCGAGAACGCGACGAGGTCCGCCGAGTACGAGTTGTTCGAGAGCACGAGCGCCTCGCTCGTCTCGAGCTCCTCGCGGAGCGCCGCGAGGTCCTTCGTGGTGAGGAGCGCTCCCGCGCCCGCGCCGATGGTGCAGACGCGGTCGAGCGTGCGCTCACGGATGATCCGCGAGAGCTCCTGCCCGAAATGGAAAGGCTCCGTCCGGTCGGCGAGGATCTCGGCTCCGGCGCTGCGGAGCGCGGCCGCGGCCTCGTCGTCGTGGGTCACGCCGTACAGAGGGACAAAGCCGGCATCACGCGCGCGTGCGAGCACGATCGTGCCGATCGCGATCTTCACCCCATCCAGCTGGCGCTCCACGGCGCTGGGGCCGCCCCTACCGAAGAAGACGAGAAATGCGGTCACGAGGGCACGCTAGCCGTTTTGCTAGCGGAAGAGCTCGATCCGCGCCGCATGGCCCGAGGCGCGTGAAGGCTCTCTCCGGGTTCGCTGAGACGGGCGGCGATGCGTTCGAACGTTCCGAACGCGAGAGGGAGTCGACCGCAGCCGACGCCTCAACGACGATCAGGAACCGTCTCGATGGCGGCGAATGATCGGCGCCGAAAACGTTTTGGACCGTGCCAACGAGCGCTGCCGTATGCGCTCGCGTCTTGAGCGTGCGACATCAGTCCGCCGAGCCTTCAGGGCGCAGGGCGCGCAGCTCGAGACGCAGGAAGAGCGCGACGACGAGCATGCTCAGAAGGCCGGCGGCGATGACGCGGCTGCCGCCCGCGGGCAGGGCCGCCAGCACGGCGAGCCACTGCGGGTCCGTCCAGGAGAAAAGCGGTGACGGATCGAAGTTGATCCCGCGCGCCGTGTCCCAGGACTGGTCGTACACGAGCGCCGCGGCGTTGAAGATGACGAGCGACCACGCCGCGAGGGCCGCGAAGACCACGCGAGAGCGCCGGGAACGGAGCAGCCCGACACCGGTCCCCCAGCCGAGGGCGGCGAAGAGGATCGGCGCGAGGTCGTCGAGGAAGCGCGCGCCGAAGACGCGCCCGCCCCACCACTCGGTGTACGTGGCGTAGAGCAGCAGCGTGGCGAGCCATACGAGCGAGAGCGAGCGCAGCCGCCGCGCGACCTCGCCAGGCCAGCGCCACGCCCGCGCGAGCGCCCAGAACGCGAAGACGAGGTACGGCGTGTACACGAAGAGTCCGCGCGAGGGCGAGACGAGGAGCCCGGACAGACCGGTCGAGAGCGGCGTGTCGAATGGCTTGACGCCGTAGCCCTGCTCGAGCGCCGAGCCGAACGCGAGGTCGTCGTAGACGAGGAGCGGCGCGGCCGCCATCCCCGCGCCGATGAGGACGACGACGAGGCGCAGGGGGCGGAAGCCGCTGAGGCCCAGCGCGACGAGCCCGGTCGTCTGCCGCACGATCGCGCCCAGTCCGAGCGCGGCGCCGGCGAGGAGCTCCCGGCGCAGCGGCACGAGGTCCTCGTGCAGCGTGAGCCAGAGGGCGCTCGCGACCGCGAGGTGCACGCCGGGGTGCTGCCAGAGCGCCTGCGACGAGACCGTGCGCACGCTCGTCGCCAGGAAGTAGAGGAGCACGAGGACGAGCGACCACCGCGCGGACGTGAAGCGCCGCAGGACCGACCACAGGAGCAACGTCGCGAGCACCTCGAAGAACGCCGCGGCGACGTGCCCCACGCGGATGAGGAGCCCGAGGTCGTCCGGGAAGACGCCCGCGAGCACGAAGGGCGCGAAAAAGGGGAGCGCGAGGACGGCCATGCCGGGCGGGAACACCGAGCAGACGTGATCCCTCGGACCCGGGGCGGGCGGCCCGCCAGGGCTGCGCACGGCCTTTGGGGGCGCGGTGGCGGTCGAGACGCCGCAGGCGCGGAAGAAATACGCCTCGCGGTCGAGGAAGCCGCCGCGTGCGGGGGGGCGGGGGGGCGGAGCCCCCTCGACGGTGAACTCGTCGTAGTCGACGTTGCGCTCACGGATGACGGTCCACGCGAAGAGCGCGTTCGGCAGCACGTCGGGCGACCAGATGTCGTTGAGGTTCGTGAACGCGAGGACGAACAGGAGCAGGCCGCGAACGATCCAGCGACCGCGCGTCACGCGTCCACTCCGATCACGTAGGCGCGCACGTGGCGAGCGCCCGCGGCCCGCGCCGCGCTCGCCGCGTCGTGCAGCGTCGCGCCCGTCGTCGCGACGTCGTCGACGAGCGCCACGCGCAGACCACGGAGCGCTCCCGCCTCCGCGAGGAACGCGCGGCGCACGTTCGCGGCCCGCGCGGCGCGGTCGAGCTCGACCTGCGGCCGGCTCGCGCGCACGCGGTGGATCGCGGCCCGCACGGGCAGCCCGGTCCGCGCCGCGACGGCGGCAGCGAGCAGCCGCGCCTGGTCGTACCCCCGCGCGGCGGCGCGCGAGGGATGGAGCACCACCGGAACGATCGCGTCGAGCGCGACGCCGCGCGCCAGGTCCGCGGCGACCTCGCGGGCGACGAGGGCGCCGAGCTCGGCAGCCAGGCCGCGCTCGCCGCCGTACTTCAGGCGGTGGATGGCCTCGCGGAGCGGGCCGGCGTACGTGCCCGCGCCGCGGACCGGGAGCGCGCCGGCGAGCGCGACGGCGTCGCAGAGGTCACGGCAGCCGAGGCAGAACCAGCTGCCGGGATCGCCGCAGCCCGCGCAGCGCGGCGCGAGGACGAGGTCGGCGAGGACCTGTCCTGCGCTCATTCGTAGACGAGTTCGTCACCGACTTGCGTGGCCGCGCGCTCGGCCGCGCCGGCGGGGAGCTCGATCACTTCTCGCGCGCCCCGCGCCGCCGTCACGAGCACCCACGGCCGAAGGCGCGGGGCCACGCGGACCACGCGTCCGCCAGGGTCGACGAAGACGGCGTCGATCGCGAAGCGCATGAACGCCATCGTGATCGCGTTCGTGCTCGTGATCCGCAGCGCCTCGCCGTCGCGCAGCCCGGCGCGCAGGAGAAGGCCGACGCCGCGCGTCAGGAAGCTGTCGGCGACATCGCAGCGGGACGCGAGGACCGTGCCGCGGGTCCGATTGCGGACCGCGTGGGGTCGCGCGGCGCTAGACAGAGCCGCAGGAGCTGAGAGCGGAGAGCGCGGCAGGCGCGAGGATCACGATAAAGAGCGACGGAAAGATGCAGCCCACCGTCGGCAGCATGATGAGGATCGGCGCCCGCGCGGCCTTCTCCTCGGCGCGCTGGCGGCGCTCGGTACGGAGCGTCTCCGACTGGATGCGCAGCACCTTGGACATCGAGACACCGAGCTGGTCCGCCTGGATGATCGCGGAGATGAAGCTCTGGAGCTCCTTCACGTCGACGCGCTCGCTGATCCCGCGGAGCGCCTCCTGACGTGACTTGCCCACGCGCTGCTCGGCGCCGGCGCGCTTGAACTCCTCGGAGAGCGCGCCCTTGAGCTTTTCGGTCACCTTCACGAGCGCGGCATCGAACCCGAGGCCGGCCTCGACGGAGATCGTGAGGAGGTCGAGCGCGTCGGGGAGCTGCTCGAGGATCTGGCTGCCGCGAGCGCCCGCCTTGCTGTTCAGGTAGAAGTCGGGCGCGAGGAACCCGAGGATGACGCCGCCGAAGAGACCGCCGACCGTCATGAGGCCGTCGCTCGTGAGGAGGTTCACCAGCGACGAGATGCCGAGCGCGCCGATGATCGCCGCGAAGGCCTTCACGCCGAGGAAGAACTCCACGCTCGTCGTCTCCATGCCGGCCCGCTTGAGGCGGATCTGCAGCGAGCGCGCCGTGTTCGCCGGGTAGAAGCGGGAGACCAGGCGCGACAGCCCCTGGACGATCGGCTTGATCGTGCGTTCCCCGATCGGCCGCTGCAGCTCGAGCTCTTCCAACGTCCGCGGGCGCACCGCGATCTGCTGCAGTCGTGCCTGCACCGGGTCGAGCTGCTGGCCGACGATGAACGAGATGAAGACGAGGAAGATGCCGAAGCCCAGGATGGCGGCGAAGATGAGCTCCATCGGCTAGACCTTGATGTCCGTGATCTTGCGGATGGCGAAGAAGCCGATCGCCATCATCACGCCGCCGATCACGAGGAGGATCTGCCCGATGAGCTGCGTGAAGAGCGGCTGCATGAACTCGGGGTTGATGAAGTTCAGGGTGACCGCGATGCCGACTGGCAGGAACGCGACCAGGTAGCCCGAGTAGCGGCCCTGCGCCGTGAGCGTGCGGATCTCGCCCTTGATGCGGACGCGCTCGCGGATGGTGAACGCGATCGTGTCGAGGATCTCGGCGAGGTTCCCACCGACCTGCTGCTGGACCCCGATGGCCGTGACCATGAGGTCGAGGTCGTCGCTGCGGATGCGGCGCACGATGTTCGAGAGCGCCTCCTCCATGCCGAGGCCGAGGTTCACCTCACGGACGACGCGGCCCATCTCGAGGCCCATGGGCGCGGGCGATTCGCGCGAGACGAGCTCGATCGACTGGAGGAAGCTCGAGCCCGCGCGCAACGAGTTCGAGAGGAGCGTGATCGTGTCCGGCAGCTGCTTGTTGAAAGAGTTCAGCCGGCTGCCGATGCGCCGCCCGACCCAGATCCGCGGACCGAAGTAGCCCACGATCGCGCCGACGACGCCGGAGAGCGGGTCGCGCAGGACACCGAGGAACAGGCCGAGCCCGAGCGCGAGGCCGACGCGGATGTAGTAGTACTCCGAGACCCGCAGGGTGAGGTTCGCGCGCGCGAGATCGCGCGCGACCTTGGCGGCGAGGTGCTTGTCCTGCACGTCCGACGACAGGGTCGCGAACGGGTCGATGTCCTTGCGGTCCTTCTTTTTCTTGACCTTCTCTTCTTTCTTCGCCTCGGGGCCGCCCGCGTAGCGGGCCATGCGGGCCTCCATCGAAGACTCCGACGCGCCGCCGCCGACGAGCGTGGCGACGCCCCAGAAGAGCAGCAGGACACCGAGGAACGCGATGCCGGGGATGCCGTAGGACACGTACTCGGACATCTAGCGGAGCGCGGCGGACATGTCGCCGAAGACGCCCTGGGCCAGCTTGATGCCGGCGGCTTCGAACTTCTCGCTGAACTTGGGGCGGATGCCCGTGGGCCGCAGGCGGCCCTGCACCTTGCCGTCGATGTATGCCGTCTGCTCGAAGACGAACACGTCCTGGAGGACGATGGCCTCGCCTTCCATGCCCTGGACCTCGGTGACGTTCGTGATCTTGCGAGACCCGTCCTTGAGCCGCGAGATTTGCACGATGACGTCGAGCGCGCTCGCGATCTGCTCCTTGATGGCGCGGGCGGGGAGGTCGACGCCGGCCATGAGGCACATGGTCTCGAGCCGGGCGAGCATGTCGCGAGGCGAGTTCGCGTGGCCGGTCGACAGCGAGCCGTCGTGGCCCGTGTTCATGGCCTGGAGCATCGAGAGCGCCTCGCCGCCGCGGATCTCACCCACGACGATGCGCTCCGGGCGCATACGGAGGGCGTTCTTCACCAGGTCCATGATCGTGACCTGGCCCTTGCCCTCGATGTTCGCGGCGCGCGACTCGAGGCGCACGACGTGGTCCTGCACGAGCCGGAGCTCGGCCGCGTCCTCGATCGTGATGATCCGCTCGTCCTCCGGGATGAAGCCCGAGAGGATGTTGAGCAGCGTCGTCTTGCCGGAGCCGGTGCCACCGGAGATGAACATGTTGAGGCGCGCTTCGACGCACGCCCGCATGAACTCCATCATCTCGGGCGTCGCCGTCCCGAACTTCACGTAGTCGTCGACGGTGATGCGGTACTTGGGGAACTTCCGGATCGTCACCGTGGGGCCGTTCAGCGCGAGCGGCGGGATGATGATGTTCACGCGCGAGCCGTCCGGCAGGCGGGCGTCCTCGTACGGCTTGGACTCGTCGACGCGCCGGCCGATCGGCGCGATGATCCGCTCGATGACCCGCATGACGTGCTCGTCGCTCACGAACGTGACGTCGGCGAGGCTCAGCTTGCCCTTGCGCTCGACGTACACGCGGTAGGGCCCGTTCACCATGACCTCGGTGATGGAGTCGTCGTTCAGGAGCGGCTGGATCGGACCGAAGCCGAGGATCTCGTCGAGGATCTGCTCGAGCATCCGCTGACGCTCGACGCGCGTGACGACGATCCCTTCCTCGTCGAGGAACCGGTTGAACATCTCCTCGATGTTCGAGCGCACGGCCTTGGCATCGGAGAGGTCGAGGCGCGGGTCGAGGTTGTTGATGATCCGCGTCTGGAGGCGCACGCGCGCGTCGCGCGTGGCGTCGCGCGAGGGCGCCGCGGTCTGCGAGAGCGGCCCTTCGGCCGGCGGCCGCGGTGGCCCGGGAGGCCCGCCCGGCGTCTCCGGGGCGGCCGGCTGCCCGGCGGGGCGCTGTCCTTCGATGCGTCTCAGGAGCGACATGTGTGGTTGTTTAACCCTTCCTTCCGACGCCCGTTATTCAGGCGCCTGCTCCCTCGCCGCCGGATAGTACGGCCCGGAACTGGCCCAAAAGCGATCAGAGAGGTCGCAGCCGAAGCGATCTAGCGAGCGAAAAGGCGCATCCCGCCCGCGCGGGCGGGGGCCTTGGCGCCGGTCGCGGCGGACGCCGCCTCCTGCGCGCCGGCGAGCTTCCCAGCGAGGGCGAAGATGTCCTTTGCGACCTGGCTCTCGCGGTGGCTGATGACGAAGGGCACGCCGCGGTTCACCGCCAGGACGAGCGTGCGGCCGTCGGAGACGATCGTGTGCGGGATCTTGCGCCCGAGGCTCGCCTCCACGTCCGATGCCTTGATGCCCCCCGAGCTGTCGTTGCGGTTGGCCACGAGCTGCAGCTTGTTGTCGTCGTAGCCGAGCTTCTCGGCGACCTCCATGAAGACGCGGACGTTCTTGAGGCTCGTGATCTCGAGCGTCATGAGCGTGAGGATCACGTCGGAGGTGTCGAGCATGGTGATGACCTGCTCGCCGTACGACGGCCACGTGTCGACGACGATGTACGCGTAACGCTCGCGCAGCAGCTCGAGCACGCGCTTGATGTCCTCGCCCTTGATGAGCTCGGCGGACTCCGGCGTCGGTGGCGCGAGGAGCACCTTGATGCCGGTGGAGTGCGAGACGAGCACGGACTCGAGGACGTCCGAGTCGGTGTTGTCGAACGAGCCCACGAGGTCGGCGATGGTCTTGGCCTTGGGGCTCATGTTGAGGATGACCGCGATGTCGCCGAACGGGAGCGAGCCGTCGACGAGGACGACCGGCTTCTGCGTGGACTGGTGGAGCGCGACCGCGAGGTTCGTGGCGATCGTCGTGCGGCCGACGCCGCCCTTGGGCGAGAAGAAGGCGATGATCTGCCCCGTGTCGCGCGCGACCGGCGCGGCCGCGACGGGTCCGCCCGGCGCGGGGGCCTGCGGCGCGACCTGCGCGTAGCGCGCGCGCTTGACCTTTTCGAGCTCGTGGACGTGGCGGATCGCGTTGATGAGCTCGTCCGCCGAGAAGGGCTTCACGAGGAACTCCCGCGCTCCGGCGAGCATCGAGCGGCGCAGGTAGTCCTGCTCCCCCTGGACGCTCATCATGATGATCGGCGCGTCGGGGACGGTGTTGCTGATGATCTCGGTCGCCGTGATCCCGTCCATGTCGGGCATGTTGATGTCCATGAGGATCACGTTCGGCCGCTCTTTCTTGGCCATGTTCACCGCGGCCTGGCCGCCGTCCGCGGTGCCGGCGACCTCCATGTCGGGCTCGAAGCCGATGAGCTTGGCAAGGTTGTCCCTCGTGTCGGCGATGTCGTCGACGATGAGGATGCGGATCTTGTCGCCGTCGGCCATTACTTAGGCTGCTCCCACTTCAGGAGATAACGCAGGTTCCCGCCCGGGCAGCAGTCTACAGAGAAGGCGTCCGTCCGCACGACAGGTGTCCCAAAGCGCGTCACGACACCATCCCCGCAAGCCGGCCGCTCAGCTCGAGCGCCAGGGCGAGGAGCGTCCCGAGGCCAAGCGCCACGCCGTACGGGATCCACGTCTTCAGCACCGGGGTGAGCGCGGCGCCGTCGGCCGGCCGCGCCAGTCGCCGCGCCGCGATGACACCGATCGCGATGACCCCGCCGAGGAGCGCGCCGTAGAGCGCGCTCGCGATGAGGAAGCTCGTGCCGCGGAGCGCGCCGACGGCCATGAGGAACTTCGCGTCGCCGCCCTTGAGCCCGCCGCCCGCGTAGAACGGGTAGCAGACCGCGAAGGCGAGGACGAGCGCGACGACGTGGTCGATGAGGCCGCGCACGAAGAGGTCGCCGGGCAGCGCTTCGAGCGCGCCCAGGACGAGGCCGACCGCCATGGCGGGGTACGTCGCGACGTTCGGGATGCGGCGCACGCGCCAGTCGGTCACGACCATGGCACACACGAAGAGGGCGAGGACGACGTCCTCGACGAGCCGCACCGCGTCGATCTCTCCGCTCCCCCTAAAAGCCGGAAGGGCGGCGCTCCGAGGGTCCGGAAAGCGCCGCCCTCCCTGGTTATCGCTGCACGTTCGCTAGGTGAGGTTGTTGCCGATGTTGCTGAAGATGTTCTGGATCTGGCCGCGCAGGAAGATCATCGCGACGATAACGGCGATGGCGATGACGGCGATGATGAGTGCGTACTCGACCAAGCCCTGGCCTTCGTCGTCGCGCAAGAATGCAAGCATTCGGGACCCCCTTTCCTATCCGATCTCGTGCGTCAGCGTGCTCGTCTGGTCGTAGAGCGACAACTAGGAAGGAAGTACTCCCGCCATTTTGACTACGTTTCTACACTCCCGGCGAGAGGAAGGAGGTGGCCGAATGGCTACCGCAACAATGGCGGCAGACACCGGACAGAAAGCCGGGTTCTGGATCCGCGCGATCGCGTACCTGATAGACGCGGTGATCCTGCTCGTCGTCCAGTACATCTTGAGCCTGGTCCTCCGGGACGCGGCGGGCATCGTGAGCTTCGTCGTCGGCATCGCGTACTTCGTGTACTTCTGGTCCGCGAGCGGCGGCGGCATGACACCGGGCATGCGCGTCTTCGGACTGCACGTCATCCGCACCGATGGCTCCGCGCTCACGATCACGCAGGCCGTGATCCGCTACGTCGGCCTCATCGTCGCGGCGATCCCGTTCGCGATCGGTCTCATCTGGGTCGCGTTCGACTCGAACAAGCAGGGCTGGCACGACAAGATCGCGAGCACCTACGTCGTCAAGAGATAACGCTCGCGCGCGCTGATGTGACGGACGCCCCGGGGCACGAGCTCCGGGGCGTTCTCGTCAGACGACGAGAAGCCGGATCGCGACGTCCGCGACGAGGCCGACGAGCAGGAGCAGCCCGAACCGGCGGTTGTGCAGGAACGCGTAGTGGACGAGGTAGAGCGGCCACGCGAGCTCGGGGTAGTGCGCCGGGCGCTCCGCGGGGCGCGGCTTCGCGAACGCGGCGATCGCCGCGCGCAGGCGCGGGAACGCGAGCGCGATCACGAGGAGCGCCGGCGTGAAGAACCCGGTGAGCACGAAGTAGGCGACGATGGCGTACTGGAGGACGAACATCGCGATCACCGTCCAGCGCGCGGCCGGCTCGCCGATGATCACCGGGAGCGTGTGGATCCCCTTCGCGCGGTCGTCGGGGAGCTTGTCGATGTGCTTGCCGAAGATGACCGTCGTCGCGCCGATCGCGTAGGGCAGGCCGACGGCCGCGACGTTCCAGTCCCAGGTCCCGGTCACCACGAAGTACGTGCCGCCGATCATGAGCGGCCCCCAGACGAGGATGACCGCGATCTCCCCGAGGCCGATGTACTTGAGCGGGTACGTGTAGAAGAGGACGAAGAACGCGCCCGCCGCCATGAGCGCGAGCGCGAGCGGGCCGCGGAGCGCGACGAAGTACGCGCCGATGACGATCGCGACGACGGCGCCGGCCGCGGCGTACGCCAGGAGCTGGCGCACCGTGAGGAGCCGATGCTCGAGCGTGTGCGGCCCGTACACGGCGCGGAAGTAGTTGTCGCGGTCCACGCCCTTGAGATGGTCGGTGAGGTCGTTCAGGAGGTTGTTCGTCGCGTGCGCCGCGACGAGCGCGACCGCCGCGAGCGCCCAGAGGACCGGGTCGAAGTGCCGGTCGCGGACCGCGAGCAGGCCGGCGATGCTCGCCGATGTGAACGTGAGCACGAAGACCGCGCTGCGCGAGGCGATGAGCCAGCGCGAGACGATGTCGAGCCGGTCCCACTCCGCCCGGTCGATGCGCGGGATGACCCGGAGCGCGCGGAGCCACATCGCCACGTTCACGCGGCCGAGTCTAGGAGCGCATCGGGCGGACACAAATCCGCGATAGTTCCGCCGTGACGAGCGTCGCGCGCCTCGTGGGCGACCGGCTGCGGGCCGCCGGCGTGCGCTACGTCTTCGGCCATCCCGGCGGCGAGGTCGTGGACCTCATCGAGGGCTTCCGGCAGGCCGGGCTCGAGTTCGTCCTCACGCGGCACGAGACAAGCGCCGGCTTCATCGCCGAGGCCATGGCCACGAGCACCGGCGTCCCCGGCGTCTGCCTCGCGACGCTCGGCCCGGGCGCGACGAACCTGGTCACCGGGATCGCGCACTGCTACCTCGACCGCGCGCCGGTCCTCGCGTTCACGGGCCAGCTCCCGGCCGACCGCTACGAGATCACGACCCACCAGAAGCTCGACCTGCGCGCGCTCTACGCGCCGATCACGAGCGCCGCCCCGCGCCAGGAGGCGAGCGACGTCGCGCGCCAGCCCGCGCCGGTCGAGCCCGAACCCGCGCTCGACCCGGGCTCGGAGCGCGAGGCGGCCGCCCTTCTACGCGCCAGCGCGCGACCGCTCGTCATCGTCGGCATGGACGCGAACGAGCCGCGGGTCGTGGCGCCGCTCCGCGCGTTCGCCGAGGCCTGGCGCCTGCCGGTGCTCGACCTCCCCAAGGCGAAGGGCGTGTTCCGCGAGGACCACCCGCTCTTCCTCGGCACGCTCGAGGGCCTCGGGACGGCGAGGCTCTTCGAGCTCGTCGAGGGCGCCGACCTCGTCCTGATGGTCGGCGTCGATCCCGTGGAATTCGACCGCGACTGGACCGCGAAGGCGAAGGTCGTCCACATCGGCGCGCTCGCGAACGACGACCGCTACTACCCGAGCGACGTGGAGATCGTGAGCCCGGTCCCCGACACGCTCGAGCAGCTGCGGTCGGGCGCCCAGCCGAAGTGGTCCGAGCGGGAGCTCGCGTCGTTCCGCGACGACTTCCGCGCCTACGTCGCGCCGGCGCGCGACGGCCTCACCCCGCAGCAAGTGCTCGCCGAGCTGCGCGCCAGGCTCCCCGAGGACACGCTGGTCACCTGCGACGTCGGCTACAACAAGGCGGTCAGCGTGCAGTGCTGGACCGCGCTCGGGCCGAGGACGTTCTTCGTCTCGAACGGCCTTTCGTCAATGGGCTACGGCCTTCCCGCCGCGATCGGCCTCAAGCTCGCGCACCCCGACCGGCAGATCGCGTGCGTCCTCGGCGACGGCGGCTTCGCGATGACCATGGCCGAGCTCGAGACCGCAGTGCGCCTCAAGCTCGCGATTACCGTCGTCCTGCTCGTCGATGATGCCCTCTCGCAGATCAGGGCCGGACAGGAACGGAAGAAGTTCCCGGTCACGGGCACGACGTTCGGCAACCTCGACTACGGCGAGGTCGCGCAAGGCTTCGGCATCACGGCATGGGACGTGCGCGCGCCCGAGCCGTGCCGTGACGCCTTGCGCAAACCTTCGTCCGATCGACCGAGCCTCCTCGTCGCGCACATCGACCCGAGCGCGTACCGCCTGGACTGATTTCACGCGAGCGAGAGCAGCGGCGGACCGAGGAAGACGATGAGCAGCGCCGGCAGGATGCAAAACGTCAGCGGGAATAGCATGAGAATGGGAAGACGCCGAGCCTGCGCCTCGGTGCGCCGGCGATCGGTCGCGCGTAGCCCGTCGGCCTGTGTCACCAGGAGCTCTGCGAGAGGCGAGCCGAATCTCGTCGCCGAGCGGACGAGCGCCGCGACGCGCGCCTCCGTCGGACCTGCCTTCCCGAAGGCCTCGAACGCGACACGACTGGACTGCCCAAGGGCGAGATCCGCCAGCAGACGCCTCGCTTCGGGCAGACGGGAGAGCGCAGGGCCGCGGGCAACGAGGGCCCCTAGGGCGTGTTCGAACGTCAGCCCCGCGTCGAGGCCGACGATGACGGCATCAAGCAACGACGCGAAGTCCGCCTCCGCGGTCCTCGAGCGCAGGATGTGGGAGAGCCAGAAGGCTCCGGCCACCTCGAGAAGGATCGCGACCGCGACCAGGAACTGTCCGCGATCGAGCAGGACACTGAAGTAATCGGGCGTCGCGAACGAGAAGAAGATCGCGCCGAGCGGGGCCAGCGCGACAAGGACGAGCGCCGAGGCGCGACCTTGCGCGGTGAGCGCAGCCCGCTCCTCCTCGAGGGCGAGACGGCCGCGTAAGAGCGCAGCCACCCTGCCGAGGCTCCGGCCGACCTTGCCGCCACTGCGCGCGAAAGCGGAGAGGACCATCGCGAACGGCGCGAGATCCTGCTGCGGGACCACCTCGGCGAAAGCGGCGAACGCGATCTCGAGCCGAGCTCCGAGCACCAGCGCGGCCGCCGCGTGCCCAGTCGCTCGCGCGAGAACGGAGGGCAATGTCGAGGCGACCTCCGCCAGGGCGAGCTGGATCGACAGACCGCTCGCAAGCGCGGCGCCCACGGCCTCGACGAGGCCCGGGAGAGCGAGGCGGCACTCTCGCCGCCGCGCCTGGGCGCGTGGGTCGATGGCACGCGCGCGCGCCAGCAGCGGCCGAACGCGATCCGGCTCGACCAGCGCCCCGCCGAGAAGGACCACGGCAAGCGCGACGAGAAGCGGAGTCAGATGAGGGGCCGCAGTTCGTAGGTGCCGTCGGGGCCTGGCTCGGGTCCGAGTTGCATGACCTCGACGATGCGCCGCGTGCCCGAGGCATCACGTTCCTGGTGGACCACGATGTCGATGCCGCGACGGATCTGCTCCCGGATCGCCGCGAGCGGCAGGTCGATGCCGCCCATGAGCGCCATCGTCTCGACCCGAAGCAGAGCGTGATACGACCCGTTCGCATGAGCCGTCGTGAGTGAGCCACGGTGGCCGGTGTTCATCGCTTGGAGCATGTCGAGAGCCTCACCGCCACGGACCTCGCCAACGACGATGCGGTCAGGTCGCATCCGGAGCGCGGCACGGAGGAGCGATCGCACATCGATCGCTCCGGATCCCTCGACGCTCGGCGGTCGCGTCTCAAGGGCGACGACATTGGGCTGTGGGAGCCGCAGTTCGGCGGCGTCTTCGATCGTGACGATCCGTTCGCGTTCCCCGATCGCGAACGCGAGGGCATTCAGTGTCGTCGTCTTGCCGCTCGAGGTGCCGCCCGACACGAGCAGGCTCTTCCGTTCCCTGACAGAGCTGACAAGAGCGTCGATGACCTCGCGGGTGGCGGTCCCGTTACGTACGAGGTCATCGGGTCCGAGCGGCGTCGCCGTGAAGCGTCTGATGGTGAGCACGGGCCCCACAAGCGAGATCGGTGGGATCACCGCATGGACGCGCGAGCCGTCGGCGAGCCGTGCATCCACGAGAGGGCTCGCGAGATCGATCCGACGACCCAGCGGCGCGACCAGCCGCTCGATGATGACCATGATCTCTTCGGGGTCGACGAAGCGGATCGCGGTCTGCTCGAGCTGCCCTTCGCGCTCGACCCACACGCCACGGAGACCGTTGACCATCACCTCGGTCACCCGCTCATCGCGAAGAAGCGGCGCGAGCTCGCCAAGCCCGAACAGGCGATCGTCGAGCCAGCGCTCGAGCGTCCGCAGCTCGCCGGCGGGTATCACAACACGCTCTTCGGCGAGCGTCTCGCGAAGTGCCGCGGTGAGGTGCTCCCGACGCGGACGGCCATCCGGCGCTTCTCGTAGTCGCGCGACGATCCCCCGCTCGATACGTGCGCGGGTGGCGACGGTCACGACGCGTCGATGCGGAGGAGCTCGGCGAGCTCGTCGTAGCCGCGGCCGAGAGCACCGCCGACCGGACCGCGCCTGCCGGCGGCCGCGGCGACGGCGGCCTCATCCGAGGGAAGCGAACGGAAAGCATCGCGTCCCGCGAGCGATGCGGCCCTGCTCTGCGAGGCGATCAGCCACGCGCCTTCCGGCGCGGTGGTCGCCGCGAGCGTCGCGACGGAAACGGGATCGTCGTAGGTTAGAAGGAGTATCCGATCGACGACCTCGCTGACCGCGACGGCCGCCGGATCCGCGATGGTCGGCGCGTCGAGGAGCACCATCTCGGCTACTTCGAGCGCCGCTCTCGCGGCCGCGACCGCGAGTCGGGGCGTCGCTGCGCGCGGGGCGCCGCCCGCGATGCGGATCCCCGGGCCGGCCTCGACCGCGACGACCGCCAGGTGCTCGCCGGTGAGCTCGTGCGCGAGCAGCTCGAGCTCGGCCCACGAGCCGCCTTCGGAGCCGAGCCACCACGCGACCGCCCCGGTACCGGTGAGATCGAGGACGAAGACAGAGCGCGTGACCGCGAGGCGCCGGGCCAGGTTGGACACGAGGAGCGAGCGACCCACGCCGCCGCGCGGAGACGTGATGAGGACCGATCGGGTCGAGCGCCGGGCCTCGCGGGGTACCGCCGCGGCAATCAACGGACCGAGCGCAGCCGGCTCGCTCGACGTGCTGACCGCGCGGCCCGGCACACCGAGGGCTCGTGCGAGACGAAGCTGCGCTTCACCGACGACGGCGACGCGCGGCAGCGTCGGCGGAAGCTCGGCGGCACAAGCGAGCGACGCGTCGTCGCGAAGGTCGATGAGCGCGAGATCGGGCTTACCGTCATTGGCCAGCACGAGCCCGAGGGCCCCAGCGGCCGAGCGCAGGTCGGCTCCACCGCAGAGCTGCACGCGGAAGGTCATCGCGCCGACTGCAGGAGTGGAACGAGGAGCATCCCGCTCGAACGAGCCAGGGCCACCGCGATCGCGCTCGCCTCGTCGATCTGCACGATCAACGCACGGTCGTCGCTGCTCATCACTCGTAGGTCGTAGGCGACGGGATAGCCGCTCGCACGGTCTCCCGGTCGGACCGCGATGAGATCGATGCGATCGCGGGGTCGAACCCCGATCGCGGGCGTGCCGAGCCACGCGGTCGGGACCGCGAGCGCGAAGGTCGACCCATCGAGCGCCTCCGAGAGCGGAACAACGTGAGCCTCCGGTGGCGTCTCGGTCTGGCGCGTAACGAGCGCGAGGGCAAGGAGCACCGCTCCGAGCGCGATGGCTCCGACGCGCCAGGGGGGTAGCCGCCCCCGGGAGAACGTCAGCGGGGGAAACATTCAGGTGCGGGGAAGTCTGATTGCGCCTCCTGCCTGCCGATCGTGACCGTGACGATCACGCCGTGGGCATCGCAGGTCACCTTGACATCGCTCGCCCTCCCCAGGGCGTTCACTGCCGCGATCTCGTTTGCCGCGGCACGTGCCCGTTCGAGGGTCGCGGCATCGGACATGAGTGCCGCCAGTGGTCGGCGCTCGCGTTGGTCATCGTCGTAGCGAGCCAGCTGCCACTCGAAATAGATTTCGGCGAGCTCCGTGGCGGCAGCTTGACTCGCTCCAGCGGCCGTTCGCTCAACGTGGGCTTTGCCGAGAAGGCGTTCGCCGCTTGCCCGGATACCGACGATGCCGATGATGGCGATGGCCATCACCATGATCGTCATGGGAAGCGCTTGGCCGCCGTCGTCTCTCAGGGCGCGTCCCGCTCGATCATGCGAGTAGCCGAGCTCCTCACCACCAGGTCTGGCATCCCGACGAAAGCGAGGGCGAGCGGCTCCCGGTAGGCGAGCCGCACGGTGAGGAGCGACCGTCTCGTCCGTACCGCTCGGTCAGGTTCGATCGTCACCGTGACGCGAGCGGGATCCAGCGGACGCACCGTCGCGGCGACGGCCTGTCGGATCTGGAGATCGTCGTTGTTGAACGAGCCGTTTCGCGCGCCCTCGGACGCCGCGTGCTCGAGAACGATCCGGTCGCGCGCGATCTCACCGACCGTGACGACCAGGAGCATCACGAGGCAGATGATCGGCAACACGAGCGCGAATTCGACGAGGGCCTGGCCCTCCTGGTCGGTCATCGGCCCCGCGTCCGCAGGTAGGCCTTCGCCGCACGGTCCAGAGCTTGCCGCGTCTCGGGGCGCAGCAGATAGAACCCTGCGGCGAGACCAAGCGCGACAAGGATGATGAGCGCGAGCTCCTTGTTGCCTACCGGTGTAGACACTTGACGGATCGCTTCATCCAGAACGACCTCGCCGACGGTGCGTCGATCGGGTGGCACACAGCTGCAACGCACCGCCCTCACGACGTCCTCGCTGAGCTCGGTATTCACGAAGCTGTCGTGACCAATTGCCAGCTGGTGCAAGTCCTGCGGTGTGTAGAGCCGAAGAGGAACACCCGGGTGGAAGTTGTCCTGCTCCATCACGAACGTGTCGCTGGCGAGCGTGTAATCGACCTCGACCACCCCCGGGGGTGGCGCCGTCCGACGCAAGTGCGCGAGATCGTGCATCGCGTCGCTTTCGGGGTCAGGAAGCGGCGTGGCGCTCATGAGGATCGCACGGACGTAGTCCGTCGCCTGCCCCAGGGACGGCAGCACAAGGTCGGTCCACCAGGCGACCGTCGACCCGTTGTGCGGTGGTGCGACGGCCTGGAACGAGCGGACACCGTCAGCCGCCGAGAGTCCTTTCGCGAAGGCACGGTCGACGACGCCAGCGCCGCCGGAGTGCGAAATGATGTGCACGCCCCCCGGGTAGCTCGCCGCCTTGCTCCGCACTTCCTTGATGAGCGCCTCAGCGCTGGTGTCGAGGTGCTGGTATGAGTCGTACGGGTTCGCGGGATCCGCTCCAAGTCGCTCCACGTGATAACCGGGCTGTTGTTCTATGCGCTTGGCCAGGTCCATGAAGGTGGGATCGTCGGGCTGTTGCGTGCCGTAGCCACCGACGAGGATGACGAGCGTGGCCGGCGGTGGCCTCCGGATCGGTAAGGGGAACGGCGGCCCGTCGGCGGAGCCGGTCGGCTCCGCAAGTCGGACCGGTGCCGGGGCGACCGGCAGCTGATGCGGCCGCCCCGCCGTTTCCGGCGGGGCGGAAGGACGGCCGCCCGGATTCGGTCGGCCGTCGTCCGCCGAAACGTGGATCGCGCCAGCGGGAAGGAGCGCCAGCGCGAGGACGAACGCGCGAATGAGCGCTGGAGGTCTCATGACGTAGGGAGTTCAGCAGGCCTGCCCATCGCAGAGAACAGGACGGGTGTCCGGTACTCGAGTACTAGATCGCGAAAGCGGATACAAGAACAGGGAGAGCCTGCGCGTCGGTGTCGCTAGGGCCGGGGGACCTTTCCCTTCACGACACACTGCCAACCGTCGGACACCTGGACGCACTCGTCCCGCTGCTGGGTGAGAGGAGGGCTCAGTGCTGGTCGGTGTGGCGGACTTCCTCGTCCGGTGGCAAGGGTGAGAGCGGCGGCGAGCGCGAAAGCCGCGCCCAGGATGAATCCGGTGACCACGCGTCGCGACACCCGGTGAACATCAAGGATGGGCAGCCTGGGACGGCACAGAGGACCTATGGACGGTACGCCCTTCCTAGGGGCTACGGTCGGGCTTGCGCGACCTCCGTCGCCTGCGTGCGAGCGGCGAGCTCCGCTTCGTCGTCGAGCTTCGCGAGCTTCACGTCCGTGTGACGTCGCTCGAGGGCCCACTGCAGCAGTCGATCCGCGAGCCAGGGGTTCTTTGGCAGGCACGACCCGTGGAGGTAGCAGCCGATGACCTTCCCCTGGATCGCGCCCTCGGTCTTGTCCTCGCCGTTGTTGCCGTTCCCGACCACGACGGAGCCGAGCGGCACGGCCTTTGGCCCGAGGTACGTGCGCCCGGAATGGTTCTCGAACCCCACGAGCGGCCCGTCGGCCGAGTCGACGACGAGGTTGCCGACGAAGCGCTTGCGCCCGGCGCGCGTCGTGACGTCGAGGATGCCGGCACCGGGGATCGCCGCGCCGACCTCGGGCACGTACTCGGTGCCGAGGAGCTGGTAGCCGCCGCAGACCGAGAAGATCGCCGCGCCGGACGCTACGGACTTCCGCAGTGACTCGCCGTTCCGCCCCGCGAGGTCCGCGCCGACAAGGTCCTGTCCCTGGTCCTGACCCCCGCCGAAGAACCACACGTCCGGCCACTCGGGCTCGCGCCACTCGCCCACGCTGTACGGGCGCACCTCGGCGGCGATGCCGCGCCAGCGCGCGCGCTGGCTCAGGGCGATGACGTTCCCCTTATCGCCGTAGATCGACATGAGGTCGGGATAGAGGTGGCCGATTCGCAGGTCCATCAGTCCTCCCAGAACGGCGCGACCGCGCCGGTCCGCGCGAGCGCCTCGCGCAGCGCGAGCATCGCGGTGTACGTCGCGAGCACCACCACCTCCGAGCCGGCAGGAGCCAGGCCGAGCGCCTTCTCGATGGCGGCGGCGGGATCGTCGACGACCGCGAGCTTTTCGGCCGGCAGCCCGGCGTACTTGAAGCGGAGCGCGAGGTCGCGCCCGCGGAGCCCGGTGATGACGGCGTGCTCGACGGCGGGGGCGAGCGTCTCGAAGTCGGCGTCCCAGATCCAGGACACGTCGCGGCCGTCGGCGTCGCGGTCGTTGAGCGCGGCGAGCAGGCGGGGATGGCGCCCGGTCTCGAGGAGGGCGGCGATCGCTGCGTTGAACCCGGCCGGGTTCTTCACGAGCACCAGGCGCAGCGTCTTCCCGTTCACCTCGACGGTCTCGAGGCGGCCGAACGCGGGGGTGAAGTTCGCGAGCGCACGGATCGACTCGGGGAGTCCGATCGCGAGGGCCCGCGCCGTGGCGAGGGCGGCGAGCGCGTTGTACACGTTGTACAGGCCGGGGACGGGCACACGGATCTCGTCGTACATGCTGGCGAGGACGCCGCCGATCACGACCTCGCTCCCCCGCGGGCCGAGGACGACCTTCGTCGCGGAGACGTCGCGCGCCGGCCGCGTGAAGTCGCCCGTCGGGCACGACCACACGCCGACGTGCGCGAGCACGACGCGCTCGTAGCGGAGCGGCGAGCGGCAGCGCGGGCAGCGCGTCGCGTCGCTGATCGCCTGCGGCACGTTCCCGCCGACCGCGTCGTCGTCGACGCCGAAGTACGTGACGTTCGCGTCCTTGCGGATCGCCAGGCTCGCGACGAGCGGGTCGTCGGCGTTCAGCACGAGCGCGGTCTCCGCGGGGAGCCCGGCGAGTGCGTCGCCGATGCGCCGCGCCAGGGCGTCGAGCTCGAAGTAGCGGTCCATCTGGTCGCGGAAGAGGTTCGTGACGACGACGGCACGTGGCCGGACGCGCCCGACGACTCCCGGGAGCGAGGCCTCGTCGATCTCGAAGAGCCCGAGGTCGCCGCGCGGCTCGCCGGACCAGGTCGCGTCGGCGAGGAGCGCGGCGGCGACGCCGCGGTCGAGGTTGGAGCCCGAGCGGTTGTGGATCGGCGCCCAGCCGGTCGCGCGCGCGATGTCGGAGAGCATCCGCGAGGTCGTCGTCTTCCCGTTCGTGCCGCTCACGCACACGACGCCATGCGGCAGCTCGCGCGAGAGCGCGCTGATGAAGTCGGGGTCGAGCGTGAGCGCGACGAGCCCGGGGAGCGCGGTGGCGCCGCGGCCCATGACGCGCAGGCCCTCGCGCGTGAGCTTGCCCGCGGTGTTGGCGACGATCGCGAGCGCGTCCGGCACGAGCCTGAGCGTAGTGGCGCTAGGCGGAGACGGGCGTGACCTCGCGGAGGAGGACTTCGAGCTCGTCGACCGCGCGGCCGAGCCGCAGCGCGAGCGACTTGGCGGTGTCGCCGTTGGCATGCGCCTGCTCGAGCGCTCCCTCGGCGTCGAGCCGGGCGAGGAGCGCGACCGCGCGGCGCAGCCGGGCGATGGTGAGGGAGGCCGGGAGCGTCCGGCGGAGCCCGGTGAGCCGGTCCTCGAGGCGCTCCAGGCGCCGGCGCAGCTCGTCCTCGAGGTCCTCAGGGGTCATCTCGTCGAGGCGCTTCACCTCGGCCTGGAGCGAGCCGAGGTCGCGCTGCACGATCTGCGCGGCCTTCTCGAGGGAGTACCCCTTTTCGAGCGCCTGCCGGATCCGGATGACCTTCTCCATCGCGTAGACGTCGTAGTCGTGGTCGCCGTCCGGAGAGGGCTTCACGAGCCCCTTCTTCGTCCAGTAGATGAGCTGCCGGGGGGTGACGTTGCAGACCCGGGCCGCCTCGGCCGCCGAGAGCCGCAGTCGCGCGAGCACCTCGCCGTCGTTGGCGATCAACACCTGCCCGAGCGCCTCGCGCCCTTCGGCTTCCTTCTCCACAAGCTCCCCTGCGGCGACCCGTCGGGATTCTGTCGAGGCCCCTACCACATGTCAATAACACGAACAGATACGTCGAGTTGCCCCGGAATGGGCCTTTTTTGGGGCTATTTCGCGCGGGCGGAGGGGGTCTTGAGGAGCTGGCGGTACGCCACTTTCACCGCCGCGTGGTATCGGCGCAGGCGCCTGCCGCCATCGAGGTCCGCCCACAGCCGGCCGACCTCGACACCGATCGGCCCGGCGACGTCCGCCGCCTTCACCGCCGCGGCGATCGCCGCGTCCCAGCCGCGCGGCGAGGTCCCGGTCGCCTCGACGAGGCGCACGACGCTGGGCCGCGGAGCGGCGCTACGGCGTTTCGCGGGCACCGGGTCCGGGCGCGCCGCGGGCACGGCGCGGGCGCGGCGCGTCGCCGCCGTCGCTCGCCGCGCGGCTCGGCTCGATCGGCGGGAGCGCCGCGAGCTCGAGGAGCTGGTTGGCGATCGTCGTGAGCTTCTCAACGAGCATCGCGCGCGTCTCGGCCCCCGCGCGCGGCGCGAAAAGCGTGCCGGCGACGAAGCCGATGACGAAGAAGCGGAGCGCGACGCGGACGACCCCGAACACCTCTCTAGCGCCCCTTCGGCGGGTAGCCCTCGAGCCCGTACTCCTTGATCTTCGCGTAGAGGAGGCGGCGGTAGATGCCGAGCATCTCGGCGGCCTTCGAGCGGTTCCCGGTCGCGTCGCGGAGCGCCTTCATGATGAGGTCCTTCTCGAACTGCGAGACGGACTTCTTGAAGAAGCTCTTCTCCGCCGAGACGTCGCTCTCGCCTTCGCCCTCGTGCTCGTCGGCCTCGTGGTCGCCGAAGGGGAGCTCGCGGCTCGTGATGATCTGGCCGCGCGAGAGCACGACCGCACGCTCGACGACGTTCTCCAGCTCGCGGACGTTCCCCGGCCAGTCGTATTCCATGAGGCGCTTGAGCGCCTCCTCGCTGATCGCCGCGGGCTGCGCGGTGGCGCTGTAGCGGTGCTTCGCGAGAAAGTGCTCGACGAGCGCGGGGATGTCCTCCTTGCGCTCGCGCAGCGGCGGCATCTTGATGTTGATGACGTTGAGCCGGTAGAAGAGGTCGTCGCGGAACTTGTTCTGCTCGACCTGCTTTTGGAGGTCTTTGTTCGTCGCGCACACGATGCGTATGTCCACTTTGATCGGAAGCGACGACCCGACGCGCTCGATCTTGCGGTCCTGGAGGACGCGCAGGAGCTTGGTCTGCATCGCGAGGCTCATCTCGGCGATCTCGTCGAGGAAGATCGTCCCCTTGTCCGCGAGCTCGAAGCGGCCTCGCCGCTGGGCTTGCGCGCCGGTGAAGCTCCCCTTCTCGTGACCGAAGAGCTCGGCCTCGAGGAGCGTCTCGGGGAGCGCCGCGCAGGACACCTTCACGAGGGGGCCCGAGCGGCGGTTCGAGTTGAAGTGAAGCGCCTCGGCCACGAGCTCCTTGCCGGTGCCGGACTCGCCGGTGATGAGCACGGTCGCGTCCGCCTTCGCGACCTTGCCGATCGTCTTGTAGACCTCCTGCATCGCCGGCGAGTTGCCGACGATCCGCTCGGTCTGGACGAGCGAGCTGATCTCGTCGCGCAGGACCTGGACCTCGCTCGTGAGGTCGCGGTACTCGAGCACGCGCTTCACCGCGAGGGCGATCTTGTCGAGCTCGAAGGGCTTGGTGATGTAGTCGAACGCGCCGAGCTCCATGGCGCGGATCGCGTGGTTGGAGGTGCCGAAGGCGGTCATGATGAGCACGCTCGTCTTTGGGGAGGTCGCCTTCAGCTTGCTGAGGGCCTCGATGCCGTCGAGCTCGGGCATCCGGACG
Organism: Chloroflexota bacterium; assembly: GCA_005883625.1. Lineage (GTDB taxonomy): Bacteria > Chloroflexota > Limnocylindria > P2-11E > P2-11E > 3-1-20CM-2-70-9. Next base: position 5,787 of record VBDU01000096.1, on the reverse strand, counting down.
TCCATGATCACGAGGTCGGGGTTGACGTCCTTCACCTTCTCGACGACCTCGGTGCCGGTGGCGGCCTCGGCGACGCCGTAGCCCTCATCGGACAGGAGCTGCTTCAGAAGGGAACGGATCGACGCGTCGTCGTCGGCCACTAGGATCGTTCTCTGTGGCACTTTCTGTACGGTTCCTTCCCACGAGACCTACGGAGAGCCCCGATTAGCGCCTCTCCGGGCGATGACCGCGAGATTGTGTGCCATCTACCGTACACCGTCAAACGGCCCCCCGAGCGGCGTCGGCGTACGCCTGCCGGTCAGGGGACGTCGCGGACAGCGGGAATGAAGGCTCCGGCGATGGCAGTAAGGAGAGTCAGTCCACCCGCCACAGCAAAAAGCAGAGATACGTTTCGATAGTCGGCGAGGGCCCCGCTCACAAGGATGACCGGCAGCCATGTCAGATTGACGAACGCAATCCTTGCACCGAAAACCCCACCACGTTTTTCTGGCGGCGTGTACTCCTGCAGGATCGTCACGTTCGGAACGTAAAAGAGAACATTCGCAAGCCCGAGCAGGGCGAAGAGGAAAATCACTGGCTCGATTCTTGGCGTTAGCGCTATCAGAACGATTGCAAGGCCTGATGCGCCGAATCCGACTATGACAAGACGTCCCTTTCCGAAGCCCGCTGTGTAGCGCGGCAAGAGAACGCTGCCAAGCACAGCGCCGAATGCAATCGCACCTTCTGCGGCCCCGTAGAGCACTGCGCCGCTGACCGGATCGTTATTCGCGAAACGTCGAACCATGAACGCGGGAGTTAGCCCATTCACAACCGGATTCGACAGTTGTGCGATTGAAGAAAACACCGTATTAGCCCAGAGCGTCGCTGATCGCTTGAGGAATCGCAGTCCATCCACCGCATCGGTCAGAACGCGCGACCAGACCGCACGGCGGCTGGACGAAGGAACGGAGACGTTGAGGATGAGAAGCGATGACACGCCAAAGGTAAGCGCGTCGACGTAGAAGGCGGCTTCACCGAGGGTCGCGACAAGAACCCCGCCGGCCAATGCGCCGCCGATCTCGACAGCTCGATCAGACGCGTAAACGAGAGAATTCGCAGCTGCCAAGCGCTCTTCGGGAACAAGAGCGGGCACGATGGCGACGCGAGCCGGGCCGAATATCGCACCACATATGCCACTGAGGAAAACGAGAATGAATACGAGTAGCAGGGGCGTGCCGGTCAGCAAGAGCAACGGTACTGCGGCAATTAACACTGCCCGGGCCAGGTCACTGAAAAACATTGCATTGCGGTGGCCGACGATGTCCGCAACAGCGCCAGCGACCAGACTAAAGAGCGCGGTTGGGACCGTCGTAATGAGTACCGCAAGTGCTGTCAGTAGAGCAGACTGCGTCATGCGATACGTGACAAAGGCCAGCGCGATGACTGTGATCGGATCTCCGAAACGGCTGATTACTTGGGCAAGCCAAAAGAGTGCGAAGTTAACTGAGCGCACTTCTCGTCGTGCGACAGCAACCTCGCTACTAACCTGGACCAGTAGGAAAGGGATCAGAAAGCCTCCGACCGCCACCAAGAAGTCGCCGACGCTATAGACGGACCGGATTAGCGCGACTGGGATGACATCTCCGAGAAATCGGAGCCTTGTGTCGGACGTCAACACAACGTGAAGGCTGTCAGTCGGTGTTGTGGCGCCTACGGCTGCGACAAGATCTGCGTCATACGGCATTCCGGAATTCAGCACCACGACGGCGATATTCATCGCCGTGCCGACAGCGATCAGCACTGCACCCGGGAGCCGCCAATTAGCCGCAGCGACGGTCGTAATGCCAATCAGAGAGATCACATAGAGCTCGAGAGGAGCCCTGGGCAGGAGCGCCCCAATCTCTCGGAGCGCGAAGCTGAGCACCAGCAAAGGCCACAAACGAAGGGAGAGATCGCCTAGGCGATGCCAGTTTCCTCCAAAAGCGACGCCCGCCGCGATCCCTGCAACGATCCCACTAACTAGCATGAGCGTCGCGAACAACGGGTTCGCGCGCGAGACGATGGCGAAGCTCGGCGAGTGTTTCGTAGTTGATCGGCGGCAAATCGCTTATCTCAAATGCATCCGCACCCTTCTTCTCGACAATCCGCTGGAGACAGCGAACGATTGTGGGGTCGAACTGAAGCCCTTTGAACCGATTAAGTTGATCCATTGCCCGATCGTGCCCAATCGATTTTCGGTAGATGCGGTCTGACGTCATCGCCTCGTAAGCGTCGGCGACGATGATGATTCGGGATCCCAATGGGATTTCTTCGCCTTTGAGTCCCTCCGGATAGCCAGAGCCATCGTAATTCTCGTGGTGATGAAGAATTGTCTGGACGAGCGGGCGTAAAGCAGCAGATGGTTCCAAGATCGAGGCTCCGTAGATAGGATGCCGGCGCATCAACTCCTGCTCTTCGCTGTCGAGCCTCTGCGGTTTCATCAGTATGCGGTCCTCAACGCCAATCTTCCCTATGTCATGCAGAAGACCCGCTAACTCGATCTGCTAAATTTGCCTTTCAGACAGTCCTAGCTCTCGAGCGATCGCCCCAGCAATTCGAGAAACACGATCAGCATGGCCCCTCGTGAATCCGTCCTTCGCATCGATTGCCTGCGAAAGGGCGCTGACAGTCCCGAAAAAGAGCTCGCGCGTTTCCGCGTATTTGCTAAACGAAAATCTGGCCAAGTAGAGGGGCACCAAGAAGAGAAATGCAGCCCAGAGCCCGACTTTGCCACCAATCTCGGCCATCAGCCAGCCTAGAGGAACCAGTGCCACTAAGCCCGAAAGTACGTTGCTGACGCTTATGGACCAGACCCGCGAGAGTGGCGTTCCTGTGCGAAGGCTCGCAAGGCTCACGCCAAGGATGAGGTTCACAAAACTGAACGCGATGCCCGCGATTGCTATTTGCGAGATAGTCCCGAGCGGATCACCTGGGCGAACCGAGGTCTGTGTCAGTTGAAGCGCCACGTAAGCCGCGAATGCCGACAGAACATAGTCAAAGCGGTTGTAGAGCGTTCCCCACAACGGCAACTCCCGACGAAGATCGCGCAACTCGAGTGTTCCAACAAACGCGATCCAACAGACGGCGAAAGGATTCGCAAGTCCAGAGTCGAACACGGCAGCTATCAGCGGCGCGGTTGTCGTATGTGCGACAACTCCACCCGGGAGGCGGACGGGCAGCGCTGCGAGAGCGAGGGTTATTGCTGTCCAGAAGAAAATTCGCCCGAGGTCGATTCCTTGGGGTGCCGGTACGGAGACCGCAAAAAGAACACAGGAACCGGCACCAAGCACCGAGTAGACGAGTAGAGCTAGCCGCCCGACCGGGGCCCAGCGTGCTGGCACGGCGCGAAGAATAAGGGCGGCTACGAGAGCGAAGGGTTTACGACCGGGAACGAAAAAGAGAGCCTTCGGGGGCTCTCTTTCCGTGCGCGATATCCGCCTCTAAATGACAAGCGTCATAGGTAGGGAGAGTTAAATGCCTGAGATTCCGGCGCCCCCACCAAGCACGAGCGCTGCGAGAGCTGCAATGGCCGCAACGATTCGCCGCATGTGCAATCGTCCTCCCTTCGCTCGGGTCTGTGAGTGCAATCGACTGGCTTGGTCGACCTCTTAAGGGCGAACAGGCACAGATACCAGCGCGAAACCAACGCTGTTCGGAGAACGAACAGGATTTCGCAACGTCATCCGGACGCCCGGCTCGTTGCCGACCAACGGGTTGGACTGGAGTCGTTCCGGCTAAAAAGCGTCGAGGGCGCCAGCAACTGGCGAAGCTTTCACTCGCGGGGTCGCCCTAGCTCACACGAAGAGCCAACGATGGACGTGGCTGCCATCTTCGCGCCCTGTGCAGGCTGCCGAACCTAACTAGGATGGCCCCAGAGTGGGGAGCAGCGCAAAGTGGCCGGTTATTGACCTCTGGGCCCCGGTGCCCTTCGATGAGCTGCCAGCAGAACTCGTTAGAGCAGTAGTCAACGAAGACTGGCCCCAAGCGAAAGAATTCCTTGGCGGAGTGATGGACGCCGTCACGACCGACGGCGTCTACGGACGCGCGCTACTTTGGGATGAACTGCGGCGATGCCTCGCGTCCAACGTCATTGAGCCGGCGGAGCCACTGGGAGTTCGCGATGTGATTCTTGCGCCGTTGGACCGAGTGGTTCCGCCCCCAGCTACAGAAGAACACCACCGGGTGCTCCACGAGGTCTACGAATTTCAATTCCAGCGTGCCGAAGGAAAGATGCGCCGATGGGGCAAACGCATCGTTAACTTTCAGCCCGAGTTCATCTGGTCACGGGAAGACATTCCTTCTGGACGTCACGCACGGTATCGCCGCTTGCAAGACGCGATGGCGCTGGCATGGGGTGAGGCGTTATCGGGAAGTCTTCCCACAGCGATAGCCCTCGCGCAGGAGGCTCAGCAACTCGGTGATGAGGGCGAGCCGTACCGGGTTGTCGCGCATGATCTTGAGGGTCTCGCGAGAATCGCAGCTGGCGAGAACCACACGCACGAAATCCAGTTCCTACGAGCTATTGCGCGACCAACCGGTTCTTCGCCTCTTGGCGCGTGGGAGATGGTTGCCTACCTAATTCCCTTCATATCGCTTACGAGTGACGGAGCACTGGAGTACGCGGCCCAGCTCATCGAGACGATTGCTGCGCGGTTCGGATCGCCTCGCGGGCAACTACAGGGAGAGACGTGGCGAGTCGCTGCGGCGCTGCTGTCTTCCGAAAAACCAAATCGGTCCGAGCTCCCCGGACTTCTCGCAAAGGCGCGCCGGGCGGGTCCCGGGTTGCGCGCGACTCCTCTTCTGCTCGAGGGCATTGCGACTCACCGGCTCCAGTCGTTCGTTGAATCCGAAACTGCTTCCCGGCGCGTCGCGAACGTCTGGAACCAGGTAAGTTCCTTGGCCTGGATCATGGCGCTGAATCCGTCACCAGCCACTGGTCGTTGGCTCCACCGCCTGCTCGAGCTAACAGGTTGGCGGCGGCCCGTGCTCGTCCCGCCGCACGTGGCCGCTGACGCGGCCCTCGGGCTGGCCGGGACAGGATTTCGAGGGGCGTCGATTCTTGAACTAGCCCGTGCTGGCGGACGGGTCAATGTGATCGTCGAGGTGGCTTTGCAACATCTCGAGGACGCCAAAGCGCCACGCGACTCTCAGTTTGCCGCCATCAGTGTCCTCGGCGGAGTCGGGACCGTGCGAGCTCGCGAAATCTTGGGGCGTACGTCGCGCCGTCCTGACCAACTGGGCGTGGCTGCACGCCGGGCTCTCGCTGGACGCATAGCTGCTGGCAACGAACTTAGCGAGAGAGAGATCGAGATCGTTCAACTAACGCGCGAAGGCCTCACCAACCGTGAGATCGCCGGTCGACTGACACTCAGTCCTCACACAATCGCCCGTCACCTTGCGAACGCGCGTATGAAGCTCGGCGCCTCAAACCGCGCTGAAGCCGCGGCGAAGTTGGAGCGAGTCGTCAGTTAGCCCGAAAGAGACCCGACCACATCCGCCAGGACTGCGACAAGAGGGGTGAGCCAGGCGATAAAGAAGACGAACATCGGCGCGGAGGCTGCACGCCGCACATCGTCGAGTCATCGCCGTTTTTGGCCACATTGGTTCATCCGCCAGCTCGCGCCTTTTCAACAGTGGGGATGGTTACCTAGATCCGTTCGTACCTCGCGACGTCGAGTACGAAGACCGTAGCCCCGCCGAAGGTCACTTCGACCGGGTAGGGCATGTAGAACTCGCCCGGTTCCATGATCGGCGGCATCGGATTGATGA
>VBDU01000095.1 GCA_005883625.1 Chloroflexota bacterium | reverse complement strand
CTTTCGGGGATCGCCAGCTGCACCAGCCCGATCACCCTGAGCGCCGCGGGGGCGGCCCAGTCCGCGACCGGCACCGCCACCGACAAGGCCGGCAACAGCACCAGCACGACCGTCTCGGGGATCAACATCGACAAGACCGCGCCCACGCTGACCCTCCCCGGCCCGATCACCGCGGAGGCCTCCAGCCTCTCGGGCGCGGTCGTCAGCTACGCGAGGAGCGCGGCCGACAACGCTGGTGGCTCAGGCCTGGCGAGCAGCGCCTGTTCGCCCGCCTCGGGGTCGACATTCGCCCTGGGCACGACGACGGTGAGCTGCAGCGCCGCTGACCTCGCGGGCAACAGCCGGAGCGGCTCCTTCACCGTCACCGTCCAGGACACCACGCCACCCGTGGTCAGCGTGCCCGCGAACATCACCAAAGAAGCGACCGGCCCGGGCGGCGCCGCCGCCAGCTACAGCGCCTCGGCCGCGGACATCGTCGACGGCGCGGTGGCCGCGAGCTGCAGCCCGGCCTCGGGGACGACCTTCCCGATCGCCACGACCACGGTGACCTGCAGCGCGACGGATGCGCACGGCAACACCGGCAGCGCGAGCTTCACCGTGACGGTTCAGGACACGACGCCGCCGGCGATCAGCGTGCCCGCGAACAACCTTGTCGCCGAAGCGACCGGCCCGACTGGCGCGGCGGTGAGCTACAGCGCCTCGGCCGCGGACATCGTCGACGGCGCGGTGGCCGCGAGCTGCAGCCCCGCGTCCGGCTCGATCTTCCCGCTTGGCGCGACCACGGTGACCTGCAGTGCCACCGACGCGCACGGGAACTCGTCGACCAAGACGTTCACGGTGACGGTCGTGGACACGACCGCGCCGGCGATCACCGCGACGCCTGACCGGTCACCCAACGCGAACGGTTGGTACAAGGCCTCGGTCACCGTCACATTCAGCTGCACAGACACCGGTTCCGGCGTTGCCTCCGTGAGTCCCGCGGTCACCATCTCGGCCGACGGCGCGGCGCAAGCCGCTACTGGCACCTGCACCGATAAGGTGGGCAACAGCGCGACCACGTCGCTGTCCGTCAACGTCGACAAGACGGCGCCAACCGGCATGAGCCTTGTCAATGCCGACGGCACCCCATACACGAGCGGGACCTGGACGCACCAGAGCGTGGGGGTCACCTGCAGCGACGCGACGAGCGGCATCGACGCCTCCGCGTACAGCCCAGCGCTGACGAGCCAAGGCGCTAACCAGAGCTACACGGGCACGTGCGCCGATCGAGCCGGCAACTCCATGACGCGGACGTTCACCGGCATCAACATCGACAAGACGTCGCCGACGGTCAGCTTCCAGCAGCCCATCGATGGCGCGGTCTATCCGCTGCATCAATCGCCGATCTCCGCGAGCTACACCTGCAGCGACAGTCTGTCGGGAGTGGCTGGCTGCGTCGGCGACGTCCGCCTTGGCGGCGCTATCGACACGACCTCGGTCGGCGCGAAGACGTTCACGGTGACGGCGACGGACGTCGCCGGCAACGTCACGCGGTCGTCCGTCACCTACGTCGTGAAGTACCAGATCTGCGTGCTCTTCACCCAGACCGCCGTGTGGGACAAGTCGACGGATGTGCCGATCAAGATCCAGCTCTGCGACGTGGCGAACGTGGCACAGACTTCGGGCGCCGCGATCCAGGCGGACGCGCCCGTGCAGATCAGCACGACCGCGACCGGGACGCTGCAGGCAGGTCCGACGACTACGCCGGACGGCGGCTTCGTGTACGACGCCGCGTCAGCGAGTTACCACTACAACCTGCGTATGCCGGCGACCGCGGCCGACGGGACCTACCGGCTGTACTTCCGTACGGCCGCGGATGGGTCCGGTGTCAAGTACTCGGTGGACTTCCGGATCCGCGCGAAGTAGGCGGCTCAGCGCGGGCTAGCACGAACGGCGCTACGAATCGATCCTGAACGGGTTCGACCCAGGGCCGAAGACGCGTCTGGGCGTTTCAGCCTAGCCGGTGCACTTCGTGCCAGCACCGCGCGACACGAAGAGGGAGGTCGAGAGGTCGATCTTCGTCGTCGTCACGAGGAGGAAGTTCGGCGTGTTCGACTGGCTCACAAGCAGATGCGTCGACACGATGTCTGCGAAGCTGTCGGACGGACCGAAGTGGTATTCGCTGTCGTTGGTCTCGCTGTCGACGTACGTATCCAACGACGTCCCAATGCCCTTGAGATGCGTGTCGGTGTGGACTTTGATGAGCGTGTTGCCGTCGGACACTGTGATCGCCAGGACGAGGTGCTCCTGGCCCGAGAGTACGACCGGCTCGCCGTTGCAGGCGTTGGCCTGAGGCTCATCGACGAGTACGAACGTCAGATTCAGGATGGTGTCGGCCGCGGCGGGGCCCGACGTGACGAGGCCTCCAACGAACGAGAAGAGGAGCGTAGCGGAGACGCAGGCAGCCAGGCGCTTCATCCCACACTCCAACCGTGTCATGTCACGGACGCAGAACGGTCCTCTATCGATCCGTTCAAATCCCCGCGACGGTTCGCCAAGTCTGCAGGCTGTCTGCCAGTTGCCAGGCGCCGACCTCGCGGCTGTTCGCCCGACCCGGAACAAATCCGTTACAAAGTCGCCGACGTGACTCGAAGATCTCTCTCTGCCGCCGCGAGCGATGGGGCGGCGCGTCCGCCCCGCGGCGCCGCAGGCGGCTTCGGGACCCGCGACATGATCGCGGCTCCCGCGACGGAGAGAACCCCGGCGGCGTAGAGCACGACGGGAAGCCCGGCGCGCTCGGCGACCGCCGCCATCGGCGCCACCGCAAGGCCGCCGAGCCCGATCGAGAGGCCGAGCATGAGCCCGCTCACCATCCCGAGGTTGCCCGGCATGCTCTCTTGCCCGCGTACCGCGAGGACCACGAACGAGCCGTTGAGGAGCAGGCCGCTCACCGTCGCCGCCATCCAGAACGCCGGGCCGACCGCCGTCTGGGTCGCGAGGAGCGCGCAGAAGGGCGCCGCCGCGAGGAGGCTCGCGACGATGACGCGGTCGCGGCCGAAGCGATCCGCGAGCCAGCCGCCGGCGAGCCCGCCGATCGCGCCGGCGAGGAGGAACGAGGTGAGGAGCCGCGACGACGTGATGACGTCCGCGCCGCGCGCGACCGCGTAGAGCGGCAGGAACGACGTCACGAGGCTCGAGGCCCAGGAGCGCGTGGCCGAGACCGCGACGAGCCCGGCGAGCATGCGACGCTCGCGCCGGAGCACCGCGCGGAGCGAGACCGCGGCCTCGCGGCGAGCGGCGATCCGCGGACCGACGCGCCATACGAGCGCGGCGACCGCGAGAGCGGGGAGCGCGACGAGCCACGTGCCGCCGAGGCCGATCGAGGCGAGGAGCAGGCCGAGCACGAGCGGGCCGATGGGCAGCCCGAAATTGCCCGCGCTGATGTACACGCTCATCCAGCGCCCGCGCGACGTGCCCGGGACGGCCGAGGCGACGAGCGCGGCGCTGACCGGGTGATAGAGGGCGGTGCCGAGCCCTCCCGCGAGGAGCGCCAGCGCGAGGACCGCGAACGACGGCGCGAGGCCGAGCGCACCGGCGGCGAGCCCCGAGAGCGCGACGCCCGTCCACGCCATCCAGCGCGTCGCGCTCCCGCGATCGGCGAGGTGGCCGAAGAACGGCTGCGTGAATGACGACGAGGCCTGGTAGAGCGTCACGAGGATGCCGGCGAGCCCGACCGTGATGCCGGTCGCGCGACCGCGCCGCTGGCTCACGCTTCCGGCGACAGCGATTCCCATAGCACCTCGGCGAGGAGACGCACGCGCGTCGTGCCGCGTCGCGCGTCGATCCCGCCGCGGAGATGCGTGAGGCAGCCGGGGTTGTCCATGATGACGACGTCGGCCCCCGTCGCGGCGATGTTCCCGAGCTTGCGGTCGAGGATCCGCGTCGCGACCTCCGGGTACTCGAAGCTGAACGTCCCGCCGAATCCGCAGCAGACCGACGATTCGGCCATCTCCACGACCTCGACCCCCGCGACGTCTCGCAGGAGGGCGCGCGGCTCGTCGTGCACGCCGAGGACGTTCGCGGACTGGCAGGCGTCGTGGTACGTGGCGCGGATGCCGAGCGGACGCCCGCGGGTCGCGCGCTCCCGCGCGAGCTCCGCCGCGAAGCGGGTGAACGGCGTGATGCGCTCGGCGAGCCCGAGCGCGCGCTCGCGCCATTCATCGTCGCCGGCGAGCAGGCGCGCGTAGTCCTGCGTGATCGTGATCGCGCACGAGGACGACGGGATCACGATGCGGTCGGCCCGCACGCGCTCGAGCGCGGTGATCGCATCCTTCGCCATCGCGACCGCGGTCGTGCGCTCGCCGCTGTTCAGCTGCGGGAGCCCGCAGCAGCGGCGTCCCTCGACGACGTGGACCTCCGCGCCCAGCGCCTGAAGGACCCGCGCCGCGGCGTACCCGGCCTCGGGGATGAGGCGATCGACCAGGCAGGACGGGAAGAGGGCGACGCGCGTCGCCGGCGACGATGGGTTCGTCTGCGTGACCTCGCGCGCGCGGAAGTGGAGTGGCCGCTCGGAGATGGCGGGGAGGCTCTTCTCCTTCGCGATCGCACCGAACGGGACGCGGACCAGCCCGTCGTGCCGGAACGGGCCCTGGAGTATCGCGAGCCAGCCCGCGACGCGGTCGATCGCCTCGGGCGCCGACCACTGCTTCAGCAGGACGCGCTTGGGGAGCGAGAGGCCGATCCGCTCGACGGCCTTCGCGCGGACCTCGGTGATCAGCGAGGCGAGCGGGATCGACACGGGGCACACCGTGTCGCAGGCGTTGCAGCCGAGGCACATGCCCTGCTCGTACGCCACGCTGTCGGTCCCGTGGTGCCACGGCGAGACGACCAGTCCGATCGCGCCGGTGTACACGTGGCCGAACACGTGCCCGCCGACCACCTGGTAGCTCGGACAGACGTTGCTGCACGCGCCGCACCGGATGCAGCGGAGGGCGTCGCGGAACGCCGGGTCCTCGCGCATCGCGCTCCGGCCGTTGTCGAGGAGCACGAAGTGGAGCTCCTTCGGGCCGTGCACGCCTATCTGCGTCTTGAGCTCGATGTCCGCGGAGCGCGACGGACCGGTGATGAGCTGCGTGTACGCCGTGATCTTCTGGCCCGTGCCGCTCCGCGCGAGGAGCTTCACGATCGCCATCGCGTCGTCGAGCGTGGGCACGATCTTCTCGATGCCGACGACCGCGATGTGCACCGGGGGCACGCTCGTGGCGAGGTCGGCGTTGCCTTCGTTCGTCACGAGCAGGAGGGTGCCCGTCTCGGCGATGAGCGCGTTCCCGCCGGTGATCCCGATGTCCGCGTTGAGGAAGTACTGCCGCAGCTCCGCTCTCGCGACCGCGACGAGCGACGCCGTGTCGTCGGGCACGGGGTGGCCGACGACCTTGGCGAAGAGCTGTGCGACCTCCTCGCGCGTCTTGTGGATCGCCGGCGCGATGAGGTGCGACGGCCGCTCGTGCGCGAGCTGGATGATCCACTCGCCGAGATCGGTCTCGATCGCCCTGACACCCTGCTTCTCGAGATGCTCGGTGAGGCCGATCTCCTCGGTCGCCATGGACTTCGACTTCACGACGAGCTTCGCTTTCTTCGCGCGGCAGATCGCGGCGACGATCCGGTTCGCCTCCGCGGCGTCGGCCGCGCGGTAGACCTTCGCGCCGACCGCCTCGGCCTCCTCCGTGAACCGCTCCACGAGCGCGGGCAGGTCGTCGATCGCCGCCGTCTTCCGAGCGGTGAGATCGTCGCGCAGGGCCGTCCAGTCGATCTCGCGCATGCGCGCCGCCCGGCGCTCGAGCAGCTCCGGCAGCGCGCGCCCGAGCGCGACCCGCAGCTTGTCGGAGGCGAGCGCCTTGTCGAGGCGACGCCGGAAGTCGGTCTTCGACGCGGTCAGAGCGGCCTCACCTCCTCACGGGGAGACCGTAGCGCAGGTTGCGCGGTCGCGAAGGACGGGCCGCCCTCGCTCAGCTCGCTCCGTAGGCCTCGTCGAGGAGGTCGATGAGGTGAACGACGCGAACGGCCGGCGCCTCGCGCCGCAGTCCCGACTGGATCTGCATGAGGCAGCCCGGATTCGCCGTGACCACGAGCTCGGCGCCGGTGCTCTTGATGTGCCCGACCTTGCGCTCGAGGAGCTGCCGCGAGAGCTCCGGCCGCGTGACGTTGTAGGTGCCCGCGCTCCCGCAGCACCAGTCGGCCTCGACGAGCGGTACCACGGTGAGCTCCGGGATCGCCGCGAGCAGCGCGCGCGGCTGCTCGCGCACCTTCTGCCCGTGGAGCAGGTGGCAGGGGTCGTCGTACGTCGCCTTCGCGCGGACCGGCCCCGGCTTCTCGCGAAGACCGATCTCCGCCAGGTACTCGGTCGCGTCGCGGACGGTCGATGCGAAGCGCGCCGCGCGATCGTGCCAGGCCGGATCGTCCTTCAGCAGCCAGCCGTACTCCTTCAGCGCGGCCCCGCAGCCCGCCGCGTTCACGACGACGACGTCCGCGCCGGCGCGCTCGAACGCGGCGATGTTCCGCCTCGCGAGGGCGCGCGCGCCGTCGCGCTCACCCGCGTGCGCGTGGAGGGCACCGCAGCAGGTCTGGTCCTCGATGACGGTGACCTCTACGCCGTTGCGCGCGAGGACGCGCGCGGTCGCCGCGTTCGTCGCCCCGAAGACCGCGCGCTGCACGCAGCCGCCGAAGAGGGCCGCGCGGGCGCGTCTGGTGCCATGCGCCGCGACGGTGCGCGGGAGCCCCTCGCTCGTCGGGGCCTGGTCGGGGACGAGCTCCAGGAGCCCGGCGAGACGTCGCGCGGCGTGCGAGACCGTGCCGATGGCGCGAAGGGCCGCGCCGGCGCCGAGGCGCTTCGACAGGTAGGAGAAACGCGCGAACGCGGCCAACGCGCGCCGGTGGGGGAGCAGTGCGTCGAGCGCGACGAAGCGGATGACGCGCTCGCCCAGCGAGGCGTTGCGCGCGGCCACGATCTGCGAGCGCGCGCCCTCGACGAGCTTCCCGAACTCGACGCCCGACGGGCAGGCGGTCTCGCACGCGCGGCAGTCGAGGCAGGTGTTCATGTGGTCGTCGAATGCGGCGGCGTCGGCCCCGAGACGGCCTTCCCACACGTTCTTCATCAGGCGGATGCGTCCGCGCGGGGAGTCCATCTCGACCCCGAGGACCGCGAAGGTCGGGCACGTCGGCAGGCAGAGGCCGCAGTGCACGCACCGCGCGATCAGGTCCTCGGATGGCGCGTCCGCGTTCGGGTACGGCAGGAACGCAAGGGGCGCGACGGTCGAGGGGGGCTGGCCCCCCCTCAGACCCCCCACCCGTGCGTCAGCCAACGGCGGAGCGTCCCGGCTCGAGCACCCCGGCGGGGTCGAAAGCGTCCTTCAGGCGCTTCATAAGGAAGTGGCCGCGCGGCTCCGCGGGGTCCCAGGCGCCGATCCGCTCGCGCAGTGACTCGGCGCGCCGCTCGACGCGACCGCTCCCGCCGACGGCGCGCGCGGCCATGAGGAGCGCGACGGCGCCGGTCGCGACGGCGTCGTCGTCGCCGCGGAGATGCACGCGGACGATGCCGCTCGCGGCGTCCGCGACGAGCGTGGTGAACGCGTCGAGATCCGCGGCGCTCTCGGCGAACGCCGTCTGGGCCGCGAGCGGAAGCGCGGCGCGCACGAGCGCTCCGTCGATCGCTGCGGCGGGAAGCTCGCGCAGCGCGACGAGCCGTGAGGCGACGTCGTCGGCCGGCTCCGCGGAGCCACGGAGATCCGCGACAGCCCGCGCCGCGTCGCTCTTCGCGCGCGCGACGGTCGGTCTGTCGCCGCGAGCGCCGACGTGGAGCCGCCAGGCCGCGCCGCTACGACGTTCGATGACGATCGCCTCCTGACGCGAGGCGCCGCGCACGAGCGCGTCGGCGGCCGCGAACGCCTCGCCGGCCCGCGCGAACGTGGCGGAGAGGCCCGCGCTCGCGGCGGGGATCGGCAGCACCTTGAAGGTCGCTTCGACGATGACGCCCAGCGTGCCGAGCGACCCGACGACGAGCTTGTCGAGGTCGTAGCCAGCGACGTTCTTCACGACGCGTCCGCCGGCACGGGCGAGCGTGCCGTCGGCGAGCGCGAGGCGCGTGCCGATGAGGAGATCGCGGACCCCGCCATAGCGGGAGCGCCAGAACCCGTTCGAGTTCGCCGCGATGACGCCGCCGATCGTCGCGCGGTCCGCATGGGGTGGATCGAGGGGCAGGAACTGTCCCGCGCGCGCGAGCGCCGCGGCCATCTCGGCGAACGGGGTCCCGCCGGCGACGGTGATCGTGAGGTCCGCGGGGACGTGGTCGACGACGCCCGCGATCCGGACCGTGCGCAGCTCGACGTCGGTGGCGCGCAGCTCTCCGAGGTACGCCTTGCTGAGTGCGCCGGCGATGCGCATGCTCCGGCGCTCCGCACTCGCGCCGGCGAGCGAGCGCGCGCACTCGTCCGCGTCGGCCGGCTCGAGCCGCGTCGTCATCGCACGGCCCCCAGCGAGAACTCGCGGCAGCGGCTCGGCGTGGGGAAGACCTTGCCCGGGTTCGCGAGACCCGCGGGATCGAAGGCATCCTTCACCCGGCGCATCGCCGCGAGGTCGTCCGGACGGAACTGGAGCGGCATGAAGCAGTTCTTCTCCATGCCGACACCGTGCTCGCCCGTGATGGAGCCGCCCGCCTCCACGCACGCCGCGAGGATCTCGAGCCCGGCCTCCTGCGCGCGGCGCAGCGCGTCCGGCTCCTTCCGCAGGTCGAAGACGATGAGCGGATGGAGGTTGCCGTCGCCGGCGTGGAACACGTTCGCGATCCGGAGACCGCGCGACGCGGCCGCCTCGTTCACGCGCCGCAGGATCTCGGGCAGGCGCGTGCGCGGGATGACGCCATCCTGGACGTAGTAGTCCGGCGCGAGCCGTCCCATCGCGGCGAACGCCCCCTTGCGACCGGCCCACAGCTTCTCGCGCTCGAGCGCGGTCGCCGCGAGGCGGAGCGAGCTCGCGCCGTTGGCGCGGCAGATGGCCTCGATCCGCTCGCGCGCGTCCTCGAGCCCGTCGCGGACGCCCTCGACCTCGACGAGGAGGATGCCGCCCGCGTCGAGCGGATACCCCGCGTGCACCGACTCCTCGACCGCCTGGGTCGAGAGGTTGTCCATCATCTCGATCGCCGCCGGGACGACGCCCGAGGCGATGATCGCCGAGACCGTCTCGGAGGCCTGGTCCATCGTCGTGAACGCGGCGAGCACGGTGCGCCGATCCTCCGCGAGCGGCGTCAGCTTCACCGTGATCTCGGTCACCATCCCGAGCGTGCCTTCCGAACCGACGAACGTGCCCACGAGGTCGTAGCCCTCGTCCTCGACGGCCTTTCCGCCAAGGCGCGCGATCGTCCCGTCGCTGAGGACGATCTCGAGGCCGGTGACGTGGTTCGTCGTCACGCCGTAGGCGAGGGTGTGCGGTCCGCCCGAGTTCTCCGCGACGTTGCCACCGAGCGTGCACGCCTTCTGGCTCGAGGGATCGGGCACGAAGTAAAGACCGTGCGGCGCGACCGCCGTCGAGAGGTGCAGGTTCACGACGCCCGGCTGCACGACCGCGCGCAGGTTCGGGACGTCGATCTCGAGGATGCGCGCCATGCGCGCGAAAGACATCACGACACCGCCCTCGACGGGGATCGCGCCGCCCGAAAGGCCGGTGCCCGCGCCGCGCGGGACGATCGGGACGCCGTGCTCGTGGCAGAAGCGCGCGACGGCGGCGACGTCCGCGGTGGTCTCCGGCAGCACGACCGCGTCCGGCGAGGCGGTGTCCGCGGACCCGTCGTACTCGTACGTGAGCATGTCCTCGCGCGTGGCGACCACCTTGCCGCGGCCGAGGACGTCCACCAGCCCCCGCGCGAGCGCCTCGCCGCGCAGCCCCGCGCGGATCGGCGCGGTGGCGGTCAGGACGCGGCTCCCGCCTGATCGCGGAGCGCATCGGCGAGCTCCGCGGCGGCGCGCCGCAGAAGCGGCGCGATCTCGCCACAGCGCTGGCGCGAGAGGCGGTTCGAGGGCGCGGAGATCGAGAGGGCCGCGACCGGCGCGCCGACCGGTCCGACCGCGATGGCGACGCAGCGCACGCCGTCGTCGAACTCCTCGTCGTCGATCGAGTAACCGCGCTCGCGGACCTCGTCGAGCGCGCGCCGCAGCGCCGGCCGGTCGACCAGCGTGCGCGCCGTGTAGCCGCGCAGCTCGAGGCGGTCGAGGAGCGTGTCGCGCCGCGGGGCTGGCAGCGCGGCGAGCAGGGCCTTGCCGGCGCCGGTCGCGTGGAGCGGGACGCGAGTGCCCACGCTCGTGAAGAGCCGGACGACCTGGGGCGAGGGCACCGTTTCGATGTAGACGGCCTGCGTGTCGTCGAGCACCACGAGGTTCGCCGTCTCGCGCGTGGCCTCGGTGAGCGCGCGGAGGATTGGCCGGGCCCGCAGCCGCATCTCGCCGTAGCGCGAGCGGCCTTCCGCGAGCGTCGCGAGCTTCGCGCCGGCGAGGTAGCGGCTGGTGTCGGGGTTCTGGCGGACATACCCTCGACGGAGCAGCGTCGCGAGCAGCCGGTGGACCGTGCTCACATGGAGCCCGGTCCGTCCCGCGAGGGCCGTGATCGCGACCTCGCCGTCCGCGGCGGCCAAGGCCTCGAGGAGGTCGAGCGCTCGGTCCACCGACTGAACGGACCTGCGCGCTCGCTTCGCAACGGCGGTCGCCTCTTTCACGGCTCGGAACCTCCCCTTTGCGTAGTGAAAGCATAACCGTGCGCTTAGTGGGGATACTCGAAGACGTGGACCGTGGATCACGACGCGAGTCGCTCGAGGCGCAGGTCGCCTCGTTCCCGGGCGCGCCGGGCGTCTACCTCTTCAAGGACGGCAAGGGTCGGGTCCTCTATGTGGGCAAGGCCGATGTTCTGCGCGACCGCGTCCGAGCGTATTTCGGCCCTACCCTCGACGTCCGACACGTCCGGATGGTCGAGCGCGCCGAGCGACTGGAATACGTCCTCACCGGCAGCATCAGCGAGGCCTTCCTCCTCGAAGCGAACCTCATCAAGCAGCACCGGCCCCGCTACAACATCCGTCTCAAGGACGACAAATCGTATCCGTACGTGAAGGTCACGCTCGGCGAGGACTTCCCGCGGATCCTGCGGACGCGCACGCTCGGTGACCGCGCGGCCCGCTACTTCGGTCCGTTCGCGAACGCGAAGGCGGTCGACGAATCGCTCGACCTGCTGCAGAAGCTCTTTCCGTACCGCACCTGCAAGCTGACGATCGTCGCGGGCGACGACGGGCGCGGGCGCACCGTGCCGCCGTCAGCCCTACCCGGCGGCCGCCCGTGCCTGCTGTTCCACCTCAGGCGCTGCACCGCGCCCTGCGTGGGGAACACGACGAAGGACGACTACCGCACGACGATCGACAAGAGCGTGCTCTTCCTCGAGGGACGCTACGAGACGCTCGCGCGCGACACACGCAAAGAGATGCAGCAGGCCTCGGACGCGCTCGCGTTCGAGCGCGCGGCCACGCTGCGCGACCGGCTCGCCGCGATCGAGCGGACCCTGGACCGCCAGGAGGTGCACGCGTACAAAGGCGACGACTTCGACGTCCTCGCCGCGGCGGTCTCGGAAGGGGACGCGGTCGTCCAGGTGTTCCGCGTGCGCGACGGCACGATCGTGAGCCGGGACCACTTCGCGCTCGAGGGCTCCGAGGGCGCCGCGCCGGCCGACGTGCTCGGGTCCTTCCTCCGCCAGCACTACGCGACCGCCGCGGCCGTGCCGCCGGAGATCGTCGTCCCGACGCCGGTCGCGGACGCCGGGGGGTTCGTTGTGTTCGCGAGCGAACGGCGCGCCGGTCCGGTCCGGCTGCTCGTGCCGCAGCGGGGCAAGAAGCGCCACCTCGCGGAGCTCGCGGCGCGTAACGCCGAGGACGCGCTCGCGCAGGAGCGGGTCCGTTGGCTCGCCGACCGTGGCAAGACCGACACCGCGCTCCGCGAGCTCGCGGAGGCGCTGGGGCTCGACGGCCCGCCGAAGCGGATCGAGTGCTACGACGTGAGCCACGTGCAGGGCACGAGCGTGGTGAGCTCGATGGTCGTTTTCGAGGACGGGCGCGCGGCGAAGCACGCGTACCGCCGGTTCCGCGCGAAGGTCGGCGACCGCAACGACGACTTCGCCAACATGCGCGACACGCTGCGCCGGCGGTTCCAGCGGTCGGTCAACGACGGCGACGGCTGGCCGATCCCGGACCTCGTGATCCTCGACGGCGGCAAGGGCCAGCTCTCCGCCGGGCAGGCCGCGCTCTCCGACGCGGGACTGTTGCGTGTACCGATCGCCGCGCTCGCAAAGGAGCGCGAGGAGCTGTTCGTGCCGGCGCGGCCGGATCCGATCCTGCTGCCGCGCACGTCGCAAGGCCTCTACCTCGTCCAGCGCATCCGCGACGAGGCGCATCGCTTCGCCGTGACCTATCACCAGAACGTTCGTGCGAAGCGGGCCGTCCGCAGCGTGCTTGACGACGTCGACGGCGTCGGTCCGGCGCGCAAGCGCGCCCTGCTGCGCCGCTTCGGGAGCGTCCGCGGCATCCGTGAGGCCTCCCTGGACGAGCTCGCGAAGGTCGCCGGGGTGGGGCCGGCGCTCGCGGGGCGGATCAAGCAAGCCGTGGAGAGCTAGCCGCTTGGTGAGCGAACTCATCGTTTCGCATCTTCGGCTACATATCGCTCAGTTTGCCTTGACATTCCTTTAGGCCGGAGCGCATCTTCGGTCCGTGGCGAACCCGGTGATCGCGCGGTGCCCCATCTGCAGCGAATCCCTCCGTGTCACGCGCCTCGAGTGCGAGAGCTGCGGGACTCGTCTCGAGGGCTCCTTCGTTCTGGGTCGTTTCCACCAGCTCACCGGGGAGCAGCTCGAGTTCCTCGAGACGTTCATCAAGGCGCGCGGCAACTTCAAGGACGTCGAGCGCGAGCTCGGGATGAGCTACCCCACGGTCCGCTCGCGTCTGGATGCGATGATCCGCGCGCTCGGGTTCCCCTCGCAGGCCGAGCCGGACCGCGAGGCCGAGCGGCGCAAGGAGATCCTCCGCGAGCTCGCGGAAGGAAAGATCGCGGCCGACGACGCCGCGGCGCTTCTCGAGGGGCAGCCGACCTCATGAGCGGGGAGCCGCGCGATTGGAGCGAGGAGCGTCCGGCGCACGACGACCGCGGTGACGACGCCCGGAGCGATCACCGCGACCCGGACCGCGACCAGCGACAGTCACAGCGAGACCAGCGCCACGCCGAGCGCGAGGCCCGCTGGGCGGAGCGATCCGCGCGCCGCGCCGAACGCGCCGCGCGGCGGCACCTGCACTTCCAGACGCACGGCATCGGGATCGGTGTCGATCCGGACGAGATCGCGCGCTCGGTCAGCTCGGCGTTTCTCGGCGACGACGTCGGCGGCGAGACGCACGAGGAGACGGTCGAGCGCACCTTCGCGATCGACGGCATGGCGCGGCTTCGCGTGAACAACGTCTCCGGCGAGACGAACGTGCGCACGGGCCCGGCCGGTGAGGTCAAAGTCGTCGCGCGCAAGGTCGTGCGCGGGACGAGCGCGGATCGTGCGAAGCGCCTCCTGGAGAACGTCGAGCTCCGCATCGAGCAGCAGGGCAACGAGGTCCGCGTCGCGCCGCGCCTCTACGAGCAGGAGCGGGGTTGGCTCGACATGTTCCGCGGTCCGCGGTTCCGCGTCGACTTCGAGATCACCGTCCCGCGCGAATGCGGCATCGAGGCGCAGACGGTGAGCGGCGACCTGAGCATCGCCGGGACACGCGGCCCGCTGCACGTCGGCAGCGTGTCGGGCGAGGTCGAGCTGAGCGACGTGCAGGGCCCGCTGCGGCTCAAGACCGTGAGCGGCGACGTGGACTGCCGCGACTACGTCGGCCACGTCGAAGGAAGCTCCGTGAGCGGCGACGTCACCGTCCGCCCCGCGCGGGTCCGCTCGATCCGCTTCGAGTCGGTGAGCGGCGATCTCTCGATCGAAGGCGAGCTCGAGGCCGGCCAGGAGCATCGCCTGAAGACGATCAGCGGCGACGTGGAGCTCGCTCTGGCCTCGCCGTCGGCGACGATCGAGTTCCGCACCAACAGCGGCGACGTCACGTGCGACATCGGCGGAGCCCGGATCGTCCGGGAAGGGCGCAAGGACAAGACCATCGTTCTCGGTGAAGGCCGCGCGCGCGTCAGCGTGAAGTCGGTCAGCGGCGATCTCACGATCACGTCCGCCTTCGCGGCCGCGGACACGGCGTCCAACGCCTCGCGGCCCGAGCCGGCGTCGGAGACGATGACGGCGGACGTGGAGCGGACCGAGCCCATGCCGCCGCCCACCGGAATCGCCGTCCGCGCGGTACTCGAGCGGCTCGCCCGCGGCGAGCTCTCGGTGGAGGACGCCGCAGCGGAGCTCGACGCGGCACGCGGCCGGTAAGCGATGCCGAGCGAAGAGGGGAAGCAGGTCCTCGCGCTCCTCGCCGAAGGCAAGATCGACGTCGACCAGGCCTACCGGCTCCTCCGCGCGCTCGGGGACATCGGTCTGGTGGCCGCGGCCCCCCGAGAACCCCCCGCCCGGCCCCCCGGCCCCCGGGCGACAGGGGGGTCCTCGGGGGGCGAAGCCCCCCGGACCAGCGGACGCATTTTGCGCATCCGCGTGACCGAAGACGGCGAGCAGAAGGTCAACGTCGCGATCCCCCTCGCGATCGCGCGGATCGGCAAGATGAAGCTCGCGTCGAGCGCGCTCGTGCGCGGCCATCTCGGCAAGTTCGGGGTCGACCTCGACGAGCTGCTCCGGACCGTGGATTTCCCGGGCAAGATCGTCGACATCACCGACGACGACGATCGGGTGGAGATCTTCGTCGAATGACCGCGACGGCCGCGGAGCCCGCGGTCGACGCGCGCGGCCTCGTGAAGGTCTTCGAGCGCGGCCGGCGGACCTTCTGGCAGCGGTTGCGAGGCGAGCCCGATCGGCGCGAACGCTTCCACGCCGTCGATGGCATCGATCTCCGCGTCGAGCGCGGCGAGATCTTCGGCCTGCTCGGTCCGAACGGCGCCGGCAAGACGACGACGATGAAGATGCTCGCGACGCTCCTCATCCCGACGAGCGGGACGATCAGCGTCCTCGGCATCGACGTCCTCGCGCGGCCGCGTGACGTGCGTGCCCGTCTTGGCGCGATGCTCTCGGGCGAGCGGAGCCTCTACTGGAAGCTCACGGCTCGGGAGAACCTCGAGTACTTCGCCGCGCTCTACCACGTCCCGCCGCGCCAGACGCGCGCGCGGATCGACGACGCGCTCACCTCCGTGAAGCTCCTCGATCGCGCGGACGACTACGTCGAGCGGTACTCGACCGGCATGCGGCAGCGGCTCGCCCTCGCCCGCGCGCTCCTCCCCGACCCGCCGCTCGTGATCCTCGACGAGCCGACCGTGGGGCTCGATCCGCAGGCGGCGCGCGACCTCCGGGCTCGCGTGCGCGAGCTGCGCTCGCAGGGGCGCACGGTCCTCCTCACCACGCACTACATGGAGGAGGCCGACCAGCTCTGCGACCGCGTCGCGATCATCGATCACGGCCGCATCGTCGCCCTCGACACGCCGGGTGCGCTCAAGCGGACGATCCGCGCTGAGGAGGTCGTGCGTCTTGAGATCGGCCTCGCCGACGACGGCGCCGCCGTCCTCGAGCGGCTCGGCCGTTCGGCCACGGTCGCCCGCAGCGAGCGCCACAACGGGACCCTCGCGGTCACCGCTCACTGCGCATCAGCCCGAGACTTCGTCCCCGCCGCGTTCGACGCGGCACGGTCCGCGGGGGCGACGATCCAGCACGTCGAGGTCGTCCCGGTGACGCTCGAAGACGTCTTCATCTCGCTCACCGGCCGCGCGCTCCGGGAATGAGCCTGCTCGCCGCGGACGCCCGCGCGTTCGTCGCCGCCGCGCGGAAGGAGCTCCGGATGTGGCGGCGCTACCCCCTGTTCATCCTGGGCCTGCTCTTCTGGCCGATCGTGCTGCCGGCGACCTGGGTCCTCATGGGCCAGGCGTACTCGGGAGGCGGCGACGCCCGCGCCCTCGCCGCGTTCGCCGAACGCGCCGGCACGACGGAGTTCGCCGGCTTCGTCTTCGTCGGCTACGCGATGTACATGTGGCTGTCGAATCTGCTCTGGGGGCCGGGCACGGCGCTTCGGCAGGAGCAGATCCGCGGCTCGCTCGAGGCGGTCTTTCTGACGCCGACGTCGCGACTCGTCGCCCTCTTCGCGCCACCGATCTCGCATCTGCCCTTCTCGTTGCTGAATTTCGTGACGATGGGTCTCACCCTCTGGCTGGTCTTCGGCATCGTGCTGCCCCTTGGGCCGGTCCTCGAAGCGATGGTCGTCATCGCGATCGGGATCCCGTCCATGTACGCGATCGGCTCGCTCTTCGCCGCGTCGGTCCTCCGGTTCGGCGAGACGGGACCGATCGTCCAGCTGGTGCGCGGCACGTTCGTCCTCGCCTGCGGCATCACGTTCCCGCTCGTCATGCTGCCGGGATGGGCGCAGGCGGGCGCGGCGCTGCTGCCGCCGACGTACATCGTCGCCGACATCCGCACCGTCCTCTTCCGCGGCGTGGGCCTCGGTGGGATCGCGATCGATCTCGTTCTGCTCCTCGCGTTCGCCGGGCTCATCACGCTCCTCGCCGTCTGGGTCTTCCGCATCCTCGAGACCAGCGCGCGCCGACGCGGGACGCTCGGCTCGTACTGATGGGCGAGCTGCTGGCCGAGCTCCGCGCCGGCCTCGCGATCGCGCGGAAGCACGTCGTCACGATGACCCGCTATCGCGTTGCGATGATCTCGATGATCTTCATCCCGCTCTATCAAGGCGTCATCCCCGCCTTCCTCTTCGGCGCCGCGTTCGCGGTCGGCGGGCGCTCCCTCGGGCTCGCCTCTTCGATCGGCACCGACAACCTCGCCGGCTTCATCTTCCTCGGCGGCGTCGTCAGCGGGATGATCGCGACGGCCTTCTGGGGCATGGCGATGAGCCTGCGCAACGAGCAGGACGCCGGCACGCTCGAGCCCTCGTGGCTCACGCCCTCGACCCACGAGACCTTCGTGATCGGCCGCGCGATCGGTGGCTCCGTCCTCTTCCTCCTGACACAGATCGCGCTCTTCGCGATCGGCATGCTGTTCTTCGGGCTGCGCTTCGACATCGGTATCCTCCGCGCCATCCCGGCGGTCCTCCTGGCCCTTCTCTCGATGGTCGGCGTCGCGTACGTGCTCGCCGCGCTCGTCCTGCTCCTCAAGGAGGCCAACTTCTTCATCGACGCGACGAACTACCTCTTCTCGATCGCGTCCGGCACGGCGTTCCCGGTGACGCTGCTCCCCGGCGTCTTCCAGCCCGTCGCGCTCGCGCTCCCGACGACGTACGCCATGGACCTCCTGCGCCACGACGCGATCGGTACGCGGACGCTCTTCGACCCGGTGGTCGAGTACGTCGTCCTGATCGCCCTGACGGCGATCGCGTACCCGCTCGGCCGCTGGGTGTTCGCGCGAGCGGACCATGTCATGCGCGTGCGCGGAACCGTCGCGCAGTATTAGCGACTACTCTGTAGCGCCGGATGGGCATCCTGCTGCGCGCGGTCATCAACGCCGTGGCCATCTTCGTCGCCGTCTACCTGCTGAAGCCCGGCATCAGCTGCTGCGATAAGACCTACGGCTTCGGCGATCTCGATCCGTACGTCGGCTACCTCATCGCCGGTCTGGTGCTGGGCCTTCTCAACGCGTTCGTCCGGCCGATCCTCGACCTCCTCGCGGCGCCGATCACGTGCCTCACGCTGGGCATCTTTCACCTCGTGATCAACGCGATCATGCTCTGGATCCTGTCGTTGGTGCCCATCGGGTTCCACGTGAACGACATCCTCACCGCGATCATCGCCGCGCTCGTGATCTCGGTCGTGAGCTTCGTCCTCTCGCGCTTCATCCCGACCTAGAGCGAGTGGCCGAGAGCGACCGCCCCGACCTCGTCGTCGTCACCGGTCTCTCGGGCTCCGGAAAGTCGCAGGCGGTGAAGGCGTTCGAGGACCTCGGCTACTACACGCTCGACAACCTGCCGCCCGCACTCATGCCGCAGGCGCTCGACATCAGCCGGAAGGGCGGCCACGAGCGCGTGGCCTTCGTGATCGACGCGCGGAGCGGCGCGCTCTTCGCCGAAGCGAGCGCCGCGCTCGACACGCTCGCGCGCAACGGGACGAAGGCGCACGTGCTCTTCTTCGACGCGTCCGACGAGGTCCTGCTCCGCCGCTACAGCGAGACGCGCCACCGGCACCCACTCGAGCAGTCGGGCGGCGTCCAGCCGTCGATCGATGAGGAGCGCCGCGTGCTCGTGGACCTCCGCGAGCGCGCCGATCGCGTCATCGACACGACGTACCTCACGGTGAAGGACCTTCGCGACACGCTGCATTCGCTCTACGGCGCCGGTCCGAGCGGGATGCTCGTGCACGTCACGAGCTTCGGGTACCGCTACGGCCTTCCGCCCGCGGCCGACCTCGTCTTCGACGTGCG
This sequence comes from Chloroflexota bacterium, assembly GCA_005883625.1. Classification (GTDB taxonomy): domain Bacteria; phylum Chloroflexota; class Limnocylindria; order P2-11E; family P2-11E; genus 3-1-20CM-2-70-9. The sequence goes on along the minus strand of VBDU01000095.1, from coordinate 9,674 downwards.
CTTCATGGACAACCCGTTCTACATCCCCGAGCTGCGCCCGCTCACCGGAAGCGATCCGCCGGTGCGCGAGTACGTGTTGCGGCACCCGGCGACGAACGCCTTCCTCGGCCACGTCGTGCCGCTCCTGCGCTTCGCGCTGCCGAGATATGAAGAGGAGAAGAAGGCGCGCCTCGGTCTCGCGTTCGGCTGCACCGGTGGACGGCATCGTTCGGTCGTCATCGCCGACGAGGTCGCGCGCGCCGTCAAGGAGTTCTGGCCCGGCGAGATCGAGGTCGAGCATCGCGACCGCGACCGGGCCGAAGTGACCACCTAGTGCGGGCGCGGCTCGTCGTCGGCAACTGGAAGATGAACCCGCCGACGATCGAGGACGCGGTCGAGCTCGCGCGCGCCGTCGCGGCCCTCCCGCGGTCCTCGGCAAAGCTGGGGATCGCCCCGCCCGCGGTCGCCCTCGCCGCGGTCGCGGACGCCGTGCGCGGCCGCGACCTCGCCGTGTTCGCCCAGGACGTGCACTGGGAGGAGAAGGGCGCGTTCACGGGGCAGATCTCGGCGACGATGGTCCGCGGCCTCGCCGAGGGCGCGATCGTCGGACATTCCGAGGTCCGCCGCGATCAGGGCGACGACGACGTCCGCGTCGCCCGAAAGCTCGCGCGCGCGGTCGCCGCCGGCTTGCGCCCGATCCTCTGCGTCGGCGAGAGCGAGGCCGAGTTCGTCGCCGGCGAGAGCACGAACGTCGTCGCGCGCCAGATCTCGGCGGATCTCGCGGCCCTCGTTCGCGGCTCCGTCGGACGGCTCGTCGTCGCGTACGAGCCGATCTGGGCGATCGGAACGGGCCGTCCCGCCACAGGCGCGCATGCGACCGCCGCGGCGCGCGCGATCCGCACGGCGCTGCGTGGGATGGACGTCGACGCCGACGCCGTTCCGGTGCTCTACGGCGGAAGCGTGAGCGCAAAGTCCGTGGTCGAGTTCGCGCGCGCCGACGGTATCGACGGCGCCCTCGTCGGAGGCGCGTCGCTCGATCCAGACGAGTTCGGCGCGATCGTCCGCGCGTTCACGTGAGCACGCGCGGCGCGCGCTATCGCCCGGTCGTGCTGTGCGTCTTGGACGGATGGGGGATCGCCCCCGATGGACCGGCGAATGCCGTGACGCGCGCGAAGACGCCGCGGCTCCGCGCGCTGCGGGAGCGCTACCCACACGCGACGCTCGAGGCGAGCGGCCGGGCCGTCGGACTGCCGGACGGGATCATGGGGAACAGCGAGGTCGGCCATCTCACGATGGGCGCCGGGTACGTCCAGTACCAGGAGCTCGTGCGCATCAACGACGCGATCGACGACGGCTCCTTCTTCACGAACGGCGCGCTGCGCGCGGCCTGCGCCGCGGCTCGCGCTCACGGGACGCTCCATCTCATGGGCCTTCTCTCCACCGGTGGAGTCCACGCGGACCTGAGGCACCTGAACGCGCTCGTCGAGCTCGCGCGGCGCGAGGACGTCTCGAAGGTCGCCATCCACGTGTTCCTCGACGGCCGCGACATGCCGCCGCGGAGCGCGCTGGAGCTGCTCCCCAGGGTGAAGGGGCGCATCGCCACGATCCACGGCCGCTACTACGCCATGGACCGCGACAAGCGCTGGGAGCGGATCGAGCGCTCGTATCGCGCGATCGTCGACGCCGACGCGCCGAGCGTGGCGACGGCGGAGGACGCCGTCCGCGCCTGCTACGCGCGTCCCGACTGTCGCGACGAGCTACTCGAGCCGCGCGTCGTCGGCGCGGGCGCGCCGATCGCGGACCGCGACGCCGTGATCTTCTTCAACTTCCGTCCGGACCGCGCGCGTCAGCTGACGTGGGCGCTCATGCAGCCGGACTTCACCGGGTTCGTCCGCGCACGCGTGCCGCGCGACCTCACTTTCGTGAGCTTCACCGAGTACAAGGTCGGCCTCCCGAATGTCCTCGTCGCGTTCATGCCGCAGGAGGTCGTGCCGATGGCCGGGATCCTCGCGGAGGGCGGCCTCACCCAGTTCCACACCGCCGAGACGGAGAAGTACGCGCACGTCACGTACTTCTTCAACGGCGGGCGCGAGGCGCCTTTCGCCGGCGAGGACCGCGAGCTGGTGCCCTCGCCGAAGGTGGCGACCTACGACCTGCGGCCGGAGATGAGCGCGGCCGGCGTCGCGGCGGCGCTCGTGAACGCCGCGCGGAGCGGCAAATACGACTTCGCGATCGTGAACCTGGCGAACCCCGACATGGTCGGCCACACCGGAGACTTCGCGGCCACGGTCCAGGCGATGGAGACGACGGACGCGGCGGTCGGGGAGATCGTCGACGTGACCCTCGGGGCGGGCGGCTGCGTCATCGTGACCGCGGACCACGGCAACGCCGAGGAGATGGCGTTCCCCGACGGCGGCGCGAACACGCAACACACCACCAACCCGGTGCCCGCGATCTTCGTGGCCAAGGACGCCGAACGCTGGGCGATGCACGACGGCGAACTCAAGGACATCGCGCCCACGCTCCTCACGCTGCTGGGTCTGCCCGTCCCGCCCCGCATGACCGGGCACACGCTGCTCGAGCCGCGCGCGTGAGCGTCGCCTCGAGCGCGTACGTGCCCGCGTCCGTCACGCGACGCGCGCTCGTCGCCTGGTCGGCATACGCCCTGGTCGCGTGGATCATCGCGCTGGCCGCGCTCGCGCGCTGGCTTTGGGCGGTGACGCTCGATGGCCCGGTGATCTACGGCGAGGGGGCGGTCGCACACGCGGCGATCCTCGCCCGCGACCGTCTCGAGTACACGGTCGGCGCGCGCTTCGGCGACGTCCCGCCTCTGTTCACCGCCGCGAACTATCCGCCGCTGTATTTCCACCTCGCGGGGCTTGGCGACCCGTTCCTCGTCGGCCGGGCGATCAGCATCGTCGCGACGGTCGCGGTGGCCGCCGCGATCGGCTGGCGCGCGCGCACTGGCGGCGCGCTCGTCGCCGGCGCGCTCGCCGCCGCGTGGCTCGCGTCCTTCCCGGTCGCGGTGTGGGGCGCGGCGGTGAAGCCCGACCTCGTCGCACTCGCGCTTACGGTCGGCGCGGTGCTCGCGCTCAGCGCACCTCGCCTCGCCGACGGTCCGCTCGTGGCCGGCGCGCTTCTCGGCCTCGCGGTGACCGCGAAGCCGACCGCGGGACTGCCCGCGCTCGCGCTCGCGGTGGCGATCGTCATGCGGGGCGACCCGCTCGGCTTCCTGCGCTACGTAGCGGCCGGCGTCGGCGCCGCACTCGCGGTCGGCTTCGCGACGCGCCTTCCCGACAAGGCCATGTACCTGCACGTCGTCGACTGGAACGCGCTCGCGTGGACGCCCGAGCAGGCCGTGCTCCTCGTCCTCGTGGCGATCCTGACGATCGGCGTCCCGGTGCTCTTCGCTCTCGTACTGCGAGCGGGACCGGGCCCGGTCCTCGCGTATCTCGCCGGAGCGGCGGCGATCGTCGTGCTCGGCGGTCGTGAGGGCGCGACGATCAACTACCTGCTCGACCTCGCGGCCGCCGCGTCGTGCGCGCTGGCGACGATCGCGCCTCGCCTCCGCGCGAGCGCGATCTTTCCGGCCGTCGCGGCGGTACAGCTCGTCGTGGCGGTCGTGCTCCTCGATCCGTTCGGGGTCGTTCCCGGCCGGGCGGCGAGCACGGGGGCATGGAGCGATCCCGGGCGTGTCGCGCTCGTGCGCTCGTTGCCGAGCGGGCTCGCTCTCGTCGAGGACTCGGGACTGCTCATCGCGACCGGACGCGAGCCCGCGGTCGACGACCTCTTCTTGTGGTCGCGGCTCGCGGAGCGCGGCGGCTTCTTCCTCGAGGCCGAGCGCGTCCTCGGCGCGGCCCGCGACCGTCGGTTCGTGGTCGTCGTGAGCGAGACCGACCTCGAGCGCATCGACACGGCGCCCGCCTACGAGCGGCAGCGTTGGGCCGCTCCGCTGGTACGCGCCGTCCTCGAGGGCTATCGCCTCGACCGTCACGAGGGAGCGCTCTGGACGTACGTCCCGCGGTGATCCCGGCATACACTGGACGCTCCGATGGATCTCCTTCAGGTCGCGCAGGTCGTCATTGCCATCGCGGTCGGGACATCGATCCTCCTGCAAGCCCGCGGGACGGGGCTGTCGTCGACCTTCGGTGGTGAGTCCACCGCGTACCGGAGCCGTCGCGGACTCGAGCGCACGCTGTTCCGCCTCACGATCGTGCTCATCGCCGTGTTCGTGATCATCTCCTTGATTGGCGCGCGCCAGACCAACGTCGGCTAAATGACCGCGCGCGACAAGTTCATCGTCGTCGCGCTCCTCACGTTGATGGTCGTCGTCAGCGTCGTGACGATCGCCATGGACACGCGCGAGGCGCGCGTCGTCCCCGCGTATGGCGGCACGTACGTGGAAGGCGTCACCGGCGTGCCGCAGTACCTCAATCCGGTGATCGCCGCGACCGACGTCGACCAGGACATCGCGCGCCTGGTGTTCAGCGGCCTCACGCGGTTCGATCGCGACGGCGCGATCGTCGCGGACCTCGCCTCGACGTTCCGCACGGAGACGGAGGGCAAGGTGTGGACGTTCGAGATCCGTCCGGACGCGATGTGGCACGACGGCCAGGACGTCACCGCCGACGACGTCGTCTACACGGTCAAGCTGCTCCAGGACCGCGCGTATGTCGGTCCATACGCCGACGCCTTCCGCGGCGTGACCGTCGAGCGGGTCGGCGCCAAGACCGTCCGGTTCACGCTGCCGGACGTCTACGGCCCGTTCGCGGCGAGCACGACCGTGCCGATCCTTCCGTCCCACATCCTCGGCGGCGTCCCGTACGGCGAGCTCGCGCGACAGCAGTTCAACGTCCACCCGATCGGGACGGGGCCCTTTCGGGTCATGGACGTCGACCTCCGGCAGATCGTCCTCGGCCGCAACGAGGACTTCTACCGCACGAGACCGGCGCGTCCCCGGCCGTACCTCGAGCGCGTGATCCTCCGGTTCTACCCGGATCCGAGCGAGGCCTTGCGGGCGCTGGCCCGGGGTGAGATCGACGGGGTCGCCGGTCTCAGCACCGGCGACGCCGAGCGCGCTCGCACCCTGAAGAGCGTCGTCCTGTACAGCATGCCGACGAACGACTTCGTCGCGCTGTTCCTCAACGTCCGCCCCGATCACGCCGTGTTCCGCGACCGTGCTGTCCGCCAGGCGATCGTGACCGCCATCGACCGCGGCCGCATCCTCCAGCTCGCCACCGACGGACGCGGGACCGTGGCCGACGAGTTCGTGCCCCCGACCTCGTGGGCGTACGTGAAGGACGTCCGGAAGTACACGTACTCGGTGGAGGACGCCAAGAGGCTCCTGGAGGACGCCGACTGGAAGGACCGCGACGGCGACGGTATCCGCGAGAAGGGGGGCGTGAAGCTCGCCTTCGGGATCAGCACGTCGGGCGAGCCGTCGCGCGTCGCGGCCGCACGACAGATCGCCAGCGACCTCAACGCGATCGGCATGAAGGTGGAGGTGCACTCACAGCCATTCGCCGAGCTCGTGGAAGCGACGGCCCGGCAGCGGACGTTCGACGCGCTCCTCGTCGGGATCTCGGTGTCCGGCGATCCCGATCCGTACTCCTTCTTCCATTCGACCGAGGCCAGCGATCCCGGGCACAACTTCTCGGGGTACTCGACCTTGCCGATCGACCGCAACCTGGAGGCGGCGCGGCGCACCATCGACGAGGGGGCGCGCCGCGAGCTCTACGCACCGATCTTCCGCACGATCGCCGAAGAGGTGCCGGTCGTGTACCTGTACTTCAGCGACTACCTCTACGCGCAGGACCGCGCGGTGCAGGGGCTGCGCATCGCGCCGCTCACCGACCCCCGCGAGCGGTTCTGGAACGTCGAAGACTGGTACGTGCGCACGCAACCGAAGCGCTGACGACTCCTGTCGTCACTTTTGACGACAGATTTGGTCACTTTTGACGACAGCGCTGCACTATGCGCGGGGTCGGTTTCATGAGTTCATGTTCGAGTGGAAGAGGGACGTCCTGCGCCAGATCAGAACGCCAGCGGGCCTCAACGGATCGTCAACCGGCCTGGTCGATACAAACGTGGGAAGCCGATCGACCACGACAATCGGGTCGGCGGTTTTCGGCGGCTCGTACCGACCTGGTCCGATGAGATGGCGTACGTGGTCGGTCTTATCGCGACCGATGGTTGCCTTTCGAAAGACATGCGGCACATCACTCTGACAAGTGGCGACCTTCAGCTCGTCGAGACCTATCTCGCCACGCTCGGCCGGCCGATACGGTACCGGACCGACCTTCGTGGCAAGGCGCCTGTCTACGACGCGATCTTCAGCGACGTGGAGCTATTCGACTGGCTACTCTCGGTGGGTCTGCAACCCCGAAAGAGCCTGGTGCTTGGCGCGATCGATGTCCCCGACCCGCACCTTGCGTCTCTCGTGCGAGGTCTTCTCGATGGCGACGGAACGATCAGCGTCTTCACGCATGCTCCGACGCGTCGGCGGTATCCGAACTATCTCTATGAACGGCTCGGGATAACGTTCAACTCGGCGAGCTCGTCTCACATCGAGTGGCTCAGGTCGCGCCTTCTCGCCGCTTACGGCGTAAGAGGCTCGATCCAGATGTGGCGAAAAGAGGGTAGGCACGATCAATACAAGCTGCGGTATGCGAAGTACGCGTCGATCTTTCTGCTGAATCGTCTCTACCACGATGCCGGTGCGCCGCGACTTGAACGCAAATGGCGCATTTGGTCGGACTTCGCTGCCAGGACCGGCTGTGCGGAAGGAGGGATTTGAACCCTCACGTCCTTGCGGACATAAGCTCCTGAAGCTTACGCGTCTACCGTTCCGCCACTCCCGCGCGAGATCCTCATTGTAGCGAACGAGCGAGATCGGATCTGACTTCCTACCATCGCCCATCGTGCGTAACACGGCCGACGTCGTCATCATCGGCGGCGGGATCGTCGGCGCGTCCATCGCGTACCACCTCACGCGTGCCGGCGTGCGCGACGTCGTCGTGCTCGAGCGTGAGCGTCTCGGCGCCGGCTCGACCGGGAAGAACGCAGGCGGGATCCGGCTGCAGTTCTCGAGCGAGATCAACATCCGCCTCTCGCAACGATCGCTTCCCCGCATCGAGCGTTTCAAAGAGGAAATGGGCATCGACCCGGACTTCCATCAGGTCGGCTACCTCTTCCTCATCACGACGGACGGCGACGCCGCGGCGTTCGAGCGCTCGCTCGAGCTCTGGAAGCGCCTCGGCGTCCCGGCACGCCGCGTCGATCCGACGGAGGCGAAGACGCTCTGTCCCGTCGCGCGTACCGACGACGTCCGCTTCGCCACGTTCTGCGCGAAGGATGGCTACGCGGACCCGTCGAGCCTCCTCAACGGCTACGTCGCGCGCGCCCGCGACGGCGGCGCCGAGTTCGTCGAAGGCGCCGAGGTCATCGCCTTTGCGTGCGCGGACGGGAAGGTCGCCGGCGTCCGCACGAACCGCGGGGAGCTCAGCGCCCCGACCGTGGTCGACGCCGCGGGCCCGTGGGCCGCGCAGGTCGCGAAGCTCGCGAACGTCGAGCTGCCGATAGCGCCGCTGCGTCGGCACATCTTCGTGACGGACCCGGTGCCCGGGCTCGATGCGGACTTTCCGCTCAGCGTCGAGTTCGCGACCGGGCTGTACGCCCACCGCGAGTCCGGCGGCGTGCTCCTCGGCATGGGGGATCCGACGCAGCCGCCGGGCTTCGACACGAGCGTGAACTGGGACTTCCTTCCGGCGGTGGTCGAGCGCGCGCTGTCGCGCTTCCCGATCCTCGAGCACGCGAAGGTGCGCACCGGCTGGGCGGGCCTCTACGAGGACACTCCCGACAAGCACCCGATCCTCGGTCGAGTTGAGGAGCTCCCCGGCTTCGTGTGCGCCGCCGGCTTCTCGGGCCACGGGATCATGCACGCACCCGCCACGGGCGAGGCCATCGCGGAGCTGATCACGAAGGGGAAGACGACGCTCGACATCGGCGCCCTCGCGGCGTCGCGCTTCCGGACCGGTCAGCTCGTGCGCGAGCACAACGTCATATGAGCGCGCTCCTCTTCCTGCTCATCCTCGACCTCGCGCTCGTCGCCGGCGCGATGCTCCTGCTCTTGCTCGTCATCATCCGCAGGGGTCCGCTCGTCCAGAACCTCGCGCTCGCGATCCTGCTCATCGTCCTCGCCGCCGGCGTGTGGTACACGTCGATCCGAACTCCGCCGACGATCCCCTGAGTACCATCGCCGCGATGTTCACCCGCGACGAGATCAGGCTCACGACGCTCTCGACCTGCGCCGGCTGAGGCGCCAAGCTGGGCCCCGGCCCGCTGGCGCAGGTCTTGCGTCCAATGAGCGAACAGCGCGCACCGAAGGAGCTGCTCGTCGGTCTCGAGACGAGCGACGACGCGGCCGTCTATCTCGTCGCGCCGGACGTCGCGATCGTCGAGACCCTCGATTTCTTTCCGCCCATCGTCGACGACGCGTACGCGTCCGGCGCCATCGGCGCGGCCAACGCGATGAGCGACGTCTACGCGATGGGCGGCGAGGTCCTCTTCGGGCTCAACATCGCCGCCTGGCCGGAGGATCTCTCCCTCGAACAGCTGCAGCGGCTCTTTCAGGGTGCGACCGACAAGTTCGCCGAAGCGGGAGGAGTCATCGCGGGAGGCCACACGGTGATCGATCGGGAGCCCAAGTTCGGCGTCGCCGTGACCGGTCGCGTGCGACCGGACGCGATCCTCCTGAAATCGCGGCTGCGCGCGGGCGACGCGCTGTGGCTCACGAAGCCGATCGGCACGGGCGTGCTCACGACCGCGCACAAGAACGGCGCGCTCGCGCCGGAGGATCTCGCGTCCGTGATCGCGTCCATGGTCGAGCTCAACCGCGGCGCCGCGCGCGCGGCGGTCGCGGCAGGCCTGCACGCGGCGACCGACATCACGGGGTTCGGACTTGCCGGTCACGCCCACGAGATGGCGGAGCGCTCGGCGGTCGGCGTGCGGATCCACGCGAACGCCGTGCCGCTCCTCCCCGGCGCGCGCACCCATGCGGAGCGCGGCATCAGCTTCGGCGGCCTCGAGCGCAATCAGGCCTACTTCGCCGACGGCCGACGCGTCGGCTTCGACGGCGTGGACGAGGCGGCGCGGACCCTGGCCCTCGATCCGCAGACCTCGGGCGGGCTGCTCGTCGCCGTCCCGGCGGCGCACGCGGACGAATGGGAGCGAGCGCGCGCGGCGAACGGAGTGACCGCGACGAGGATCGGTGAGGTCGTCGGCGGGAGCGGTGTGACCGTCGTCCCGTGACCACCGCGACGGAGCTCGCGGAGGAGCAGGCCGAAGCACCACCGACCCCGAGCCAGCGCGCCGCGGAGCTCGCGCGGATGGATCCGCAGCGAGCGATGCTCGAGCTCGCCTGGCCCGGCATCGTCGGCAATCTCACGAGCACGCTCGGCCAGGCCGCGATCTTCGCGTTCGTGGGCCATCTCGGCGCCGTGGCCACCGCGGCGGTCGGCGCCTCCTGGCAGTTCCTCTTCCTGCTCTTCCCGGTCTGGCGTTCGCTCGCGATCGGGACGATGGCGCACGTCAGCCGACGAATGGGCGAGGGCCGCATCGCGACGGCGGCCGACGTGACCCGGCAGTCGCTCGTCCTTGGGGCCGTCGCGGGGCTCGCCTTCGGCGTGTTCTTCGTC
>VBDU01000101.1 GCA_005883625.1 Chloroflexota bacterium | reverse complement strand
TCGTGTTCTGATAAGTCACGCTCGTTTCCCACCAGTTCTCGTCCGACCGATCGACGATCTGGGAGGCGAAATCAGTTCGTAGGTAGCTGAACTCGCGGTCGACGCGCCGCTCCCAATCATTCGCGTTCATTCAGCGCGTCACCGGGTTGGCGCGGCATTGCATCAGGCTCTAACGAGCAAAACGAATCACGACCACAGGCTGGATCAGAAAGTAATGTCCCCAGCAGCTGGTAGTTGGAGAGCTGGATCTCCGTCGCGCCCTTCAACGTCGTAGATCTCGACGTAGGACAAGCGTCCGCGGGCAGTCGACAGAAGCACTCCAATTGGGGTTCGCCCCTTGCGGTCCACGAAGCCTTCCGACACCACACCGCCCTGTTCTGAGGTCGAGTCGTCCGTGACAATCCGAAAGCTGCCGCAGCCGCAGTCGCATCCCGGAAGCACTCGCGCATTCACGAGTTGCTCCTGCAGTTCTCGCCGACCGTTTGTCGCACCCTCGATGAGGCGAGCGACAAGAGCCCGCTCCGCAGCGGTCATGGGCCGGGGCCCGGAATCAACTCGTGTTGGAGCGTGGAATCGGGCGCCGTGTTTGCCCATCCATCAAGTGTAGAAACTCTGGCGGGGGAAAGGCCGGTTACGCGTCCGGTCGCATGGAAGTTCAAGGAGACGGATTCGTTGCCTGCCGCCCGTCACTTCGCCGTTTCGCGTGATTTCTCGCGACGACCCGCCGGATCGAACGAACAAGTTACAAAACCGCTGCTCTACCGATTGAGCTAGGTCGGCGTGCCCTCGATGCTAGCTACTCGCTCGGCTTTTTCGTCGAGCGCTTTCGTGTCGTCTTCGGTTTCGCGGTCGTCTCGAGATCGTCGGGCGGGCTCGCCTCCTCAGGCTCGGCGGCCTCGGCTTCGGGGGCGCCGGCCGCGCTCTCGTCCGGCGAGGCGTCCCCATCGACCGCGCGGGGTGCCGGGCGCGGTGTGCGCGTATCCGGGGGCGCCACGTCGCGTCGGCGCTGGCGGAGCGCCTCATACAGGAGGACGGTGCCGGCGGCCGACGCGTTGAGCGAGGCGACCTGCCCCTCCATAGGCAGGCGCACGACCTGGTCGGCGCCCTCGAGGACGAGGCGCCGGATGCCCTCGCCCTCGCCGCCGATGACGAGCGCGGTGGGGCCGCGGTAGTCGACCTCGTCGTAGAGCAGGTCGCCGGTCTCGTCGGCCGCCACGACCCAGATGCCCTTCTCTTTGAGCGCGTCGATCGCCTGGCGGAGATTCGCGACGTCCGCGATGAGGAGGTGCTCGCTCGCGCCGGAGCTGGTCTTCGCCACGGCGGGCGTGAGGCCGACCGAGCGGTGATGCGGGATGACGACGCCGTCGACGCCGGCGCCTTCGGCCGAGCGCAGCAGCACGCCGAAGTTCTGCGGGTCCTGGAGCGAATCGACGACCAGGACGAGCGCGGGATCCGAGAGCGTGTCGAGGTGGAGCAAAAGCTCGTCGAGCTCGACGCCGGTCTTGCCCTGGACGATCGCGACGACGCCCTGGTGGTTCTCGATCGGCGAGAGCCGCGCGATCTCGAGCTTGTCCACGTAGCGGACGAAGATGCGGCGGGTCTGAGCCTCGGTGATGAGCTCGTTCACCGGACCGGTGCGCGTCGAGCGATCCTGCGACACGTAGAGCCGGCGGATGCCGCGACCGGCGCGCATCGCTTCGAGGATCGCGTGGGTTCCGGCGATCGGCTCGCCGGCCTCGTGCGAGGGCGCCGTCGTGCGCGGGCCCGCGGTGACGCGCCGGATCGTCTCCTGGTAGCGCTGCTGGCCGGCGCGCGGTCCGCGCCAGCCGGCGCCGGCGGGCCGGCCGGCCCCGCCGCCGGGACGCCAGGGCTGTCCCCCGATCGGACGGCGCGTGCGCCGCTCGTACGCCGCGAGCTCGCGCGACTGCTCGCTGTCTTCGCGCGCGGGCGCCGGGCCGCGGAACTGCTGGCCGCCCTGATACGGCGGACGGCCCTGACCGGCGAACGGCGGACGGCCCGGTCCCTGGTACGGCGGGCGCGGGCCGGCGTAGCCACCGCCCCCGCCGCCGCGACCGCGCCGCCCGCGCCGCCTGCGGCGAAAGCTGTCGTCGCCACCCGCGGGCTGCTGCGGCGGCTGCGGCTGCGCGTTCTCGCTCAGGGGGTCCGAGGGGGGCGTGCCCCCCTCGACTCGATCAGACTCTTCCATGCTCATGCTCCCTTGGCGACGCGCTCCCAGCGCGCGCCGTCCTTCGTATCCATCACGCGTATGCCGTGTCGTTCGAGAAGCTCGTCGCGGAGCTCGTCGCTGCGCGTGAAGTCCTTGGCGCGCCGCGCCCTCTCGCGCTCGTCGAAGAGACGCCGCTCCTCGGACGACAACACGTCTTCCTTCGTCGCCGCGTCGCGGAGCGACAGCCCAAGAACGCGATCCATGTCGAAGAGGAGCCAGAGGGCCCGCTCGCGGATCGCGGCGTCATCGCTACCGGCGAGGTTCAGCGCCATCTCCGCCGCGGCGAGCGCCTTGGGCGTGTTGAAGTCGTCCGCGAGCGCGTCGTTGAAGCCCTTGCGCACGCCGTAGTCCGGCTCCGGCTCGGTCACGCGCCCGCCCGTTGCCGCGTAGGCCTCGGCGACGACGCGGCGCCAGCGCTCGAGGCGGCGCTGCGCCTGGTCCATCGCGGCCCGCGTGAAGTCGAGGCTCTTGCGATAGCCCGTTCCGAGCGCGAGGAGGCGGAACGCGAGCGGGTCGTAGCCCCATTCGCTGATGTCGTCGAGCGTGAAGAAGCCGCCTTTCGACTTCGCCATCTTCTCGTTGTCGACACGCAGGAAGCGGACGTGCAGCCAGTAGTTCACGAACGGCTTGCCGGTCGCCGCCTCGGACTGCGCGATCTCGCACTCGTGGTGCGGGAAAAGGTGGTCCTCGCCGCCCGAGTGGATGTCGAAGGTATCGCCGAGGTACTTCATGGACATCGCGGAGCACTCGATGTGCCAGCCGGGGTTGCCCTTGCCCCACGGTGAATCCCATTGCTGGAGGTCGCCCGGCTTCGCGGCGCGCCAGAGCGCGAAGTCATTCGGGTGCCGCTTGTTCTCGTTCACCTCGACGCGCGCGCCCGCCATGCGCTCCTCGGGCGGCTCGGCGTTGAGGCGCGTCCCGTAGCCCGGGAACGTCGTCACGTCGAAGTACACGCCGTCGGCCGCGAGGTACGCGTGGCCCTTGTCGATGAGCTTTTGGATGAGCTCGATCATCAGCGGCACGTGCTCCGTCGCCTTCGGCATGACGTGCGGATCGAGGATGTTCAGCTTGTGGCGATCGGCCATGAACTGCTGCGTCACCTCGGTCGCGATTCGCAGCGGGTCCTTGCCCGTGCGGCGAGCGCCGAGCGCCATCTTGTCCTCGCCGGCGTCAGCGTCGTCGACGATGTGTCCGACGTCGGTGATGTTCATCACCTGCGTCACGCGGTAGCCGAAGTACTCGAACGTCCGCCGCACGACATCCGCGACGATGTAGGCGTAGAGGTTCCCGATGTGCTGCCGGTCGTAGACGGTCGGGCCGCAGTTGTACATGCGCGCTTCGCCGGCATGGACCGGGACGAACGGCCGCACGGCGCGCGCGGCGCTGTCGAACAGGCGGATCTCCGTACGGGTCGCCACCGCCTCGGGTCGCTGGATGGTCGGTCTCCTTGCCGCTACTTGGTCGCGACGGCCACCGCGAAGGCCGCGATGGCCTCAGCGGCGCCGATCGCACCGACGCCGTCGTTCGTCTTCGCCTTGACGCTGACGCTCTCCGGGCCGACGCCGAGCGCGTCGGCGATGTGCGCCCGCATCGCGCCGGTGCGTGCGGCGAGCCTGGGTGCCTCGGCGACGACGGTCGCGTCCAGGGACGCCACCGCGTAGCCCGCCTCGCGGACCTTCGACCCGACCCAACGCAGGAGGTCGAGGCTGTCGGCCCCCGCGTAACGCGGGTCGTCGCTCGGGAAGTGCGATCCGAGATCGCCGAGGCCCGCCGCTCCGAGGACCGCGTCCGCGACCGCATGGAGGAGGACGTCGCCGTCGGAGTGGCCCACGAGCCCCGCCGGGTGCTCGATCGCGACGCCGCCCAGCACGAGGCGGCGACCCGCCGCGAGACGATGGATATCGTACCCAAATCCGGCCCGGGGAGCGGTCATCTCGCCTGCAGCGCCGCCAGCCCCACCAGGCCCTTTTCGACGAGCTCGCGCGCGTAGGCGAGGTCCTCGCCGGTCGTGATCTTGAGGTTCCGGCGCTCGCCGAGGACCATCCGCACCGGCAGCCCGGCCGCGCGCACCGCGGCGGCGTCGTCGCCGAACGAGCGGTCCCGCGCGCTCGCCCGGGCCGCGGCGAGCACCTCGCGACGGAAGACCTGCGGCGTCTGCGCGGACCAGAGACCCTCGCGGGCGACCTCCTCGGTCGCCGCCCCCGCCTCGTCGGCGCGCCGCACCGTGTCCGCGAGCGGCAGGCCGGCCACGGCGCTCCCCTCGCGCCGCGCCACGTCCACGCACCGCGCGAAGAGCGAGGGCGGGGCGAACGGCCGGGCCGAGTCGTGGATCGCGATCACCTCCGCGTCGGTCGCGGCGTCGAGCGCCGCCCAGCTCGACGCCGTGCGCGTGTCCCCTCCTGCGACGACGACCGTGTCGGCGGCGCGCTGGCGGACGATCGCCCGCACCGCGTCGATCCGGTCCGCGCGCGTGACGACGACGATGCGGTCGAACGCTCTCGAGGCGAGCCCCGCGGCGAGCGACCACGCGAGCACCGGCTGCCCGCCGAGGTCCGCGCCGACCTTGTCGAAGCCGGCCCGGCTCGAGCTCCCGGCCGCGAGGATCGCGAGCGTGGCCGTCGCGCTCAATTCCGGACCCGCGCTAGGACCGATCGATCGCCCGCGGCCGCCGCGTCTCGCCGGCCTCGCCGCGCGGCTGCGCGAAGATCATCCGCCCACCGACCGTCTGGAGCACGCGCAAGACGGTCACGGCAAGCTCGCTGCCGACGTGGCGCGCCGCGTTCTCGATGACGACCATCGTGCCGTCTTCGAGATAGCCGACGCCCTGCGCCTGCTCCTTGCCCTCCTGGATCACGCGCACCGTGATCTCCTCGCCCGGGAGCACGACCGGCCGGACGGCCTTTGCGAGGTCGTTCATGTTGAGGACGGTGACGCCCTGCAGCTCGGCGACGCGGTTGAGCCCGTAGTCGTTCGTCATGATCGGCACGCTGAGCGTTCGCCCGAGCGTCACGAGCTTGCCGTCCGCGCCCGCGCCGGGCGGATCTTCCTCCGAGAGCTCGACCTTCACGGTCGCTTCCTTCTGCATGCGGGCGAGCATCTCCAGGCCACGCCGGCCGCGCTCGCGGCGAGACGCGTCACCGGAGTCGGCGAAGTACTGCAGCTCCGCCAGGACGAAGCGCGGGACGATGAGCGTGCCGCGCACGAATCCGCTGCGCACGACGTCGGCGATGCGACCGTCGATGATCACCGAGGTGTCGAGGAGCACGCGCTGGTCCCCGGCGCCGCGGTCACGCCGTGGACCGCGCACCTCGCGCACGAGCGTCTCGAGCTCGTTGCGCTTGATCGCGCCCGCCGCCGCGCCGATGAGCCCGAGCGTCGCCGCACCCACGAACGGGGCGAAGCGGCCTAGATCGCCGGGAAGGAACGAAAGCGGGAACGCGAGGAACAGCGCGAGGACAAGACCGACGCCCCCACCAAACGCGCCGCCCACGAGATCGCCGGCCGACGCCGCGCGGATACGCGACGCCACGAACGCCGTCGGCTTGACGGTGACGTAAGGCGCGCCGAGCCAGCCGAGGATCGTGCACGCGGTCGCGAGAAGAAGGACGACGAGGACGCGGTTACTGAAGGGCGTGACCTGCGTGACGTCGAGCAGGGAGGCGCCGAGAACGCCGCCGAAGACGAAACCGATGAGTGCTGCGAAAAGCCTGATGAAGACCACTCGAGCCACTCCTTTCTTATGTGTTGCGGCGCGCCCGTGGCCCGGCCGATGAAGATGTGGCCGCCGGCCAAAAGACCGCACCGGGATGGATAGAACATGTGCGCGAGTCTACAGTCGGGGGGTCTGCCCTCCGGCCCGCGAAGTCTCAGCGCTCGATCACCCCCGAGCGCTCGAGCGCCTCCCGGAGCGAGGACGCACCCACGACCTCGAGGGCCGTCCCGTCGAGGTCGCCGAGGCTCGCCGCCGGGATGACCGCGCGCGCGAAGCCGAGGCGCTCGGCCTCCCGGAGCCGCGCGACGACACGCTGCACGCGCCGCAGCTCGCCGCCGAGCCCGAGCTCGCCGATGAAGACGGTACGGGGATCCGCCGCGCGATCCCGCAGCGCCGAGGCGACGGCGACCGCGAGGCCGAGGTCGGCGGCGGGCTCGCGGATGCGCAGCCCGCCGACGAGGTTCACGTACACGTCGTGCGAGCCGAGCGAGAGGCCGGCGCGCTTCGCGAGGACCGCAAGCAGCAGGAGCACGCGCTGCGCGTCCGCGCCGTTCACAGTCCGTCGCGGCAGGCCGAACGCGGTCGGCGTCACGAGCGCCTGCACCTCGACGAGGAGCGGGCGGGTCCCTTCGACGGTCGGGACCACGACGCTTCCCGCGACGCCGCGGCTGCGCTCCTCGAGGAAGACCTCGGAGGGATTGGTGACCTCGCGCAGCCCCGACTCCCCCATCTCGAACACGCCGACCTCGTCGGTCGAGCCGAAGCGGTTCTTCGTCGCGCGGAGGATCCGGAAGGCGTGGAACCGCTCACCCTCGAGATAGAGGACCGCGTCGACGATGTGCTCGAGGACCCGCGGTCCGGCGACGGCGCCTTCCTTCGTCACGTGCCCGACGAGGAAGATCGGGACGTCCTCGCCCTTCGCGAGCTCGAGCAGCCGCGCCGTGCACTCGCGGAGCTGCGAGACGCCGCCGGCCGCTGAGGCGATCGCGTCCGAGCTCATCGTCTGGATCGAGTCGACGACCACGAACGACGGCCGGACGCGCCGCACCGCCTCGATGACCGAGCCGAGGTCGGTCTCCGCGAGGTGCATGATCCCCTCGCCCGAGATCCCGAACCGCCGCGCGCGGATCTTCGTCTGCGCGGCGGACTCCTCACCCGACACGTAGAGGACCGTGCCCCGCGTCGCGAGCGCGGCGCTCGCGTGCATGAGGAGCGAGCTCTTCCCGATGCCGGGATCGCCGCCCAGGAGCACGAGCGAGCCGCGCACGATCCCGCCGCCCAGGACGCGGTCGAACTCACCGATGCCGGTCGCGAGGCGCTGCTCGGCATCGGCCGGGACCGCGTCCAGCGCGATCGGCTCGCGCGTCGCGCGGGCGAGGCCGCGCCCTTTCGGCGGCGCGACGAGCCGCTCCTCGACGAACGTGTTCCACCCGTCGCACGAGGGACAGCGGCCGATCCACTTGGGCGATTGGAAGCCGCATTGCTGGCAGACGAACGCGGTCTTGGGGCGAGGAGGCATCCTGCCCCAGTATCGGCCTCGGGCTGCGGCGTATCAGTGCGGTAGCGCCGTTCCCGAATTCGCGAGAAAACCGCGTGCGCGGTCTTGGTGGGACCGAAGTACTACCCCTATAGTCCCAGTCGGTTCACCCGGCGTTCTGTCGGTGGTCGGGACGACGGGTAGGCACACAGGAGACGGGGACAGGGTGGGACGAGGGCATCGCGGACGCATGTTCATCACCGCGGTCGTCACGACCGCGATGTTGTTCGCGTTCCTTCCCCCACGGGTCGCATACGCCGCGACGTACGTCGTCAACAGCACCGCGGACACGACGCAATGCGACGGGAACACCTGCACGCTGCGGGGCGCGCTCATCCAGGCCGGTCTGAGCGCGGGGGTCGACACGATCACCTTCAGCATCGGCACAGGCGGGGGGATCACCCCACCGGTGATCCAGCCGGCATCGCAGCTCCCGTCGATCCAGGATGGAGTGGTCATCGACGGGACGACGCAGAGCCAGGGCCAGGTCGTCATCGACGGCTCGCTGGCCGGTGCGGGAGCGAACGGCCTCGTCCAGCTCGCGGCCAGCGGGAGCACCTTCCGCGGCCTCGTCATCCAGAACTTCAGCGGCAACGGGATCGTGCTCGGTACCGGCGGCGGCAACCTCGTCGCCGGCAACATCATCGGGCTCGACTACACGGGCAAGATCTCGCGCCCGAACGGCGGCGACGGGATCGCGCTCAGCAACTCGGCCAAGAACACGATCGGCGGACCGCAGCTCGCCGATCGCAACCTCATCTCGGCGAACGCCGGCTTCGGCATCCACGTCCTGGGCAGCTCCGACGGCACGCTCATCCAGAACAACTA
Organism: Chloroflexota bacterium; assembly: GCA_005883625.1. Lineage (GTDB taxonomy): Bacteria > Chloroflexota > Limnocylindria > P2-11E > P2-11E > 3-1-20CM-2-70-9. Next base: position 1,006 of record VBDU01000101.1, on the reverse strand, counting down.
CGTCGGGCTCGACTACTCGGGCGGCGCCGGGCACGGGAACGCCAAGGACGGGATCGCTCTCGAATCCGCGTACAACGTCGTCAAGGACAACGTCGTCTCCGCGAACCAGGCCTTCGGCATCGAGATCTTCGGTGGGTCGAACAACTCCGTCTACAACAACAAGGTCGGGACGAACGCGGCCGGCACCGCCGCGCTGGCCAACAACTACGGAGTCGTCGTGACCGGCGGGAGCGCGAACGCGATTGGTGTCCTTGACGTCGGCGGAAACCTCGTCTCGGGCAACAGTAATGACGGCATCTGGATCAGGCCGAGCACCCCAGGCGTGTCGATCGCAGAAAACCTCGTGGGCACCGATCTCGCTGGTAAGGCGAGCATTGCCAATGGCGGCCACGGGATATTCGTTTCGGGCGACGGCACATCCGTGCGGTCGAACACCTCGCGCTACAACGTGCTGGGCGGGATCGGCTTCAGCGCCAACAACCTCACGGTGAAGAGCAACGTCCTCAGCGGCAATCGCTGGGGGCTGTTCGGCTCTGGAAACAACGGCACATTCCAGGACAACATCATCGACGCCAACCAGATCGATGGCGTCTTTATAGGCTTCCCGGATAGCACGAACGTGAGCAACAGCTTCACCGGGAACGCGATTCGCAACAACGGCGGCGCGGGGATCTTCCTGCGGGGCGGCCAGACCAACGAAACGATCGACCGTAACCTCGTGAGCGCGGGCTCGATCACGAACAACGTCGGGAAGGGTATCGACCTCAGCACCGGTGCGAATGACGGCATCGCGGCGCCCGCCGTGACCGCAGTGACCTTCCCGAACGGCGGGCTCCTGGTCCAGGGCACCGGCGCCGTGGGTGCGAACGTGCAGATCTATGCCGATCCGCAGGACGAGGGCGCGATGTACCTCGCGAGCGTTGGTATGGATGCGACAGGGCATTGGCAGAACTCGACCTGGGGCCCCAACACCGACGTGACCGCACTCGTCACCGCGCTGAAAGCA
>VBDU01000094.1 GCA_005883625.1 Chloroflexota bacterium | reverse complement strand
ATCCGACCGGTCCTGGACCGACTCGTCCCGGATCTGCGGCGTTTCGCAGACGAGCAGGGCCGCACGCTGTTCGATCTCCCCCGGGCGCCGCGCCCGAAGGCCGAGGTGCCCGCGCCGGTGCGCTTCCTGCCGCGATACGACGAGGTGCTCATCGCGTATCAGCACCGCGATCGCGTGATCGCGCCACGCCACCGGCCGGCGATCTACGCGAAGAACGGGATCATCGAAGCGACGCTCCTGGTCGACGGCTTCGTCACGGGGACCTGGGACCTCGCTGCTTCCCGAGAGCAGGCGCTCCTGCGGATCCGTCCGTTCAAAAAGCTCGCCCCGCCGGACCGCCGCGCGGCGCTCGACGAGGGCGAGCAGCTCGCGCGTTTCCTCGCGCCCGACGCGCGTGCGCACGGGGTCCGTGTCGGATGAGCGAGCGTCGCGCGATCCTCCACTGCGACCTCGACGCGTTCTACGCCTCGGTCGAGCAGCGCGAGCACCCTGAGTACCGCGGGAGGCCCGTGATCGTGGGCGGCGGGCCGAACGACCGCGGCGTCGTGAGCGCGGCGTCATACGAGGCGCGCCGGTTCGGCATCCGTTCGGCGATGCCGCTGCGCACCGCCGGGCGGCTCTGCCCCGACGGCATCTTCGTGCCCGGTGACCACGAGCGCTACGGCGAGGCGTCCGACCAGGTCATGGCGCTCTTCGCCGAGAGGACGCCGCTCGTCGAGCCGATCTCGCTCGACGAGGCCTTCCTCGACGTCACGGCCACCGAGCACCTCTGGGGCAACGCGCTCGCGATCGCCAACGAGCTCAAGCGGGCGGTCCGCGAGCGCTGCGGGCTCGTGCTCTCGGTGGGCGTTGCCACGAACAAGCTCTGCGCGAAGGTCGCTTCCGACCTGCGTAAGCCCGACGGCCTCGTCGTCGTCCCCGCGGGCGAGGAACGCACGTTCCTCGCGCCGCTGCCCCTCGAGCGCCTCTGGGGCGTCGGGCCGAAGACGCGCGCGCTGCTCGAGGGCTGGGGCCTCCGGACGATCGGCGACCTCGCGGCGTTCGATCGGTCCACGCTCGACGCACGGCTCGGCGAGCACGGGACCGCGATCCACGAGCGCTCGCACGGCGTCGACGACTCGCCGGTCGTCCCGGAGATGGCCCCCAAGTCCGTCGGTCACATGCATACGTTCGACACGAACACGCTGGATCCGGGACGCATCGAGGGCATGCTCTTGCGGCTCTCCGAAGGCGTCGGCCGCCGCCTGCGCGAACAGACGCTGCGCGGCCGGACGATCACGCTCGCCCTTCGCGTCGCGCCCTTCGAGACGCGCTCGCGCCAGCGCACGCTCGGCGAAGCGACGAACGACGACGCGACGATCTTCCGCGTCGCACGCACGTTGCTCCGCGACGCGCTCGCCGAGGACCGTGCGCAGGGGCGTACGAGCCCGGTGCGCCTGGTCGGTGTGTCGGTGTCGGGTCTGGTCGCGGGCGAGCAGCTCGGGCTCTTCGACAGCGCGCGCCAGAACCGTCTCAACGCGGCGCTCGATGCGGTGCGCGAGCGCTTCGGCGACGAAGCGCTCGATCGCGCGAGCGCGCGCGAGGTGCGAGACCGACGACGTTTCGGCTGGACGCGACCCCGTTGATGTGGAGAGCCTGTGGACGGCGCGCGTCGGGACTGTGGAGAACTCTGTTGATGAGAACGTGGACAAAACGTCTTGCCCGCTGGCACTCACCTGCCGATGATTCGCCGGTCCAACGGAGGGGAGGGGCAGAAAGGGTGTCCGAGGATCGGGTCGCCCCGGTGGCGATCGACTTCATTTCGTTCTGCTTCTCGCGGCGCGCACGGGAATGGCCCTATCTGTACGACGAGATGTGCTACGTGGCCTCGAACCGGCTGTACCGCGGCCTCGGCTACCAGGAGCTCCGCGAGGCGGGACTGGATCTCACGCTCGTCGGACTCGCGCGAACGAGCCGCATCGTGACCGAGGTGATGCGCGAGATGCGGCAACGGCCGCTGGGAGAGCTCGTCGCGGCGAGCTAGCTGACGTTGGCCACACCGGCGGGGCGGCGAGTGAAAGGAAGCGCACTCGCCGCCTCTTTTTTCCTACGCGGGCGCGCTCTCTGGCAGAATGGACGGTGCGAGGGGAGCGCGAAAAACGCGCGACTTTCGCGATGGTCCCGTGGTGCAGCGGCCTAGCATACGTCCCTGTCAAGGACGAGATCGCCGGTTCGAATCCGGTCGGGACCGCACGACGCCGTCGATATCCTTGAGCGCGTGAGGCCCGAAGCTCGCCCTGCAGATCGGCGCCGTCCTGGCGATCGTCTTCGGGCTCGGACTCGCGCTCCTTCCCGCGCAGATGCTCGCCGGCTTCGGCCTGTCCACCCCGAACGAGGCGCTCGTCGTCTCGCGCGACGTCGGCGTCACGCTCGTCGGCGTCGGTGTGATCAACTGGCTCGCGCGGGACGCGACCGGCGCCGCGCTCCGCGGGATCCTCATCGGCAATCTCGTCATCCAGGTCCTCGAGTTCCTCGTGAACGGATACGAGCTCGCCACCGGGGCGCTGCCCTCGCAGGCCGCCGGCGGCGAGATCATTCACGTGGTGCTCGCCGTGATCTTCTTCCTCGCGCTCCGCCGGGCCTGATGCGCGCGCTCGCGGCGGCGCTGGCCGTCGTCCTCGGGTCCGCGTCCTCCGCGCTCCCGGGCGCGCGCGCCTACGCGGCCGACCCGGACGTCGTGCGCTGCGAGGAGCGCGCCGACCTCCCCAGGATCGAGCACGTGACGGTCGCGAAGTGGTCGCCGGACGGAACGCGCCTCGCGGCCACGCGCATCACGACCGTTCCGGACCCGACGAACATCACGGGGTGGGACGAGCGGCTCGTCGTCGACGTCATGGACGTGCCCTCCGGCGCGATCCGCGAGTGGGAGAGCGGGCAGCGTCCCGACTGGTCTCCTCCGGGGACCTACCTCTCGTTCTGGTACCGCGGCCTCTTCCTCATCGAGCGCCTGTCCGACGCGCGGCTCATGGGCGTCATCGACCCGACGATCCCCGAGGTCCGCTGGATCGGCGACCAGGTGATCTACATCAGCAAGGACGAGATCCGCCTCTGGTCGTACAGGGGCGACAACGTCATCACGAAGATCGATTCCGACTTCGTGCCGAAGTACCCCAAGGACGACGTCGCCTGGAGCGCGGACGGCGAGCGCTTCACGCTCACGCGGTACGACCTCGCGGGGGACATCAGCCACTGGGTCGGGACGACCGCGACGGGCCGCATCGAGCCGCTCGACGACGGGGCCCAGGGCGACATCCTCTACACGGAGTGGTCGCCGGTGGGAAAGACGCTGCTCGTCCGATACGCCGACCGGATCGCGCTCCGCGATGACGCCGGAACGCTCAAGGCGTCGCCGTTGCGCGCGTTCGCCGGACGCATGCACGGCTGGACGCCCGACGGGAAGCGGCTTCTCGTCGGCCCGGTCTCGCCGATCGCTCCCGGCGGAACGGTGATCGACCGATTCGTCGGCTGGGACGGCGAGACCGCGAGCGGCGCGGCGACGCTGCCGAACCTCTTCGGCTCGCGCGCGTTCAGCCCGGACGGCCGCTACTTCGCGGGGACCGCGCGCACCGGCCTGTACGGCATGGAGCTCGAGATCTTCCGGTGCACGCAGGGGACGCTCGACGCGACCGGGAGCTCGGGCGCGCGTCCGGACGACGCCGCCGCGAAGGAGTGGAACGACCGCGTGGCCGCCGATCCCCGGCGCTTCGTGCGCCCGGTCGCAGGTTTCATCTCGGACCTCGTGCAGGGGAGCCACACGGGCATCGACGTCGCCGCGCCGCAGGGCACGCTCGTCACGGCCGACGACGACGGCGTCGTCACGCTGATCGGCTGGCACCCCGCGGGAGGGGAGCGCGTCTGCGTGCAGCACCTGCGCGGGCTCGAGAGCTGCTTCTATCACCTGTCGTACCCGCTCGTCTCGACCGGCCAGCGCGTCGTCCGCGGCCAGCCGATCGCGGGCGTGGGGCTCACCGGCATCACGACCGGACCGCACGTGCACTGGGAAGTGAAGTTCCTCGGCCGCGTCGTGGATCCGCTGGAGCGCTGAGCCGCGACCACCGCGCATCGCACGCTCGATCGCTCGACGCACGGACTGCACTTGGATCATCTGGCTGTCGATCGGCGCCAGAGGGGTTCCGCTCGGGCTACGCATCCGCTACGACGCGAGGTGCAGGTGGGGCGCCTCCGTCTCGTTCTCGTCGCGTTGCTGCTTTCCGCATGTGCCCTCGCGCCCCGAGCGAGCGGGCCTACGCCAGCCGGGCGCGATCTTCCCGCCCTCGACGAGCTCCACGATCACGCGCCCTCAGGAGATCCACTCCGCTGCACCGAGCGCGCGGCGATCCCCGCGATCGAGCACGTCACGGTCGCGAAATGGTCGCCCGACGGGACGCGGCTCGCCTTCGGCCGCATCCTCACGGTCCCGTCCGCGACGACGATCACCGGATACGACGAAGAGGTCCATCTCGGCGTGCTCGACGTCTACGGCGGCACGACGCGCGAGCTTGGTGTAGGCGGACGGCCCGAGTGGTCGGGTACCGGCAAGTACCTCTCCTACCTGCGAGCGGGGAAGCTCCACGTCACGCGCGCTGGTATCGACGTCGCGGTCCTCGAGCCGTCGCTGCCCGAGGTCCGCTGGCTCGGCGACGAGCTCCTGTACTGGGACGACGCGCGCATCCGGACCTGGGCGCCGACGGGCGGTCGCGTCCTCTCGATCGTCGACGACGACTACCTCCCACGCTACCCGAGCGACGACGCGTACTTCAGCGCCGACGGCGCCGCGTTCACGCTCACGCGCTACCACCCGGATGGAAGCGCCGAACGCTACGTCGGCGAGACCGGCAGCGGGCAGCTCGCGCCGCTCGACTCGCCGGGGGCCACGTACACCGAGTGGGCACCGGCCGGCGAGACGCTCCTCGTGCGCTCGAACGAGCGCCTCGAGCTCCGCGGGCCGGACGGCGCGTTCGCGTCGGCGTCGGTGACGGACTTCCCCGGTCCGGTCCATGGCTGGACGCCCGACGGGAAGGCGCTCCTCATGGGGAACGTGACGCCCACGGTCCCGGGTGGCACCGCGTTCGATCGGTTCGAGGCCTGGGACTTCGGCGGTATGCGCGGGATCGCCTCGCTGCCGAACCTCCTCGGCTCGCGCACGTTCAGCGGCGACGGCCGCTGGTTTGCCGGCGTCGCGCGCACCAGCCTCTACGGCAACCAGCTCGAGGTCTACCGCTGCGGAACGCGCGCGCAGGCGGCGAGCGACCGCGCCGATCCCGTCGCGCGCGTGCGGCAGCAGCGGATCGACGCCGACCCGCGCCGCTTCGTGCGGCCCGTCGCCGGCTTCATCTCGCAGTTCCGCCAGGGGGCCCACACCGGCATCGACATCGCGGCGCCGGTCGGCTCGCTCATCACCGCGGCGGACGCCGGAACGGTCACGTTCGCGGGCTGGGCGCCGGTGGGCGGCCGCGCGGTCTGCGTGGACCACGGCAGCGCGATCGAGAGCTGCTACTACCACACGTCGGTGCACCTCGTGCACGTCGGCGACCGTGTCGCGCGCGGCCAGCCGATCGCCACGATCGGCATGACCGGCCTCACGACGGGCCCGCACGTCCACTGGGAAGTGACCAAGGACCGCATGGTGATCGACCCGCTGAGCCACTAGCGGGCTCCGCGACAATCTCAGCGTGGTCCGCTCCGTCGGCGCGCTCGTCGCGCTGCTCGCTCTCGGCGTGCTCGCCTTTTATGCCCTGTGGCGTCCCGCGCCGCCCGCCGAGCCTTCGCGCAGCGATGTGCCCGCGGCCTCACGCGTGGTCACGCCCACCCCCCGCCCGACGGGCAGCGCGCCGGTCACGCTCACCTTCACGGAGGACGAGCTCACGAAGGCGGCGGCGAGCTATATGCCGATGACCGTCTCGGGGATCACCGTCTCGGATCCGGTCGTGCGGCTCACGCCGGGCCGCTTCACGCTCACCGCGACCGGCCGCGCGTTCTTCGTAAGCGGCCCGATCGTCGTCGTGGCCGCGCCCGTGCTCAGCGGCGGTCGCGTGATCGCGCGCGTCGACTCGGCGACCCTCGCGGGCATCGCGCTACCGGACTCGGCGAAGGCCGACATCGCCGACACCTTCACGCAGGCGCTTGCCGGCGCGATCCCCGCGAACGCACGCGTCACGTCGGTCACCGTCGGCAGCGGCACGCTCACCGTGGAAGCGGTCACGCCCTAGCCGGTGGTGAGCGCGGAGGTCGCGCGGCTCGCGATCGAGGACGCGGCGGGTCTGCTGCGGGAACGTCGGCTCTCACCGGTCGAGGTCACGGAGGCGGCCCTCGCGCGCATCGCCTCGCTCGCGCGGCTGAACGCGTTCATCACGGTCACGGCCGAGCTCGCGCTCGAGCAGGCGCGCGAGGCCGAGCGCGAGATCGCCGCCGGGCGCTACCGCGGCCCGCTCCACGGCATCCCGGTCGCGGTGAAGGACCTCTTTGCCACCGCGGGGATACGCACGACCGCGGGCTCGCGGATCCTCCGCGACTGGATCCCGGAGGCGGATGCGACCGTCGTGCGACAGCTGCGCGACGCAGGCGCGGTCCTCGTCGGCAAGCTGAACATGCACGAGTTCGCCTACGGGATCAGCTCCGTGAACCCGCACTACGGCGACGTGCGCAATCCCTACGACGAGACGCGCATCCCGGGCGGCTCGTCCGGCGGGTCCGCGGTCGCCGTGGTCACCGGGATGGCGTTCGCCGCGATGGGCAGCGACACCGGCGGCAGCATCCGCATCCCGGCGGCCCTCTGCGGCTGCGTCGGGATCAAGCCGACGTACGGCCGCTCGAGCCTTCACGGCGTCGTCCCGCTCGCCTGGTCGCTCGACCATCCGGGGCCGCTGGCGCGGACGGTCCGCGACGTCGCGATCGCGCTCGGAGCGACGAGCGGTCACGACCCACGGGATCCGGCCTCCGCCGATCGCCCGGTGCCGGCGTACCTCGCTGAGGTCGAGCGCGGCGCGAAGGGACTGCGGGTCGGCGTGCCGCGCGACCACGTGTGGGAGCAGGTCGCTCCTGAGATCGGGAGCGCCGTGCGCGCCGCGATCGATCGGCTCGCGGGCGCGGGCGCGGAGGTGCGTGAGATCGCGTGGCCGCGCGCGGCCGCGTACGCGGAGGCCGGCCGCGTGATCCTCAACGCCGAGATCCTCGCGGTTCACGCGCCCACCTTCCCCTCGCGGGCGAGCGAGTACGGCGAGCCGGTGCGCAGCCGCATCGCCGCGGCGCGGCCCGTCGACGCGGCGAGCTACGCCGACGCGATGAAGCTGCTCGTCGACGCGCGGTCCGGCCTCGCCGATGCCGACCTCGACGGCGTCGACGTCCTTGCGATGCCGACGGTGCCGGAGCGGACATGGACCATCGTGGAGGCGAAGGAGAGCCCGACGGCCGCGTGGACGCGCATCACGCGGATCTTCGACGTGACCGGCCAGCCGGCGATCTCGGTCCCCTGCGGGCTCGACTCGGCGGGCCTGCCGATCGGGTTGCAGCTCGCGGGTCGCCTCTGGGACGAGGCGGGCGTCCTACGTGCGGGGCGCGCCTACGAGCTCGCGCGCGGCGGTTTCCCGCCGCCACCCGTATAGAAGGAGCGCGGCGCCGGCGAGCGCTGCCGCCTGCTCGAGGGGCTCGCCGGAGTCGAACGAGCCGCGGATGAAGATCACGAGTAGCGCGACGAGCACCGCGACGAGCGCCAGGCAGCCGCAGCCGGTCACGACGCCGAAGTCTGCACCGATGGGTACGATTCGTTCGGGGGAGGTGCGCCGCATGACGCGCGATGAGGCCTGGGAGATCCTCTGCGAGTACACGAAGAGCGAGAGCCTGCGCAAGCACGGGCTCGCGGTCGAGGCCGCGATGCGGTACTTCGCCGCGCGGTTCGAAGGCGACGAGGAGATCTGGGCCGTCACCGGCCTGCTTCACGACTTCGACTACGAGCGCGACCCCGACGGGCACCCGCAGAACGGGAAGCCCATCCTCGAGCAGGCCGGGGTCCCCGGCGAGATCGTCCACGCGATCCAATCGCATGGCGACCACACCGGCGTCCCCAGGGTGACGCCGCTCGAGAAGACGCTCTACGCCGTCGACGAGCTCTGCGGGTTCGTGACGGCGGTCGCCCTCGTAAAGCCGTCGAGGGCCGTTCGTGACGTGGACGCGCCCTCGGTCCGCAAGAAGATGAAGGACAAGGCGTTCGCGCGCGCGGTGAGCCGCGAGATGATGCTGAGGGGTGCCCAGGACATGGACATCCCGTTCGACGAGCTCGTCGGCGAGGTCGTGCGCGCGCTCGATCGTGTCGCAGACCGCCTCGGGCTCGCCGGGGTCGCGACGGTCTGACCCGTTACGGCGGCGGCGGCGGCCGCGCGCGTCGGTACTCCGAGGACGCGACGCGCCCGGCGGATGTGCGTGTTCACGGATGTCTCCGAGATGCCGGCCTCGGCGGCGATCACTTTCGTCGTCTTGCCGGCGGCGACCGCGCGCAGGATCTCGAGCTGGCGACCGGAGAGCACGTCGTGCGGCCCGGGGCGGCGCACGAGGATTCGGCGCGACAGCCCGAAACCGAGGAGAGCGCCGACAGCGAAGGCGAGCGCAGCGCGGCCGTCCACGCTTTCGTGAACGGCCGCGGCTTGCGGTTACGCCTTAGCTAGCGCGCTTGAGCGTGCGGCGCTCGTGCGCACGCACGATCTCGTGCTCGAAGCGCTCCAGGAAGAGCTGTCCGCCGCAGCGAGGGCAGAGCGGCTGGTCGCCCTCCGACCAGACCGGGGCCTCACCGCCTCGGACGGCCCCGTAGGCGACCCGAAGCTGCTCGACCGTCGGACGCCGAGCGGCCGTCGGGATCACGACCTCACCGAGGCCGTGGCCGCAGAAGTAGCAGTAGAGCTCAGCGCGAAGGGCCATAACCGCGAATTCCTCCACCCACAAGAACGGACGGGTCGATTCTTTGTTCCATACCGTCGAAAGGGCCGTTAGGTTTCCTTCCCTTAGATACGGAACGCCTGGGCGGGTGGACGCGCTCCTAGCTGGCCTCGGCCTTCAACGCGGCCTCGCCCTTGAGGGCGGCCTCACCCTTGAGGGCGACCAGGGAACCTGAGCCCTGCAGGTAGGTGAGCTGGCGGATCACCCCGCGGGGGATGATGTGGAAGTCGTTGTGGCGGTAGTCGCGGCCCTCGTTCGTGATGTCGTAGTCGCCGACGACCACGATGTACTCCGGCGTCTCCTTCCAGAGGAGACCGCACGTGAGCTTGCGAAGCCGGTACGGCTCGAAGTCGTCGGGGAGCGCCGTACGCGAATACGCGGTGATGTCCTCCCACTCGACAGCGACGAGGCTCGCCCCGATCCCGTCCAACCCTTTTCCCTTCACGCCCGCTCCGGTCGTTCGCTTGTCGGTACAGCGAGTTTTCGGAGCGGAACGACTCCGTACAGCGAGCGACGATACGAGTCGCGATTGTCGTGTCAATGGGAAACGGGGATGCACAGCGATCGATATCGGCTCATTCGCTGTCGATACCGTACGGACGTCGCTTGCCCGTCCGTCCTCCGTGCAGTCGATGAAGCTAGTTATGTCGCCTGCCGGCCGCGAGCGATGAGCTCCGCGACCTTCTGTCCGCCCTTCTTGCCGATCTCTTCGAAGTGCTCGTGCCCGTACTTCTCGGAGACGGTGTCGCCGCCGATCTTGCCGATGCGTCCGTAGAAACGCGGACCATAGAGCTCCTTGACCTTCTGGCCGCCCTGCTTGCCGATCTGCTCGTAGAAATCCGAGCCGTGGCGCTGCGCGGTCGTACGTCCGCCCTTCTTCCCGATCTGCTCATAGAACTCAGGACCATGACGCTGAGCTGTGGTGGCGCCACCGCGGCGTCCGGCTTCGGCGACGGTCATCGCACCTTTGTTGCGCGACATGCGGCCACTCCTTTTCGCATCCACCCGACGGCAGAGCGCCTCCCGGGCTAGGTATCGAGTGGTGGCTGCAAGTTCGGTGCCATGCTCGGCAGGCCGCTCTACGCCCGACCGTCCAGGCGGACGGTCGGCGCACGATCACGGCCCGAGACGCATTGAAAGCGTGCAGAGGTCCGTGCACGCGAGGACGAGCCGTGTCGCGTTCGAGAGGTCGAGCGATCGGCCCGCGATGTAGGGGCCGCGGTCGATCACGGGCACCGTGACGATCTTCCCACGGAACGCGAGGGTGACGAGCGTGCCACAGGGCAGCGTGCGGTGCGCGACGCCGAGTATCTCGGGCGTGTACGTCAGCCCGCAGGCGGTGCGGTTCCCGTAGAACCCCGGTCCGTACCAGGAGGCTAGGACGACCCCAGACGTCGCCGGCGGATCGAGCGGCGGGGGCGGCGCCGGACGAGCCGCCGCCTGCGCCGGCGCCAACGGCGCGGCCTCCTGACCCATCACCGCGTGAGCCGCCACCGCGACCGCTTTCGGTTGCAACGGCGCATCCTCGGCGAGCGGGTTCAGCTGCGGCGCGACGAGAACGTCGTTCGCGGTGAGGCGCGCGAACGCCGCCGCGACGACCACGTCAGTTGTGCTCGGGGCATGGCTCCACGCGATGCTCGGTACGATCAGCGCCACGCCAAAGACGAGCACGCCCGCGTGCGCGAGCGCTCCCCGGACCACGCACGACCGTCGAGCAACCGTGGTTCCAACCGCTGTCGCGCATGACGACACGAAGCGCCGTCGCTGACAGGCCACGCAGGACGAGCGCTTGCTTGCTCGCGAATGTTTCTCGCATGACGAAGGCGTTACGCGGCGTCATCGGCGGGGTAACACCGCGCTCAACGCGGCAGCGCTATCACCACGAAGCGCGGATCTTCGCGATTCGGCCCGGTCGACGTCTGCAGCGTGAGCCGCTCGGCCGGCGTTGGCTGCACCCAAACCACGTCGGCCGGCGGCACGCGGGGATGGACCTCGCTCACGACGTAATGCAGGGCGCTGCGATCGGGCGTGCTGATCCAGACGTCGTCGCCCTCCACTGCGTTCCAGAGCGACAGGAACATCCCCCGGCGCGCGTGCGAGTAGATATAGGAGTTGCTCCCCTTCCCGGGGATCCCCGTGCCGGGAAGGTGGAAGGCGAAGTTCTCGGGCGTCTGCTGGTCGACCGTGTCGCGCTGAACGTCGCCTTCCGCGATCGGCAGGTCGATCGCGAGCCGCGGGATCTGGATGCGGTAGCCGTCGGGGATCGAGCCGCTGGCCGGCGTGGCGCTGGCGGCGATCGGGCTGGCGCTCGGCGCGGTCGCGAACACGGATGCCGGGGCGCCGTCGCGCGAGCCGCCCGTGCACGTGACGAGCGCCGCGCCGATGACGAACACGCACGCGCCGAGCGCGGCGAGAGGTCGACGGAGCATCTGGCTATCCTCGCGTGCAGACCGGATGCCGACCGAGAGACCGAGCTACGCGGAGCGCCGCGGCCGCGCCGCCGCAGCCCTCGCGGAGCGCGGGCTCGCGGCCCTTCTCGTGTCCCCCGGTGCGGACCTCGCGTACCTCACGGGGTATCGGGTCTTCACGAGCGAACGGCTCACCTGCCTCGTGCTCGATCGCGACGGTGGCGCGACCCTCGTCTGTCCCGAGCTCGAGGCGGCACGCGCGTCCGCCGCCGCGCCCGACCTTGGCCGCGTGACCTGGCGCGAGACCGACGAGCCGCACGCGATCGCCGCGTCGCTCGTCCGCTCGGACGGCGACATCGCGGTCGCGGACCAGATGTGGGCGGCGTTCGTCCTGAAGCTCCAGACGGCGCTCGCCGGACGCGCCTTCTCCCCCGCGTCCGCTGTCATGCGGCCGCTGCGGGAGCGCAAAGACGCGCACGAGCGCGAGGCGCTGCGTGCCGCGTCCGAGGCCGCCGATCGCACGTACGCGCGCATCCTCCAGCGGCCCTTCGCGGGCCGCACCGAGCGCGAGGTCGGCGCGGACCTGGGGACGTTCCTGCGCGAGGAGGGACACGACGAGATCGGGTTCACGATCGTCGCGTCCGGGCCGAACGGCGCATCGCCGCACCACGAGACGGGCGAGCGGCGCATCGAACGCGGCGACACGGTGGTCCTCGACTTCGGCGGCGGACGCGAGGGGTATCGCTCGGACATCACCCGGACGGTGCACGTCGGCGGCGTCATCGAGGCCGAGCCCGGGCGGGTCCACGACGTCGTGCGGCGCGCGCAGGAGGCCGGGTACAAGGCCGCTCGGCGTGGGGCCAGCGCCGAGTCGGTGGACGCGGCGGCGCGCACGGTCATCGACGACGCCGGGTACGGCAAGTTCTTCATCCATCGCGTCGGGCACGGGATCGGCCTCGATGGGCACGAGCACCCCTATCTCGTGCACGGCAACGCGCAGCGGCTCGAGGCCGGGATGGCATTCTCGATCGAGCCAGGCGTGTACCTGCCGGGGCGATTCGGCGTGCGCATCGAGGACATCGCCCTCATCGAGGACGACGGCAGCGTCCGTCCGCTGAACCGCGCGGATCACTCCTTCGCGATCGTCACCTAACGCGTGCGTTTCGCGGTCGCCGTCGTCATCGCCGCTGCGGTGCAGGTCGTCCCGTATCTGCAGCCCGACGTGCCGACGGTGCTCGCCATCGCCTACGTGCTCTTCGCCGCCCTCGGGGCCGGGTTCTTCGCCGGGGCCCGTGGCTGGCTCGCGGGAGCGCTCTCGGTCGTGCTCGGCGCGGCGCTCTACGGGCTCTGGTCGCGCGCCGCTCTCGGCGCCGAACGCGGCCTCGTCCTGGGAGACCTCCTGCGTTCCGAGACCGCTCTGCTCGTCGCGATCGTTCCGTACGCGGTGCTGGGTGCCCTCGCGGGAGCGCTGGGCGCGACCATCCGCAGGCGCGCGATCGCCGCGTCGCCATGAGCTGGGCGCGGCTCTTCGCCTCGGTCGTCGCGACGACGACCGGGCTCGCGTTCTGGTGGGCGCTCACCGAGCCGCTCCCCGTGCCACCTGCCATCGGCCTGAGCGTCGCTGCGGCGATCCTCTTCTGCGCCGGGCTCATCGCCGGTCGGATGGGCGTGATCGCCGCCCCGACCGCGCTGCTGTTCTCGTTGCTCGTTGGCTCGATCATCGCCACCCAGCTGCACCAGGCCTTTCGGCCGCAGACCGCGCCGATCTCCGAGTTCGGCCTGCTCGCGCTGCGCGTGCCTGAGATCCTCGCCCCGCTCGCGATCGCCGCCGTCATCGGTCTCGCCGCGGGATTTCTCGGCGAGCGGCTCCTTCCATCACGCCGCGACCGCTGATCCGCTAAGACGCGACCGCGCGACCGCCGCACGATCGCGGGTGGCACGGCACAGCTGGTCTCTCGCGACGCGCGGGTGCCCAGGACCCGCCCAGAGCGAGGTGGTCTGGCGCGAAGGTGCGGGGCGGGTAGGGTGCGCGGAGCGAGAGACCGGCGGAGCCGGGACAGGACCCGCGACGCTGCGCCGGTCGAGCTAGCGCACCAGCGGCTGAGCGGCGCGCTGCGCCCACTCGAGCAGCGAGTTCGGGACGATCCCCAGGATGACGACCGCGGCGCTCGCGACGCCCAGGCTCGTGGACAGCAGCCGCGGACTGACCAGGCGCGGCACGGCGCCCTCGGGGTCGTACATGTACATGCGCACGACCACGCGTAAGTAATAGAAGGCCGCGAGGACCGCGTTCAACGCGATGACGACGGCGAGCCAGGCAAGGCCGGCGTCCAGGACCGGCTGGATGACGTAGAACTTGGCGATGAAGCCGATCGTCGGCGGGATGCCGGTGAGCGAGACGAGGAACACGGCGAACGCGAGCGCGCCGAGCGGCTCGCGCCGAGCGAACCCGTTCAGCTCGTCGAGGCTCGCGCCGCGCGTGCCGTCGAGGTCGACGTAGAGCAGGCACGCGAAGGCGCCGAGGTTCATGAGGCCGTAGGCGAACAGGTAGAAGAGGACGGCGGCTCCGGCGCTCACCCCGGCGCGCGAGGCCGCGACCGCGGCGAGGATGTAGCCGGTGTGCGCGATGCTCGAGTACGCGAGCATCCGTTTCGTGTTGCCCTGCGCGAGGGCGACCACGTTGCCCGCGGTCATCGTCACGGCGGCGAGGACCGCGATGACGATGCTCCAGTCGACGGCGAGCGGGCCGAGCGCGCCGACGAGCACGCGCAGGATCGCCGCGAACGCCGCGGCCTTGGGCCCGACCGACATGAACGCCGTCGCCGGCGTCGGCGCGCCCTCGTAGGCATCGGGGGTCCACTGGTGGAACGGGACGACCGCCGCCTTGAAGCCGAGGCCGACCGTGACGAGGGCGAGGGCGACGATGGTCGGCCCGCTCGCGACGCCGTTCGCGACGAGGTACGACGCGATCGCCGCGAAGTCGGTCGCCCGTGTCACCCCGTAGAGCCAGGCGAAGCCGTAGAGCAGGAGCGCGGAGCTGAACGCGCCGAGAAGGAAGTACTTGAGCGCCGCCTCGTTCGAGTACCGGTCGCCGCGCTGGATCCCCGCGAGCACGTATATCGGGATCGTCATCAGCTCGAGGCCGACGAAGAGCGTGATGAGATCCGACGACAGCGCGATCGTCATGGCGCCGACGGTGGAGAAGCAGATCGTCGCGTAGTACTCGCCCGCCGGGATCCGGCGGCGCTCGAGGTACTCCGGCGAGACGAGCGTCGCAAAGATCGCCAGCAGCAGGAAGACCGCGCGGAAGAAGCCGGTGAACGCGTCGACGACCACGAACCCGCGGAAGTAGTGACCCAGCGGGACGACGGTGACGGTCGCGACGATCGCGAGGGCGAGGCCCGCGACGGTGATCGCGGGCAGGGCCGCCGTGGCGCGACGCCGGCCGAGCGCCGTGTCCCCGACGAGGACGAGGCACGCGACGATCGTCACGATGATCTCGGGATAGACCGCCGCGACGTCGGTCACTTCGTTCCCTGCTCAATCTCGCCGCTTGGCCGCGGAGACGTGCTCAGGGCTGGTCGACTCGCTCGTCGCGGGTCAACCGCTCGTCGCTCGTTCATCGGCTCAATTCAATCTCGCGGCTTTGCCGCGGAGACGTGCTCAGGGCTGGTCGACTCGCTCGTCGCGGGTCAACCGCTCGTCGCTCGTTCATCGCGCGGCCATCAGGATGAGGCCGGGATCGGTCGCGAGGCGCACGACGCGATCGAGGGACGGCTCGATGATCGCGATGAACGGCTGCGGCACGACGCCGAGCACGACCGTCAGCACGAGGAGCGGGATCGCGCAGGCGAGCTCGAGCCGGGTCATGTCCGGAAGCAGGCGATAGGACTCACGGATCGGGCCGTACATGACCCGCTGGAACATCCAGAGGAGATAGACCGCGGCGAGGATCACGCCGATCGCGGCGAGTGGTCCCCAGAACAGGCCGCCGAGGGGCACGCCGGGGAAGCGGAACGTGCCGAGCAGGACAAGGAACTCGCCGACGAACCCGTTGAGGCCAGGCAGGCCGAGCGAGGCGAGCACGAAGACGCCGAACAGTGTCGTGTAGACGGGCCAGATGTTCGCGAGCCCGCCGAGGTCCGCGATCATCCGCCGGTGCGTCTTCTCGTATTGGATCCCCACGAAGAGGAAGAGCGCGCCGGTGACGAAGCCGTGGTTGAGCATCTGGAGGACCGCGCCGACGCCGCCCTGCTGGTTCAGCACGAAGATGCCGAGCGTCACGAAGCCCATGTGCGCCACGGATGAGTACGCGACGAGCTTCTTGAGGTCCTTTTGCACGGCCGACACGACGGCGCCGTAGAGGATCGCGACGACCGAGAGCAGTATCATCGCGGGGAGCCACGCCTGCACGCCGAACGGGAACAGCGGCAGCGCGAAGCGCAGGAAGCCGTACCCGCCGGCCTTCAGCAGCACGCCCGCGAGGACGATCGAGCCCGCGGTCGGGGCTTCGACGTGAGCGTCGGGCAGCCAGGTGTGGAACGGGACCATCGGGAGCTTGATCGCGAACGCGAGCCCGAACGCGAGGAACACCCAGAACTGGAAGTCCGCCGAGAAGCTCCCGCGCGCCTCGATGAGCTCGGGCAGCGAGAGCGTCCGGGATCCGGCGTCGCCGGACGCGAGGTACACCGCGACGATCCCCACGAGCATGAGCAGCGATCCCGCGAGCGTGAAGAGGACGAACTTGAGCGTCGAGTAGATGCGCCGCGGGCCGCCCCAGATGCCGATGATGAGATACATCGGCACGAGCATCAGCTCGAAGAACACGTAAAAGAGGAAGAGGTCGAGCGCGAGGAACACGCCGACCATCCCGACCTCGAGCAGCAGGAACGCGGTCATGTACTCCGCGAGGCGCATCTTGATGGCCCCGCCGCTCGAGTAGAGGACCGAGATGAACGTGAGCAGCGTCGTCATCGGGACGAGGAGGACCGAGATGCCGTCGACGCCCACGAAGTAGCGGATCCCGAGGCTCGGCAGCCAGTCGATCCGCTCGACGAGCTGGAAATCGGCCTCCCCGATGTGGAACTGCGCCAGCATCCAGAGCGAGAGCGCCAGCTCGACGGCCGTCGTCGTGATCGCTACCTGCTTCACCGCACGGTCGTCGCGGCGGAAGATGACGAGCGGCACCAGTCCGGCGAGCGGGATGACGATGAGCAGCGTCAGCAGGTGGGTCATGGCTTGATGACCCCGGCCGCGTACGCGCCGTAGGCGCCGAGGACCAGGAGGAGACCGGCCACGATCGAGAGCGCGTAGTTGCCGACGACGCCCGTCTGCAGGCGGCGCAGCCCTGTACCGCTGAGCGAGAGGAGCCAGCCGAGACGGTTGGCGAGCCCGTCGATGATGTGGATGTCGAACGCCCACGCGGCGCCCGCGAAGGCGCGGGCGAGATCGACGAAGCGATGGTCGTAGAGCTCGTCGACGTAGTACTTGTTCACGAGGATGCGGTAGTAGGCGCCGGCGGCGCGCGCGACGGCGGCCGGATCCGGCCGGTGCCGCACGTACATCGAGAGCGCGATCGCGATGCCGATGAGCCCGGCAGCGACGCTCGTGGCCGGCAGGCCGAGGGCGGTCACCAGCGCTGGCGACCTCGTGGCCTCCGCGACCTCGCCGCCGCGTGCCTCGAGCGCCGGCTTCAAGAAGCCGTGGATGAACCCCCCCTCCGGCGGCACGCCGATGAAGCCCACGAGCGCGCTCCCGACGGCGAGCGCCGCGAGCGGGAGGACCATCACCGGCGGCGACTCGTGCGCGTGCTCGTAGAGGTGGTGGTCGCGAGGCTCGCCGTGGAACGTGAGCCAGAGGGCCCGCGTCACGTAGAACGCGGTGAGCGCGCCCGTGAGAACGCCCACCCCCCAGAGGAGCGGATACCCGTTCGTGAACGCCGCGCCCACGATCTCGTCCTTCGACCAGAAACCCGCGAGGGGCGGGATCGCCGAGAGCGCGCCCCCCGCGATGAGCATCGTCCAGTAGGTCCAGGGAAGCTTCCGGCGCAGGCCGCCGTAGCGCCGCATGTCCTGGACGTTGTCCATCGCGTGGATCACCGAGCCGGACCCAAGGAACAGGAGTGCCTTGAAGAACGCGTGCGTGGCGAGGTGGAAGATCGCGGCGATCGGCGCGCCGACCCCGAGCGCGAGGAACATGTAGCCGAGCTGGCTGACGGTCGAGTACGCCATGACCCGCTTGATATCGACCTGCACCAGGGCGATCGTCGCGGCGAAGATGGCCGTGAGGGTGCCGACGACCGCGACGAGCGTCAGCGCCGATCCCGCCGCGGTGAAGAGCGGGGTGGACCGCGCGACGAGGTAGACGCCCGCGGTGACCATTGTCGCCGCGTGGATGAGCGCGGACACCGGCGTCGGGCCTTCCATCGCGTCCGGGAGCCACGAGTGGAGCGGCAGCTGGGCGGACTTTCCGGTCGCTCCGAAGAACAGCGCGACGCAGATGAGCGTGAGCACGCCCTGTTCGGGCGCGCTCTCGTCGAGGCGCCGGAAGACGTCGCCGAAGTTCAACGACCCGAAGACGAGGAAGATCACGATGATGCCGATCGTGTATCCCCAGTCCCCGATCCGGTTCATCACGAACGCCTTCTTCGCCGCGAAGTACGGCTCGGGTCGTTCGAACCAGTACCCGATGAGGAGATAGCTGCAGAGGCCGACGCCCTCCCAGCCGACGAAGAGCAGAAGGTAGTTGTCGGCCATGACGAGGATGAGCATCGCGAACACGAAGAGCGAGAGCCACGTGAAGAAGCGATAGAAGCCGTGGTCGTGCGCCATGTAGCCGTTCGAGTAGACGAAGATGAGGAAGCTGACGACGGTGACGACGAGCATCATCACCGCCGAGAGCGGATCGACCAGCGCCGAGACGTCCACGCTGAAGTCGCCGACCGCGATCCACTGGTAGCGAATCCCCGCGATCGTGAGAGGAACGATGGTGCGGCTGTGTCCCGCCAGGACCTCGAAGAACACGCCGATCGCGACGATGGCCGACGCGCCGATCGCCGCCGAGCCGATGAGGCCGGTCAGATGCCCCAGCCAGCGGCGGCCGAAGAGACCGTTCACGAGGAACGCGGCGAGCGGGAAGGCCGGGATGAGCCAGACGTGCTCGATCATCTCCTAGCCCTTCATCGCTCTGATCTCGTCGACGTCGACGGTCGGGCGATTGCGATACGCCGACAGGACGATGGCGAGACCGACCGCGACCTCAGCCGCGGCGATGACGAAGACGAACACGACGAACACGCTCCCCCGCTCGTCGACCGCTCCGTAGCGCCGCGAGAACGCGACAAGCGCGAGGTTCGCCGCGTTCAGCATGAGCTCGACGCACATGAGGATGACGACGGCGTTCCGGCGGACGAGCACACCCGCGGTCCCGATGAAGAAGAGGGTCGCCGACACCGCGATGAAGGCTCCGAGCGGGACACTCACCGTCGCGCCTCGCTGTCCTCGTCCCGCTTCACGAGGACGATCGCCCCGACCATCGCGGCGAGCAGGAGGACCGAGGCGACCTCGAAGGGGAACGCGAAATCGACGAAGACGCTCGTCGCGAGGGCGGGTAGGTCGTCCCCTCCAGGCTTGGGCACGGCGCCGACGAAGCTGAAGGAGAGGAGCAGCACGGGGATCGCGGCCGCGGCCACCACGACGCCGGCGAGCGGCGTCTGCTTCTGGAAGAAGAGCGCGTACGGGCGATCGGCCTGCGGCGTGAACATCACGCCGTAGAGGATGAGGACGGTGATGGCCCCGACGTAGATGAGGACCTGGAACGCGGCGATCGTCTCCGCGCCGAGCAGAACGAACATCCCCGCCATGCAGAGGAACGTGAACGCCATGAGGAGCGCGGCGGCGGTGATGCGGTTGATCAGGACGACGGCAGCGCCGGCGACGATGACGCCCGCGGCGAGCACGCCGAAGACGACCGGCTCGACGAAGTCGAGGGTCATCAGCCCGCCTTCGCGGCGTGGGCCGGTACCTGGCCGGCGCGGGCGCGCGCCCGCAGGGTCGCGAGCCGCCGCCGCTGCACGTATGGGACGCCCGCGACGAAGCCGAGAAGAAGCGCCCAGCTCGCGATCGCGACCGGGATCCTCGTGTCCGGGAACGCCATGAGGAGGACGGCGACGAGCAGGATGTTGAGCAGGGCCAGCGGGATGAGGCCTTTCCAGCAGAAGCTCATGAGCTGATCGATCCGCATCCGCGGAAGCGTCGCCCGGATCCACATGAAGATGAGGACGAACGCGTAGACCTTGAGGGTGAACCAGAGGACGCCGAGCAGCGGGGCGACATCCACGCCCGGTCCCTGCCAGCCGCCGAACCAGAGCGTGGTCATGATCGAGCAGACGACCGTGACCTCGCCGTACTCCGAGAGCGCGAGCATCGTGCCCCAGCGCATCCCCGAGTACTCGGTGAGCCACCCCGCGACGAGCTCGGACTCGGCCTCGGGAAGATCGAACGGCGTGCGGTTCGTCTCGGCGAGGGCCGAGATGAAGTACAGGGCGAACGAGAACGGCAGCACGAGCACGTTCACGAGCGGGCCGGCCTGCGAGCGGGTGATGTCGACCATCGACAGCGAGCCGACGACGAGGACGACCGAGACGAGCGCGAGGATCTGCGGGACCTCGTAGGAGATGAGCTGCCCGGCCGAGCGCAGACCCCCGACGATCGCGTACTTGTTGTTCGAGGCCCATCCGGCGATGACGATCCCGAGGACCGTCATCGAGCCGAGCGTCGTGAGGTACAGAAGGCCGATGTTGAGGTCGGCGCCGACCACGTCGTGCGCGAACGGGAGCACCGCCCACGACGCGAGCATCGGCGTGAAGACGAGCGCGGGCGCCGCGATGAAGAAGTACGGGTCGGTGAGGCGCGCGCGGACGTCCTCCTTCGCGATGAGCTTTATCGCGTCGGCGAAGGTCTGGAGGAGCCCGAACGGCCCTACGTGATAGGGGCCGATGCGGTCCTGCATCGCCGCCTGGATCTTCCGCTCGAGGTAGATCTGCAGGAGCGCGCCGTTCAGGATGAGGAAGAGCGCGAGCCCCACGGCGATGAGCAGCCGGATGGGCAGCCAGACGAGCGGGTCGAGGCCGAACGGGCCGACGGGCACCGTCAGCCCCCTCGTTCGATCTCGGGCTGCGCCCGAGACGCGCTCAGGGCTGACGGAGTTCGCTCGTCGCTCACTACCCGCCCCGAGCGTCGCTACGTGGCGGGAGGAACGATTTGCGCAGCGGGTGTCCCGGGAACGATTCCTCGAGGAAGATGCGCCGAAGGTCGGGGTGCCCGTCGAACTCAATGCCGAACATGTCGTAGGTCTCGCGCTCGCACCAGTTCGCGCCCTCCCACACACCGCTGAGCGAGGGAACGAGCGGATCGAGCTCGGTACAGGCCGTGCGCAGCATCACGAAGACCTTCGTCACGGTGCCCCGCACGAAGGTGACCGAACGAAGCTCGCTGCCGGTGTCGACGCCGGCATTCACCGAGTACAGGTCGCACCGTGTGAGGGGATCGTCGCGGACGAACCGAGCGACCTCGACGAGGTGCGCGCGATCGACGTCGAGGACGAGCATGTCGTCAAGGGTCGACGCGCGCGCCTTCTCGCCGAGCCTCGTCGCGACGTCGGCGCGAACCGCTGCGAGGTCGACGGTCGGCCGCGGAGAGCTCAGTACCAATTGAGCGCGTCCTTCTTCCACGCGTAGTAGAGACCGACCGCGAGGATGGCGATGAAGACCGCCATCTCGACGAGGCCCGGGCCGCCGAGCGCGCGGAACAGCACGGCCCACGGGAACAGAAAGATGACCTCGACGTCGAAGACGACGAAGAGCAGCGCGAAGACGTAGAAGTGCGTGGGGTACCGGGCCCAGGCCTGGCCGATCGGCTCCTCGCCAGACTCGTAGGTGCGGAGCTTTTCGGGAGTGATCTTCTTCGGCGCGACCAGCCGAGCGATCGTTAGCAGAACGGTTACGAAGACGGCCCCGACGACGAAGAACGTGAGTACGTAGAAATAGGACAGGCTGTAGTCGGGCACGGAACGCCTAGCCTAGGCACGCCTTCCTGACCGAGCAAACCGAGTCGATCAGACTCGTTTCGGTACCTTTGTCCCCCCGTTGCGTGGTTGACACGATCGTCGCGCGCGGGCTACGGTGTGGCCCTCCCAGCACTGTTAGTTCGCAATTCGTACATGCCCAGTGGTGCTGGGGCGGATCGATCGAGAGAGTGATCGAGGCGCGAGCGGAACTGAGGGCCGCGCGCGCCAGGCCACGAAGGGCCGCATTGAAATTGAGGGAGGGACCTTGGGAACGGGAACGCCTACCCGCCGCTCTCAGGCTACGCCTTCCCCGCGGCGGATCGTCCAGCGCAACGTTCTCCTCCTCGGTCAGCGGCTCCAGCACACCGGTCGGCGCGTCCGTTCGCTCGCCGTTCGTTCCGTCGATGCCGGCTCCCTGTACCTCGCCGATCTCGTCGGCGTTCGCGGACTTCGCCTCGCCCTCAACACGTCGGTCGCGGTGCTCGTGCTGTCGCTCCCGTTCGCCGCGACATCCGCGTCGCGCGCGTCGACCGGCGTCTCGATCGCGCCGGACGCGACCGTCGTGGCAGCGTCGCCGGACGCGGTCCGCGCGCAACCGCTCGCGCGCGGCGTCATCACCACGGGGCGCAGCCCCCAGACAGCGATCGCGGCGGGCACGCACCCGATCCAGGACTACATCGTCAACAAGGGCGACACGCTCGCGACGATCGCGAACTTCTACGACGTCTCGGTCGAGGCGCTCGCCTTCGCGAACGGCATCACCGAGGCCGACGCCGCGAAGGCGCTGCGGATCAACAGCGGTCTGCGGATCCCGCCGGGCGAGGGTGCCCTCTACACGGTCGCGCAGGGCGACACGTATGAATCCGTCGCCGCGCGATTCAAGGTCGACCAGAGCGTGATCATGTCGTACAACCGTCTCTACTTCGAGCCGGAGCATTTTGCTCCCGGCCAGCTCATCTTCGTGCGCGGCGCGGAGCTTCCCTCCCTGAAGGAGCCCGAGCGGCCGATCGTGGCCGCCCGGCCGCTGCCGCAGCCACCCGCCTCGATCTCGGGCAGGCTCGCGCTCCCCGTCGCGGGCCGCATCACGCAATACTTCTGGTGGGGCCACACCGGGGTCGACGTCGCCGCCCCGTATGGCACCGGCATCGGAGCGTCCGAGGACGGTCTCGTGTCGGCGGCCGGCTGGGTCGCGGTCGGCGGGCTGCGCGTCTGCGTGAAGCACGCCGAGGGTCTTGAGACCTGCTACTACCACACGAGCAACGTCTTCGTGAGTCCCGGCCAGGTCGTCGCGCGCGGCCAGATCATCGCCGCCATCGGGCTCACTGGCGTGACCACCGGCCCCCACGTCCACTGGGAGTGCAAGCTCAGCGGCCAGTTCGTCAACTGCCTCGGCCTCACCTGATCGGCCTGACCTAGCCTCGCGGACCCGACCTATCCTCGGACGGTGATATGCGCCGTCCACAGCGACCGCTCCGGTCGTGTCGTCGTCGCGTCGGACTGGGCGGCTGCGTCGTTCGACGGCGTCACGACCGGCCCGTTCCACGATGCGATCCCCCTCCCCGCCGAAGCCGCGATCGTGCCGCTGTCGGGACGCGAGGCCGAGGGCCTCGACCACGGCGGTCGCCTTCGCCGTCTCGGCGCCGCGCGGTTCGCGGTCGCCGCGGTGCTCCCGCCGGGCTGGCTCCGTCTCGCCCTTCCCGCCTACGCCGAAGCGGGCCAGGACCAACCGCTCGCGCCACGCGCGTACGTGGCCGTCGGCGCCGACGAGCACGGCGAGCTCGTCGCGGCGGCGGCATCGCTCGACGGCCGGCCGGGAGCGAGCGCGCCGACCGATCTCGCGGCGCGCGTGAGCGCGACGCTGCGCGCCCGGGCCGCGAACCGCGAGCTCCGTCAGCTTGCCCGCTGCGCGCGCGATTACGCGTGCCGTGCCGCGGCGAACGCGTTCATGGGGCGGGACGACTGCGCACTCCCGGTCGGCGCGCCCCAGAACGAGCGGGCCGCGACGTTCATCGCCCTCCGCGACGACCGCGACGCGACGCCGACCGAGCCCGCCGCCTTTCACCCCTCGCCGGAGGAGATCGCCGACGTCGCGGCGGCGCACCTGGAGGCGGGCGGCACGCTCGTCACGTTCGGCCGGGCCTGCGAGGGCGAGCCGCTTCTCGCCGTCCGCGAGATCGAAGACGCGGTCCGGCGCATCCGCGCCCGGGCACCGCACGCGACGATCCACCTCGAGACGAACGGCTCGCTGCCCGTCGCGCTGCGGCGGCTTTACGACGCCGGCGTCGACTCAATCGCGATCCGGCTGGCCTCCGGGCGCGCGGACACGTACGAAGCGATCCACCGGCCCGAGGGCTATCGCTTCACCGACGTGCGCGCGTCGCTCGGCGAGGCGGCGGGCTGGAAGGTGGCCCTCTCGCTCGTGGTGCTCGCGCTCCCGGGACTGACCGACCGACCGCGCGAGCTCGACGCGATCGTCGCGCTCGCCGGCGAGCTGCCCCCCGGCAGCGCGCTGGTGCTGCGGGACCTCGCCGCGGACCCGCGTCGCGCGCTCGCCCTCGCGAGCGGCGACGGTCCGCTCGGGATGCGTGTCGCGCTCGAGCGTCTTCGCGCCGACGCGTCGCATCTCGTCCTTGCCGCGAACGCTCGACCGCTCGCGCGCGTCTAGCGTGTTCCTCGACAGCGCTCGCGTCGTGGTGAAGGCCGGCGACGGCGGGCGCGGTGTGATCTCGTTCCGGCGCGAGGCGCACGTCCCGCGCGGCGGGCCCGACGGCGGGGACGGTGGAAAGGGCGGGGACGTGGTGTTCCGGGTCGACCCCGAGCTCGGGACGCTCGCCGAATTCCGGTTCGCGCACGAGGTCGCCGCGCGGTCGGGCGGGGCGGGCGCCGGCCGGAAGCAGACCGGCAAGGCGGGGACGGACCTCGTGGTGCGCGTCCCGGTCGGCACGCTCGTGGTCGACGAGGCGACGGGGCGGACCATCGCCGACCTCGTGTCCCCAGGCGAGGAGCTCGTGATCGCGCGCGGCGGCGCGGCCGGAAAAGGCAACGCGCGGTTCGTGAGCAGCACCCGCCGCGCGCCGCGGATCGCCGAGGACGGTGGCAAGGGCGAGCGCCGCGAGATCCGGCTCGAGCTCAAGCTCCTGGCGGACGTGGGCCTCACCGGTCTTCCGAACGCGGGGAAGTCGACGCTCCTCGCGGCGCTCACGAGCGCGCGACCGAAGATCGCCGACTACCCATTCACCACGCTCGTCCCCAACCTCGGCGTCGCGCGGTTCGACGATAGAGAGCTCGTCGTCGCCGACATCCCCGGGCTCATCGAGGGCGCGAGCCGCGGCCTGGGCCTCGGCGAGGAGTTCCTGCGCCATGTCGAGCGGACACGTCTCCTCGTGCACGTCGTCGACGCAGCGCGGCCCGACCCGCTCGCTGACATCGCGACGATCGACGCGGAGCTCGCCGCTTACGGGCACGGGCTCGCGGAGCGACCGCGGATCTTCGCGCTCAACAAGCGCGACCTTCCCGAGGCCGCAGCGGCACTGCCCGCGCTCGAGGCGGCGCTGCGGTCGACCGGCCGCGAGCCGATCGCGATCTCGGCGGCGACGCGCGCCGGCGTCCTCGATCTCGAACGGCGCATCTTTACGCTCTGCCCGCCCCGTCCCGCTCCCGCGGCGACCACCGTCTCCGAGCGGCGGATCGCGTTCGCCGGCGGCGCGCAGGACTTCCACGTGGTGCGCGAGCGCGACGGCTTCCGGGTGAGCGGCGATCGCGTCGAGCGCCTCGCGGCGGGCATCGATTGGGAGAGCGCCGACGCGACCGCGTACTTCCACCGCCAGCTCGCGCGGAGCGGCGTCGAGCGCAAGCTCCGCGCCCTGGGCGTTCGCGAGGGCGACACCGTGCGGATCGGCGCGCGCGAGCTCGAGTGGAAAGAGGCGCCCGCGCAGTGACCTCGGCCTTCGGGTCCGGCTCTCTCGCTCGCGTTCGGCGGCGCGACCGGTGAGCCGCGTGGGGGTCTTCGGCGGGACGTTCGACCCCGTCCATGTGGGGCATCTCGCGATCGCGAACGCGGCGCTCGAGGAGATCCCGCTCGATCGCGTCCTGTTCGTGCCCGCCAGACGCTCTCCGCTCAAAGGGCGCGAGCCGCAGGCGGGCGCGGCGGACCGCCTCGCCATGCTCGAGGCCGCCCTGCGCGACGAGCCGCGATTCGCGGCGTCGCGCTTGGAGCTCGACCGGGAGGGCCCGTCGTTCACCGTCGACACGCTCGCCGCGCTGCGCGGCGAGGGCGAGCTCTACCTCATCCTCGGCAGTGACGCGATCGCCGACTTCGCGCGCTGGCGCGAGCCGGACCGCATCCGCTCGCTCGCCATCATCCTCGTCGCCGCGCGACCCGGAGCGCCGGGCGTGCCGCCGGGCGTGCGCCGACTCGATGCGCCGCTCCTCGACATCAGCTCGCGGGAGCTCCGCGCGCGAGCGGCGCGAGGCCGGTCGCTGCGGTACCTTGTCCCTGAGGCCGCACTGCGTTACATCGAGGAACACTCCCTCTACCGGTGAGCGAGCTCTCACCGCGCGCCATGGCCGATCTCGTCGTCGAGGCGGCGGAGGACAAGAAGGCCGAGGACATCCTCGTGCTCAACGTCTCCGAGATCACGACGATCGCCGACCTCTTCGTCATCTGCAGCGGTCGGAGCGAGCGGCAGGTGCAGGCGATCGCCGACGGCGTCCGCGAGAAGGCGATCGCCGCGGGCCGCGTGCCTTTCGGGGTCGAGGGCTACGCCGCCGGACGCTGGGTGCTCATCGATCTCGGCGACGTCGTCGTCCACGCGTTCGTGCCGGAGGAGCGACAGCTCTACCGGTTGGAGCGCCTCTGGGGCGACGCGCCCGTGGTCGTGCGTATCGCGTAGCGCGCCGCGAGCATCCTCCTATTCTCCGTC
>VBDU01000071.1 GCA_005883625.1 Chloroflexota bacterium | reverse complement strand
CCCGTCGCACCCTGAGATCCCGTCGCGCCGGTCGGACCTGCCGCGCCCGCTGCACCGGTAGTACCGGTCGGACCCTGGGGACCAATCGCACCCGCAGCACCCGTTGCGCCGGTCGGACCGGCGGCACCAGCTGCACCTGTCGCGCCCGTGTTGCCAGTCGCACCAGTGTTGCCCGTCGCGCCGGTCGGCCCCTGCGGACCGATCGCGCCAGCGGCACCCGTTGCCCCGGTCGGACCCTGCGCACCCGCGGCACCGGTCGCGCCGGTGTTGCCGGTTGCGCCGGTCGCACCCTGAGCGCCAGCCGCACCCGCAGCACCACTAGCACCGGTCGGACCCTGTGCACCAGCGGCACCCGTCGCACCGGTATTGCCGGTTGCACCCGTCGCACCCTGAGACCCGGTCGCGCCGGTCGGACCCTGCGGACCGATCGCACCAGCGGAACCTGTTGCCCCGGTCGGACCCTGTGCACCAGCGGCACCCGCGGCACCCGTCGCACCGGTGTTGCCCGTTGCACCGGTCGGACCCTGCGGACCAATCGCACCCGCAGCACCCGTTGCGCCGGTCGGACCGGCGGCACCAACTGCGCCTGTCGCGCCGGTGTTGCCGGTCGCGCCCGTGTTGCCCGTTGCACCGGTCGCACCCTGAGCGCCCGTAGCTCCGGTCGGACCCTGCGGACCGATCGCACCAGCGGGCCCCGTCGCACCCGTCGCACCGATCGCGCCGGTGTCACCCGTCGCGCCGGTGTTGCCGATGGCGCCGGTCGGACCCTGTGCGCCAGCTGAACCCGTGGCACCGATTGCCCCGGTGTTGCCTGTCGCACCTGTCGGGCCCGTATCGCCCGGCGCGCCGGTGTTGCCCGTTGCACCGGTCGCACCCTGAGACCCGGCCGCGCCGGTCGGACCCTGCGGACCGATGGCACCAGCGGGCCCTGTCGCACCCGTCGCACCGATCGCGCCGGTGTCACCCGTGGCGCCGGTGTTGCCCGTCGCACCGGTCGCGCCCTGAGACCCGGCTGCACCCGTGGCGCCGGTGTTGCCGGCTGCGCCGGTGTTGCCTGTTGCACCGGTCGCACCCTGAGATCCCGTCGCGCCGGTCGGACCCTGCGGACCGATCGCGCCAGCGGGACCCATTGCCCCGGTCGGACCGATCGCGCCGGTGTCACCGGTGGCGCCGGTGTTGCCCGTCGCCCCGGTCGGACCCTGTGTACCAGCTGAACCAGTCGCACCGATCGAGCCGACGGCTCCGGTCGGACCCACCGGCCCTGTATCTCCGGTCGCGCCGGTCGCGCCGGCCGGACCGGCGATGCCCTGCGCTCCCGTCGGACCGATCGCGCCCGCCGGACCAGCCGCGCCGGCTGCACCGGTCGGACCGAGCGGACCAGTGTCTCCGGTCGCGCCCGTCGTGCCTGCGGGACCGCTCGCACCTGTGGCACCGATCGCGCCCGTCGGACCCGCAGCGCCCTGCGGCCCTGCCGGACCGATCGCACCGACGGCGCCCGTGGGACCGACAGGTCCGGTGTCGCCTGTCGGACCCGCAGGACCTGTGGGGCCGCCTGCGGGGCCCGCTGGACCGGTCGCCCCTGTCGCGCCATTCGCACCTGCCGGACCGGCTGGTCCTTGCGCACCCGCCGCGCCGCCGGGACCAGCGGGACCAGCGCCGCCGGGAGCGCCAGCGGCACCTGGCGCACCAGTCGCGCCGGTCGGACCCACCTCACCTTGAACACCCTGCGGCCCGGTCGGCCCGAGGGCGCCCGCCGGACCGGTCGCGCCGGGGGTACCGATCGCGCCCGGAGTGCCGTTCGTACCGTTCGCGCCAGAAGCGCCAGAAGCGCCAGAAGCGCCCGAAGCGCCGGGCGCACCCAAGGGACCGGGCGAGCCGGCCGGACCAGGCGGACCCTGTGGACCCGGCGCGCCAGGCACGCCCGCGACACCGGCTGGACCCGCAGGACCGATCGCGAGGGGCGAGCTCTGTACCACGCCGAGCGGGTTGAACGGTGTCGGCGCCGGCGGAGGATTCACGGCGAGGGGCTGCGCGGTGATCGTCGTGGCACTGGTGAGGACCACGGTGTTCCCGATCACGCTGACACCGGTGCGCGCGACTCCGTTATCGATCGAACGCTGATCGGTGACCGCGCTCACGGGACCACCGTCCGGCGACTTGAGGTCGGCCGCGATCTGGACCTGCGTCGCGCTGCCTGCCGGCGCGACGATCGTCGCGAAGGCACCGTCCTCGTTGCCTGGGAGGTTCACGACGACCTTGCCGCCTTGCCGGGCAACGGTCGATCCCGGGATGTAGCGGACGATCTCGTTATCCCTCACGCCGGCGGACTCACCGGCCGCGTTCACGACGACCGCGTCGCGGCCGGCATCGAGGACGAACGTCACCGTCCGCATCTTCGCCATTTGAGGCGTGGCGGGTCCGGCACCGGTGACCGTCGTCGTCTGCTGCGCGTTCACGGCGACCGGCGCTGCGCTCGCGCCGTCCGCGCCCTGCGTGTGCACGACCCCGTCCGTCGTCGTGACCGTGGTCATGCCGCGCGCATCGACAGCGACCTGGAAGGCAGTGCCCTGGACCGTGCTCGTCGACGACGGCGTGAGGACGGCGTAGCGCGCGCCCGCGCCGAGCGGATGCGAGACCACGTGCCAGGTCATGCCGCTCGTCTGGCGCATGACCACGTCGATGTCGCGACCGCTCGCGATCTGACGCAGCGAGACGACCTCGACCTCCGTACCCGGCTCAAGGACGACGATCGAGCTCTCGAAGAACGCGAGCGCGGCGTTCGCGTTCGCCGACGTCCGGACCGTGTCACCCTGGCGGAGGAGATCGTTCGTGGACGCCGCGACGAACGGCCCCGCGCCGTGACGGATCTCGACCGCGCCCTGGAAGATCGTGAGATTCGCGCGGGCGTCGGTCGCGGTCCCCTGCGTGAGGACGACGCCGATCCCCGTCGCGAAGAGAAGGAACGCGGCGGCGATCGCCGCGACGAGCGGGAAGGCGCGGTGGCGACGGATGTGCATCGTCGGTGCGACCGCCACCAGCGGCACGACGGCGGGGGCCTGCGAGCGCTGGATCGCGTCGCGGACGTCGCTCACCGTCGCGGTGACGACGCTGAGCTCGACGCCGCCGAGCATGTCGCGGACCTCGTTCGCCGTGGTCTCATCGAATGGATCCGCCATCGCGAGGGTCGCCTGGGCGCGCTTCAGCTCGACGAGCACGATCGCGCGTTGCTCGCAGAAGCGACGCGGGAGCTGCCGCGCGACCGTCGGGTCGATCGGGTCCTTCGCGTGAGTGCGCCCGCGTGCCTCGCTCGACGCTGCTTCGGGACGGAGGGACATGAGCCGCTGGCCGCTCGCGCGGGCGAAGACGTCGGCGAGCTTCTCCTCGGGAACGAGGCCGGAGCGAAGCAGCGCGTTCGCGAGCGTCTGTCGCTTCTCGCGGGCGCCCTCGACGTCCTGCACCTGCTGGGTCGTGAGGAGGTGCTCCGCGACGACGAGCTCGGCGAGCTTCGTCTGGGACGGGACGGCGTGACCGTTGCCGCTCGTCGCACGCTGCGGTCGCAGGCCCGCAGCCGCGCGGACCACGCGCATGATCTCCTGCGGCGGGACGTCCTTCGCGACGTGCGCGACCGCGCCGGTCGCGAGCGCGAGATCGCGGATGCCTGGATCGAGCGTGAGGAAGACGATCTTGGTCTGAGGAAGGTTCGCGCGAAGGATCCGTGCGACCTCGAGGCCGGTCATACCGGGCATCGAGTTGTCGAGGACGATGAGGTCCGGCTTGAGGTCGAGAGCCTTCTGGGCGGCCTCGTTCCCGTCCGCGGCCTCGCCGATGATCTCGAAGTCCGATTCCGGCTCGAGGAGCGAACGCAGGCCCTCGCGGACCGCGAGGTGGTCGTCGGCGATCAAGATGCGCGTCGGCACGCGGTAACAGTCGTTTCTGGGGGGTTACGGGGCATCGGTCTCCAGATGGAGGTTGGTAGGAGGGGCCTGTCGGCGAGCCCTACATGGGTCTCGAGCGGCGACAAGGCGGATAATCGAGCGGTCGGCAGGGTAAAGGTCGCCCTCGTGAGCGCCCATCCCGCGATCGCGAGCGGTCTCGAGACACTGCTCGCCCTCGAGGGCCGCTACGACGTGCGCCGGCTCTCGCGCCCCGGCGAGATCGTCGCCCTCCGCCCCGCCTGGTCCGCGGACGTGGCGCTCGTCGATGGAACGCTGCTCACCGACGGCTCGAGCTTCGTCCTCGGCGTGCCGAGCCTCGTCCTCTCCGGTGACGAGGCTTCCGCGCGGGCGCTCAGCGCTCGGCTCGACGACATGCGGGGGTGGGTCCGCAAGGACGCGAGCGGCGGCGACCTCGCCAAGGCGATCGATGGCGTGGTGCACGTCCCCGAAGTCACCGGCGGCGTGCGCGCGCCGGGCGGACTCGCCGTGCGCGTAGCCGCCGCGATCGTGGTCATCGCGCTGCTCTACATCCTCTATATCGCGCGGTATTGATGCGCGATCTCGCGAGGGACAGCAGCCGGGAACGGAGTCCCCCGACATCCGACCGTAGAATCCGCAGGCGATGACACGGGTCATGCTCGTCGACGACCACGAGCTCGTGCGGCAGGGCATCGCCGCGATGCTCGCCAAGAACGACGACCTCACGCTCGTGGGCGAAGCGCGCACCGGGCGCGAGGCCCTCGAGATCGCGCGCAAAGAGCTTCCCGACGTCGTGCTCATGGACGTTCGGATGCCCGACATGGACGGGCTCGAGGCCACGAAACGGATAAAAGAGGAGCGGCCGCGCACCGCCGTGATCATGGTCACGATGCACGACAACCCCGCGTATCTCAAGGAAGCGGTCCGCGCCGGCGCCGCCGGATATCTCTTGAAGGACGTGTCGAAGGACGAGCTCGTGGATGCGATCCGTCAGGTCGCCTCCGGGGGCGCGTTCATCGAATCGCAGATGCTCAAGGGCATGCTCAGCGAGATGAAGCCGACGGGGCCCGTGCCGCCGGCGGCGAAGAACCTCACCAAGCGCGAGCGCGAGATCCTCGCCCTCGTCGCGGAGGGTCTCTCGAACCGTGAGATCGCAGAGCGGCTCGTCCTCTCGCCGGAGACGGTGAAGAGCCACGTCGCCGCGATCCTCGAGAAGCTCAACGTCTCCGATCGCACGCAGGCCGCGATCTACGCGGTCCGCAACGGCCTCGTCGAATCCGCCACCGCCTGAGCTAGCGACCTCGGGCGGCGCGCTCCTTCGCGCGCTCGAGCGGGCGACCCTGCGGATCGGCTACGCAAAGGACGCGACGGAGCTCCACCAGCTCGTCCTGGACGCGGCGCACGACGCGGTCGGCTTCGATTCCGCCTCGCTCATGACCGTCGATCCACCCGGCGACGCGCTCGTGGTCCGCACCGGCCGCGGCGACCGCCTCGAGGGAACGCGCGTCCCGGTGGGGTCGTCGATCTCGTGGCAGGCGCTCGAGCGGAAGGCCCCGATCATCCTGGAGGGCCCCGCCGCCACGGAGCTGCGCACGCCGTACACCAAGGACGTGGAGTTCGCGATCTGTCTTCCCCTCCTCGTCGGGGCGAAGACGATCGGCGTGCTCAACGTGAACCGCCAGTCCGGTCATCCGGGCGACGAGGCCGTCTCCTTCCTGCGCATCCTCGCGGAGCAGGCGGCATTCTCTATCGATCGCCTCACGCTCTTCGGCGACCTCAAGCGGTTCGCCGGTCAGCTCCTCACACAGGAGGAGGAGCTGCGACGCACGCTCGCGCGCGACCTCCACGACGAGCTCGCGCCGATCCTCGTCTCGGCGCACGGCCAGCTGCAAAGCGCGGGGGTCGAGAACGAGCAGATCGCACAGGCGGTGGCGCTCCTGCGTCGCGCGATCCGCGCGACGCGCGACATCCTTGGCGCCGTGCGCCCGGCGACGCTCGATGACCTCGGGCTCGTCGCGGCGCTGTCCGTCGCGGCGCGCGAGATCGCGGCGACGGCGGGGTGGGCGCTGGAAGAGGCGATGGACGACCCGGGCCCGCTCGTGCCCGACGCGGAGTCCTCGCTCTACGCGGTCGCGCTCGAGGCGCTCCGCAACGTGCGGCGCCACGCCGCCGCGCACGAGGTCCGGCTCGCGCTCCTCACGACGCCGGACATGCTCGAGATCGTCGTCGCGGATGACGGCCGCGGCTTCGCGATCGAGCAGTGGGGCGAGGTGCGCCCAGGAGCGGGCGCATTCGGACTCCTCGTGATGCGCGAGCGGATCGCGTTCCTGGGCGGCGTCATCAAGGTCCAGAGCCGGCCAGGCGCCGGTACGACGGTGCGCGTCGTCGTCCCGCGGGAGCGCATGCGGCCGTAGCGGCCGGGGCCCGGTAGCGGGCGCGTCTCAATAGCGCACCGCCCTGTCAGGACGGTGGGAATTCGGCCCGGGAATCCCCCGATGGCGGGACCTGCCGGAAGCGCACAGAACGAACACTGCTCGCACGCCCGCCAAGCGGGCGACATACAAGGAGCGAGCCGGGCAGTGACGCGCGTCCTCATCGCAGACGATCAGCGTCTGGTCCGCGAAGGCGTCCGCAAGATCCTCGATGCGGACCCGGCGATCAGCGTTGTCGGCGAAGCGACCGATGGCCCGAGCGCGCTCGCACTGGCCCGGAAGCTCCGACCAGATCTCATCCTCCTCGACAACATCATGCCCGGGCTGTCGGGCCTCGACGTCGCGCGCATCCTTGCGAGCGAGCTCCCCGAGATCGGGATCGTGTTCCTCACCGTCGACCCCGGTTCGCGCGATCTCGCGCTCGCGGCTGGCGCCACCACCTACGTGCAAAAGGACGCGCCCGCTGACGAGCTGCGGCGCGCGGTCCATGCGACCGGTGCGGCCCTGGTCACTCGCCGGCGGCTGAGCGGACTTCGGCCCGACTGGCGCCGCGTCATCGAGCTCCTGCTCGGCAGCCGCGCGCTGACCGAGGCGCAGGTCGACGACGCTCTGGCGAGAGCGGGCGCCGGCGAATCGCTCGGCGCCACACTGACCCGCCTCGGTCTCGTCGCACAGGCCGAGCTCGCCGACGTCCTCGCTCGCGCGAGCGGCACGCCGCTCGTGTCGCTGGCCCCGTACCCCGAGATCGCCGCGCCGATCGACCCGACCGAGTCGCGCATCTCTTCCCCGCGCCTGGTCGATCCGGTCGAGCGCGACGCCGCGCGCTTGCTGCCCGTGGACATCGCACGCGGCATGCGCGTGGTCGTGACAGCGGCGACCGGCGGTGACGGCGTCCTCGCGATGGCCGATCCGCTCGACCTCGCGGCGCTCGCCGAGGCGCAGCGCCTGACGCGACTCAAGCTCAGTGTGGTGACCGCGACTGCCGATGAGGTGGACGAGACCCTTGCGCGCGCCTGGGGCTCGGGCGCGCCGGCGCCCGTTGTCGCGCTGGGAGACATCCCGAGCCGCCTCGAGACCAACGTGCTCATAGCGGTCATCGGGATCGTCTGGCTCGGCGGCTTCGCGTTCCTGTTCCGCGACGCGCTCCAACCGCGCTTTGGCCTCTCGCTGCTCGCGCTCGTCTGCGGCTTCCTGTTTTTCGTGTACGCGCTGAAGTACTACGTCACGAGCGCGAGCGTGCTGTTGCTCGCGCTCTTCGGCGACTCGGTGCGGCTCCTCCCGCGCAAGAACCGGGGCCAGCGCGCGGACCGCGCTGGGAATGCCGACGGCGATGAGGCGGGGTATGGACTGAGGGCGAGCGGCGAAGCGAAGGGCGCGCACTCAGGCAGCCAGCACCGCTCGGGATACCGCACCCTGCGTGGCGACAAGCTCGACGAGGGGGGCTCGGTCATGGCGACCGATCCCTGGCAGCGCCTCGGCGAGCTGCGCCTGCCGGCCGAACGCCAGCCATTCATCTCCGTGCAGGTGGCGCTCTACAACGAGGCCCGCGTCGTCGACAGGCTGTTGGAGGCCTGCACCTCGTTCGACTACGAGAACTACGAGGTCATCGTCGCCGACGACTCGACCGACGAGACGGTCGAGATCCTGAAGCGCTGGGATGACCACCCGCGCGTCCGCGTCCTCCACCGCGAGAGCCGCAAGGGCTTCAAGGGCGGCGCGCTGCAGGAAGCGCTCGGGCGGATGAACCCACGGACCGAGTACGTGCTCATCTTCGACGCGGACTTCGTGCCGCCGGCGGACGCGATCTGGCATTTCCTCGACTACTTCGGCCGCCTGGCGGCAAGGCCAAAGGGCGCCGAGCGCCACGCGTCGAGCGCGAGCGGGGTGCCGCAGAACGGCGACCGCCTGGCGGCAGTGCAGGGCTACCAGTGGCACATGCTCAACGCCAGCGAGAACTGGATCACCAAGGGCGTGCGTGCCGAGTTCGCCGGCAGCTACGTGCTCGAGCGCACCGGGCAGGAGCTCTTCGGCGCCATGAAGATGATCTCGGGCTCGGTCTACATGATCCGCGCCGACGTCTTGCGCAAGCTCGGCTGGAGCACGTCCATCACCGAGGACTGGGAGCTGACCATTCGCCTCTACCTGGCGGGGTACAAGGTGCTCTACACCCCCTACATCCAGGCCCCCGCGGAGTGCGTGAGCACGGTCCGGCGGCTCATCAAGCAGCGCATGCGCTGGGCCGAGGGCCACACCTACAACGTGAAGAAGTACTTCTTCCAGGTGATCAGCTCGCCCAATCTGAGCTTCAAGGAGAAGCTCGAGTTCTGCTTTTACGCCCCCTACTACCTGCAGTCGGTGCTCTTTAGCTTCGGGACGGTCACCTGGCTGCTCGGCACCTTCGTGTTCCACCAGAAGCTGCCCATGTGGGGAGAAGTCTTCGGCTGGTCGCTCATCGTGTCCAACGCCCTGGCCCTGCCGCTCATGACTGCTCGAGGGCTCGCTGCGCCGCGACGCCGCGGGGATCCTGTCGTTCGTCGGCCTGTCCTGGCTGCTCGTGCCCTTCCAGGCCTACGCCTCGCTCAAGGCGCTCTTCGAACGAGACGAGGGCGGCTGGGTCAGGACGCCGAAGTCCGGGCGCGTCACGGAAGCGCTCGATCCCTTCCGGTTGGCGCGCCTCCTGCCGTGGGAGCTGCCGACGCGCCGGCGGCCGCACGCGAGGCGCTCGCTCGGCGTCCGGATCGCCGTCATGTCGGTCCTCGTGCTCCTCGCGGCCGGCATCATCACCGTCGGCGCGCTCTCGGTGCAGGCAGCGAGCGCGTCGGGCGCACGCGAGCCGACCGACTACGCGGTCCCCGCCGTGCTCGGGACCGCCGTACCGCTGGCGCTGCTCGTCTTCGGCTGGCTACGCCTCCGCCGGCGCCTCACCGCGGCGCTCCTTGCGTTCGCGCTCGGACTCTCGGTGAACGTCGTGTTCCTCGCGAACGCGGTTCCGGCCGACGCGTCCGCGGGCACGTCGAGCACCTTCTACCTCTCCGATGCGAAGACGACGTTCGCATGCGCCGGGGCGTACGACATGTACCAGACGGCGCCGACGGCGGCGGGCAGCTTCAGCTTCCCCGGCGGGGCCGGCGTCAAGGACACCTTCTGCTCCGACACGTTCACCACCGGGATGGCCCTCGGAGCGGGCACGACGAGCACCAGCGTCTACATGTGGAACAACAGCACCTCGAAGACGTGCAACGTCAGCTTCGCGCTCCTCTGGTATCACGCCGCGACCGCGACGACCACGTCGCTGGGGACCGGCTCCACCAGCCTCGCCCCGAACACCCCTGTCACGCCGATCGCGGTCACGTTCGCGAGCCTGGCGGCGACGTTCGTCACGAACGACCGCCTTCAGTTCAGCGTCACCTTCACGAGCCCCGGAAACAACTGCAACAACTCGTTCTTCTCCGCCGGCACCTCGACGTTCCCCTCGCGCTTTATGACCGCGACGATCGTCCCCGAAGGCGTCGCGGGCCTGCTACTCCTCGCGCCGACGCTGCCGCTCGGGATCCGCGTGTGGAAGTCACGCCGACGCTCGTCCGTCGCCACCGCACCGTGACGCCGGACCCGGCCGGCTACTCGAGGTAGATCCAGCCCGCGCTTTTCACCAGGGTCGGGAGGGCCGTCGCCCCGACGGTCAGCTGGAGGCCGCCGGTCGTGATCGCCGCGGTGAAGGGGACACCGGTCGACGGCACCGTGCCGTCCTGCATGTCCACCCGGCACGTCCCACTGATGCTCGCGCTCCCATCGGGGTTCGCCGCCCCGGCCGTCACCCAGCCGACCACGAGGATCTTCGTCGCGACGCCGAGCACGTTCGTCCCCGCGAGGATCATCTGGAAGTCTCCCCTCGCGGTGCCGTCACCGAAGACCGCCACACCCTGTCCGAACGACCCGCCGCTGAGCGCAACGCCGCCCCAGACGGCGCCGCCAGGGAAGACGCCCGAGCCGGCGCCAGTCACCAGCGTGGTGCCCGCCAGCAGCGTCGTGCCGACCGCCGGCGACGGCGCGGCCGCCGTGATACCGGTCGTCGGCAGGGCGCCGACGAGAAGGGCGACGGCGAGGAGCGCCGCGCCGAGCGACCGGGCCTTTTGGTTCAGCAGGCTCACGTCACTCCCTTGTCACGGTGGCAGGCGCACCTGGATGTTGCCGGTGGTCAGAAGCCCACCCTCGAACGGCAGCGGCTCGGTGCAGTTGTCGGGCGTCGCGCCGAACGACGTCGGCGGCGTGGGCGTGCCGACGCAGTTCAGGAAATGGATCTGGAATTGGTCCTGGCCCGCTCCGCTATCGGCGACGTCCCGCGTGAACACGAGCACGTGCGTGACGGGCGGCGACCCCGTCGGACAGGCGGTATTCGTGTCCCCCGTCGTGCAGTCGCCGATGATGGCCGCGTCGCCGCCGGTGCCGTTCGGCGTGGGCGTGGAGCTGACCGTCACCGACTTCAAGACCACCGGGACGTTGACGTGCGCGTTCGCGCAGCTCCCGAGCCGGTCGTAGTTGATCCGTCCGAGCGCTTGCCCGCCGGGGAAGGTGTTCGGGCGCACGCTGTTCAGCCCGAAGCTCGCATCGCCGCATGGATTGGTCACCGTGCCGCCACCGCTGACCGCGCCCTGCGCGGTCGGGCTGATCGCCGACACGGAAGCGGTCGCGATCCGGGCTCCCGCGACGATGAGGACGATCGCGACGACGCCGACCATGCCGTGGGCGAGGCCGCGCGCGGCGCGGAAGGGAAATCGACTTGTCATCCGGTGAATCCCACCTCGTCGTGCGCGGCCGATTCCGCACGCGGCGTGCCAGCCTGGCTGTGTGCTTAGCTTTCGCTCAGCCGCACGCCGGACCGAAGGTCGACCTCGCTATCGCCCCCTCGACCGTCCAGATGGAGGGCTATTCGCGGCGGCCGCGCTAGCCGTCCCGCGGCGCGCTCCAGGTCACGTTGAAGTCGCGGTAGCGCGGCTCGCCCGCAAGGTCGCCGCGCGCGACGTCGCTCACCTCGGCGCCGCGCGGTCCCTCGTGGAGCCAGCGCTCGAGCGATGCGAGCGCGCCGGCGTCGCCCTCCGCGATCAGCTCGACCGCGCCGTCGTCGCGGTTCCACACTCGCCCGCTCAGCCCGAAACGCCGCGCCTCGCGCATCGTCGCGGAACGGAAATTCACGCCCTGCACGACGCCGCGAACGACGAATCGCGCGCGCATCAGGCCTTCTTGCGAGAGGCGAGCATCGCGTCCAGATCGCGCGTGTTCGCGATCGCGCCCGGGGTCGCCCAGCCGCGGCGCGCCGTCGCGACGGCGAGCTCCATCCATTCGAGCTCCTCGATCGCGTGCGCGTCCGAGCTCGCGACCAGCGTGGCCCCGTTCGCGATGGCCCGGGGGATCCAGGTATCGGGCAGGTCGAGCCGCTCCGGGCCGCCGTTGATCTCGATCCGCGTCCCCGTCTCGGCGGCGGCGGCGATGACCGCGGCGAGGTCTACGTCGTACGGCTCGCGCCGCTCGAGGAGCCGGCCCGTGGGATGCGAGAGCGCCGTCACCAGCGGATGGCGGATGGCCCCGACGATGCGAGCCGTCATCTGATCGCGGGGCTGACTGAACGAGGAGTGCACCGAGGCGGTCACGATGTCGAATCGCGCGAGGACATCGTCGGGATAGTCGAGCTTGCCGTTGGCGCGGATGTCGACCTCCGTGCCCACGAGGATGCGGAACGGCGCGAGCTTCGCGTTGAGCGCCGCGGCCTCGGCGAGGCGGGCCTGGACCCGTTCGAGCGAAAGCCCGTTCGTCATCCCAAGCCCGGGCGAGTGGTCGGTGACGGCGAGATAGCCGTAGCCTTTCGCCTTCGCCCGCAGCGCCATCGTCTCGAGCGGGTCGCGGCCGTCGGTCCAGTTCGTGTGCGTGTGAAGGTCGCCCCTGATGTCGCCGACCGCGACGAGCGCGGGAAGGGCATGCCGCGACGCCGCGTCGACCTCGCCGCGGTCCTCGCGCAGCTCCGGCGGGATCCAGTCCATCTCGAGCGCGGCGTAGATCTCCTCTTCGCTGGCGCAGGCGAGCTCCTGGCCGCGCGCCTCGGCGCCGACGCGGTAGAGCCCGTACTCGTTCAGCAGGAGCTTGCGCTTGAGCGCGATCCCGCGCAGGCGGACGTTGTGCTCCTTCGAGCCGGTGAAGTAGAGGAGCGCTGCGCCCCACGAGCGGGGCGGCACGACGCGCAGGTCGATCTGCATCCCGCGCGCGACCAGCACCGAAGACTTCGTGTCGCCGTTCGCGAGGATGCGTTCGACCGTCGGGGCGCGGACGAAGGCGGCCATGATCGGCGGCGCGTCGTCGCTGCCGGCGACGATGTCGACGTCGCCGATCGTCTCGCGGAAGCGCCGCAGGCTGCCCGCGATCGCGAGCAGCTCGAGTCCGGTCTCCTGG
The DNA here is from genome assembly GCA_005883625.1 of Chloroflexota bacterium. Classification (GTDB taxonomy): domain Bacteria; phylum Chloroflexota; class Limnocylindria; order P2-11E; family P2-11E; genus 3-1-20CM-2-70-9. The sequence goes on along the minus strand of VBDU01000071.1, from coordinate 142,535 downwards.
CGGAGCCAGGCGAGCATCGTGTTCGCCGCGGCGCGCGCCTCGTTGAGCAGCGCGCGTCCCGTCCGCTGACGGAGCGCGGCGATCGACTTGAGGATGTTCTCCTCCGTCTTCGTCTGGATCTTCGGGAGCTGGCGGAGACGGCCGTCCTTCGCGGCCTGCTCGAGCTCGTCGATCGTCGTGATGCGCAGGTGGTCGTAGATCGCTCGCGCGGTCGCCGGCCCCACCCCCGGGACGCCCAGGAGCGTGAGGAGCCCGGTCGGCACGGCCGCCTGCAGCTCCTCGTGGCGGATCGATCTCCCCGTCGCGACGAGCTGCTCGATCGCCTCGCCGACCGAGGGGCCGACTTTGGGGATCTCCTTGAGCCGTTTCTGCTCGATGAGCTCGGCGAGCGGCTCTCGCAGATCGCGGATCGAGCGCGCCGCCGCCCGGTACGTCACGGCGCGGAAGACGTTCTCGCCCTTGAGCTCGAGGAGGTCCGCGATCTCGTCGAGGACGTGCGCGACCGCGTCGTTGTCGAGATGGAGGGCTTCGCGAGGCACGGCTCGATGCTACGTCGAGGGGCTCCGCACCTCGGACCCGACCTAGTGCCTCGCGCTCGGACCTCGTGACAGCTCGAGCATGTCGAAGGCGGCCTCGGCGTCGCCGCGCGCGCGCAGAAGCCGCGCGTACTCGCCGGCGACGGCCGCGAGATCGGGCTGGTCCTTGATCTCGGTGAGGATCGCGACGGCCTGCCGGAAGACGCGGTCCGACGCCGCGTGATCCCCAGCCGCGTGATGCGCGAGGCCCATGACGCGCAGGGCGTCCGCCCGCTGCCGCTCGTCGCCGAGCGCGGCGAGCGCCGACTCGGCCTTCGTCACCACGCGGAGCGCCTGCTCGTGGTCGCCCTCCGCGAGCGCGACGCGGGCGAGGATCGTCTCGGCGATCGCCCGCATGTTCGGGTCGTCGACGGCGTCAGCGCGCTCGAGGCAGCGCTCCGCCGCGCGGCGCGCAGCCTCGATCTCGCCCTGCTCGACATGGACCGTCGCGAGCGACTGCAGGACGGACAGCTCGAAGGACGTGTCACCCAGACGCGCGAACAGCTCGAGCGCGCGCGCGTAGTTGTTGATCGCGCCGTCGAGCTCGCCGGAGTCGTACAGCGAGACCGCGATGCCCATGTAGCCCTGCGCCGCCGTGCGGATCTCCGACGTGCGCGCGGCGAGCGCAAGGGCGGACTCGTACGTCGACAGGGCCTTCGCCGCGCGATTGAGACGGCGATACGCCGTCGCGAGCGTCACGAGGACGCGCGCGCGAAGACGCGGGTCGGCGACCTCGTGACGATCGAGCGTGTCGCGGGACGCCTCGAGGGATTCGACCGCCGCGCCGAGCTGTCCGTGACGCAGGTACGCCTGGCCCCGCAGGTGCAGGAGACGCGCGACCTCGGACGCATCGACGGTGACGTCGATGATCCGGAGCGCTTCGCTGACGCGTTCGAAGACGGCCTCCGCGTCTCCGGCGGCGAGGTCGGCGAGCGCGACGAGCCGCAGCAGCGCCCCGCGCTCACGAGCGGGCACCGCGGACGCGAGGGCGGCCGAGGCCTCGCTACGGACGACCGGCCAGTCGCGACGCTCGACCGCGGCTTCCGCGGCGAGCCGGTGGAAACGGACCCGTTTGGTCGCCGCGAGCGGCTCGTCACCGACGAAGTAATCGAGGGGACGTCCGAGACGGGTGGCGATGATCTGCAGGGACCGAACAGATGGTCGAACGAGCCCGGATTCGATCTGGCTGATGAAGCCCTTGGTGAGCTCCTCGCCCGCGAGCTGCGCCTGGCTCATCCCGAGCTCGCGACGTGCGGCCCGCACGCGCTCGCCCAACGTCGTCGGCGTCTGGACGGTCTCAGGACTACTTACCACGCACGCTCCCCGATCGGAGACCGAACTGACAGGCGTCCACGTTGACCGCGTCAGATCAGCGTCCGTAGACTGGCGTGACTGTAACTGAGCGCACGCGGGGCAGACAATAGGGGTGGTGGAGACATGAGACGTTTTGGAAGCCGGCTCGCACTCACCGTCCTCGCCGTCGCGCTCCTCCTCTCGCTCTCGGGCCGCGTCGCGTTCGCTGACGATGGCATCACACCGCCGACACCGATCGTCGATCCGCTCGTCGATCCCCTCACGGGCGCGTTGCCGAGTGACTTCCCGGACGACCCGGAGCAGCCGGAGCACGTAGGGCTGCCGTAGCGCTCAGGCGATACTGGGCAACGTGCCCGCGACGTCGACCGATCGCAAGCAGCTCGTCGAGATCGACGGGAAGAAGTTCCTGTTCCAGCACGGCTACCGCTTTGGCAAAGTCACGTACATCACGCGCCTGCCGATCGAAAAGAGCATGACCGTCTTTACGCCGGGCCATCTGAGCGCGGAAGAGGTCGCCGCGGTCGTCCGCGGCGACAATCCCTGGATGCTGGAGTGATCGGCTAGCTGCGCGCCGTCGTGCAGCGCGTGCGCTCGGCCGCGGTCCACGTCGGCGACGAGCGTGTCGCGCGGATCGACCGCGGCCTCGTCGTGCTCCTGGGCGTTGCCGCCGACGATCGCGCGCAGGACGGCGAGCGTCTCGCGACGAAGGTCGCCGGGCTCCGCGTCTTCGATGACGAAAGAGGGAAGATGGCGCGGGCGGTCGCCGACATCGGCGGCGCGATACTCGTCATCCCGCAGTTCACGCTCTACGGCGATGCGCGTCACGGTCGCCGTCCCGACTTCACGGCGGCGGCACCGCCAGACGTCGGTCGACGTCTGTACGATGCCTTCTGCGGAGTGCTGCGCGGCAAAGACCTCGCGGTCGAGCAAGGGCGATTCGGTGCCCTCATGCGTGTCGTGCTCGAGGCGGATGGACCCGTAACGCTCGTGCTGTCGACCGACGGCTGGGCACAAGCGGATCTCGGGAGGGCCTGATGGACCACGCCGATCACGTCCGTCTTCTCGCAGGAGGCGTGCCGCCACGAAGCGGCGACACATGGGCCGACCTGGGTGCGGGCACGGGCGCCTTCACGCTCGCCCTCGCGGACATCCTCGGTCCGGCGGCGACGATCCACGCCGTGGACCGGGACCGTGGCGCGCTCGCTGAGCTTCGCGCGTCGTTCGTGTCCTCCGTGCCCGTGGCCCAGCTGCGCGTCCACGTCGCCGACTTCACCAAGCCGCTCGAGCTGAACGACCTCGACGGCGTCGTCATGGCGAACTCGCTTCACTTCGTCGCCGATAAGGCGCCCGTCCTGAAGCGCGTGCGCGCGATACTCCGGCCGGGCGGACGCTTCGTGCTCGTCGAGTACGACTCCGACCGCGGCAACGACTGGGTTCCTTACCCGCTCTCGTTCGAGACCTGGACACAGGTGGCGAGCGAGGCGGGCTTCGTCGACACCCGCCGGCTCGCCACCGTCCCCAGCCGATTCCTGGGCCGGATCTATTCCGCTTTGAGCCTCACCGCCTGAGGCCACGCGGCTAGTCTTGCGTGGGTGCACGCGCTTTTCACGCTGCGCGTGTGGGCGTCGATCGGCGTGCTGCTGCTCGCCGCGGGGATGCCGTACTGCGCCGCGGCCATAGGTTGCTGCGTGACGCAGGACGAGACGTCGTTCTCCATCCGTGCCGACGTCGCGGCCGGCATCCTCGTCGCGTCGGTGGGCTGGACGATCCTCACGGTCGTCGCGGTGATCTGGATCGCGCAGCGGCTACGGCCGGCGCGGCCGGGCGGGGCTAGCTTCGCGCGAGCTCGAGGGCGGTCGCGAGGGTGAGCTTCGCGGCCTTGAGCCACAGGCGCTTGTTCGTGATCTTGTCGGGCGTGTCCGCGATGGTGTGGAAGGTGTAATTGCCGGGGAACGTCGCGTCGTTCTCTCCGTAGCGCTGGCAGAGCGCGATCGAGGGGATGCCGGCGATCCCGAAGGGCGCCGCATCCATGATCGTGTTTCCGTCGGCCGCGAACTGCGCGTTCAGCGGCGACACGCCGATCCCGTAGGTCTGGTTCGCCCGCAGCACGCGGTCGCGCAGCTCGGCGGACGCGCTCGTGTACCAGAGCAGATCGAGCCGGTCCGCGAGCGGATTGAACCCGACCATGTCGAGATTGATCGCGGCCTTGTACTTGTACGGCTTCGCCAGGGAGGCGACGTAGGCCGCGCTCCCTTTGAAGAAGAGCTCCTCGCCGTCAAAGAACGCGAGCACCAGGCGGCTCCGCAGCTGCTCCCGGCTCGTGATCGAGACGACCCGCGCGAATTCCAGGAGCGCGGCGGTGCCGGTCGCGTTGTCGTCGGCGCCGGGCGCCGGATCTGCGGCGGGCCGCCAGCCGGGGGTGCGGTTCGCGGTCGAGTCGTAGTGCGCCGAGACCAGCACCCAGGTCGTCGCGGGCGGTGGCGGCGGGATGGCCGAGCCGCTCGACGCGGCGCTGGCGCCCTCGATGCTCGCGAAGATGTTCTCGAGGGGGATCCCCTGGTAGACGGTGCGCTGCGACTCGATCGTCCAGCCGTAGTACGCGAGCGCGCCCAGCTGCTCCTTGATGTACGCGACGGCCTTGGCGTGTCCGGGATGGCGCGGGTCGCGCGAGCCTACGCTGGTGAGCGCGATGAGGTGGTCATTCATCTTCGCCGGGTCGATCGCCGCGATGGCGTTCGCGACGGTGTTGCACGCGAGCTCGCGCTGGCAAGGGGTGAGGCTCGGCACGGGCGCGACCGACGGGCCCGGACCGGACGACGCGGCCGGTGGGAAGCTCGGAGTCGAGCTCGGCGACCCGGCGGGCGGTGCGTTGCCGGCAGGCGCCGGCGAGGGCGCCTCGAGCACGACGGCCGGGCGACCGCAGGCCGACGCGACGAAGAGGAGTACCAATACCGCACCCACCAGGCGCATCACCTGACTAACGCGCGAGCGGGCGAACCGGATCGGTCCGGCTCGCGGGCGCTGGGCGGGCCAAATTTGAGTCCGTTCATCGCCCCAAGGCTAGGCCTCTTCGACCGCGATCGGGACCTCCGTGGGCCGTCCGCGCACGAGCCGAACGAGAATCGGCCAGACGAGCGAGAGGACGGCGAGGACGAGCAGCGTCGCGGCGATCGGGTGCACCAGGAACGACGTGTAGTCGCCCTGCGAGATCGTGAGCGCGCGGCGAAAGTTGGTCTCGAGCTGTGGCCCGAGCACGAGCGCGAGCACGACGGGCGCCGCGGGGTAGTCGAACTTGCGCATGATCCAGCCGAGCACGCCGAACGCGACCATCACCCAGATGTCGAAGATGTCGTTATTGATCGCGTACGTCCCGATCAAAGTGAACAGGACGATGAACGGCAGCAGGATGCCGTAGGGGATCCTCAGGATGCTCGCCCACACCCCGACGAGCGGCAGGTTGAGGATGAGCAGCATCACGTTGCCGATGTACATCGAGGCGACGACGCCCCAGAAGAAGTCGGGATGCTCGATCGCGAGGAGCGGGCCCGGTCGGTAGCCGAAGATGTTGATCGCGCCGAGCAGGATCGCGGCGGTCGCCGAGGACGGTAGGCCAAGCGTGAGGAGCGGCACCATCGCGCCGCCGGTCGCGGAATTGTTCGCGGCCTCCGGCGCGGCGACCCCCTCGATGACGCCCGTGCCGAACAGCTCGGGGTGCTTCGAGACGCGCTTCTCGATGGCGTAGGCCATGAACGACGCGACCGTGGCGCCGGCGCCCGGCAGCGTGCCGATGAGGAATCCGATGACCGTCGCGCGTAGCAAGGTCCAGCGCACCGCGAGCCAATCGGCCGCCGTCGGCCACAGGTCGCGCAGCTTCGTCCTGATGACGGGACGGTCGAGCGACTCCTCCGCGTTCGAAAGGAGCTCGGCGAAGGCGAAGAGGCCGATCGCGACGACGGCGAAGTCGAAACCGTTCAGGAGCGCCCCGGAGCCGAACGTGAACCGCGGCGTTCCGCTCATCGAGTCGATGCCGACGGTGCCCAGGAGCAATCCGAACGCGGCCATGAGCAACGCCTTCAGCACCGACTTCCCGGCGAGCCGCGTGAGCGTCGTAAGCCCCAGCACCATGAGCGCGGCGTTCTCGTGCGGGCCGAAGCCGAGCGCGAACTCGGTGAGCGGCGGGGCCAGCAGCATCAGCCCGAGCACGGCGAGCGTGCCCGCGACGAACGACGCGATCGCCGCCATCGCGAGCGCGGGCCCGGCGCGGCCCTTCTTCGCCATCGCGTAGCCGTCAAGGCAGGTCATCACGCTCGACGACTCGCCGGGCGTGTTGATGAGGATCGACGTCGTCGAGCCGCCGTACTGCGACCCGTAGTAGACGGCCGCGAGCATGATCATCCCGCTCGTCGGATCCACGCGGCTGGCGAAGATGACGGGCAGGAGGATCGCGACACCCGAGACCGGCCCGATGCCGGGCAGGACGCCGATCGCCGTGCCGACGAGGCAGCCGACGAGCGCGAACAGCAGGTTCGTCGGCGTGAGCGCGAGCTGGAAGCCAAGGCCGAGCCCGGCGACCGGGTCCATCTACGGCCAGAGGAACCACGGGTCGGGCGGCAGCTGCACCTTGAGGAACGACGAGAAGAGCGCGTACGAGCCGACCGACCCGGCGAGCCCGAGCGCGGCGAGCCAGGGGCGCCGGCGCGGGTTGAAGGCGACGAGCAAGAACACGATCGTCGCGCTCGTCGTGATGACGAAGCCCAACCGGTCGAGCAGCGCGGCGTAGGCCGCGAGCGCGCCGATGAGCACGGCCACCCGGCGGAGGTGCCCGAACTCGGTGCGCTCCCGCAGTGCGGCCGGCGCCAGACGCGCGCCGATCCCAAGCAGCATCACACCGAGCGCGACCGGGAAGACGCCCGGTCCAGGCCCTCCGCCGAGGCTCGTCATCTTCAGCTGGGACGCCTCGACGAGCACGAACGCGCCCAGCAGCGCGAGCGCGACCGCCACTTATTGCTTCAGCGAAGGCAGATCCTTGAAGGCTTGCTCCTGCTCCTTGAAGAAGACGTCCATGAACGCGGTGAACTCGGCCGAGCCCATGTACCCGTCCACCTGCTGGTACTTCGCGAGGTAATCGGTCTTCCAGGTCTCGCTCTTCGCCACGCGGCGGAAGGCCTCCTCGAGGTACGCGACGACGTCCGCCGGAATGCCCTTCGGTCCCGCGACGCCGCGGAACTGCGCGACGACGTAGTCGACGCCCTGCTCCTTCAGCGTGGGCACGTCGGGCAGGTCGCTGATGCGCTTGTCGGTGGTGATGCCGAGCGCGCGGACCTTGCCCGCGCGCATCTGCTCGTAGGCCTCGCTGGGGTTCGCCATCGCGGAGTCCACCTTGCCACCGAGCAGGTTCGTCATGACCTGACCGCCGGAGTCGAACGGGACGTAGTTGAACGACGCCCCCGCTTGCTTCTCGATGTTCGCCAGCTGGACGTGGTCGGCGTTGCCGATGCCCGTGCCTCCCACGCTGACGCCCTTTGGCTTGGCCCTGGCGGCGTCGAGCCAGTCCTTCAGCGTCTTGAGGGACGACTCCGTACGCACGACGACCATGTTGGGGTCGGTGACCAGCCGCGCGACGTAGGTGAACTCGGTGTACTTCATCGGCGCCTGTCCGAGCAGCTGGCCGAAGATGCTGGAATCGTCCCCGATCGTGAGCGTGTAGCCGTCGGCCGGCTTGCTGAGGGCCTGCTGCTTCCCGGTGAACCCGCTGCCGCCGGCGACGTTCGAGATGGTGAACGGCTGCGGGAAGACCTTGAGGTCCTGCGAGATCTTGTCGAGGGACCGGATCAGGATGTCGCTCCCACCGCCGGCCGCGTACGGGACCACGAAGCTGATCGCGCGCGCCGGGTACCCCGACGCGGTCTTCTTGAGCTCGGTCGACGTGGGCGTCGCGCTCGCCGCGGCGCTCGGCGCGCTCCCGCTCGGCGCGGCCGTACCTCCGCACGCGGTGATCGTCACGAGCGTCGCTAACAGCAGAGCGAACGGTGAAAGCCGCATCTCAGTTCCTCCCACTCTCTGGTCCGCGCCGAGGCTGCGCCAGTCTCTACCATGACCACGTGACTGTCGAGACGGATTTCGCGCCGCTCACGGACGAGCTCCTGTACGAGCGTCGCGGCGCGATCGCGATCCTCACGTTCAACCGACCCGAGGCGCGGAACGCGATGACCTGGGCGATGTACCAGGCTCTCTACGACGCCTGCGAGCACGTGGACCAGGACGACCGCGTCCGCGTGCTCGTCCTCCGCGGCGCGGGCGACAAGGCGTTCGTCGCCGGGACCGACATCTCGCAGTTCCGCGAATTCACCACGCCGCAACACGCGCTCGAATACGAGGAGCGCCAGAACCGCAACGTCGGCCGCGTCGAGGCGGTGCGCAAGCCCACGATCGCGATGATCCGCGGCTTCGCCGTGGGCGGCGGCGCGAACATCGCCCTCGCCTGTGACCTGCGGATCGCGGCGACGGACGCACGCCTGGGCGTGCCGATCGCCCGCACGCTCGGCAACACCCTCTCGATCGCCGCGGTCGCGCGGATGATGGCCTACATCGGTCCGGCGCGGACCAAGGATCTGCTCTTCACGGGCCGGCTCATCGACGCCGAAGAGGGCAAGGCCGCCGGTGTATTCAGCGAGGTCGTAGAACCCGATCGCGTCGAGTCGCGGACCCTCGAAGTCGCCGAGCAGATCGCGGCGAACGCGCCGCTCACGATCCGGTCGATCAAGGAGATGGTGCGTCGCCTCCTCGTGCACGCCCGCACCGAAGAGGTCGACGACCTCATCCAGATGGCGTACCAGAGCGAGGACTTCAGAGAAGGGGTCGACGCGTTCCTCGCCAAGCGCGCCCCCCGGTGGAAGGGCCGCTGACGGGCGACTACGCGCTCGCGGGCGTTCGCGTCCTCGAGCTCACGAACTTCATGGCCGGTCCGTACTGCGGCATGTTGCTCGCGGACATGGGCGCCGACGTGATCAAAGTGGAGAACCCGAAGGGCGGCGACTTCACGCGCCTGGCCGGACCGTTCGTCGACGGGCACGCCGCGGGCTTCATGGCGGTGAACCGCAACAAGCGCAGCCTCGCGCTCGACCTGAAGTCCGCGCCCGGCCGCGAGGTCTTCCTGCGGCTCGTGAAGACCGCCGACGTCGTCGTCGAGAACCTCCGGCCGGGGACGTTGGACGACCTCGGCGTCGGCTATTCCGTCCTCGCCGAGGCGAACCCGCGCGTCATCCTGAGCTCGACGTCCGGGTTCGGTCAGACGGGCCCGTACAAGGATCGCGCCGCGCTCGACCTCATCGTCCAGGGCATGAGCGGGATCATGTCGATCACCGGCGAGGAAGGCCGCCCCCCGGTGAAGGTGGGGGTCCCGCTCGCGGACCTCTCGGCGGCGCTCTTCGCCGCCTACGCGATCCTCGCCGCGCTGCGCGTGCGGGACCGCGACGGCACGGGCCAGCACATCGACGTGAGCCTCCTCGAGTCGGCGATCGCGCTCGAGGCCTGGGAGACGAGTGGCTACTTCGCGACGGGCGAGATACCGAAGCCGCTCGGGTCCGCCCACCGCATCAACGCGCCGTACCAGGCGGTCCGGACGTCGGACGGCTACGTCACGATCGGCGCGACGACGCCCGCCAACTGGCAGTCGTTCGCCGCGGCGCTCGGCCTCGAGCACCTGTCGACGGACGAGCGCTTTGCGACCGGGCCGCTCCGGCGGAAGAACTACCGGGAGCTGGCCGCGCTCATCGAGGAGGTCACCAGCCGCAGGCCGAGCGAGCACTGGTACCGGCTCCTCGAACGCGCGGGTGTCCCTTGCGGGGTCCTCTACACGCTCGACCAGGTGCTCGAGGACGAGCATGTCCGCGCGCGCGGCTTCGTGGGTGAGCTCGCGCACAGCAAGCTCGGCCGCGTCCGCGCGACGCGTTCGCCCGTCCGCATGTCGCGTACGCCGCTGCGGCACGAGCGCGCGGGCCCGCTCCTTGGCGAACACACGCGCGAGATCCTCGGCGAGATCGGCGTCAGCGACGGCGAGGTCGAGACGCTCGAACGCGAGGGCACGGTCCTGGCGGCGGAGGCCCTCGCCGGTTAGCGGCTCGCTCGTCGATCGCGCCGGCGCCTAACCGGCGCGGGCGAGCTCCAGGCCCGTCGCGAAGGCCAATCTGGCCGCCTTGAGCCACAGGCGGTGGTTCACGACCCTCTCAGGCGTGTCGTTCGTGGTGTGGAAGGCGGGGTTGCCCGGATACGTGTCGTCGGGGTCGCCGTAGCGCTCCACCAGACCGACCGACGGGGTGCCGGCGAGCCCGAACGGCGCGGCGTCGAGGATCGTGCTTGCGTCCGTCGCGAGCTGCCCCTTCAGCGGTGAGACGCCGATCTTGTAGCGGTCGTTCGCCGCGACGACGCGATCGCGCAGCGGCGCGGACGCGCTCGTGTACCAGATGAGGTCGAGCCGGTCGGCGATCGGGTTGAACCCGACCATGTCGATGTCGATGACGTCCGCGAACGTGATCGGCTGCGAGAGTCCCGCCAGCGATTGCTGGTACGCGGCGCTGCCCTTGAAGAAGAGCTCCTCGCCATCGAAGAACGCCAGGACCATCGGACGGCGCAGCGAGCCTCGTTCGCCGGCGAGGATCCGCGCCATCTCGAGCAGCGCGGCGGTCCCGGTCGCGTTGTCGTCCGCTCCCGGCGCGGGATCGACCGCGGGACGCCAGCCGGGGGTCCGCACCGCGGTCGAGTCGTAGTGCGCGCAGAGCAGGATCGCCCCGTTGAGCGAAGTCTGCGCCGACGGCCCGGTCGGCGGCACGGTGACGATGATGTTCGTGAGCTTGACGCCCTGTTGGACGGTCTGGTGCTGCCCGATCGCCAGCCCCGGCAGCTTCGCGAGCTCGTCGCGCAGGTACTGCGCCGCCTTCTCGTGCCCGGGATGGCGCGGATCGCGCGAGCCGACGGCGGCGAGCGCCGTCATGTGGGCGACGAGCCTGGCCTCGTCGATCTGCGCGATGAGGTCCTCGATCGCGTGACCTGGCGCGACGGTCGAGGTCGCGGTCGGGGCCGTTGACGCCGTCGCGCTCGGCCTCGCGCTCGACGCCGCGACGGCAAGCCCCGTCGCGCTCGGCGCGGCGCTACGTCCGCCCGCGCACGAGGCGGCGGCGATCGCCAGCGCGGCGAGCGCCGCCAGCGCGGCCCGCACCGGCTAGTTCATCCTCCTGCCGCGCTTGCGCGTGCCGGCGGCCTCACGCTCGCCGTTCTGGCTCTCCCCGGCGCGCTGCTGCGCGTACTGCTCCGACCAGAAGACGATCTTCCCGTCCTCGGCGTCGACGTAGACGGTGTCGCCCTCCTTGAACTCGCCCGACAGCACTTTCTGCGCGAGCGGGTCGAGGATGAGCTTCTGGATCGTGCGCTTGATGGGCCGCGCCCCGTACGCGGGGTCGAACCCTTCCTTCGCGATGAGCGCCTTCGCGCCGTCCGAGAGCTCGAGCTCGATCTTGCGCTCCGCAAGGCGCTTCGCGAGCATCCGGGTCTCCTTGTCGACGATCTCCATGAGCTGCTCGGTCACGAGGTTCGAGAAGATGACGATCTCGTCGATCCGGTTGAGGAACTCCGGCCGGAACTGCCCGCGGAGGGCATCCATCACGCGCTTACGCATGAGCTCGGGGTTGTTCGCGAGCTCGGTGATGAACGTGGAGCCGACGTTGCTCGTCAGGATGATCACGACGTTCTTGAAATCCACGGTGCGGCCGTGCCCGTCGGTGAGCCGGCCGTCGTCGAGGATCTGCAGGAGGACGTTGAAGACGTCGGGGTGCGCCTTCTCGATCTCGTCGAGCAAGAGCACCGCGTACGGCCTTCGGCGGATCGCCTCCGTGAGCTGGCCACCCTCATCGAAGCCGACGTATCCGGGCGGCGCGCCGATGAGGCGCGCGACCGTGTGCTTCTCCATGTATTCGCTCATGTCGAGGCGGACGAGCGCCTTCTCGTCATCGAAGAGGAACTCGGCGAGCGCCTTCGCGAGCAGCGTCTTGCCGACCCCCGTCGGACCGAGGAAGAGGAATGACCCGAGAGGACGTTGCGGATCCTGAATGCCCGCGCGGGCGCGCCGGACCGCATTCGCGACGACGGTGACGGCCTCGTCCTGGCCCACGACGCGCTCGTGCAGCCGCTCTTCCATCTTGAGGAGCTTTGAGACCTCGCCCTCGAGGAGCTTGGTGACCGGGATGCCGGTCCACTTCGCCACGACCTCGGCGACATCGTCGGGCGTGACCTCTTCGGTGAGCATCTTGCGGCCCCTCTGGAGCTGCGCGAGCCGCTCCTCGGCCGCCTGCACTTCCTTCTCGAGCCCGGCCACGGTCGAGTACTTGAGCTCGGCCGCCTTCGCATAGTCGGCCGCGCGCTCGGCTCGCTCGATCTCGGTGCGCAGCTGCTCCAGCCGCGACCGCTTGGAGCGGATCTCGTCGATGATCGACTTCTCCTGCTGCCACTGCGAGCGCAGCCCCGCGGACGATTCCTTGAGGTCGGCGAGCTCTCGCTCGAGCTTCGCGAGCCGGTCCTTCGACGCCTGATCGCTCTCCTTGCGCAGGGCCTCGCGCTCGATCTCGAGCTGGCGGATGCGCCGCTCGACCTCGTCGAGCTCGGCCGGCATCGAGTCGATCTCCATGCGGAGCTTCGACCCGGCCTCGTCCACGAGGTCGATCGCCTTGTCCGGAAGGAACCGATCGGTGATGTAGCGCTGCGACAGCACGGCGGCGGCGACGAGCGCGGCGTCCTGGATGCGGACGCCGTGGTGGATCTCGTAGCGCTCGCGCAGCCCACGGAGGATCGAGATCGTGTCGTCGACCGACGGCTCGCCCACGTAGACGGGCTGGAAGCGGCGCTCGAGAGCGGCGTCCTTCTCGATGTGCTTGCGGTACTCGTCGAGCGTCGTCGCGCCGATCGTGTGAAGCTCGCCACGGGCGAGCATCGGCTTCAGCATGTTGGCCGCGTCCACCGCGCCTTCGGCGGCCCCGGCGCCGACCACCGTGTGCAGCTCGTCGATGAAGAGGATGATCTGGCCCTCGCTGGCGGCGATCTCCTTGAGGACCGCCTTGAGACGCTCCTCGAACTCGCCGCGGTACTTCGAGCCGGCGAGGAGCGAGCCGATGCTGAGCTCGACGACGCGCTTGTCCTTGAGGCCCTCGGGGACGTCGCCGCGCACGATGCGCTGGGCGAGCCCCTCGACGATCGCGGTCTTGCCCACGCCCGGCTCGCCGATGAGCACCGGGTTGTTCTTGGTGCGCCGCGAGAGGACCTGGATGACCCGGCGGATCTCCTCGTCGCGCCCGATGACCGGGTCCAGCTTGCCCTTGCGCGCGAGGTCGGTGATGTCGCGGCCGTACTTCTCGAGCGCCTGGTACTTGCCCTCGGGGTTCGCGTCCGTGACGCGCTGGTTGCCGCGCACCGACTGCAGCGCCTCGAGGATCCGGTCGCGCGTGGCCCCGAGCCGCTTGAGGGTGTCGCCGGTGAAGCCCTGGTCGTCGGTCATCGCGAGGAAGAGGTGCTCGGTCGAGACGTACTCGTCGCGCAGGTTCTTGGCTTCCTGCTGGGCCTGCTGGAGCACGCGGCCGAGCCGCGCCGACGCGCCCACCTGGACGTTGCCGCTGACCTTGGGCGCGCGCTGGAGCTCGCCCTCGAGCGCCGCGCGAAGCTGCGGCGCGGCGACGTTGAGCGCGGAGAGCACGCTCGGCACGAGCTTGTTCGGATCGATCACAGAAGATGACTCCTGACGTTCTCGTTCCCGCGCGCGGCGGCGAGCTCCTTCGCCATCTCCCGCTCCTTTTCCGACAGCTTCGTCGGCAGGATTACTTTGATCGTCAGATACAAGTCGCCAAAGCCGCCGGTCGTGCGGGGCATCCCCTGGCCGGCGAGCCGGATGACGCGCCCGTTCTGTGTCTCGGGCGGGATGCGAAGCGTGACCCGCCCCTTCAGCGTGGGGACGGTGACCTCGCCACCGAGCAGGGCCTCGTGCAGCGCGACCGGCAGCTCGGCGCGGAGGTCGTCCCCGTCGCGCGTGAAGAAGGGGTGCGGCTTCACGCGGACGCGCAGGTAGAGATCGCCCGACGCGCCGCCGCCCGAACCGGGAAGGCCCTGACCCGCGAGCCGGATGCGCTGCCCGTCGCGGACGCCCACCGGGATCTTGACGCTGAGCCGTCGCGGGCCGCCGCCGTTCTCGCGCGCGATCTCGACGACGCGCTCGGTCCCCTTGTACGCCTCGGCGAGCGTGACCTCGACCTCGGCCTCCACGTCCTCGCCCGGTCGCGCGCGCGCTCGCGAGCGCGTCCGCGTCCGCGTCCGGCCGAGCAGATCGTCGGCGTCGGCGAATCCGCCGTTGCCGGCGTCGCCGAACAGCGTCCGGAAGAAGTCGGAGAACCCGGCCGCGTCGGTGCCGAAGGGATTCGCGCCGGGCGGCCCGTTGTACACCCAATGGAATCCCGACCCCCCACCAGGCTGACCGCCCATGCCCGAGGCGTAGCGCTCCCAGTCCGGACCCACGGTGTCGTAGCGCTTGCGCTTGGAGGGATCGCTGAGGACCTCGTTGGCCTCGTTGATCTCCTTGAAGCGGCGCTCCGCCTCCGGCTTCTTGTTGACGTCCGGGTGGTGCTGGCGCGCGAGCTTGCGGTACGCCTTCTTGATGTCCTCGGTGGTGGCGTTCTTTCCCACCCCGAGGATCTTGTAGTAGTCCTTGTACTCGACCGGCATGGCGGTCCTCCGGCTAGTGCGCCGGCGGCGTGATGGTCTGAGTCGGGCGAGCCGCCTCGATCTGCGCCGGGGTCACGCTCGGGCCCGGAAGCAGCGCGGCCTTCAGGACCTCGTCGATGCTCTCCATGAGCTTGATCTCCACCGTGTCGGTGACCTCCTTGGGCACGTCGACGAGATCCTTCTTGTTCTTCTTCGGCATGAGGAACGTCTTGATACCCGCGCGGTGGGCCGCGAGGAGCTTCTCCTTCACGCCACCGATCGGCAGGACGAGGCCACGGAGCGTGATCTCGCCCGTCATCGCGACGTCCTTCCGAACCTTGCGGCCGGTGAGCGCGGACACGATGGCGGTCGCCATCGTCACTCCCGCCGACGGGCCGTCCTTGGGGATCGCTCCGGCCGGCACGTGGATGTGCATGGCGTGGTCCTTGAAGAAGCCCTTCGGCACGCCGAGCTCCGCGTAGTGGGCGCGAACGTAGCTGAGGGCCGCGATCGCGGACTCCTCCATGACCTTCTGGATCTGGCCGGTGAGGACGAACTCCTCCTGCTTGCTGCCCTGGTCCATGATCGTTGCCTCGACGGTGAGGACGTCGCCGCCGTGCTCGGACACCGACACGCCGGTGGCCGCGCCGACCTGGTCCTCTTTCTCCGCGAGGCCGTAGTCGAACCGCTCGGGGCCCAGGTACGTGTTGAGGTCCTCGGGCTTCACCGTGACGGCCTCGGTCTTCGCTTCGGCGATCGCGCGCGCGACTTTGCGGCAGATCGTGCCGATCTCGCGCTCGAGATTGCGGACACCGGCCTCGCGCGTGTACTCACGCACGAGCTTGCGGAGGGTGTCGTCCGTGATCGTGAGCTTCCCGTCCTCGAGGCCGTGCTGCTTGAGCTGCTTCGGAAGCAGGAAGCCCGTGGCGATGTGCATCTTCTCGTCCTCGGTGTAGCCGGGGAGCCGGATGATCTCCATGCGGTCGCGGAGCGGCGGGATGATCGTGTCCTCGACGTTCGCGGTCGTGATGAAGATCACCTTGGAGAGGTCGTACGGCACCTCGAGGTAGTGGTCGCTGAACGCGTTGTTCTGCTCGGGGTCGAGGACTTCGAGGAGCGCCGAGCTCGGGTCACCGCGGAAGTCCGCGCCGACCTTGTCGATCTCGTCGAGCATGAACACGGGGTTGATCTCAGCCGCGGTCTTCATGTTCTGCAGGATGCGGCCGGGGAGCGCGCCCACGTAGGTGCGCCGGTGGCCGCGGATCTCGGCCTCGTCGCGGATGCCGCCGAGCGACATGCGGATGAACTTGCGGCCCATCGCGCGAGCGATGGACTTGCCGAGGCTCGTCTTGCCGACGCCGGGCGGGCCGACGAAGCAGAGGATAGGCGCGCGCAGGTTCTGGCTGAGCTTGCGCACGGCCATGTACTCGATGATCCGGTCCTTCACCTTCGGCAGGCCGTAGTGGTCCTCGTCGAGGATCTTCGCGGCCTGGGCGATGTCCCAGTCGTCGCTCGCCGCCTTGTTCCAGGGCAGCGAGACGAGCCAGTCCACATAGGTCCGGATGACGCCGGTCTCCGGCGAGGCTTGCGGGATCTTCTCGAGACGGCCCACTTCCTTGAGGGCCTTCTCCTTCACCGCGTCGGGCATGCCGGCCTGTTCGATCTTCTCCTTGAGCTCGCGCAGCTCCGCGCCACCCTCGTCCTCGCCGAGCTCCTTCTGGATCGCCTTCATCTGCTCGCGGAGGATGTACTCGCGCTGCGTCTTGTCGAGGGTCTGCTGGACCTCGCTCTGGATCTTCGCCTTCAGCTCGAGGATCTCGTTCTGCTTCGCGAGGAAGACCGAGAGGAACTTGAGGCGCTCGACGAGCGGCCGCGTCTCGAGGAGCTGCTGGCGCTGCTCGAGCGTGAGGTCGGGACTCGAGGCGACGAGGTCGGCGAAGTGCGAGGGATCCTCGGTGTTCTTCGCCGTCATCGCGACCTCGGGCAGGATCGAGCCACCGTTGTCGACGTACTTCTCGAAGAGGGCGCGCACGCTGCGGACGAGCGCCTCGCGCTCGACCGCGTTCCCGAGATCCTCGGTGAGCGGCTCGAACGTCGCGCGGAAGAAGCGCTGCTCCGGCTGGTAGCCGGTGATCCGGACGCGCTGGAGGCCCTGGACGATGATCTGGGCGCTGCCGTCGGGGATGCGCAGGAGGCGCACGATCTCGGCGACGGTGCCGACGCCGTAGATCTGCTCGGGCGATACGTCGTCGACCTCGGCGTCGCGTTGCGCCGCGAGGATGACGTAGTGCTTCTCCTCGGCCATCGCCGCGTTGATGGCGGCGACGCTCTTCTCACGACCGACCCCGAGCGGGACCACGAGCTTCGGGAACACGACCGCTTCGCGCAGCGGCACGAGCGGTAGGTCGCGAGGGTAGGGATTCCCTTGCGGGTCGGTGATCGTGGTGGTCGTCTCGGGGTCGGTCATTCGAGCTCTCTTTCCTTAAGCGACTTGACTGCTTGCGTGACTTGGCTACTTGTTGTGCTATTCGCGTTGATCTTGATCGTCCGCGGCTTGGTGCTCTCGGCCTTCGGGACCACGAGCTCCAGAACGCCGTTCGTGAACTTCGCCTCGACCTTGTTCGGGTCGATCTGCACCGGCAGGGTGAAGGCGCGCTGGAACTTCCCGGCGCGCCGCTCCTGACGGAGCCAGCTGTCCTCCGTGGCGTCCGCCTGCGCCTTGATCTCGCCGCCGAACGTGATCGTGTCGCTCGTGGCGTTGATCTCGATGTCCTCCGCGGTCAGACCGGGCAGGTCCGCGCGAAGGTGGTATGCGTCCTTCGTCTCCCAGAGGTCCACCGGCACGCCGACCTGGCCGGAAACCAGACCGGACCACCCGTTCGGCCGGGTGAAGCTGTCCTCGAAGAGACGATCCATGGCCTCGCGGAGAGACACGACGTCGGTGCTGGGGCTGAAGAGAGCGAGCGTCATAGGTTGCCTCCTCTTTTAGAGCTCAACGCCATTTCGGCGCGAGCGATTTCGTGGCCGCGGGCGCCCCGCGTCGTTCGCCGTCTCGTCGCCCCGTTCCTGATAGACCGCCGCCTGCGCGGCCGGGGCCTCGTCCTGCGTCGCGAGCTCCTCGCCGATCTCGCGAAGGAGCTCGGTCGCGTCGCGGAGCTGGAGCAGGAGCTTGACGCCCGCAAGGTTCACGCCCCGGATCTGCGTGAGGTACCGGATGGCGCGAACGCGCTCCAGGTCGTCGTCGGAGTAGAGCCGTATGTTGGTCTGCGTGCGCACCGGCTCGAGCAGGCCTTCCTCCTCGTAGATCCGGAGCGTGCGCGGGTGACAGCCGGCCAGGCCCGCGGCGATCGAGATGACGTAGACGGGTCGACGTCCTAAGGCCACCTTCTTTCTATAAAACCTAACAATGCCGTTGTCAAGACTCTTCCTCCTCGACAGAAGGCCCGGGAGCGGCGGAGCAGGCCGCCGACCGAGGGCCCCCGCGCGGCGGAGGGGTCCCCGGCCGACCGAGGACGGGGATACCGCCGCGTAGAGAGGGTTTCGGGCGGCGGCCTGCTTGGCCGGCAGCTGGGCCGTACTCTGGTCGGCCCGTGCGCTTCGGTCTGGATTTCGGCACGTCCAACACGTCGCTCGCCGCGTTCGACGGCGCCGCTGTCCGCGTGCTGCCGCTTGACCCGATCGCGGGTGAAACGCTGCCGACGGTCCTGTACATCCGGCGAGACGGCACGCCGATCGTCGGCCGACGGGCCATCGACGAGTATCTGTCGGACAACCGCGACCGCGGACCGCTTCGGCGTCAAGTGCAGATGCTCGGCATCCGCCTCCCCTCCACGGACTGGACCCACAAGAGCCTCGAGGCCTACATCCTCACGGACACGAGCGCCCCCGGCCGGCTCTTCCAGGCGCTCAAGACCTTTCTCGGGGATCCGCTCGACACACGGACGAACGTCTTTGGGGATGCGAAAGGCCTTGAAGATCTGATCGCCCTGGTCCTTGCGCACGTGCGCGCCCGCGCAAGAGAGCTTGTCGGCATCGCCCCTGAGGCGGTCACGCTCGGTCGACCTGTGCGCTTCAGCGGACCGCCTGGAGCCGACGACCGCGCGACGGCGCGTCTGCGGGTGGCCGCGGAGCTCGCCGGCTTTTCTGAGGTCCACTTCGTGCCGGAGCCCATCGCCGCCGCGCACGCCGCGGCCACGGCCGAGGGCACGAGCCTGGTGTTCGACTTCGGCGGCGGAACGCTCGACCTCTGCGTCGTGCGGCGCGACGCGCGCGGGCTACGCGTCCTGGCGACCGCGGGCGGCCCGATCGGCGGCGACCGCGCGACGGAGCTCGTCATCGACGATGCGATCGCGCCGTTCCTCGGCTCGCGCGCGCGGTGGGGTCCCAAGCGGCTCGCGCTGCCGCGCTACATCGTGAACGCGCTCCGCGACTGGCACGCGCTCTCGGCGCTGAACGAAAAGCCGCTCCTCGACGCGCTCGACGACCTCGTGCGCGCGGGCGCGCCGAAGCGCGAGCTTGCCGCACTGCGCAGCGCGATCGAATTGCAGCTCGGCTATGAGATCTTCCGCGCCGCCGACGCGACCAAGTGCGAGCTCTCGACGCAGGCAAGCGCGATCCTCTCGTACCACCACGCCGCGGTCGACGTGGACGCCCGGATCGTGCGCGGCCGCTTCGAGCGGCTCGTCGCACCGCTGCTCGACGAGACCGCCGCGCTCGTCCATGAGGTGCTCGATGTCGCCGGGCTCGAGGCCGGCGGGATCGGGGAGATCGTGTATACCGGCGGCTCGAGCGCGATCCCGGCCTTCCGCGCGCTCATGCGGTCGCTCCTGCCCGACGCGTCCACCCGCGACGCCGCCGCGTTCACCAGCGTGGCGGCGGGACTCGCGCTGCCGGGCGTCGAGCAAGCGAGCGCGGTCTAAGATGCGAGATCGAGCCATGCGACGTCTCATCCCGTACGTCGCCGCGATCGTGGGCGTCGCCCTCACGAGCGTGTTCATCGGGCTCGTCGTCGGCAGGACGCAGCTCGCGAACATCTCCATGCTGTATCTCGTCGCGGTGCTCCTCGTGGCCGTCGCGTTCGGGCGGGCCGCCGCGATCGCGGCGAGCCTGCTCGCCTTCCTCACCTTTGATTGGTTCTTCGTGCCACCGACCCACCAGCTCGTCGTGGCGGACGCCGAAGAGCTGTTCTCGCTCGCGCTCTTCCTCATGACCGCGGTCGTGACGGGGACACTGGCCGCGCGCGAGCGCGCGCGCGCCGAGGAGGCGAAGGCGCGCGAGCGCGAAGCGACGCTCCTGTACGAGGCGGCGCTGCTCATGGCCGATCCCGACCTCGAGCGGGCGCTCGCGGCGGTCGCGGAGCACTTCCGCGCGGCGCTGGACCTCGACGCGGTCGCGATCGAGTCCGATCCCGGGATGCTCGAGCGGTCCGCCGTCGCCGCGCGCGACGAGCCCTCGCGCGAGGCCCTGCACGCGACCGGCACGGAGCTGCGGCTCATGGATCCCCGCCGCGGACCGTCGCGCCGGATCCGCCTGGTCGGCGCCCGGCTGCCGGGACGTGGCCGCGAGCGGCGGGTGCACCTCGTGCCGATCACGGTCTCCGGAAAGCACGTCGGCCGGCTTCTCCTCCTCGCGCGCACCGACGCGCGCGAGCTCGGACCGGCCGACGAGCGTCTCCTCGCGATCGGTGCGGCGCAGCTCGGCGTCACGATGGAGCGCGCGCGGTTCCGCAAGGACGCCTTGGAGACCGAGGTGCTGCGCCGCGCCGACGACCTCAAGACCGAGCTCCTCCACGCGGTCTCGCACGAGCTCCGGACGCCGCTCGCGTCGATCCTCGCCTCGGCGGGCAGCCTGCTGCAGCGCGACGTCGCCTGGACCGAACGCGAGCGCGACGAATTCGTCGGGGCGATCCGGGACGAGGCGCTGCGTCTCGACCGCGTCGTCGGCAATCTCCTCGACCTTTCGCGCATCGAGAACGGGAGCCTGGTGCCGCACAAGGCCTGGCACGACGTGGGAGCCCTCGTCGAGGACGTCGCGGGACGGCTGCGGCCGGTGACCGCGGGACATCCTGTGGACCTCGAAGTGCCGGACGACCTGCCGCCTGTCGAGCTCGACTATGTCGAGATCCAGCAGGTCCTCGCCAATCTCGTCGAGAATGCCGCGAAGTTCTCGCCGCCCGGATCCGCGATCGGGATCAGCGTCTCTCCCGCGAACGGCGACGTCCGTTTCGCGGTGACCGACCACGGCCCCGGGATCCCGGAGGCGGACGCGGAGCGCATCTTCGCGCCGTTCGTGCGCCTCGACCGGCAGGGCCTGCGCACGCGCGGCGTCGGACTCGGGCTGGCGATCGCGAAGCGCCTTGTGGAGGCGCACCGCGGATCGATCTGGGTCGACCGGGAGGTGCCGGAGGGGACCCGGGTCGTGTTCACGCTGCCGGTAAGCGCGAGGTGAGACCCGACCTTGCCCGCGCCGAGCCCGCCGGCGCGCGCCTCCTCGTGGTCGACGACGAGCCGGCGATGGTGCGCACGCTGCGGACAAATCTCCGCGGCCACGGCTTTCAGGTCGAGACCGCGGAGACCGGCGCCGACGCGAAGGCGACGTACGACCGGCGCCCGCCCGACCTCGTCGTCCTCGACCTCAACCTTCCCGACGGCGACGGCTTCGAGGTCGTGCGGCACATCCGAGAGCGATCGGGAACGCCGATCATCGTGCTCTCGGCGCGTGGCGGCGAAGAGGACAAGGTGACGGCGCTCGACAGCGGCGCGGACGACTACATGACGAAGCCGTTCGGGATCGACGAGCTCCTCGCCCGCATCCGCGTCGCGCTGCGGCACGTCGCACGCCCGAACGCGGGCGCGGAGCCGCGGATCCGCAGCGGCGATCTCGTCATCGACCTCGAGCGCCGCGACGTCTCGGTCGCCGGCCGCGTGGTGCACCTGACGCCCACCGAGTACGACCTCCTCAAGGTGTTCATCACGAACCCGAACAAAGTCCTCACCGACCGGATGCTGCTGCAGCAGGTGTGGGGGCCCGATTACGGCGACGAGTCGCACTACCTCCACGTGTACGTCGCGCGCCTGCGGCGCAAGATCGAAGACGACCCGCAGGCGCCGAAGCATCTCGAGACCGAGCCCGGCGTGGGCTACCGCTTCCGCTCCGACGACCTCTAGCGACGTTTTGAGCGAACGTTAAGGGGCGAAGGCATGTCGTTGACACACCGTTGAGCGCGCGTCGGGGACTCTCGATCGACGATGGGAGCACTCGCGCCCGCCTCACAATGCGCGCTGCGTCGGGGGCGCGTCGGAATGCGCGTCGTGGTTCCAATCGCGAGGCTCGATCGACCCACCATCCGTGCGCTCGGCTACGCGCGCTCCATCGCGGCGCACGTCTCGGTCGTGCACGTCACGAATGACGACGCGGGAGCCGAGCGCATCCGGCGCTCCTGGACGAGGCTCGATCCAGGACCGGCGATGGACCTCGTGGTGGTGAGATCGCGCTGCGATGCCGCGAAGGCGCTCGAGACCCATCTCGACACCCTCACCGATGGCGATCCGGCGCGGCCGCTCGCGATCGTCCTGTCGGGCGTCGTGCCTCGCGCCCGGTGGAGCTACCTCCTGCACAACCGGGCGGCGCTGCGGCTCAAACTTCGCCTTGTGTCGCGTCCGAACACGATCGTCATCGACGTGCCGTATCACGTCTAGCGGCGGATCTCGAACTCCACGAGCCGATCGCCCTCGCAGCGGTATGTGATCGTCACGCCGTCGCTCCGATTGATCGTGCCCGCCACACCGCCGGGACCGCCGGACGACGACCCGGACCCGCCACCGGACGAGCTGAGCGCACCGAGCGCGGGCAACCACCACGGTCCGCCGGAGGTCGCGACGCCGTTGCCGAAGCATTCCACGGTCGGCCGCGAGAAGAGCGCGTAGACGAGCACCGCGCCACCGAGGGTGGTCGCGACCAGCCCGCCGCCCGCGCGGCTCATCGCGAGGACGGCCCCCGCACCGAAGAGCGCACCCGCGACGAAGAGGACCGCGAGCGGGAGGACGCCGAGCTCGGCCCGCGCGCTCGTGTGCGGCTGCGCGACGGCCAGCGCGATCTCGATCGCATCGGCTGCGACCGCGGCGACGAGCCCGGCCACGAGCGCGAGCGGCCGGCGCGGCCGCGGTGCCGGTAGCGCCGGCGCGAGCGCGGCCACCGTCAGGCCGATCCCCAAGCCGATGACGGCGAAGATCGCGAGCGCGCCGGGGCCCAGCGCCAGCATGAGGGGCCAGAGGAGGAGACTCGGCACGAGGAAGGGGAACGCCAGGAGCCCGGGAAGGCGGGGCGCGCTGACCGCGATGCCGACGAGGACGTAGACCGCGACCGCGACGAGCACGCGACGCGACGGTGGCACCAGCGACGCGAGGACCGCGGCCACGATCCCGAGCGCGGCGGCGGGGAACGTCACGTCGCCGGCGCCGAGGCCGGCAAGCGTTCCCATCCCCGCGAGCGACAGCGCGCCACCCCAGGCGAACAGGACTCCGCGGCGCCGGTCCCGCTCAAGGGTCCGCGCCGACGCCACGAAGTCGGCGGCCGCGAGGCCGAAGAGCAGGAGGTACGGGGAGGCAGCGCTCGCGCGCGTGAGGATGACCGCGACGACGCCGAGCGAGGCGGCCGCCGACGCGACGAGCGCAAGGCGGGCGGCGCGCAACACCCTGCGATGCTCGGGCGCTTTCGCGCCGAGTCAAATCGCTAGCCGAAGAGCGCTTTGCGGACCTCGCCCTCGGTGGCGGTCGGCGCGAAGACGATGACGCGATCGCCGACCTCGAGCTTCGTCTCGTCGTGCGGATGCACGACCTTGCCGCGACGGACGAGGCCCCCCACGACCGCGCCGCTCGGCAATTTGAGACCGCCCACGGTCCTCCCCGCGGCGGGCGTGCCGGGCGCGATCTCGGCCTCGATGAGCTCGAGCTGCGAGCCGGTGAGCGGCATGAGCGGCAGGAAGCCCCCGGTGGGCAGCTCCTGCTCGATCACGCTCATGAGCACGCGCGTGGACGAGATCGTCTCGTCGATGCCGAGCGTCTTGAAAACGATCTCGTTCTTCGGGTTGTTCACCCGAGCAATCACGCGCGGCGTGTGGCAGTGATGCTTCGCGAGCTGGCAGATGACGAGGTTCTTCGCGTCGTCGCCGGTGACCGCGACGAGCGCGTCGGCGCGGGAGCAGCCCGCCTCCATCTGCGCGCGGCCCTCGTCCGCCGCTTCGTTGAGCACGATCGAGCCGAGCTTCTCCTGCACGAAGCTCGCACGCCGGCGATCCGCCTCGATGACCGTCACCTCGTGGCCCGCCTCGAGCAAAGCCTGCGCGAGGTGGAATCCGACCTCGCCGGCGCCGGCGACGATGAAGTACATCTAGCCCGCCGGCGCCGGCTCGTGCGCGAGCTCCTTCTCGTGCTCGAGTGACTTCTTGATGAGGACCTCGCCGACCTCGCGGTCCTCCATGAGCATCGCGAAGAGCAGGGTACCGAGGATCGTCGTGCGCGAGAACGTGTCGATGCCCTGGCGGCGGTAGATCTGTGCGCGCACGGGGTCGTTCACCTTCGCAACGACTCGCCGCACGCCGAAGATCTTCTGCGCGATCTGCGCCGCCATGAGGTTGCGGTTGTCGCCCTCGGTGAGGGCGAGGAGCGCGTCGGCCTTCTCGACGCCGGCCTGACGGAGGATCTCGAGGTCCGTCCCGTCGCCGAGGATCGTCTCCCCTTTGAACGTCGACGGCAGGTGCTGGAACCAGGCGCGCTCGGCGCGCGCCGGGCTCGTGGACGCGATGTCCACCACGCTCACGTGGTGACCCTCGGTGTCGAGGAGCCCGGCGAGGAAGCCGCCGACGCGTCCGCAGCCGACAATGACGACGTTCATTTGATCTCTTCCTGACGATACGCGAGGACCGCGCACGGCGCGTTCACGTACACGTTCTGCACGGTGCGGCCGATGTACACCTTGCCTAAACGCTTGCGGAAGGGCATCGCCACGACGATGAGGTCGCATTGCCGCTCGACCGCGGTGTCGATGATCGCCGCGGCCGCTTCGCGCGCCTGGAGCATCTCGGTCTCGAGCGCGAGCCCCGCTTGCTCGGCGACCTTCTTCGCGCCGTCGAGCAGCTCCTCGCCGCGGTCGAGCTCGTTCTCGAGGACCGCGTCGAGCGGCAGGTTCCAGCGGACCTCGATGACGTGGATGCCGATGGCCTGCGACCGGCCCGGCTTGGCGATGGAGGCCACGAGACGGATCACATCGGGGTCGGCGCTCGAGCCGGCGAGCGCCACGAGGATGCGCTTCGGGTGCATGAGTGCGGGAGTCTAGCCCCGGGTGAGGTCGGCGGTGTCACTAAAGTGATACGGCACGTCGACCACGATCGTGTTCGGCCGGAAGAGAAGCGCGGCCTTGAGGCGGAACGCCGTCTGGCTGTGAAGGAGCCACTCCCACCAGTGGCGCGGGACGAACTCGCTCACGACGACGGTAATGGGACGGTCGTCCGACTTGTCGATCGCGTCGATGTAGCGGAGGAGCGGAGGGACGAGCGAACGGAACGGCGACTCGACGACGTCGAGGGGGATCTCGATCCCAAGCCGGCGCCAGCGCGCGCGGAACTCGTCAGCGCTCTCGCGCGAGGTCGAGATGTGGACCGCTTTCACGTTCGGCGAGACGGAGCGCGCGAACGCCAGCGCTTGGATCGCTGCGCGGTCGAGCCGCGCCACGGGCACGATGACGACCGGCGCGCCAAACACAGGGATGCGCTGCTCGCCGCCCGAGAGGACGAGCGCGTCCTGCACCGTTCGGTAATGACGGTTGACCGCGTAAAGCAGCGCCACGAGGACGGGAAGGAGGATGAGGACCATCCATGCCCCGAGCGTGAACTTCGTGATCGCGACCACGAGCAAGACCGTGCCGGTGACGACCGTGCCAAAACCGTTGATCACGATCGACGCGCGCCAGCCGGGATTGCGGAGGTGCCACCACCGCCGGACCAGCCCGGATTGCGAGAGCGTGAATGCGAGGAACACGCCGATCGTGTAGAGCGGCACCAGCTTGTTCACGCTGCCGTCGAAGGCAATGAGGATCACGCCAGCAAGCGCCGCGAGAGAGGCGATCCCCGTGCTGAAGGCGAGGCGCGAGCCGACGTCGGCGAAATGCCGCGGCATGAACCGGTCGTTCGCGAGCACAGAGGCGAGGCGTGGGAAGCCGGTGAAGCCGGTGTTCGCAGCGAGGAGGAGGATCACGGCGGTCGAAAGCTGAACGAAGAGATAGAACGGCGTCCCGCCGCCCACGACCGAGCGCGTGAGCATGCTGTTCAGGGTCTCGGTCTCGCTCTGGTCCGGCTGGATGCCGATGCGAGTGACCAGGAAGGTCAGGCCGATGAAGATCGTGGCGAAGATCGTCCCCATGAGCACGAGGGTGATCACGGCGTTCCGTGTCTCCGGTCTGCGGAAGCTCGGCACGCCGTTCGCGATCGCTTCGCTGCCGGTCAGGCCTACGGAGCCGGATGCGAACGCGCGGAGCACGAGAAGGATCCCGAGGGGCGCGGTGCCCGCGGGATCGAACGGGTCGGGCGGCGTGACCGCGGCGGGCAGATCGCCCGTTGAGATCCGGTACAGGCCGTACGCGATGAGCGCGAACATCGCGGCCATGTACGCGTAGGTCGGGGCCGCAAAGAGGACTCCGGCCTCGCGCACGCCGCGCAGGTTCGCGATGGCCAGCAGCGCGATGAGGCCGACCCCGATCTCGACGCGCTGTGAATGGAGCTCGGGCATGAAGCTCGAGATCGCGGCGACGCCGGCGGCGGTGGAAACGGCCACCGTGAGCACGTAGTCGATGAGCAGCGCTGACGCTGCCACGAGACCGGCGATGACGCCGTGGTTCTCGCGTGCGACGAGGTAGCTGCCACCGCCGTTCGGGTACGCCCGGATCACCCGCGACTCGCTCAGGACCACGATCGCCAGGACGAACACGACCGCGAGCGCGATGGGCATCGTGAGCGCGAGCGCCGCCGTGCCCGCGATGGCGAGGATCCGCATCGCCTCCTCGGTCGCGTAGGCGGATGACGAGACGTTGTCCGAGGCGAGGATGGGGAGCCCAGTCGCGACGCCGACGCGCTCCTCGGCCTCGGCCTCGGATTCGAGCCGCTTGCCGATGAAGAGCTGCGCGACGCGCTCGAGGGCGCGTGCCACCGGACCCCGCGCCGCCATCGTCTCCTCGGTGGCGAGATAGCGACCGCCGTGCCCGCGGAGCCCGCTGCCGACCGGGCGGACGATCCGCACGTAGCGGTCGCCGACGTGGCGTCCGTGGCTGGTGACGCGCTTTTCGAGCGAGGGGGTCTCAGGCTTTTCTTCGTCGGTCATCGGGGCTGCTCCGGGACGTGCCCGTGGTCGAAGTGGTAGGGGACGTCGACGACGATCGTGTTCGGCCGGAAAAGGAGCGACGCCTTCAGCCGGAGGGCGGTCTGGCTGTGTAGCAGCCACTCCCACCAGCTGTGCGGGACGAACGAGGCGAGGACGACGGTGATCGGACGCGCGTCGCGCTTGTCGATGTCGTCGATGTATCGCAGGAGCGGCGGCACGAGCGAGCGGTACGGCGACTCGATGATGTCGAGGGGCACCTTGCCCTTCCAGCGCTCCCAGCGCTCGCGGAACTCGTTGGCGCTCTCCTCGCTCGTCGCGACGTGCACCGCTTTCACCGCCGGCGAGATCGACCGGGCGAACGCGATCGCCCGCGCGGCGGCGCGGTCGAGGCGGCCCACCGGCACGATGACGATGGGCGGCTTCGGCTCGGCCACCTCGTCGTCGAGCCGCTCGATGACGAGGGCGTCCTGCATCTGCCGGTAGTGGCGGTGGATCGCGAGGAGCAGCGCGACGATGAGCGGGACGGCGACGAGGATGAGCCAGGCACCCTCCTTGAACTTCGCGACCAGCACGACGACGAGCACGACGCCGGTGACGACCGCGCCAAGCGCGTTGACCCCCGTGCGCCATTGCCAGCCGTGGACCCGCAGACGCCGCCATCGGCGGACAAGCCCGCTCTGCGACAGCGTGAAGGCGAGGAACACGCCGATCGTGTAGAAGGGGATGAGCTCGGTCACGCTGCCGTTGCGGGCGGCGAGGACGAGGCCCGACACCACCGCGAGGGCGACGATCCCGAACGAGAAGGCAAGGCGCTCGCCGCGGTAGGCGAACTGCCGCGGCATGAAGCGATCGTTCGCGAGGACCGACGCGAGGCGCGGGAACCCGGTGAACCCGGTGTTCGCGGCGAGGGCGAGCAGGATCGCGGTCGATCCCTGGACGAGGTAGTAGAAGGGTGAGATCCCGACGAGCGACCGCGTGACCAGGCTGTTGAGCGTCTCGACCTCGGAGCGATCTGGGATCGTGCCGATGGTCTGCGCGAGGAACGTGAGCCCGAGGAAGATCGTGGCGAACGTGATGCCCATGATGACGAGCGTGATCGTCGCGTTCCGCGGCTCCGGCTTCTCCATGCTCGGCACGCCGTTCGCGATCGCCTCGCTCCCGGTCAGGCCGACGGATCCCGAGGCGAACGCGCGCAGGATGAGAAGCGCGCCGACCGGACCCGCGAGCGTCACCTCGCCCTCGGTGCCGAACGGCAGCGGAGGCAGCGCGGCGGGCGGGACGTCGCCCGTCGCGACGCGGAAGAACCCGTAGAGCAAGAGCGCCGCGAGCGACGCGATGTAGACGTACGTCGGGCCGGCGAACATGATCCCGGCCTCGCGCACGCCGCGGAGGTTGCCGATCATGAGAAGCGCGATGAACACGAGCCCGACCTGCACGACGTACGCGTGCAGCTCGGGATAGAAGCTCGAGATCGCCTGGACGCCGGCGGCCGTCGAGACCGCGACCGTGAGGACGTAGTCGATGAGGAGCGCGGCGGCCGCCACGAGCCCGGGCAGCGTCCCGAGGTTGTCGCTCGTCACGATGTAGCTGCCGCCGCCGTTCGGGTACGCGCGGATCACCTGGGACTGGGAGAGCACGACGATCGCGAGGACCCCCACGACGGCCACGGCGATGGGCGTCGTGAAAACGAACGCGCCGATCCCCGCGAGCGCGAGGACGCGCATTGCCTCTTCCGTCGCGTACGCGCTCGAGGAGATGTTGTCGGAGCCGAGGATCGCGAGGCCCGTCAAGACGGAGAGACGCTCACCCTCCTCCGCTTCGGTCGAAAGGGGTCGACCGAAGAGGATGCGGCGGATCACGTCGTAGACGCGGCCCGCCGCGTTCGCGGGGCGGAGCGCCTCCTCCTCGGCGACGTAGAGACCGCCGCGCCGGCGGAACCCGCTGCTGTGGTGGATCCTGACGTACCGGTTGCCGGGAAGCCGGCCCGACTTTGTGGTGCGCTCTTCGAGGGACGGTATTCGCGGGGCTTCGTCGTCCCCCTTCTCGTCGGTCACGTCAGGGACGCGATTGTGTCACGCTCCCGCGCGCCCGCTCGGCGCCCGATTGATCGACGAGCACGACCTCGCGCACGCTCGCGGCGCTCGCGCTCGGGATCGACACGAGCTGCGCCGGCGAGGTGAGGACCTGGATCGTGAGCGCGCCCGGCGCCGGCGCGGTGAACGTCGCCCGCACCGTCAGGCGATCGCCGGTGCGCTCGATCGCGTCGACTTTTAGCGCGTAGCCGCCCGTGCGCTGCGAGCCGGCGAAGACGCCGATGTAGACGCGGTCCGGCGCGGACGGCACCGACGGTAGGAGCGACGCGAGCGCGGCACCGCTTTGTGCATCCGTCGCGACCACGACGCGCGGCCCAGCGTCGTTGCCCGACATCTGCGTCGTGCCGTGGTCGGTGAACGGGACGCGCTCCGTCGCCGGGCTCACCGCCGAGTTCCCCGCGCACGCCGCGAGCAGGACGGCGACGGCGATGAAGTCACATGCCGAACGCAAGGCGGTCCGCGAGGATCGCGGGAAGGCCCCGTTCGCGGATCCGGCGCTGCGTCTCACCCACTTGATAGGACGCACGATGAAAGGTCACGGTGCCGTCGTCCAGGTCCAACACGGCGTACGACGCCCGCGGGTCGGTGTCCCGGGGCTGGCCGACGCTCCCCGGGTTCAGGAACGCCCGATCCAGGAGGGAATAGGGCGTCTCGGCGCGGACGCGCAGGGGCTCGACGCCGGTCGCGGTGCGCCGGTACAGCCCGGGCACGTGGGTGTGGCCGGCGCAGCAATGCGCCGTCTTCGCGAGCGCGAAGGACGCCGCCGCGGCCTGCGGCGTGAAGACGTACTCCCACAGCGGATCGCGCAGGCTGCCATGGCAGAGCGTGAACTCGGAGGTCTCGAGCGTCTCAGGTAGCGCCGCGAGCAGGTCGCACTCCTCCGGCTTGAGCCACTCGCGATGGACCAGGACCGCGGCCGCCGCGATGGGGTTGAACAGCTCGAGGCCCTGTCCGGTCGCGACCGCCCGGTCGTGGTTCCCGGCGACCAGCGTCGCCCGCCGCTCGCCAAGGAGCGCGAGGACGTCGGATGGATCGGGCCCGTAGCCGACGGAGTCGCCCGTCACCCACAGCGCGTCGACCGGACCCATCGCGGCGAGGACAGCCTCGAGCGCGACGAGGTTCGCGTGGATGTCCGACAGCAGGGCTACTTTCACGCCGCCACGGTCTTGGCCTGACGGATCGTGAACTTCCCCTCCGCCAGCGCGCGGCCGATCACCGCCGACGCCACGCCGCGCCGCGCGAGCGCGCGTACGTCGTCGAGATCGCGGATCCCGCCGCCCGCGTGGAGCGCGATGCCCGGACCGACCACCGCGCGCACGGCGTCCACGAGCGCGAGCGGCGGACCGGCGAGGCCGCCCTCCGCGGAGAGGTCGATGAGGTAGAGCGC
Source organism: Chloroflexota bacterium (assembly GCA_005883625.1). Lineage (GTDB taxonomy): Bacteria > Chloroflexota > Limnocylindria > P2-11E > P2-11E > 3-1-20CM-2-70-9. The sequence goes on along the minus strand of VBDU01000071.1, from coordinate 112,066 downwards.
GCGCACGCCGGCCAGGACCGCGGCGCGGGCCGCGGCGAGCACTCCGCGCCCCGTCGCGACCTCGACGAGCGTGCGGTCGCCGCCGCGCGGCGCGAGGAAGCCGTCGCGCGACTCGATCTCGACGACCGCGCCCGCGCCGAGACGCGCGATATCGCGGAGGAGATCGTCGTCCCCGAGGACGGCGCTCGAGAAGAGGACGCCCGCGAAGCCGTTCGCGATCGCCTCGCGCGCCTCGTCCACCGAGGACAGTCCGCCGGCGAGCCGGCAGGGCACGCCGCAGGCGCGCGCGACCGAGGCGAGGAGCGTCGCGTTCGCGAAGACGCCGGCCTCGGCGCCGTCGAGATCGACCAGGTGCAGCTCCTCGGCGCCGTCCTCGACGAGCGCCCGCGCGAGCACGAGCGGGTCGGCGGTCTCGCGGGGTCCGACCACGCGACGCGCGCGCACGTCGACCGAGGGGACGATCACCACGGCTTGCGCTTCGCCTCGGCGGGACCGCGCGGGTACCGTCGCGGCGTCGGTCGCACCTTTCGCATGACGACGAGCGCGCGCCCCGGTAGCACCGTCTCGAGGCCGAGCGCCGCGGTCGCCGTGATGGAGACGAGCTCGCCGCCGAGGGCGGCGAGCGCGCGGCGGGCGGCCGGAAGCTCCGCATCGACGCGGCCCTTCCAGACGATCGCGTCGCCGCCGACGTGGAGGAACGGCAGGAGATATTCGGCGACGGCCGCGAGCGCACCGACCGCGCGCGCGGTGCCCACGTCGTAGCTCTCGCGCCGCTCCCGCGCGAGCGATTCCGCGCGCTCGTTGCGCAGCTCGACATTCGTGAGCCCCAGCGTCGCGACGACCTCTTCGAGGAAGCGTGCCTTCTTGCCGACCGATTCGACGAGCGTGAAGCGCAGCTCGGGTCGCGCGATGCGCAGCGCGAGCCCGGGGAAGCCCGCGCCGCTGCCCACGTCGACGACCCACTCGCGCCCGGTCCAGCGGCGGACGGCGAGCGCGGTGAGGGAGTCGAGGAAATGTTTCCGAGCGATGTCGAGCGGCTCGGTGATCGCCGTGAGGTTCACCGTCGTATTGCGTTCGATGAGCAGACCGGCGAAACGCTCGCAGTCCGCGAGCTGCGACTGCGTGAGCCGCACCCCGATGCGCTCGGCCTCGCGACCGAGCGCTGCGAACGGCACGGTCCGTATCGTATGCGCGTGAGGCCCGCCGTCGTCGTCGCGTGGATCGCGGCCGGCGCGCTCTCGCTCCTCCTCCTCGCGGCGCCGCTCGCCGTCGACGCCGCGACCTCGGCCGTCTCCATCGCCGGCTTCGCGTTCGCCCCGGCGGGGATCACGATCAACGTCGGCGACACGGTCCGCTGGACGAACAACGAAGGCAGCGCGATCTTCCACACCTCGACAGCCGACAACGGCACATGGGACAGCAAGGTGCTCGCGAACGGCCAGAGCTTCTCGTTCACGTTCACCGTCGCGGGGACGTTCGCGTACCACTGCGCGGTACACCCCTCGATGCGCGGCAGCGTGACGGTCGTCGGACCCGCGACGCCCGCGCCGACCCCGCCGCCTCCGCCAACTGCCCCTCCGCCGCCGCCCACGACCGCGCCCCCGACGCCCGCGCCGCGCACCGCACCGCCGGCGACGCCCGCGCCCACGGCGACCGCCGCACCGACGACCGCCGCGCCCTCGGTCGCCGGGACGCCAGCGGCGAGCCCAACGCCCTCGCCGAGCGCCGAGGCGACGGCAACGCCCTCGGCGAGCGCCGTCGCGGCGGCAGCTCCGAGCGCGAGCGCGTCGTCCCCTCCCGCGCCCACGGACGGCGCCCCGCTCGTCGGCGGCGCGGTCGCGATCGTGGTCCTCGCCGCGGGTGGGCTCGCCTGGTGGATCCGGTCGAAGGGGGCTTCGCCCCCTTCGTAACCCCCACGCCGCTGCGACAATTGGGTCGCGATGCACGCGCTGAGCGCCACCACCCCCGCCGACGACGTGGCCGAGATCCTCCTCACGGCCGAGGAGATCGCGGCGAAGGTCAAGGAGCTCGGCACGGAGATCGCACGGGACTACCGGGGCAAAGATGTGGTCTTCGTCAGCATCCTCAAAGGCGCGCTTCCCTTCCTCGCGGACCTCATGCGCGCCACGCCGATCCCGCTCGCGCTCGATTTCCTCGAGGTCAGCTCGTACGGAAGCTCGACCGAAACGAGCGGCGCCGTGCGGATCCTGAAGGACCTCGCGAACCCGATCGAGGGACGCGACGTGCTCGTCGTCGAGGACATCCTCGACACCGGGCACACGCTCGCGTACGTCATCGAGCATCTGCACGCGCAGCGGCCCGCGTCGGTGCGGCTCTGCGTGCTCCTTGACAAGCCGGCCCGCCGGGTGATCCCCGCGCGGATCGACTATCGCGGATTCGCGATCCCGGACAAGTTCGTCGTGGGCTACGGGCTCGACTACGCGGAGCGGTACCGGAACCTGCCGTTCGTCGGCGTCCTCAAGCCGGAGGTCTACGGGAGGGCGCCATGACGCGGCGGCTGCCCGTCCTCCTCTCCGGCCTGCTCCTCATCGCCGGACTCCCGCTCGCCCGAGAGGCGGCGGCCGCTCCGCGGTACGCGGTGCCGGCAGCCGTCCGCGTGAACATCGCGGGGCTCGGGACGAGCTACGCGATCCTCTCGTCCACCGGCACGGTCGCCGTCACCCGCGCGAGCGGCGAGGTCGTGTACCAGGGCGGCCTGCGGACGCTCGCGAGAACGAACGTCCGCCGCCTCGCCGAGGGCGGCGGCATCGATCTGCCGCCGACGAACACGAACGTGACCGATCTGTCGCCTGAGGAGCGGCAGAGCCGCGCGCGGCTCTTCCGCGAGGCGCGGCAGGCGGTGCGCGAAGAGCCGAGCGCGCTCGTGAACGTGCCCTTCCAATTCGCGGTACTGCGGAACGACCGCGACGACGTCGGCACGCCGCTCATCGCCTCGGACCGCGTCGTCGGCCTTCACTTCGCCACGGACGACGGCTTCCTCACCTTCGACGGCCGCGCGTTCCGGGGCACGTTCGACCTGGCGCTCGACGACGAAGGCGACATGATCGTCGTGAACGAGGTCCCGACGTCCGAGTACCTCGCGTCCGTCGTCGGCTCCGAGGAGCCGTCGTCCTGGGAGCCGGAGGCGCTCGCGGCGCAGGCGATCGCCGCGCGAACGTACCTCGTCACCCACCTCGCGCGGCACCGCGCGTACGACCTCGAGGGCGACACGCGCGACCAGGAGTACGACGGCGTCGGCGGCGAGGCGGCCTCGACCGTGAAGGCCGTGGCGCGCACGGCCGGCGTGATCGCCACGTATCAGGGCCGCGCGATCGAGGCGCTTTACTCGGCGAACGCCGGCGGGATCACGGAGGATTCGGAGAACGTCTACGCGAGCGCGCTGCCGTATCTCCGGAGCGTCCCGTCGCCCGCCGACGACGTCGCGAAGACATCGTCCTGGGGTCGCACGAGCTGGGAGTGGACGACCGAGCTCACGGCGCCGCAGCTGCGCGACTACCTCGCGGTCCGCGGACTCAACGTCGGCGACGTGCAGCGGATCGAGATCACGTCCGTGTCCAAGACCGGCCGCGTCATAGGCGCGCGCATCGTCGGTAGCGGGGGATCGCGGGACATCGGGAAGGATGCCTCGCGGCGTTACTTCGGGCTTCGCAGCACGCTTTTCACCGTCGCGGTCCGTCCCGCCGACGAGACCGAGTTCGTCTCGTACACGAACGCCGAGCGGCTCCGCACGCTGGAGCTGCTCGGCGCCACGATCGACGCGCCGGCCTACACGCGCCTCATCGACCCCGATCGGGAGACGTCGGAGATCCGCGTCGTCGGCTGGATCTACCGCCTCCCGGCGCGGTTCGTGTTCACGGGCAAGGGCTACGGCCACGGCGTCGGGATGTCGCAATGGGGTGCGCAGGGGATGGCGCTCCAGGGCCGCTCGGCGAGCGAGATCCTCACCCACTACTACCTGGGCATCGCGCTCACGAACATCGGCGGCGCGTGACGCGCGTCGCGAGGGGGCTCGTCCTCGCGCTCGCCGCGTGGCTCGTCGCGTTCGCCGTCCACACGGCCGAGCCAGCGGGCTACGACTTCATCGCGCTCTACGCCACCGCGCGCCTCGTCGCGACCGGACACGGCGGTGAGGTGACGGATCCCGCGGCGCAGTTCGCCATGGAGCACGCGATTCTTTCCGAGCGGACGGTCTTCCTCTTCGATCCGAACGTTCCCGCGCTCGCCCTGCTCATGGCGCCGCTCGGCGCGCTCCCGTACACGCCTGCGTACGCGGCGATGCTCACCCTCGGCGTCGCCGCGCTCCTGGGCGCCGCCGCGCTCCTCGCGCCGCTGGCCGCCGCCGAGCAGCGTGCCCGCCTGCTCCCCTTCGCGCTCCTCGCCCCGCCCTCGCTCATCGCCCTCGTCGAGGGTCAGACGACCCCGTTCGTCCTCCTCGCGCTCGCCGCAGCCCTGCGCGCGCCGCCGTTCTGGTCCGGCGCGCTCCTCGGCGCGACGGCCCTCCGGCCGCAGCTCCTCCCCCTCTTCGCGATCGTCGCGCTGACCCGTCGGGGGACGGCGGCCGGCTTCGCCGCGGCGCTCGTCGCCGTCGCGACGCTCTCGCTCGCGGTGGCGGGCGTCGACGGGCTGGCCCGCTATCCGCTCCTCGTCTCGCTCGCCGCCGAGCAGCTCCGCCCCGGCGAGCTCGGGCTTCCCGCGCTCGCGCGGCGCGGGCTCGGCCCGGACGCCGTATTGAACGCCGCCCTCACGCTCGCGGCGGCCGCGATCGCGGCCGTCGTGATCGTCCGCCGCTCTCGCGACGTGAGGAGCCGGACGGTCGACGCTTCGCCCTGGTCGCTCCTCACCGCGCCGCACGCGCTGCTGCACGACGGCGTCGTCGCCTATCCCGCGATCGCGGCGGCGGCGACTGGCACGCGCGCGACGGCGCTCTGGGTCGGATCCGGCGTCGTCGTCGCCCTCGTCCAGCAGGCGGGGGTGCCGCTCGCGCCGCTCTGGCTGCTGGCGCTCGCCCTGGGACCGCGGCGGGCTATTCGCCCTTGAAGCTCTGCGCGTTCCCCATGTGCGGCCACACGCGCTCCTGCGCGAGCGCGAGGAGCTGCTTGGTGTGGTTGCGGTCGTGGTGCACCCACTCGTGGAGCAGATCGCGCACGGTCAGGCGCCCGGCCTTCGGGTGCTCGATGCCCTTCCCGAGGTCGCCGGGCCCCAGCGAGCGCACGAGCTGGAGTGAGCCGTTGCGTACGCCCATGAACTCCATCCAGAGGCTCTGCGCGATCCGCGCGCAATCGTCGCGCTCCTTCGCGACCGCGGCCTGGTCCCACGCGGCCGTCCGTCGCTTGCCCTCGAGGATCTCGCGGATCCGGCCGGCGAAGCCGCGCTTCTCGGCCTCCACCACGTGACCGACCACCTGATTCGCGCACCACTCCCGCGGATCGAAGTGCCAGGAGGCGTCGTCGCCGAGCGCGCGCAGCTCGGCCTCGACCAGCGCGCAGGTGGCCTCGAGGTATTCCGCGACCTGGTCCGTCGTGAGCTCGCGAGTTCGGGGGGTCTCGGGGGGCGACGCGAGGGGGGTCTCGGGGGGCGGAGCGCCCTGAGACCTCACGTGACGACTTGCGGGGCGGAGCGGACGGGGACCTTCACGGTCAGCAGGACGGTACCGTCAGCGCGCGTCTCGTGCGTGGACTCGCCGCGCAGGAGCTCGAGCCGCTCGCTCCGGCGCAGCCCCGACTGCAGCTCGCCATCGGGTGGGAGCTCCTTGCCGTCGCTCTGCAGGAGGATGTCGAGGGTGTCCTCCTTCCAGGCCATCCCGAGAACGAGGTCCTTCGCCTGCGCCTTCTCGATGCGCTCGACGAGCGAGTCCTGGATGAGCCGGAAGATCGCGACCTCGTCGTCGGACGGGAGACGGCGGTCGCGCCCGGTGCTCGAGAAGTCGATGCGCACGCCATGCTTGTCGATGAGCGTCTGGACGTACCGGCGGAGCGTCGGCACGAGCCCGAGATCGTCGAGGATCATCGGCCGCAGCTCGAAGATGAAGCCGCGCAGCTCCTGCAAGGTCTTGTTCACCATCTGACGGAGCGAGGCGAGCTCGGTACGAGAGCGCTGCTGGTCGACCTCGAAGAGACGCTCGCTGATCTCCGACTGCAGGACGACGTTCGCCATGGCCTGCGCCGGTCCGTCGTGGACCTGTCTGGCGATGCGCTTGCGCTCGGCCTCCTGCGTGTCGACGACCGCCTGCAGGAGCTTGCCCTCGTCGATCACGGGGCTCGCATCCGCCGGGAGGGGCGGCACCGAATATTCCTCCAGCTGCCGTGCGGCCATGGCGAGGAGCTGCGCGCTCCGATCGAGGAGCTTGCGCTTCCCCTGGAGCGTCGCGAGCTGTCCCTCCATCGTCATGCGCCGGCCGAGAGCGACCGTGTACTCGTCGGACGCGCCGAAGATCTCCTCGCGCTTCGCGTCCGCGGCGCTGGTGCGCACCTCGTCGACCTTCGCCTTCGTCTGGTCCTCGCGGGCCTTGAGGCGGCTCACCTCGGTCTGTGTCGATTCGACGAGCAGGTCGAGCTCGCGTATCTCCGCGGTCATCTTCTGCCGTTCGGACGTGACTTCGGCGATGACGCTCGGCGCGTCCGTGCTCAATTGCCTATCTCCGGACCCTTGATCCACCCTTGCCGGATGGCGTAGACGACGGCCTGCGTGCGGTCGTTCACCGACAGCTTCCGCAGGATGCTCGACATGTGATTCTTCACCGTCTGCTCGGAGATGGCCAGTGCGTACGCCACCTCCTTGTTCGTCATGCCCTGGGCGATGTTGTCCAGGATCTGCACCTCGCGCGGGGAGAGCGGCGCGAAGACGTGCGTCGAGCCCGGCCCGTACACCGAGAGCTCGCGGAACTCGGCGAGCACCTTCGACGCGACGGCGGGCCGGCTGAAGATCTTCTCGTTGATGATGAACTGCCCGCTGCGCACTTTGCGGATGGCGTCGACGAGCTCGGTCGGCTCGCAGTCCTTGTGAAGATACGCTGCCGCGCCCGCGCGGATGGCCTCGAACAGGATCTGCTCCTGGTCCTGGGCGGTGAGGATGATGACGCCGACGGCGGGCAGCTCGCGCCGCACGCGCTGGGTCGCTTTGATGCCCGACAGCCGGGGCAGGTCGACCTCGATGACGAGGACGTCCGGCTCGAGCTCGTTCGTCTTCGCCACGGCCTCCTCGCCGTCGCCGGCGATACCGACGATCTCGAAGTCCTGTTCCTTCTCCAGCACCTGACGGATCCCCATGGTCGTGATCCGACTGGCGTCGGCGATCAGGATCCGGATCGCCCGCTCGCTCTTTTCGCTCACGTATCGGCCTCCACCTTCCGGAGTCGTTCCATCGTCTGTTCGGTCGGAAGGAGCAGCGTCACCGCGGTCCCCTTCCCGGGCGTCGACTGGATCTGCAGCGTGCCGCCGATGAGCTCGGCGCGCTCGCGCATGGAGAGGAGCCCCACCGACTTCTGACGTCGCGCCGCCTTCACGATGTCGAAGCCGGCGCCGTCGTCGGTGACGTGGAGCACCCAGGTCCGGTTCGAGCGCGACCAGTTGACGCCGACGCTCGTCGCGCGTGCGTGCTTGTGGACGTTCTGCAGGGCCTCCTGCATGACGCGATATATCGCGAGCTCCGCCGTAGGCGTGAGGCCGGTCTCGGCCGTGTCGAGCGTGCTCGCGACCTTGATACCGCAGCGGGATTCCCACTCGCTCCCGTAGTTGCGCATCGCCTCCGCGAGCGGGAGCTCGCTGAGCTCGGGGGGACGAAGGTCGTAGATCATCGCGCGCACCGAGTCGAGCGACGAGCGGAACTGCCCCTTGAGGCCGGACAGCTCGGAGCGGAGCGTCTGCCGCACCTCCGACGACGCCCGCTCGGCGACGCGCTCGAGGTACTCGACCTCGAAGATCGCGTTCGCGAGGACCTGCGCGGGCCCGTCGTGGACGTCGCGATACAGCCGCTCGCGCTCGGCCTCGAGGCTCTCGAGGACGCGCTGCGCCATCTCGATCTGCTCGTCGTCGACCTGCTCCGCCGGACCGATCCCGGTGCCGAGGAGGTAGGCCGCGGTCGATTCGATGTGCTGGACGACCAGCCGGAGCTGCTTGAGGCGGCGGTTCGCACGCGCGGTCGTCTCGTCGAGCTCGGTGTCGGCACGGCGGGTCAGCGCCTCCGCCTGCTTGTGGTAGGCCTTCCCGAAGCGTTCGACCTGCTGGCGCAAACGGCGGACGTCACGACGCAGCGTGTCGACGATGGCGTCGAACTGCGTGTCGAGATCGTCGCTGTCTCGTGGTAGGCGGGTCGGCTCCTTCGTGCGCGGAGTATATGAATTAAGGTCGCGCGAGCAGCACGAAATCCGGTCCGCTCGCGACCACGGTCCACCCCGTCTCGCGCGCGCGCACCGCAGCGGCATCGGTCGGACGGAGCAGGAGCGCCCGCACGCCGCGCCGGTCGAGGACCGCGCGCCAGTCCGAATGCAGGCCGACGATGCTCCGGTAGTCCGCGAGCCCGTCCGGCACGAACGGGAAGAGCCGGCCGTCGATGAAGACGGGAGTATCGGGTGCGTTCCAAATGAGCCAGCCGCCCCAGTCGTAGGCGTTCAGCAACCCCGGACCGCGCGGCAGGGCCGCGAGAGCGCCACGCGGATAGAAGGACTCATCCGGATCGCCCGGCGCCGCGGCGGCGGCGACCGAGAGCACGAGCGCCGCGAGCGCGGCGGCCGCGACGTCGACCTGCCACGACGACCGCGCCGGCGACGCGTCGGGGACGCGGGCCGAGATGCCGGCGAGCCGCGCGAGCCACGCGAGGGCCGCCGGCCCCTCCGCCGCGAGATACGGGGCCGCCGCGATCGCGAAGAACGGCATGTGGCGCGCCGCGGTGAGCGAGACGAACACGACCGGCAGCAGGAGCGCCGCCTCCGCGCGGCGCGCGCCGCGACCGAGGAACGCGGTCCCCAGGACGAGCGCGAGGACAAGGGCGAAGATCAGGCCCGGCACGCTGCGCAGGTTCGGCACGCCCTCCTCCTCGATGTAGCGCGGCGGCGCGAGGAAGTGACCGCCCGACGAGGCCCACGATCCGAAGCCCGCAGGCGTGAGGAGCGTCGCGAGGAGCGCGGCCACCGCGAGCACCGCGGCGGTGCGGCGGAAGGCGCCGTCGCGCAGCGCGCGCTCCGCGAGCACGACGAGGATCAGGCCGAGTCCGAGCGCGCTCGATCCGTGGAGGTTCGACCACAGGGCGAGGAGCGGGGCGGTCGCGACGAGCGCCGGCAACGATCCCTTCTGTCCGGCCCGGAGCAGCCAGATCAGCGCGGCGAAGAGGACGTACCCCTCGAGCTGCGGACGGTCGCCGTACGCGGAGCGCGAGAGCATGATCGCCGGCAGCGCCGCGAGGAGCGCCACGAGGGGACGGCCCGGACGCTCCGCGAGCGCCGCGCCGACGACGAGCGTCACGAGCAGGGCGACCGCGAGCGCGCGGAGCGCGATCACCCCGTGCCACGACCCCGCGGCGTACGCGAGCGCGATGAGGACGTCGCCGAGCCATTGGTCGAGCAGGACCGGACGGCCCACGATGGTCCAGGCGAACGCGTCGGTGCGGGCGAGGCCGTGGGCGAGCGTCTGCTGTCCCGTCGCGAGATGCCACCAGAGGTCGGTGTCGCTCACGGCCTGGATCGTCGCGAGCGCGCCGAAGACGGCACCGGCGGCCAGCGGGACGACGAGCGAAGGCCTCACGGTCGCGCGAGGAGGACCCAACGCCCCGATCGCTCGGCGAGCGCGCGCCAGCCGTCCTCACGGAGCGCCACCGTGAGGGGACGATCCGGCCGCAGCAGCACGAGCGCGATGCCGTGTTTCGCGAGGACGTCGTGGTAGGCGGGGCGCAGGCGCACGGCCTCCTCGAAATCGTCGAGGACGCCGGGCACGAAGAGCGTCGCGCCGCGGCCGTCGATGAACACGGGGTGCGACGGGCTCGCGAAGATGAGGTAGCCGCCCCAGTCATATTCGTTCAGCAGGTTTCCGTGAGCGGTCGCGAGGGCGTCGAGCGCGTCCGCGGGGTATGCCGCGAGATCCGGAGCGCGCGGGGCCGCGACCGCCGCGACCGTCGCGACGGCGAGCGCGAAGAGCGCGCACGCGGCGACCACCATCGCCCGAGGCAGCGCCACGGGGGCGAGCGGGCGCCGGCCGAGGACGGCCGGGATCCCCGCGGCGAGGAACGGCGTCATCACGACGCACGCGAACGTGACCTGGCGTTGGATCGCGAGCCCGAGGAGCGCGAACGCGATCACCAGGCCGGGCCAGAGGACCGGCGCGCCGATCCGCCGGGCGATGGCCTCGCGGCCAAGCGTGAGCGCGATGCCCAGGGCTACGAGGAGCATCGCGGCAAACACGACGCCGGGACCGGTAAGCACGTCGAGCGGTCCTTCCTCGACGATGTAGGCGCCTGACGTCGACGCGTAGGCGGAGGCGGCCGCGAGCGCGCGGACTCCCGCCGGGTTGAGCGCGCTCGCCACGACGGAGGCGGCGAGCGCGAGGACGAGCGGCCGGCGCAGCGCGCTCTCGCGCACGAGCACCGCCTCGATCGCGAACACCGTCACCAGCACGAGCCCGATCGCGAACGCGCCGTGCAAGTTTCCCCAGAGCACGAAGAGCGGCGGCAGGATCCAGAGGAGCCGCGGACGACGCTCGAGTCGGACGGCGAGAAGAAGATCGAAGACCGCCGGGACGAGCGCGAGCGTGAAGAGCTGCGGCCGGTCGCCCCAGATCGTGCGCGAGACGAGGATCGTCGCGAGGATCGGGACCGCCGCCCAGCCGATGTGCGGTTGCACGCGGGCGGTGGCGCGCGCCACGAAGAACGCCGCCGCACCGACGAGGACCGCACGCAGCACGTCGACGCCCAGCCAGCTCGCCTGCCGGTAGACGAACGCGAGCACCACCTCGCCGAGCCACTGACCGGTCTGGTAGGTCGCGCCCGTCCTCGTGAACGAGAAGACGTCCTGGTCGAGGAGGCGTCCGTGGTCGAGCATCCACGCGCCGCTCGCGAGATGCCAGAAGAGGTCCGGATCCGATGCCGGCGCGCTCGCCGCGGCCGCGGCGGCCAGCGACGCGAAGAACGCCGCGGTGATCGTCCTCACGTCCCGCGCAGGAGTCTATGGGCGAGATGCTCCGCCTCGCGCCGCTCGTCCGCCCGGACGAGCTTCGGAAGGTCCGCCGGGCCGCGGCGCGCTGAGCGCGGCGACCACGCCGATCGCGAGGAGCGGTTTCGCCGGCAGCGAGAAGCGGCCCTCCGCCCAGAGCGGGAACGAGAGCGCCCACACGAAGAGGACGAGCGCGAGCGGCACGAGCGCCCGAAGATCGCCGCGCCGCGCGAGCCGCACCGAGCCCACGAGGCCGACGCCGAGGAACGAGAGCTCGAGGGCGAGCCACGCGGACCGCACCGCGTCGGGGAGCGTCGCACCGGCGTCACGCGCCGGCACCTCGCCGGCCCACAGCACGACCGAACGCACCGCGCCGCGCGCGAGATACCCGAGGGGATCGTGCGCCATGAGCACGAGCGCCCGGGCGCGCAGTTCGTCGTCGAGCGCGACGAACGCGTAGGCCTGCGTCCGCCGGTCGGCGGCGTTCTCGAGGCGCGCGATGGCCGCGCGCCCGGCGTCGGCCTCCGCGCGCTGGAAGTCGTCGAGGTCCGCCGGCGCGAGGCCCTGGAAATACCCCAGCCAGAGCTGCGTTCCGAGACTGCCGACGAGCGGACGGCCGAAGCTCGTCAGGGAATACGCGACCTGTGGCGCGAGGACCGCGCCGAAGGCCGCGATCGCCAGCAGGAGCGCCGGCGCGAGCGAACGAGCGGAACGACGCCGCGAACCGAGCGCGAGCGCCGCGAGCAGCAGCGGCAGCGGAAGGAAGAACGGCCTCGTGAGCGCGAGCGCGCCGAGCAGCGCGCCGGCGACGAGCGCACGGGGCGCCGACGGGCGTTCGGCCATCGCGACGAAGGCGACGCAGGCACCGGCGAGGAGCACGGTCGCGGCGATCTCCGAGAGCGTGAGCGCCGCGAAGTACGCGAAGGTCGGATAGGCGGCGACGAGAGCGCCGGCCACGAGCGCGCGACGCCCCCCCAGGGCCGGCGCGCCGAAGCGGACGGTCAGCACCACCGCGAGCGCGAGCAGCACCGCCTGCACGGCCACGATGCGCTCGCACCCGACGGTGCGGCAGACGGCGGCAAGGAGCAGCGGATAGCCCGGAAAGCGCAGCGGCTCGGGCACGAACGGCTCGCCCGCTCCCGCCCGCGTGAATTCGCCGCGTTCGATCAGGCCCCGCGCGAGCGCGAGGTACTGGACCTGGTCGTCGCGCCGTGGCTCCGGGTCGGGGCCGAGCGCGGCGGCGTACGCCGCGGTGAGGGCGATCGCGAGGAGCGCGAGCGCGGCGATGGGCAGGTACGAGCGCGCGGGCCGCGTCGCGGTCAACCGCGGCCCTCCAGGATCGAGCAGCCCAGCTGGCCGCGGATCGGATAGACGCGGATGCCGTCGCGGTCGGTCGGCGGTCCGAGCCAGGGGAGGGACCCCCCGCGGTAGAGGTCGTCGTAGCTCGAGAAATGCGCGGGCTCGAGGACCACGCTGCGCACCCCGTAGCGCGCCGCGGCACAGGACGCCACGTCGGGCCCGTCCGCGGGCGTCACCACCACGGGCCGATCCGCGATCCAGCGCCAGGCGGCGGCGTCGATCGCGAGGAACGGCCCCGGCGGGATCGCGTCGAGCGCCGCCGAGCGGGCCTTGTACGACGCGTTGTACGTGCTTCCCCACAGCGCGAGCGCGAACAGCGCGAGGATCGACGACGCGCCGAGCGTCCCGGCGACAGCCACGCGCGCCAGCCCCGGCGCCCGTGCCGCGAAGAAGATCTCCCCGCCCACGGCGGCGAGCGCCATGGCAAACGGGAACAGCGCGGCGAGCGAGTGGAAGTACGACCCGCGTGTCGCGTGCAGGGTCCAGACGAGGCTCTCGACGAGGTAGAGAAGGAGCGCGAGGCCGGCGAAGGCGCGGACGGCCGGGAGCCGCCACCGCGCGCGAAGCGCGAGCGCGAGCGGGACGACGAGGAACAGCACGAGGCTGATGACGACGAGGCCGAGGTCGGACGCCAGTGCCGCGACCCGCACGCCGACGGCGGTCGCGAGATCCGCGGTGCCGGTCGGCCGGATCGCGAAGAAGTCTTCGTAGCGCGCGAGCAGCGCCGTCCGCCCCATGAGGTCCGGCGACGCGCCGAGCGAAACGCCCCGCGCGAGCCAGGCGCCGCCGATCGCGAGCGCGACGAGGCTCCCCGCCAGGCCGGCGCGCCGCGAGCCGGCCCGCGCGGCGAGCCAGAGCAGGGCGACGCCGAAGAGCGCGCCCTCCGCGCGCGCGAGGAACAGGAGGCCCACGCACAGACCGCCGAGCGCACCCGCGCGGACGTCGCCGACCGCGGCGCGCGCGAAGGCGACGAAGAAGAGGGTGCCCACGAGCGCCGCGATCGCGAACGAATCGAGCGTCACCCAGGCCGGCGCGAACGCGCCGCCGCCGATGCCGGTGAGCGCCGCCGCGACCAGCGCCGCGCGCGACGATCCGCCGATCGCGCGTGCGGCGAGGTACGCCGCGGCCGGCACGAACGCGCCGACCGCGACGATCGCGGCCTGCGCCGCGCGGAACGTCCCGAGCGCCGGCTCGAGCGCGACGATCCCCACGGCCTGCACGACCGAGGTGAGCGGCATCCAGAAGCGATGGCTGGGCACGGGAAGCGGCGCGAAATTCGGGGCCTCGATGAAGTTCCAGACAAAATCGGCGGTCAGGCCGTCGCCGTGCGCGAGACGCCGCGCGACGCTCGCGTAATAGAACGCGTCGGTGAACCCAGGCTGGACCACGACGAGCGCGGCGGACGCGAGGCGGAAGGCCACGAGCGCGAGCGAGAGCAGGACGAGCGCCCGCGCGCCGCTCACCGGCCCGCGCCGATCCGCTCCGTGCGCTGCGTGCGCAGATAGAGCACGCCGCCGACGGCGACGAGCGAGAACACGCTCACCGTGCGGTCGAGGACCGCGACCGCGACGGCATCGTGCTGCGGAAGCCCGAACGCCTCGCTGAGGACGTACACCATCGCGATCTCTACGAAGCCGAAGCCCGCGGGCGTGAGCGGGACGGTCGTGAGGAGCGATGACGCGACGGCGACGAACACGACCTGCGACGGTGGAAGGGTGAGCCCGAGGGCGGCGAGCACGCACATGAGGCGTCCCGCTTCGAAGAACCACACGAGGAGCGTCAGCGGACCGGCGACCGGTAGCGCGCGGAAGCTGTGCACGACGCCCTCGCGGAAGAGACGGCCGATGCGGCGCACCTCGCCGGGGAAGAGATGGGCGATGCGCGGCGCGACCGCGTAGAGCGCGATGAACCCGACGACGATGAGGACGCCGAGCGCGACGGCCGAGACGTACATGAGGGTGAGATCGGGAAGGACCGTGCGACCGAACGCGATGTAGCCGACCACGATGAGAAGGCCGAAGACCGCGAACAGGTCGAGGAGTCGCTCCGCGACCACGACGCCCACGGTCCGCGAGAGCGACACGCCGAAACGCCGCTTCACGAGGTAGCTGCGGTAGAGGTCGCCGAGCTTGGCGGGCACGAGACAGTTGACGAACCAGCCGAGGAGGAGGATCTCGAGGAGATCGCCACCGCCGATCCGCGTGCCGCCTTCGCGGAGCAGTCGCGCCCAGCGGATCGCCCGCACCGGGAACGACATGTAGTAGACGACGAGCGCCGTGAGCACCCAGAGGGGATTCGAGCCGCGGATCGTCGCGAGCGCCTGGCCGAAGTCGACGTTCCGCGCGAAGTACACGATGAGGAGGACGGGGATGACGGTCGATATGACCTCACGCCAGCCGAAGAGCTGGCGACGGACGGCGAGCTCGTCGGTGCGTCCGGCGGCGGATGCGAGCGCCTCGATGCTCGGGTCCTCGACGTGCGCCCGCCCGGGTGCGGTCAGCGGACGTCGCTCGCGGTCTTCCGTCGTCCGAGCCACTTGCGGATGCGGTCGTAGCGCGTGAGGACGTGTACGCGCGTTCCCGAGAGCGTGCCCTGGGCGGTGCCGGCGCGGAGGGCCGCGACGAAATCGTCGCGGCCGGCGAAGTCGGCCATCTCGACGTACGCCCGGCCCACTTCGGCAGGCCGGTGCGCGTCGCTTCCGGCGGCGCCGGCGAGGTCGCGCTCCGCCGCGTAGACGGCGGCGCGGCGGTTGTCGCCGGCGAACGCCTCGCGCGCGTTGAACACCTCGATCGCGTCGACCTTCGGCCAGAGCCGATCCAGCGCCTCTCGCCGCAGGTGATACATGCGGTTCCGGCTGAACGGATGCGGCACGACGACCACGCCGCCCTGCTCGCGTATCCGGGCGATCGTCTCCTCGCCGGTGAGGTCGCGCGGGATCTCGCGCTCGAGGAAGAGCCCGATCAGCTCGCCGTCGCGCGTGCTGATCTCCTCGCCGACGATGACGCGGAAGCCCTCAGCCATCTCGCGCAGCCGGAGCGCGCCGGCGATGACGTTGTGGTCGGTCGCGCAGACGACGTCGAGGCCCGCCGCACGGACCGCCCGGGCCTGTTCCGCGAGCGGCGTGCGGCTGTCGGGCGAGTACTCCGAATGCGTGTGCATGTCGATGCGGATGCGTCGGTCGTGTTCGTTCAAGGTCTTCCTTTGCGATAAGCGTCATCGACGATCGCGCGCACGCGGTCGCGGAATCGTGACACATCGAACCTGCGCGCGGACTCGCGCAACGCGCGCGGATCGAACGATCCGCGTTCGACACGGAGGACGGCGTCCGCCACCTCGCCGGCCTCGGGATGCGCGAACAGCGCGCCGTCCTCGCCGTCGCGGACGATGTCCGGCGCGCCGCCCGCGGCGAGCGCGACGACGGGCGCACCGGAGGCGAGCGCCTCGACGCACACCAGCCCGAAGTCGTCCTCGGCCGGGAAGACGAGGCCGCGCGCCGACGCGAGGAGGTCGCGGAGTGTCGCGTCGTCGGCGCGGCCGGCGAACACCACGTTCTCGTGGGCCAGGCGCTCGAGGCGGTCGCGCTCGCGGCCCCCACCGACCACGAGCAGGCGCAGGCCCAGCTCGTTGAACGCGCTCACCGCGAGGTCGGCCCGTTTGTACGCCGACAGCCGGCCGACGAAGAGCCAGAAATCGCCGCGCTGGCCGCTCGCGGCGAACGCGTCGACGTCGACGGCGGGATGCACGATCTCGCTCTCGCGACCGTAGTACCGCGCGATGCGCTCCGCGACCGCGCGCGAGTTCGCGATCCAGCGGTCAACGCGCGACGCGAACGCGAGATCGGTCTCTCGCAGCCGGGCCTGTAATTCGCGCACGACCGGCTGCAGCGGGGCCGGCACCTCCTCCTCGAGATAGCGCTCCGCCCAGTCCCAGAGGTACCGCGTCGGCGAGTGACAGTACGCGACCTCGACGGTGCGGTCGGAGAGCGCGAGGCCCTTGATGAACGCGCTCGTCGAGACGAGCGCCACGTCGAACTCCGCTCCGACGCGCAGCGAGCGAGCGGCGTTCGGGTACAACGGGAGCAGCAGCCGGTGCAGGCCGCCACCGAGCGCGACGGGCTGCAGGTAGCTCGTCCGCAGATCCCAGCCGTCGAGGCGGCCGTAGCGGCGGCGGTCGTGGAAGAACGTGTAGACGGGCGCCTCGGGCCACATCCCATGGAGCACGTCGACGACCCGCTCGGCGCCGCCGCGGGCGCTGAAGTACTCGTGCGCGAGCGCGAGCTTCATCGCGCGCCGTGACGCGCGCGTTCGAGGAGGACGTGGGCGACGAAGAGTGGGAGAACGCGCTGGCGGCGCCAGCGGCGCGGCTCGAACGCGAGGCGCCACAGCCACTCGAACCCGAGCGCGTGCACGAGGCGCGGAGGCAGGCGCACGCGGCCGGCGAGCTGGTCGAACACGCCGCCCACGCCGATCGCGACCTTGACCGACTCGAGCCGCGGAAGGTTCCGCGCGAGCCAGCGCTCCTGGCGCGGCATGCCGTAGGCGACGAGGAGCACGCGCGGACGCGCTGCCGCCACGCGCGCGACAGTCGCATCGTCGTCCGGCGACCCCGTGTCCGTCCCCGCGATGCGGATGCCGGGGACGCGACGGCGGAGCGTCTCGGCCGCGCGATCGGCGACGCCGGGCCCGGCGCCGAGGAGGAACACCGGTGCACCGAGCGCGGCGAGACGCGGGAGGATCGCCTGCACGAGGAAACGGCCAGGGACCCGCGCGGGCAGCGGATCGCCGAGAAGACGCGAGGCGACGAGGATGCCGGCCCCGTCCGCCACGACGAGATGGGCCTCGCGCGCGACGCCCGCGAGCTCGCGATCGTGGCGCGCGAGCATGACGAACTCCGGGTTCGCGGTGATGATGAACGTCCGCTCCCCTGCCGCGTGCCGCTCGAGGACCCTCTCGAGGGCGCCGCGGAGGCCGACCCGATCGAAGCCGACGCCGAGCACGTCGACTCTCCGATCCCTACTCACTCCGCTGCCTTCGGCCGCTTCGCTCGTGGGGCCGTCCGCTCGTTTCGAGGCACGTCCCTGCTCGGTCGGCACGCTCGCTCCACTCGCTGCACGCTTCGCTGAGAGGGTCCCCTGCCCCTCGGCCCCTTCCCCTGAGCCCTCGCTCCCCGCCCGGTCTAATGGACCGCCACGAGGCTTCTGCGGAAGAAGTCGAGGTGCTCGAGCGCGAGACCCGTGCCTTTCGCGACGCAGTAGAGCGGGTTCTCGGCCACGTAGCAGGCGACCCCGGTGACCTGGGTCAGGAGCTTGTCCATGTTCCGCAGGAGCGCGCCTCCGCCGGAGAGGACCATGCCTTTGTCGATGACGTCCGATGCGAGCTCGGGCGGCGTCTCCTCGAGCACGGACTTCACCGAGGCGATGATCTGCTGGAGGACGGGGTCCATGGCCTCGGTGATCTCGTTGCTGCCGATCGTGATCGTGCGCGGGAGGCCGGCGATGAGATCCCGGCCGCGCACCTCCATCGTGAGCTCGGGGTCCATCGGCAGCGCGGAGCCGATCTGGATCTTCACGTCCTCGGCCGTGCGCTCGCCGATCATGAGGTTGTAGCGCTTGCGCACGAAGCTCGCGATCGCCTCGTCGAGCTTGTTGCCCGCCGCGCGCACGCTGCGCGACACGACGATGCCGCCGAGCGAGATGACCGCGATCTCCGCGGTGCCGCCGCCGATGTCGATGATCAGGTTCCCCGACGGACCCGAGATCGGGATGTTCGCTCCGATCGCCGCGGCGAGCGGCTCCTCGATGAGGTGCGCGTCCCGCGCCCCCGCCCGCACCGCCGCGTCCTTCACCGCGCGGCGCTCGACGCTCGTCACGCCGGACGGCACGCAGATCATGAGCTCGGGGTGGAAGATGCGGATCCGTCCGCAGGTCTTGTCGATGAAGTACTTCAGCATGTACTCGGTGATCACGTAGTCGGCGATGACGCCGTCGCGCATCGGACGTAGCGCCGTGATGCTGCCAGGAGTGCGCCCCAGCATCAGGCGCGCCTCCTCGCCGACGGCGACGATGCGCGGCCGGCTCTGGCCATTCTCGTGCGCGAGGGCGACGACCGACGGCTCCGTGAGGACGATGCCCTTTCCTCGGACGTAGACGATGACGTTGGCCGTGCCGAGGTCGATGCCGATCTGACGAGAGAACAAATCAGTCCTTCCTTTGGGGGCCGGGGGGCGGAGCCCCCCGACTCGGGGCGGAACCCCTCGAGTCGTCAGTCTATTGGGCGGGACGGACCTCCGTCGTCGGTACCAAGCGCCGCGCGAACACGCGCGCCTTCGCCAGCGCCCAGGCCAGCACGAAGTAACCGCCCCAGGACGCGCCTTCGAGGAGCGTCGGGTCGGCGGAGTATCCGATCAGTGTCCGCAGCACGGCGCCGACGCCGTCGCTGTCGGGAAGCACCTGGCCGAGATCGAACAGCGTCGGCCCGCCCGCGAGCCCAGCCTCGACGAATTCGTGCACGCCGTGCGTCACGAGCCCGGCGGCGAAGACGATGAGCATGATCCCGGTGACCCGGAAGAACGTCGCCAGGTCGAGCCGCCGGCCGTAGACGTAGATGAGCACGCCGATCCCGATGGCGATCGCGAAGCCGACGACGGCGCCGAAGAGCTTCCCCTCCCCGGGAGCCGCGAACAGCAGGAGCGCCGTCTCCACGCCCTCCCGCGCCACGGTGAAGAAGGCCAGCAGGAAGAGCCCCCAGACCGCGCCGCCGGCCGCGAGCGCCTCCTGCACGCCACGCTGGAGCTCCGTCTTGAGGTAGCGCGACCGCTCGAGCATCCAGAGGATCATCCAGGTGAGGAATGCCGCGGCCAGCAGCAACGTCGCGCCCTCGTAGATCTTCTCGGTCGTGCCCTTGAACTCGGCGTTGAGCGCGTTCAGCACGCCGAGGAACGCGAGGCTCACGATCGCGGCGGCGCCGACGCCCGCCCACACGAACCGATGCGCCCGCCGCGCGCCGATCCGCGTTAGGTAGGCGAGCACGATCCCGACGATGAGCGTCATCTCGACGCCCTCGCGAAGTGCGATGACCAGCGCTGAGACGTCCGCCGCCGACATGCGACCTCCGGTGCGATACTCGGCACCCGGGGAGAGGCTCCTTAGGCGCCCCTTACATCAAGCGAGCCTAATAAATTCCGACCCGCTGGGTCAAGAATCGAGGCCATGGCCAGCTCGCCCGCGATCGAGGAATACCTCCAAGCTGTCTACACGCTCGCCGATGAGGGAACGAGCGTGATCGGCGCTCGTCTGGCCGCTTTCATGGGGGTTTCGGCGGCCGCGGTCTCCGAGATGGTCCACCGGCTAGAGCGAGATGGCCTCGTTTCGTTGGATGGACGTAAAGAAGTGCATCTGACCGAGAGCGGACAGCGGCTGGCCGACTCCATCATCCGCCGGCACCGCCTCGCCGAGCGGATGCTCGTCGACCTTCTCGGCTACGAGTGGTGGAAGACCCACGAGGAGGCGGAGCGCATCGAGCACGCGATGTCGCCGGAGATGGAGGAGCGCCTCGTGCGCGTCCTCGGCGATCCCCAGACCTGCCCGCACGGCAACCCCATGCCCGGAGCGGCGCGGCGGCCGACGAAGCCACTCGAGCAGGTCGAGCGCGGGGGCAGCGCGACGATCGAGCGCATTCCGGACCAGTTCGAGCACGAGCCGGGCTTCCTCCAGTACCTGGACTCGCAAGGCCTGCGGCCGGGCGTCCGCGTCCGTGTCGTCGAGCCCGCGGGGTCGACCCTGCGGGTCGAGGTCGACGGGACCGTGCGCGCGATACGCCCGGACTGCGCGCAGAAGGTCTGGGTCAGAGCGTGAGCGCGCCGACGATCTACTGGCAGGGGGGCGAGAGCTACTGGCTCGCGCACGTGCCGGTCCTGCCCGGGTGCGTCGCCTCGGGAACGACGAAGGACGAGGCGGTCGCGAACGCGCGCCGGGCGTTCCGCGCCTACCTCGAGCTGCTCGAGACCCGTGGCGTCTCGGTCGAGCACTGGAAGGATCTCGACCCGGACACGTTCGCCGTGAAGCCACTCCCGGCCGATCGCGTCGCGCCGGAGGACGTCGGCGCGATCGAGGAACACGAGCTGCGCGACTTTCTCCACCGGATGGAGGCGAGCCGATCCGCGCTGGTCGCGCTCGTCCGCGGCCTCTCACCCGCCGAGCTCGAGCGCAAGCCGACCGAGACGACGTGGAGCGTCCGAGAGGCGCTCGAGCACATCATGGAGAGCGAGGCCGAATTCCTCGCGAAGCTCGAGCGCTGGCCGGACGATCCTTTCAATACCCTGCAGGCGGTCCACCGGATGGCGTTCCAGCGCTTCACCGTGATGGACCCCGCCGAGACCGCGCTCGATCACACGGTCATGGGGCGCCGGTGGACGACGCGGAAGGTCATGCGCCGCATCCTCGAGCACGAGTTCGAGCACCACGGACAGATCAAGGAGATCGTCGCCGCGCTCGGAGCGGACCGACCGCCGGAGTAGCGCGGTCCGCGCTCGGAGCTGACCGCGCGCACGAGTGGCGCGGCTCACCGCAGCGCGCGATCGAGGAACGCGAGCACCCGTGCGCGGTACTCCTCGGGGAACGCGCTGGCGGCGCCGACGTGTCCGCCGCGCGGCGCGACCCAGAGCTCCTTCGGCTCCCCGGCGGCGGCGAAGAGCGCGCGGGCTCCCGCGACCGGTGTCGTCGCGTTCGCGTCGTCGGCCGAGTGGATCAGCAGGAGCGGCCGCGGTGCGACGCGCGCGACGGCCTCGAGCGGCCGCGCCTGGCGGACGTCGGTCCCGACGAACGCGCTCACCATGGCCGGCCCGTACGGCGGCAACGGGACGGCGGCCGCACCGAGCTGCACCGTCGACAGGCGATCGAGCTGCAGGTCCTGGTCGGTCCACGCGCTGTCGGCGATCACCGCGCCGATGGCGCGATCGCCGGCGGCCGCGAGGATCGCCGCGCCGGCGCCGAGGGAGATCCCGAGGACCGCGACCTTGGCGGCCCCCGTGCGCGTCGCGACCGCCGCGACCGCGGCCGAGATGTCCCGCGGCTCCGTCGCTCCGAGCCCGATCGTCGCGCCGTCGCTGCGGCCGCAGCCATGCGTGTCGAAGAGGAGGACGCCGTAGCCGCCGGCGTTCAAGAAGCGCGCGTAGCCCACCATCTCTTCGCGCGAGCTCTTGAACCCGTGCACGAGGACCACCGCCGGGGCGCCCGGCCGGCCTCTTACGAGCCAGCCGCTGAGAGCGCCGTCGGGTCCCGGGAACGTGAGGTCCTCGACCGCGAGGTCGGCCGGCGGCACCGGGACGCTCGGGTGCGCGGCGACGAGAAGCCACGCGCGCACGACCGGCGCCGCGAGCCACGCGCCGATCGCGGCGACCGCGAGGAGAACGAGCGCGTTCCGCGCGGCGCGACCGATGCTCAGAGCTCGTTCGCGATCTCGATGAGGTTCCCGTCCGGATCGCGCACGTACACCGAGCGCAGCGGCCGCCGGGCGCCGGTCTTGGGCACCGGGCCAAGCTCGACCGCGACCCCGGCCCGCTGGAGCGCCGCGATCGCGTCGTCCAGCGGCACGTCGGTGATGAAACAGAGGTCCGCCGACCCCGGCGTCGGGCGCGCGGCCTTGGGCTCGAACTCGCGGCCGGCCTGATGAAGGTTGAGCTTCTGCGAACCGAACGCCAGCGCGCGGCGGCCGGTCCCGAAGGTCACCGCGTCCATGCCCAGCACGCGGCCGTACCACTCGGCGGTCCGGTCGACGTCGGCGACCGTCAGGACGATGTGATCCAGCGAGCGGATCCGCACTAGCGGCCTCGCGCCCAGTCCACGGCGCGCGAGACCTGGCGTTCCACGACGCCGCGCTGGTCCGCGCGCATCTCGGGCAGGCCGGCCGGATCGAACGAGCGCAGCTCGGCAAGCTCGCCCGAAAGTCGGGTGCCGGCCACCGTCACCCGGTACGCGTAGACGAGATCGACATGGCGCCAGCGGTAGCCCGCGGCCGCCTCGAGGAGCGGGCCGACCTCGATCTCGAGCGCCGTCTCCTCCCGCACCTCGCGAGCGAGCGCGTCCTCGAGACGCTCGCCCGGATTCAGGACGCCGCCGAGGAATCGCCACTGCGGCGCGCCGAAGCGATGGCGCGCGAGCAGGATGCGCCCATCCGGGTCGATCCCGAGACCGACGACTCCCACGAGGAACCGCGTGTGCGTCCCGTCGAGGATGCGTCGCTGCCACCGGACAGGGAACCAATTGAATATGGGTGCGAGAAAACGGAGGAGCATGCTCTAGAGACTACGTGCGTCTCCCTTCGTACTGGCCGATAGGCCATAGAAGGGGAGCTGGGAGCGCTAGCTCCCAGCGAGCGCCACGGCGCCGATGCCGTGCGCCTTCGGCACGGGGACCTTCTGCACGACCGCGCGCGTCTTGACGTCGATCACGTTCACCATGCCGTCGGCGTTCGTCGTCGTGAGCAGCCGGCCGCCCTCGGGGTCATAGGTCGTGTGGAACGGCTGCTTGCCGAGCGTGGTCTCCCCGATGATGCGGCGCTCCTTCCAGTCGATCCAGAGGAGCGATGGGCCGAGATGGTCGGAGAGGACCATGACGTTCTTGTCGGCAATGAAGAAGGTGCCGTCCTGGTTCGCCTTCTCCGTGTGGAAGGGATAGCGGCCAGGGAAGCGGATCTCCTGTTTCACGACCTTGTTCACCGGGTCGTAGATCACCATGCGGTCGGACGGCCTGTCGAGGAAGCCTGACGAGCTCGACCAGACCTCGGTCTCGTCCGGCGTGAAGTAGGCGTCGTGGACGTCGGAGATCCTGATGCGCGTGACCTTGTTCGTCTCGAGGTCGTAGACCCGGAGCACGTCGCCCTCGCTCGTGTTCGTGAGGGTGAACCACAGCTCGTTCGGACGGCTCGTCGGGATCGTGAGCACGTGCTGCGGCACGCCGACCATGAGCGGCGCGAGCGGCTTCCACGTCCCGACCTCGAAGCGCGCGATCCAGGGATCCTTTTCGTGAGCGACGAAAAGCGTCTTCGCGTCCGGTGAGAACGTGATGCCGTGCGGCTGCTTGCCGACGGGCAGCCGGACGAGCTCCTTCATCGCGAACGGGTCGATGATCGACGTCGTGTTCGCCATGCGGTTGTTCACCGCGATCCACTTTCCGTCCGGCGACGTGGCCATCTGGTGCGGCATCCGCCCGACGCCGATCTTGCCGACGAGCGCGTAGGGCTGGCCCGGCGCGCCGTCGAGGACCCATACCTGATCGGTGCTCTCCGATGCGACGAACACGCGCAGCTTGGCGTAGAGCGCCGGATCCGGCGCGGGCACGGGCGTGCCGGTGGGGGCGGGCGTGGTGACCGCTTCGATCGCGCCGGGAGTGACGTTCGGAAGCGGAGCGATCTCGCGCGCGGGCGCGTCGCACGCGGCGACGACGACCGCCGCCAAGAGCGCGACCCCGAGTGCCCGCGATCCCCTCAGCTCACGCCTCCCACCGTAGCGTGCGGAGCAAGCGTACTCGCTCAGAGCGCGGTCGTGTTCACCTTCTCCGGCGGCGAGCCTCGCTGACCCGCAGCCGGATCAGCGCCCGCTGCAGCGCCGCCCGCGCCCGCGCCTCTTCGGCGGCCGACGCCGGTCCCGCCGCGAGCGCTCGCCGAGCGCTGTCGCGGGCCTCCTGTGCGCGGCCGGAGTCGATCTCCTCGGCGTGTTCGGCCGCCTCGGTGAGGACGACGACCCGGTCCGCCCGTACGTCCATGAACCCCCCGAACACCGCGAGCGCCTGCTCGACGCCGCCCTTCTTCACCCGGAACTCGCCTGGGCCAAGGGTCGTAAAGAGCGGGGCGTGGTGCGGAAGGATCCCGAGGTACCCCTCACTTCCCGGGGCGATGACCATGTCGACGTCGTCCTCGTAGACCTGGCGCTCCGGGGTGATGACCTCGAGATGGAGGGGCATCAGCCGGCGAGGCCCTTCGCCTTCTCGTGGGCGGCCTCGATGGTGCCCACCATGTGAAAGGCCTGTTCGGGGAGGTCGTCGTGCTTGCCGTCGAGGACCTCGCGGAAGCTGCGGACGGTGTCCTTGACGGTCACGTACTTCGGCGTGATCCCGGTCTGTTTCTCGGCGACGAACATCGGCTGAGAGAGGAGCTTCTGGATCTTGCGCGCCCGCGCGACCAACAGCTTGTCCTCGTCCGAGAGCTCGTCCACGCCGAGGATGGCGATGATGTCCTGCAGATCCTTGTAGCGCTGGAGGACTCGCTGCACTTCGCGCGTGGTCTCGTAGTGCTCCTGGCCGACGACGCCGGGATCGATCGCGCGGCTCGTCGAGGTCAGCGGATCCACGGCCGGATAGATGCCGATCTCGGTAAGGTAGCGCTCGAGCCGGATCGTCGAGTCGAGGTGCGCGAATGTCGTGGCGGGGGCCGGATCGGTGTAGTCGTCGGCCGGGACGAAGACCGCCTGCATCGACGTGATCGATCCCTTCTTCGTCGAGGTGATGCGCTCCTGCAGCTCGCCCATCTCCGTCGCGAGCGTCGGCTGGTAGCCCACGGCGGACGGCATCCGGCCGAGCAGCGCCGAGACCTCCGAGCCGGCCTGCGAGAAGCGGAAGATGTTGTCGATGAAGACGAGCAGGTCCTTCCCTTCGTCGTCGCGGAAGTACTCCGCGACGGTGAGGCCGGTCAGCGCGACCCGCAGGCGCACGCCCGGCGGCTCGTTCATCTGGCCGAAGACCATCGAGACCTTGTCGATGACTCCGAACTCGTGCATCTCGCCCAAGAGCTGCGTGCCCTCACGACTGCGCTCGCCGACGCCACAGAACACCGAGTAGCCCGAGTGCTCGTACCCGATGTTCCGGATCAGCTCCATGATCACGTAGGTCTTCCCCACCCCGGCCCCGCCGAAGATCGCGGCCTTGCCGCCTTTGAAGAAGGGGCAGATGAGGTCGATGACCTTGATTCCCGTCTCGAGGATCTCCGCCGATGTCGACTGGTCCACGAACGACGGCGGCTCCCGGTGGATCGGATCGCGCCGGACGCCCTTCACGGGACCCTTCCCGTCGATCGGCTCGCCGACGACGTTGAAGAGACGACCGAGCGTCTCCGGTCCCACCGGGACGGTGATCGGACCGCCGGTGTCGAGGACCTTCATGCCACGACGGAGGCCATCCGTCGAGTCCATCGCGACCGCGCGCACCCAGTTGTTGCCGAGATGCTGCTGGACCTCCGCGACGACCTCTCCGCCGTCCCCCTCCCGCTTCACCTTGACCGCGTAGTTGATCTCGGGCAGATGCCCTTCCTCGAACGCCACGTCGAGCACCGGGCCGACGATCTGGACGATGTGCCCGAAGTTTTCAGACGTTGCTACAGCCACTCGTTCTCCTTCCGGATCACCCTGACTTCACGTGCGACCGAGCGTCACTTCGCGAGCGCTTCCGCGCCGGATGCGATCTCGAGCATCTCTTTCGTGATCCGGCCCTGCCGGGCCTTGTTCGCGGCGAGCGTGTAGTCCTGTATGAGCTCTGCCGCGTTGTCGGTCGCGTTGCGCATCGAGACCATCCGCGCCGATTGCTCGGAGGCGGCGTTGTCGAGCGCCGCCTGGTAGACGGTGAGCTCGATGAGCCGCGGCAGCACCGCCTCGAGCACGCTCTCCGGGTCCGGTTCGAAGATGTACTGAAGCGTTGCGGGGGGCGAGCCCCCCGCAGACCTCCCGGCGGAGTCCTCCGGCGCGAGCGGCAGGATCCGGCGTACGGTCGGGACCTGGCGGAGCGTGTTGATGAACCTCGTGTACGTCACATAGACCTCGTCGACGCGCCGCGCGACGAACTCTTCGATCGCCACCCGCGCGACGATCGATGTGTCGCCGGTCGTCGGCCGCTCGCTGAATCCGGAGAACTCCGCCGTGGTCGGCTGGCGGAAGCGGCGCAGCTGACCGATCGCCTTTCGCCCGACCGCGACGAACGCCGACGCGGGCAGCGCCTCCGAGTGCCGGATCGCCGCACGGATGACGTTCGTGTTGAGGGCTCCGACCAGTCCCCGATCCGTGGTGACGAGGATGATCGCCGCCCGTTTGACCTCGCGTCGGGCCAGGAGCGGGTGCAGCTCGGGATCGGCATTGGGCGCGAGCTCGTTGAGGATCGCGCGGAGGCGCTCCTCGTACGGGCGGGAGGCGAGCACGGCCTGCTGCGCGCGCCGCATGCGTGACGCGGCGACGGTCTGCATCGCCTTCGTCACCTGCTGGATGTTCCGAACACTCCGGATCCGGCGGCGGATCTCGCGCTCGCTCGGCACGGGCTATGTCCTCGCCGCCGCCGGCGGTCTTGCGCCGGTCGGGGGCTGGGGCGCGGAGCCCCCCAGCGGCTTCTCGCCGTACGGGTGGGATTTCTTGAACTCTTCGATCATGGCGCGGACGTCCTTTTCCAGCTCGGGTGTCCACCTCTTCTCTTTGAGGATCCGATCCGCGACCTTTTTTCCGACCGAGTCCATGTACCGATAGAGATCGCGCTCGAACTGCTGGACCGACTCGCGCGGCACGTCGTCGAGATAGCCAGCGGTGCCGCAGAAGATGATCACGATCTCCTTCTCGACGGGGATGGGCTGGTACTGCGGCTGCTTCAGCATCTCGACGAGGCGCTCGCCACGGCGGAGCTGTTGCTGCGTCGCCTTGTCGAGGTCGGAGCCGAACTGGGCGAACGCGGCCAGCTCGCGATACTGACCCAGGTCGATCCGCAGGCTTCCGGTGACCTTGCTCATCGCTTTGATCTGCGCGTCGCCGCCTACCCGCGACACCGAGAGGCCGGTGTTGATCGCCGGACGGATGCCGGCGTTGAACAGGTCGGTCTCGAGATAGATCTGCCCGTCCGTGATCGAGATGACGTTCGTCGGGATGTAGGCGGAGATGTCGTTCGCCTGCGTCTCGATGATTGGAAGCGCCGTGAGCGAGCCGCCGCCGTTCTCGTCGTTCATCCGTGCGGCGCGCTCGAGGAGCCGCGAGTGCAGGTAGAAGACGTCCCCCGGATACGCCTCGCGGCCGGGAGGCCGGCGCACGAGCAGGGATACCTGCCGGTACGCCCAGGCGTGCTTTGTCAGGTCGTCGTAGACGATGAGCGCGTCCTTCCCACGATCGCGGAAGTACTCGCCCATCGCGCAGCCTGCGAACGGCGCGATGTATTGGAGCGTGGCCGGATCGGCCGCCCCGGCGACGACGACGATGGTGTGATCGAGGGCGCCATGCTCTTCGAGCGTCGCGACGATCTTCGCGACCGAGGACTCCTTCTGTCCGATCGCGACGTAGATGCAGGTCAGATCCTTGCCCTTCTGATTGATGATCGTGTCGATCGCGATCGCGGTCTTGCCGGTCTGCCGGTCGCCGATGATGAGCTCGCGCTGGCCGCGCCCGATCGCGGTCATCGAGTCGATCGCCTTGATCCCGGTCTGTACCGGCGTGTCGACGTTCTTCCGGGTGATGACCCGCGGCGCGACGACGTCGATGCGCCGCGTCTCCTTCGTCGCGATCGAGCCCTTGCCGTCGATCGGCCGCCCCAGGGGATCGACGACGCGGCCGACGAGCGCCTCGCCGACCGGCACCGACGCGATCCGTCCGGTCGTACGGACCTCGTCGCCCTCTTTGATCTCCTGATACTCGCCCAGGACGATCGCGCTGACCGTGTCCTCCTCGAGGTTGAAGGCGAGGCCGAACACGTCGTGTCCGAAGTCGAGCAGCTCGCTCGCCATGCAGCCGGCGAGACCGTGGACGCGCGCGATGCCGTCGCCCACCTCGACGACCGTACCGACGTCGGCCGATTCCGCCTGGCCTTCGAACCGGCGGATCTGCGCCTTGATGATGTCGGTGATCTCTGAGGAGGTGGCCATCGTCGGTCTCTCCTTCTATCTCGTCGCGAGCCGCGTCCGACCGTGCACGATCAAGCTATCCAGCCCACTTTCAAGTACCTGTGGCCAGCTGCTTTCCTAACGAGCGCAGCTGTGCGTCGAGGGATGCGTCGACGAGATGGTCGCCGAGCTGGACCTTCGCGCCGCCGATGAGCGACGGATCGACCGCGAACGTCGCGCGGATCTTCTTCCCGCTCGCGCGCTCGAGACGGCGGACGAGCCCCTCGCGCTCGAGCTCGCTCAGCTCCACCGCGGTCGTCACACGCGCCTTCGCGATCCCCTCCCGCGCGTCGACGAGCTCGCCGTATGCCGCGGCGATCGCAGGGACGAGCGCGATGCGGTCGCGCTCGAGCAGGAGCCGCAGGAGCGAACGGATCGCCACGGGCTCGTCGTTCGTCGCGGCCGCGAGGGCGGCGGCGCGCCGACCGAGCGGGACTCGCGGGTCGCGGAGCGCTTCGATGGTCGCGCGGTCGAACGCCTGGGCGACCCGGTCGAGCGAGACCCGGTAGGCGCCCACGGCCTTCTCCGGCGCGGCGAGGTCGAGCATGGCCTCGGCGTAGCGCCGCGCCGCGGAGCCGCTTACGGGCATCGCTCAGACCTTCTCGCCGGAGAGCTCCGCCCCGGCCTCGTCGAGGGATCGTTCGATGAGCTCCCGATGCCGCTCGGGCGAGACCTCGCGCCCGAGCACGCGGCTCGCGGCGAGGACGACCATGGACGCGAGCTCGCCGCGGAGCTGCGCGAGCGCCTGATCGTGCAGCTGCTGCGCGTCGGCCCGACCCCGCTCGCGGATGCGGTCAGCCTCGGCCTTCGCCTGCGCGCGCAGATCGGCGGCCGCCGCCTCCGCGGCTTTTGTCGTGCGGTCCGCGATCTCCTGCGCCTCGCGCCGCGCCTTGGCGAGCATCGTCTCGACCTCGGCCGCCAGCCGCTCGCGTTCGGCCTTCGCCGCCTCCGCCGCGGCGAGTCCTTCGCGGATCCGCTCCGCGCGATCGTTCAGCGTTCGCAGGACCGGCCCCCAGAGGAACCTGCGGAGCAGATAGAAGAGGAGGAGGAACTGGACGATCGACACGAGGATCCAGTACGGATGCACCGTGAGCGCGCCGCCCTCTTCCGCGAGCGATGGCGTGAAGAGCACCGCTACGCCTTACCCGAGAGCAGGATGCCGAGCACGAACGCGAGGATGCCGAGCCCTTCCGCGAGGGCGGCGCCGATGATCATGTTCGTGCGGATGACCGCCGCCGCGTCTGGGTTGCGGCCCATCGCTTCCGACGATTTCGCGGTGAGGATGCCCACGCCGATGCCGGGCCCAAGGACGCCGAAGCCGACGGCGATACCGGCGGCGAGCCATGCGAGGTTCATAGAGGGTGTTCCCTTCTGCGGTATTTGGTCATGCGGCCTGCGCTTGCGGATGCGCGATCTCGCCCGTACGTGACGCGGCGGGGTGCTCTTCCTCGGGCTCCTCGTGCGACTCGATCGCGAGGATGAAGTAGATGAGGACGAGGAGCGAGAAGATGAGCCCTTGCACGAGGCCGATGAAGACCTCGAGTCCGACGAATGGGAGCGCGAGCCCCGGCACGAACAGGAGCGCGCTCATGACGACGAGCATGATCTCGCCGCCGAGCACGTTCCCCCAGAGACGCAGGGTGAGCGTGAGCATCCGGAAGAGCTCCGATGCGAGCTCGATGAGCCCGACGAGCAGGAAGATCGGACCGAGCAAGAGCTTGAGGCCCCCCTTCTCCGCGAACCCGGAGAAGTTGAGCCAGCGCTTGAAGTAGCCCAGGCGATGCTTGCGAACGCCTTCGGTCTGATAGAGCGCGAACGCCACGATCGCGAGGCCGAAGTTCGTGTGGTAATCAGCGGTCGGCGGGTGGAAGATGCGGAGGCCCCTGCCGACGAACGGAACGACCGAGAGCCAGTTCGAGATGACGAGGAAGAGGAGGAGAGTGCCGAAGAGCGGCAGGTACTTGAGCGCCGCCGTGCCGCCGATGCTCTCGACGAAGTCCGCGAGCCCCTGCACGAGCAGCTCGATGAGGTTCTGCAGTCCCGACGGCCGGTCGCTCATGACGCGCGTCGCCATGAGCGCGACGACGGTGAGGAGCAGCGTGACAAGGAGCATCGTGAAGTGCGCGTTCGTGTAGCTCCAGTCCCACTCGACGCCGATCCCCGCCAGGTTCGCCGCCGGGCCGGTCGTGCCGAACGTCACCAGCGGCTCCCCCGTGAGCTCGAACGCCTTCGGGATGTCCGGATACGGCGGCATGCCTACTTGGTGTCCTCCCCCGCGTCGCGCTTGCGCTCGCGCTCGTCGATCTCGGCTTCCCACTGCCGGCCAGCTTGCCGTGCCCGCTCGCTGACCGGACCGACAGGATTCTCGGCCATGTAGCGCCGGAGCATCATTGCCACGCCGAATCCCGCGACCGCCATGCCCAGGAAAACGAGTCCAAGCAGTCCCCAGGGTGCGGTGCCGGCCGACTCATCGAGCTTCTGTCCGAGCCAGGCACCTACCGCGATGGGGACCGCGACCATGAATCCGACCTGGCCCAGGATCGCCGCGTTCGAGCGCGCTCCACCCGGGGTACGGGGTGCGGCCAAGTGGATCGAGTCTAGCCGGAGTCGCCCGTCTCTGCCCCCGGACCCCGACTACGGCGCTAGAGCCAGCCCCGCCGCTTGAAATAGAACGTCACGAGCACGGCCGACGCGATCATGAGCGCCATCCCGCCCAGGAAGACGTCGATGTTGTCGAACGGCAGCGCCTGGAAGTTCATGCCGAAGAAGCCGGTGAACAGGGTGAGCACGAGGAGCACCGTGGCCACGCTCGTGAGGACCTTCATGACCTGGTTGAGCCGGTTCGACGCGGCGGCGAGGTACGCGTCGATCACGTTCGAGGTGAGCTCGCGGAACGTATCGATCTCGTCGGTCACCCGGATGATGTGGTCGTACACGTCCTGGAAGTACGCGCGCCGCCCCGGTTCGCGGAGCTCGCGGATGTCGCCGCGGATGAGGACCTGCATGACGTCGCGCTCGGGCGCGATGGTCTTCCGCAGATGAAGCAGATCGCGCTTCACGAGGAAGAGCTCCTTGAGCGGGGTCCGCATCTCCTTCGCGTCGCTCTCGTCCGCGACGAACTCCTCCAGCAGCTCGATCCGTTCTCCGAATTGGTCCACCACGGCGAAGTAGCCGTCGACCATGGTGTCCAGGAGCGCGTGGAGGAGCAGGCCGGTGGTGTGCAGGCGGCCCTCGCGGAAGCGCTTCTCGACCTGCTTGCGCCCCTCGCAGTCTCCGTCGTGCACCGTGACGATCGCGTTCGGCACGACGAAGATCGAGAACTCGTGGTATCTGACCACACCCGGTGAGGGCGATTCGATCGCGTAAAAGACGATGAAGTAGTGGTTCTCGTACTGATCGATCTTGGGCCGCTCGTCCCGCTGGGTCGCATCCTCGACCGCCAGCGGATGGAGGTTGAGATCCTTCGCCACGCGAGCGAGCTCCCCGCTCGTGCGATCGGGGATGTCGATCCAGCACGGCTTGTCACGATGCTCCGCGAGCTGCTCGGTGGGGCGCTCGACGACCACCGCCTCATCGCGGACGAGCAGACGAGCGCTCATGGGCACGAGCATATGGCCGGCCGAGGGGGTCTGAGGGGTCCCCTCAATTTGGGGAACGAAGTTCCCTCAACGATCAGGCCGCGAAGCGGCGAACGACCCTCACGAGCTCCTCGGCGTCGAACGGCTTACTCAGGTATGCCTCGGCGTTGCAGCGATCAGCCTCGCGGCGTGGATCGGCGACGCCGGTGAGGACGATGAGCGGCACGCGGCGGAGCGCCATCCGCAGCTCGCGCGCGAACGTCGGTCCATCGACGCCGGGCATTTGGATGTCCAGGACGACGACCGCCGGCGGATCGGCCTGCACGACGCGCAACGCCTCGCCGCCGTCGCGCGCCTCGATCACGCGGAATCCGTTGTCCGCAAGGAGAGCGCGCTCGGCCTGCAGCGTCTCCATGTCGTCGTCGACGATGAGCACCGGACGGGGCCGGTGGTCGAGGATCGCCATCGCTACCCTGCATGCAAGCGACGTTCCCGCCCTTCGCTCGGCCTAAATTCGGCCTCATGACCGCCCCCAGGACCATGCGGGCCGCCGAGGAGGTGGTGCCGAAGCTCGGGGTCAAGCCGGGCCTGCCGGCGCTGCGCGTCGGCGGGACGCGGACATACGACCGCCCCATCGAGCATCTCGCGGGTCAGCTCGACGTCGTGGATCTCCGGTTGCCGCTGCGCGCGAGGGACGGCCGCTACGGCCTCGTGCTCTGTTTCGCCCTCGCGGAATGCGACCCCCGACTGCTCGGCCGCGAGGTCGTGCGCGCCGCGCATCCCGACGGCGCGATCTGGGTCGTCGTATGGAAGAAGGGTCATCTCCTCGAGGGCGCACCGAGCTGGGAGCAGGTCCAGGAGGCGGTGCTCGCGACGGGCTGGGTCGACAACAAGGTGCTGTCGCTCGGCGAGCAGGTGTACGCGACGCGTTACGTGCGCCGGCGGCGGCCGGGAAAGCCCGCGTTGAGGGAACCGAAGCCTCCGCCCGGACGTTAGAGGGGCATGCGCCGCTTCGCGGTCGTTCTCGCCGTCGCGCTCGCCGCCGGGTGCGGGGGCGCCGCTTCAGGCCGCGGCGAGGCCGCAGGCCCGTCGCTCACCGCGGCGCCGAGCGCGACCGGCGCGAGCGCCACCGTCACGCCCGCGGGGACGGTCTCCGCGACCGCGATCGCCGCCACGATCGTGCCGATCGTGCCGGGCACCACCCCGACGCCCGCGCCGCCTACGGCCACCCCCACGCCGACGCCGAGCCCGGCGCCGGGCGGGCTCACGCAGGCACAGCTCAAGTACCGCCTCGTAGACCGCTTCGGCCGGCTGCTGTTCTGCGACCCCGACTTCTATCCGGTCGCGCGCGCGGACGAGCAGGCGCAGGCCGATCAGCGCTTCTCGGAGATCCAGAAAGACGCGCCGACGTTCTCGGCGATCCTCGCGCACCTCGGGATCGTGCCCGCGGCCACGTACACCGCGGAGCAGCGGCTCGCGGTCTATCGCGACTGGAAGATGCTGAACGCCTTACGCCTCGACCCGGTCGGCGCGGTCTTCCACTTCGTCGCGATCTTCAGCGGATCGACGAGCGCCAGCCCCTCCCCGCAGTCGAGCCGCGTCGACGGAACGATCGATCAGCGCGGGACGATCACCGTCGCGAGCCAGACGCCGAGCGGCCCGCCGCCCTGCCCGATCTGCCTCGCGATCGGGACGCTCATCGCGACGCCGAACGGCGACGTCGCGGTGGAGAAGCTCGCCGTCGGCGATCTCGTGTGGACGCGCGACGAGGACGGTCTTCGCGTCGCCGCGCGGCTCACCGCGGTCGGCAGCACGCCGGTGCCCGCGACGCACGAGGTGGTGCGGCTCGCGCTCGCCGATGGCCGGCTCGTATACGTCTCGCCCGGTCACCCGACCGCGGACGGGCGCCGCGTCGGCGAGCTCATCGCCGGCGATCGCTACGACGAGGCGACGGTGACGAGCGTTGGGCGCGTGCGCTACGACGGCGGCGCGACTTTCGACATCCTTCCCGCGGGCGCCACCGGCCTCTACTGGGCGAACGGCGTGCTCCTGGGCAGCACGCTCCACTAGCTCTAACCCGGCCTGCCCCTGCGCGCGCCGCTCGACCGGCTCGCTCAGGCCGCCCCCAGCAGCTCCTTCGTGAGGAACGCGACGACGCGCTCGTTCGCGTCGTCCATGTTCTTCCGCTTCGTGAAGCCATGGCCCTCGTCCGGATAGACGACGTATTCGACGCGCCGACCGAGCGCGCGCAGGCGCTCGACGAGCTGATCCGATTCCTCCCTCGGGACGCGCGGATCGTTCTCGCCCTGGAGCACGAGCATCGGGCAGCGGATGCGATCGACGTAGGTGATCGGCGAGCGCGCGACGAGCTTTTCGCGGTCGTCGGGAAGCTTCCCGATCCAGCGATCGAGGAAGCGGCGCCAGTTGGGCTGCGAGTTCTCGAGCATCGTGACCAGGTTCGCGACACCGAAGACGTCGACGGCGCAGCGCCAGATCTCCGGCAGCTGCGTGACGCAGGTGAGCGTCGCGAACCCGCCGTACGACCCCCCGTAGACCGCGAGGCGGTCGGGATCGAAGTCGGGTCGCGTACGCATCCACTCGGTGACCGCGCGGAGGTCGCGCAGGTCGATGCCGCCCCAGTCCTTGTGGATCGCCGCCTGCCACGCGCGCCCGTATCCGGTCGAGCCGTGGATGTTCGGGACGACGAGCGCGATGCCTCGCTGGAGGAGCGCCATGTCCACGGGGACGAGGGCGGGCCGCGACTGCCCCTCCGGGCCGCCGTGCGGAACGAGCACCGCGGGCATCGGGGCGCTCGCGCGCCGCGGCCGGTACACGAAGCACGGGATCGGACCGTCCGGCCCCGGGATTCGGACGAGGTCCGGATCGACGAGCTCCTCCGGCGTGACCGCGCGCGTCGTCGTCACGACCGTTCGAGCCTCGCCGGTACGCGTGTCGAGCACGCCGATCTGCCACGGATCGCGCGCGCCGAGGCGCACGAACGCCGCGTGCGATCCGTCGCTCGACAGGATGAGGTCGTTGCAGACGCCACGCAGGTCGTGCTCGCGGACGCGACCGTCGCGTCGCCAGCACAGCTTCGAGTAGCCGTCCGCGTTCACGGACCAGATCTGGACGCGGCCGTCGGCCGACGACGCGGCAAGCTCGATGTCCCACTCGGGCGCGTCGATGCGCTCGCGGGCGCCGCTCCACGGATCGAGCGCGGCGAGGTAGAGATGCTCGCTCTCCTCGTCGGTGATCTCGAGGACTCGGCCATCCGCGAGCCAGCCCGCCCCGACGTGCTGCGTATCGTCGCGGTGCCGCGTGACCTCGCGCGCGGATCCGGAGGCGACGTCGACGACGAGCAGATCCTGAGTGGTGTTGTCGAGGACGCGCATGACGAGCAGCGCGTCGCCCTGGGGCGACCAGCCCCCCACGACGTGCCACGCCGGAGCGGCGAGGAGGATCCGCTCGCCGCCGCCCGCGGTCGCCGCGAGCACGACGTCCATGTCCGTGGTCGCGCGGGCGTTCGACGAGAAGGCGACGGTCCGCCCGTCCGGTGAGGCCGCGTTCCACGAGAGGAGCCGCTGCACCTTGCTCGGCGGATCGACCGAGAGCGGGGCGACCGGCCCGTCGGGGTGGCGCACGTAGAGCTGGTGCAGCTCGGTGCCGCCGCGGTCCGCCGCGCCGACCAGCTCGCCGCTCGCGGTCCAGCAGAGGCTCCGTACCGCGCCCCCCTCGAGCGAGAGCGCACGAGAGGGCGCGCCCCCGGCACGGGGCGCGGTCCACGCCTCGAACGTGCCGCTCCCCTGGTCCGAGACGAACGCGAGCGCCCGCGCGTCGGGCGACAGCGCGAGGACCGAGCGGCAGGCGAAGCGGCGCGTCGTATGCGGGACCGCCGCGAGCCGCTCGCGCGGGCGGAAGTCGGCGAGCGGCCGGTCCGGCACGGCGGGCATCCTAAGTGCCTAGGGTCGCAGCAGGGCGGCGAGCTCCGCGGCGTTGTTCACGGCTTTGTCGCCATAGCAGTTGTTCATGAGGAGATGGACCTCCTTCGCCTGCTCGGCCAGCTCGTTGATGCGCGGGAGCCACTCCGCGAGCTCCTTCTTGCCGTACGAATAGTCGAAACGCTCCGCCGCGGTGAGCCCCGGCTTCTTCCAGTTCTCGGCGTTGCGGCCATGGAAGCGGACGATCGCGAGCCCGTCGTTCGTGATCGCGGCGATCGGCGGGATGCTCGACGGAAAGCCCTGGGGCTCGTCGACCGACACGTAGCTCAAGCCATTCTTCCGCAAGAACTCGAGCGTCTCCTCGCGGTTGCGCTCGCTCATCCACGTCGCGTTCCGGAACTCGACGGCGAGGCGGTCGTCGGGCAGGAGGTCCCGCGCGCGTGCGATCTCCGCCTTGTTCTCGCGCGAGATCGCGAACCAGTCGGGGTACTGGAGGAGGATCGCGCCGAGCTTGCCGGTCTTGCGGAGCGGCTCGAGAGCGACCCAGAAGCGCGCGAAGAGCTCGTCGACCGCGTCCTTGGGGAAGTCCTTGGGGTACACACGCTTCTTCGCGAGGGCCTCCTTGGGAAGCGCGTCACGGAGGTCCTTCGGCAGGCGCTTGGGATCGGTGTGATGGGTGGTGAGCGTCGCGAACGCCTTGAAGTTCATCGTGAAGCCGTCGGGGGTGCGCTCGGCCCAGAGCTGCGCCTGCTTTTGGGATGGCAACGCGTAGTACGAAGCGTCGTTCTCCACGAGCGGGAAGCGAGCGGCGTAGTAGCGGAGGCGCTCTTCCGCGTCGTCCTTGATCTTCTCGGGATACCAGCCGGATGCGATGAGCGTCGGGTCGGTCCACGAGCACGTACCCACCTTCACCGTTCGGAGGGCGAGGGGCGGAGCCCCCCGACGACTAGGCGGTATCCGCTTCCTCCGACGGGTACAGGCCCGGGTCGAGCTCGGAGGCCTTCGTCGCTCGCTGCGCGAGACCCACGACCGCGACGCCGAGGAGCACCGCGAACCCCGCGAACGACACGAGCTGCGTCCGGCCGCTCGTCATGTACGCGATCGTGCCGAGCACCGCGGTCATCGCGTAGATGACGAGGACCGCCTGAGGGTGCGAGAGGCCGACGTCGAGGAGCCGATGGTGGAAGTGCCCGCGGTCCGGCGCGAACGGCGGCTGCCCCGTGAGCGCACGGCGGACGAGGACGTAGAAGGTGTCGATGATCGGCACGCCGAGCACGAGGAGCGCCGCCGCGACCTTGGACGTGCCGAAGATCGAGAGCACCGCGAGCATCGTGCCGAGGAACGCGACGCCGGTCGTGCCGAGGAAGAGCCGCGCCGGATGGAAGTTGAACAGCAGGAACCCGCAGATCGCGCCGGCGAGCGTGAACGCCATCCAGGCGACGAACGGCTCGGACACCTGCGGGAGCAAGGCGAGCCCGCCGAGCGTCAGCGCGGCGATGGCGGCGACGCCCGCCGCGAGGCCGTCGAGGCCGTCGATGAAGTTGAGCGCGACGTTCATGCCGACGATCCAGAACATCGTGAAGGCGACGGCGATCGGCAGCGCCAGCTGGAGCACGCCGTCGTCGAACGGGTCGTTGACGAAATCGATGCGGATGCCGGCGTAGACGATGACCGCCGCCACCCCCATGAGCCCGAGGAACTGCCAGCGCGCACGTAGCTCGAAGAAGTCGTCGACGAGACCGACGAGCACGCCGAGGAGCGCGGCGAAGGCGGTGAGCGTGAAGCGGGACGAGCGGACCTCCTCGGGGATGAGGAAAGGCTGGCCGGCGATCCGGTCGACGAGCCAGAACAGGAAGATCGCGACACCGAACGCGGCGGCGATCGCGAACCCGCCCGGCCGTGGGATCGGCCGGGGATGAAGCCGTCGCCCGCCTGGGAGATCGAGCATGCCAAGGCGCCTCGCGGCCAGGCCGACGAACGGTGCGAAGACCGCTGCCAGGGCGAACGCGAACACCGCCGAGCCCACCAGGAGGAGTGCCGTGGTGGGGACGATAGCGAGGAGGCTCGAGAGGGGCACGGCGCCGCCCATCACGGCAAGCCTCGTTCCAGCGAGAGCACGCGGCCAGGATTCCGGACCGTCATGTCGCGAACATTGAGCCGCCCTTAACCCGTGCCGTGCTGCCGGTCGTCGGGACCGCCGAGACCGGGGACGATCGAGACCGCCTGCCCGCTTTGGCTGGCTGCGTAGACTCCCCCGGCGGACGACCGTCAGTAAGGGGAGGGGACATGCCACTGTTCATGGACGTCCACAAGCAGGCACCGACAGGCACGAAGGCGAAGGACGTCGCGGACGCGCACATGGCCGACGTGAAGACCCAAGGGAAGTACGGCGTCAAGTACATCAGCTATTGGTTCGACGAGAAGGACGGCAAGATCTTCTGCCTCGTCGACGCACCGAGCGCGGACATCGCGTCGAAGGTCCACCGCGAGGCCCACGGGCTCGTCGCCGACGAGATCTATCCGGTGATCGAGGGGCGTTAGCCGGTCCCGAACTGCCGGTCCCCGGCGTCGCCAAGACCCGGGACGATGTAGCCCTTGTCGTTGAGGCGCTCGTCGAGCGCGGCGACGTGGATCGGCACGTCGGGGTGGCTCTCGGTCAGCGTCTTCACGCCCTCGGGCGCGGCGATGATCCCGACGTACTTGATCCGCTTCGCGCCCCAGCGCTTGAGGATGTGGACCGTCGCCGTCGCGGAGCCGCCGGTCGCGAGCATGGGGTCCAGCACGAGGCACACCTGGACGGTCGCGGACGACGGGAGCTTGTTGTAGTACTCGATCGGGCGCAGCGTGCGCTCGTCGCGGAAGAGCCCGATGTGCCAGACCTGGGCGTCGGGCATGAGCTCGAGCGCCGCCTCGACCATGCCGATCCCCGCACGCAGCACCGGGATGAGACCGACCCTCTCCGCGAGGCGCGCTCCGGCGTACGGGGCGAGTGGTGTATCGACCGTGCGCGGCTCCGTCGGCATATCGGCCGTCGCCTCGTACAGCAGGAGCGTCGCGATCTCGCCGACGAGCTCGCGGAAGATCTTCGGCGGCGTCTCCTTGTCACGAAGACGCGTGACCTTCTCCCGCACGAGCGGATGCGACGACACGTGGAGCTGCGCGGACGTCAGCTCGGAACTCGCTCTGGCGTGATCCCCGGAACCGGGAAGCGCCGTGTGAGGTCGAGGACCTCCGCGGCGACATCCTTCGCGACCGTCTCGTCGCCCTTCGCCTGCAGGATCCGCCCGATGAGCGCGCCGATCCGCTCCATCTCGGCATCGCGCATGCCTCGCGTCGTGACGGCGGGCGTGCCGATGCGGAT
Source organism: Chloroflexota bacterium (assembly GCA_005883625.1). GTDB lineage: Bacteria > Chloroflexota > Limnocylindria > P2-11E > P2-11E > 3-1-20CM-2-70-9. Next base: position 72,788 of record VBDU01000071.1, on the reverse strand, counting down.
GCCCGACGCGATCGCGGGCTTGTTCGGGTCGTACGGGATCGTGTTCTTGTTCACGGTGATCCCGACCGCGTCGAGCGCTTTCTCGGCGGCCTTGCCGGTGAGGCCGAGCGGCCGCACGTCCACGAGCATGAGGTGGTTGTCGGTCCCGCCCGACACCAGGCGCAGCCCGGCCTTCGCCAGTGACGCCGCCAGGGTGCGCGCGTTCGTCCGGATCTGTTTCGCGTATGCCTTGAACTCGGGCGTCGCGGCTTCCTTCAGCATCACCGCCTTGCCGGCGATCACGTGCATGAGCGGACCGCCCTGGACGTTCGGGAAGACGGCGCTGTCGATCGCCTTCGCGTGATCGGCGTCGCAGAGGATCATCCCCCCGCGCGGCCCGCGGAGCGTCTTGTGGGTCGTCGTGGTGACGATCTGCGCGTATCCGACGGGCGTGGGGTGCTCGCCCGCCGCGACCAGGCCCGCGAAGTGGGCCATGTCGACGAGGAGGAGCGCCTCGACATCGTCCGCGATCTTCCGCAGCCGCGGGAAGTCGAACACGCGCGGGTACGCCGTCGCGCCGGTGACGATGAGCCGCGGCCGATTCTCCTTCGCGAGCCGCTCCAGCTCGTCGTAGTCGAGCATCTCGTCGTCCTTGCGGACCCCGTACGCGACGAAGTGGTAGAGCTTGCCGGAGAAGTTCACCGGCGACCCGTGCGTGAGATGGCCACCCTGGTCGAGCGCGAGACCGAGCACGGCGTCGCCCGGCTTGAGGACCGCGGCGTACGCGGCCATGTTCGCCTGCGCGCCGGCGTGCGGCTGGACGTTCGCGTGGGCCGCGCCGAAGAGCGCCTTCGCGCGGTCGATCGCGAGCTGCTCGGCGACGTCGACCCACTCGCAGCCTCCGTAATAGCGGCGACCGGGGTAGCCCTCGGCGTATTTGTTCGTGAGGACGCTGCCCACCGCCTCCATCACCGCCGCACTCGTGTAGTTCTCCGACGCGATGAGCTCGATCTTCTCGACCTGGCGGCGGCGTTCGTTCTCGATCGCCTCGTACACCTCGGGATCGGTCCGCTCGAGTGCGCTCATGTGGGCGCTCCTTTTGACCTTTTCAGTACGACCGCTCCGTCGTTCGACCCGCGCGCTCCAGCTCCCTGATCTGCTCCCGCCGTCGCGCATGCCGGCCGCCTTGGACCTCCGCGTCGAGATACGCGTCCACGATGCTCTTCGCGAGCTCGGACCCGATCACCCGCTCGCCGAGCGCGAGCAGGTTCACGTCGACGTGCTCGACCGCGTCGCGCGCGGACCACTCGTCGGTCACGACCGCCGCGCGCACGCCCGGGATCTTGTTCGCCGCGACGCTCGGGCCGATGCCAGAGCCGCACATGAAGATCGCGCGATCGACGTCGCCGCGCGCGACGGCCTCCGCGAGCGGCGCGACGATGAGCGGGTAATCGTCGTCCGGACGCGGGGGGTCGCCGAACGGGACGACGCTGTGACCCTTCGCGCGCAGGTGCTCGCTGACCGCGCGCTGCAGGCCCTGTCCGGCGTGGTCGGCGGCGATGCCGATCTTCACGCGGCGGCCAGCGTCTCGCGGATCTCGCTCGCGGTGATCGCCCCCTCGCGAAGGACCTTGACCTCGTCCGTGGTGCAGTCGACGACGGTCGACGCGACGCCGCCGGTCGTCGGCCCGCCGTCGAGGACGAGCGAGATGCGTCCATCGAGCTGCGCGACCACCTCCTCCGCCGTGTGCGCGTCGGGCGCGCCGGAGCGATTGGCGCTCGTGACCGGCAGGCCGCCCCCGCTCGCCGCGATGAGCCGGCGCGCGACGGGGTGATCCGGGACGCGGAACGCGAGCGTCCCGCGCCGCGGTGCTACGAGGACGATCGTGAGCGGACCGGGCCAGTACTTCTGCGCGAGGGCCCGCGCGGCCGGCGTGACGATCGCGCTCGCCTCGAGGTTCGAGGCGTCGGATAGGAGCACGGGGATGCGCTTCTCCTGCGGCCGATCCTTCGCGCCGTACAGCTTGCGGACATGCTCCTGCCCGGCGGACAGGCCGTAGACCGTGTCGGTCGGGAAGGCGACGAGCTCACCACGTGCGAGCGCCGCCGCCGCCTCCTCCACCGCCCCAGGCGCATCCGCCTTGAGGAGGCGCGTTTTCACGAGGCGATGATAGGCCGCGCGTGGTGTCGAGCCGGCACGAGCGACACCTCGATGGTCCGCTGCGGACCGTACGGACTGTCGTGATCCGGCCACACCACGCGCGCCCGTGGACCGTAGTGCCGCTCGACGGCATCGGCGAAGCCGTTGTCGATGCGCGCATCGATCACGAGCGCGCGCGCCCGCGCTAAACGGAGGACGCGCTCGAGCGGGCGGAGCAGCCGCCACACCAGGCCCCGACCGCGGAAGGCCGGATCGATGAGGACGTTGAAGAGCGACGCGCCCGAGTGCCACTCGCTCGGCCCCGCGACCGCGAAGCCGACGAGCCGATCGCCCTCCCACAGGCCACTGACGAGCGACGCCGGCGCGCTGAACTGCCTGCGCATCTCGCGTTCGCTGAAGGCGCGCCGTCCCCACTCCGCGCGTTCGAGCGCGAGCGCACGATCACGCATGCGCTCCCACGTCCGCTCGCCGGGTGGCAGCACGCGGGAGCGCAGGGGACCGGTGTTAGGCGGGCGTGACCTTCTCGGCGTTCTCTTTGTTCCGCCGCGGGTCACGCGCCTTCTCGTAGCTCACGGCCTGGCCCTCGTTCAGTGAGTCGAAATCGGTGCCCATGACCTGCGAGCGGTGGAAGAACAGGTCGGTCCCGTCCTCCTGCTGAATGAAGCCGAATCCGCGATCGCCGACCAGCTTCTTGATGGTTCCCTTTGCCATGTCGCTCTTCTCCTTCGTGCCGCCGACTCTCCGCCGACGAACGTCACGCGGTCTTAGGTTTTGGCCTGGAAATGCGCGGCGCGTAGCCGCGATGCTCGACGGGTGGCGGCGGGTGGCGGTAGCTGTGAACGGATTCCTCGTGGGCGGAGCGTTTGGCGCTCGCCTCGAGGAGCGACGTCACCGACGTTCTGTCCGCGACGCTGAACAAGCTGACACATCCATCGACCCTGCAGGGAAAGCCGCCGAATCGCACAAGCCCCTCCAAACGCGGATGTCGTAGCGACCCCGCACTATCGGAGGAGCCGTAGAGATCCACTGTAGCAGGCCTCGCTACCCGGACTGGTCTCAGAGGCGCGACGAGGCGACCACGCGCGCCTCCCCGGCGAGGTCGCGCGTCAATCTGACGGCTCCGCCGAGCGTGGCCTCGAGGAGCTGGGCGACCGTGCGGGACTGCGCCGGGTCGACCTCGAAGAACGCGGCGCCGCCGCGCGCGAGCACACGCGGAAGCTCGGCGATCGCGCGGCGAAGGAGCGAGAGTCCGTCGGCGCCGGCAACGACCGCGACTCGCGGCTCGTACGCGAGCGAGGTGCGCTCGCCGACCAGCTCAGCGAGCGCTTCGGGCCTGAGGTACGGCAGGTTGGCGACGACGACTTCGACGGGCGCGGTCAGCGGCGTTAGGAGATCGCCCTGCCGGAGCTCGATCCGGTCGGCGACGCCGTTGGAGAGCGCGTTCGCGCGCGCCACGGCGAGCGCGTCCGCGGAGACGTCGGTCGCGATCACGTTCACCCGAGGCTCGTGCGCCGCGATGGCGATGGCGACCGCACCCGACCCCGTACCCACGTCGACGACCGTGAGGGCGCGGCCGGCGATGTGCCCGCGTGCGGCCTCGACGAGCGTCTCAGTCTCGGGGCGCGGGATGAGCACGCGCGGATCCACCGCGAAGCGGAGGCCGTAGAACTCCTTCCAGCCACGGAGGTATGCGACCGGCTCGCCGCGGGCGCGACGGTCGATGAGCTCCCGGTAGCGCTCGCACGCACCGCGCGACAGCTCGGTGTCGGGATGTCCGTAGAGCGTCTCCTTCTCGACGCCCGCGATGTGCGCGAGCAGCACGTCGGCATCGAGCGCGGCGGTCTCGATCCCGGCGGTCCGAAGGTGCGACGTCGCAACGGCGCGCTCTGCGCCCCAAGTGCGAATGGTCGAAGTATCGTCGCGGCGATGGAGCCGGCCGTGCGGCTCGCGGACGTCGTCGCCGCGCGCGCGGTCGTCGATCGCTTCCTCCCCCGCGCGCCGCTCGAGCGCTCACCGCTGCTGTCGGCGGATCTGGGCGCGGACGTCCATCTGAAGATCGAGACGTTCAAGCCGACGCGGACGTTCAAAGTACGCGGCGCGCTGAACAAGATCGCCTCTCTCGACGCCGCGGCCCGGCAGCGCGGCGTCGTCGCCGCGTCCGCCGGAAGTCACGCCCAGGGCGTGGCGTTCGCCGCCGCAGCGCTGGGCGCGCCGGCGACCGTGGTGATGCCGAACGGAGTCTCGGAGATGATCGTGCGCGTCTGCCGCGCGTATGGCGCCGAGGTGCGCCTCGAAGGCTCCGTGTACGACGACACGCTCGCCCTCGCACACCGCATCGAGCGCGAGGAAGGCAAGACGTTCGTCCATCCGTACGCCGATCCGCTTATCGTCGCCGGCCAGGGGACGATCGGGCTCGAGATCCTCGACGATCTGCCGGCGGCCGACCTCGTGGTCGTCGCCGTGGGAGGGGGCGGGCTCATCTCCGGCATCGCACTGGCGGTCAAATCGCGTGCACGTCCGGTGCGGGTCGTCGGCGTCGAGCCTGAAGGTGCCGACGCCGTCGGCCGGTCCGCGCGGGCGGGCCATGCGGTCACGCTCGAGAGTCCGCACAGCGTCGCAGACAAGCTGGTCGCGAAGAGCACGGACCAGCTCAATGTCGACCTGGTGCGCCGCTACGTCGACCAGCTCGTCACGGTGAACGACGACGCGCTGGAGGACGCCACCTACGAGTATCTCGACCGCCTCTCGCTCCTCGTCGAGCCCTCCGGCGCGGCACCGCTCGCGGCCGTGCGCGCCGGGCGAGTGGACGTCCGCGGCCGCACCGTCGTCCTCGTCGTGAGCGGCGGGAACGCGACCCCTGCGCTCGTCGCCCGGATCGCCGGCGAGCGCGCGGCCCACATGGACTCGCCGGCAAAGCCGGCGTTAGAAGGGGGGTTGCAGGGGGCCCGCCCCCTGCGATGAACTGGCGAAGCCGGCGTTGAAAGGGGGGTTGCAGGGGGTCCGCCCCCTGCGATGAACTGGCGAAGCCGGCGTTGAAAGGGGGTTGCAGGGGGTCCGGCCCCTGCGATGAACGAGAAGTGACCGTCAGGCACGAGCAGCTCTCGGTGGAAACGTCGAAGACCCAGGAGACCGTGGACATCACGTCCCGCGTGAAGGCCGCGGTCACGCGCTCGAAGATCCGCGACGGGATCTGTGCGATCTCGGTCGCGCACACGACCGCGGGCGTCTTCGTGAACGAGAACGCCGACCCTGACGTGCAGAAGGACGTGCTCGCCGCCCTCGAACGCGCGGTCCCGAACGACGCGCGCTACCACCATGCGGAGGGCAACGGCCCCGCGCACGTGAAAGCGGTGCTCGTCGGGAGCTCGGTGACGCTGACCGTGCGCGATGGCGAGCTCGTCCTCGGCACGTGGCAGGGCATCTACTTCGCGGAGCTCGACGGTCCGCGCGAGCGCCACGCGACCATAACTGTCATCGGCGACTAGTCGTCGTACCATCGGATCCTCTCCTCTGGGGAGCGGGAGGTCGCACAAATCGCCATCACGTTGACGGGCGGACCTTCTGTGAGCGCGCGCGATGCGGAGCACGCGCTCCGGACCGCGCTCTCACGCGGCGGAGAATGGGCCGAGCTTTTCTGGGAGCGCCATCAGACGCTCCAGATCGTGTTCGACGACGGTCGCGTCGAGGACGCGATCAGCGGCCTAGATCAGGGCGCGGGCATCCGGGTCACGTCGGGCGAGCGCACCACGTACGCGAACGGGAACGTCGCCGACGCGGACGACCTCATCGCGCTCGCCGGCCGCGCGGCGCGGGGCGTGGAAGAGGGTGGAGAGCTCCATGACGCGACGAGCGTCGTTCCCGACGAGGTCGCCGGCCACAGCACCGTCGCGATCGATCCCCGCGACGTGCCCGTGGGCCGCAAAGTCACGCTCCTGCGGCGTGCCGACGCGGTCGCCCGCGGTCTCGATCCGCGGATCCAGCAGGTCACGGCAACGTACGCCGAGAGCATCCAGGACGTCGTCGTCGCCAATAGCGACGGCCTTTTCCGCACCGACCGGCGCGTCCGCCTGAACCTGGCGATCCACGTCGTCGCCAGGGCAGGCGAGGTCCTCGAGTCCGGCTTCGAGTCGCTCCGCGGGACGAACGGGTTCGAGATGTTGACCGACGAGGCCGTCGCGGAGGCCGCACGAATGGCGGCCCGGCGGGCGGTGCTCAACGTCGGGGCGGAGGCGGCGCCGGCGGGTACGTACACGGTCGTCCTTTCGAGCGAAGCGGGCGGGACGCTCATCCACGAGTCGGTCGGCCACGGCCTCGAGGCCGACCTGAACCTGAAAGGCCTTTCCGTCTACTCGGGCCGGATCGGCGAGAAGGTGGCGAGCGACCTCATCACGGTGATCGACGACGGGACCGACCCCGACAAGCGCGGGACCGCGGCGATCGACGACGAGGGCACGCCGACGCACCGAACGGTCCTCATCGAGAAGGGCGTTCTCCGAAGCTACCTCTCGGACCGCAAGCACGCCGAGAAGCTCGGCATCGCCCGAAGCGGGAACGCGCGCCGCGAGTCCTTCCGCTTCCTGCCGATCTGCCGGATGACGAACACGATGATCGCGCCGGGCACGTCGGATCCCGCGGAGATCGTGCGCTCGGTGAAGGACGGCATCTTCGTCAAGAAGATGGGCGGTGGCCAGGTCGACGTCGTTTCCGGGAACTTCGCATTCGAGATCACCGAGTGCTACCGGATCCGCGACGGGAAGCTCGCGGAGCCGCTGCGCGGTGCGACGCTGGTGGGCCAGGGGCCCAAGCTGATGAGCGAGATCGACATGGTCGGCTCGGACCTCGGCTACTCGACCGGCACCTGCGGCAAAGACGGGCAGGGCGCGCCGGTGGCGGACGCACAACCGACCATCCGCATCCCCTCGGTCGTGGTGGGCGGGAAGCTGAAATGAGCGAGCGCATGAGCAACGAGGCCGTCGTCGAGCGCGGGCTCGACGCGCTCGGCGCCAGCGGCGTCGGCGCGGGTGAGGTCTTCCTCAAGGAAGCGCGCTCCGGATCCGTCGAGATCAAGGACGGCGCGGTCGAGAACGTCATCGCGCGCGGCGAGCGCGGCATCGGCGTCCGCATCCTCGACGCGCAGCGCCTCGGTTTCGCGCATTCGAGCGACTTGAGCGAGGAGGGCATCGTCGCCTGTGTGGAGCAGGCGAAGCGCATGTCCGGCGTCACCGAGCCCGACGCGGACCTCGGCCTCGCCACGCGGCCGCTCGACGACGTGGACCTCGACATCTTCCAGCGCGGCCTCGAGGACCGGGCGGTCGGTGAGTTCGCCGAGGTCGCGCTCGCGGTCGAGGCCGCCGCGCGCCAGGCGGATCCCCGCGTGACCCACTTTCGCAAGACCACGGCGAGCCACGCCGTCGCGTCGACGATCATCGCGACTACGACGGGCGTTCGCGCGACGTACCGGGAGTCCTACACGGGCGCGATGACGTCGGCGGTCGCCACGGAGGGCGGCGAGCGGCAGATCGGCTACCACGGCGAGGCGGCCCGCCGCTTCGGCGAGCTCGACCCCGCGCGCATCGGCCGCCGCGCCGCGGAGCGCGCGACGGACAAGCTGGGGCCGAAGCCGTTCAAGACGCAGAAGCTCCCCATCGTCCTCGACCCGTGGATGGCGATGGACCTCCTGCGCGCGATCGCGCCGCTCTTCTCGGCAGACAACGTCCTCAAGGGCCGGAGCCTCTTCGCGGGCAAGGTGGGCCAGGGCGTCGCCAACGGGAAAGTGACGATCGTCGACGACGCCCGCCGGCCGCAGGGCCTGCGCAGCGCGCCGTTCGACGGCGAGGGCGTGGCCACGACGACGCGAACGCTCGTGGAGGCTGGTGTCCTGCGGGGTTACCTGACCTCGCTCAAGACCGCGCGGAAGATGAAGGTCGAGCCGACGGGCAACGCCAGGCGCGGCGGCTATGGTTCGCCGAGCCGTATCGGCCCCTCGAACTACTTCATGGCCGCCGGCACCGACGATGCGGCGGCCCTCACGAACGCGCTCGACCGGGCGCTCGCGATCACGTCGCTCCTCAACTTGCACACGATCGATCCCGTGTCCGGCGAGTTCTCGCTGGGCGCGACGGGCAACTACCTCGAGCGCGGCGCGCGCGCGTTCCCGGTGCAGGGGATCACGATCGCCGGGAACCTCACGCATCTGCTGAACGCGATCGTCGGTGTCGGCACCGACCTCGTCTTCGGTCCAGGAGGACTCGGAAGCCCGACGCTCGTGATCTCCGAGCTGTCGATCGGAGGGGCCTAGCGTGGCCTGGCGCGCTCTCCTCCACGCCGATCCGCTCCCGTGGCTCCTCGAGAAACGCGACCCCGCCGTCCGCGCCCTCGCGCTCCGTTCGCTGCTCGACCGTGGGCCGCGCGATCCCGAGCTGCGCGAGGCGCAGCAGCGCGCGATGAGCGCGCCGCCGATCTCGACGATCCTCGGCCGGCAGCGGGCGGACGGCGCTTGGCCCGGCACGAACATGTACGGACCGAAATACCAGGGCAGCCACTGGGCGAACCTGCTTCTCACCGAGTACGGCGTTGACGCCACGGACGCGCGCGTTCGGCGCGGCGCGCGCCGGATCCTCGAGGACCTCTCGGCGCGCCCGAACGCGATGGAGTGGGTCCTGGGGCGCGACCACGGCATGTCCTGCTTCACCGGCAGCGTCGTCCGCTATCTCGCGCTCGCCGGATATGGGACGGACCCGCGGGTCGAACCGCTCGTGCAGCGGCTCGTTCGCGACGCGAAGAAGTTCGACGCGGCGTGCGTGATCAACGGCGAGAAGCCCTGTGCCTGGGGCTACGCGCGGCTCGTCTGGGGCCTCGCGGCCTTACCGGAGGCGTCGCGCACCCGAGAGGTCGAGCGGATGATCCGGCGCGGGGTCGAGTTCCTGCTCTCGTTCCGCATGGAACGGGGCCGCTATCCGACGGACACCGAGCCGAGCTACCTGTGGCGCCAGCTCTCGTTCCCGCTCTTCTACCAGGCCGACGTCCTCTTCGTGCTGCGCGCGATCGACGCCGCGGGGGAGGTCGCGAGCAAGTGGGTCACGCTGCAGGTGTGCACCCTGCTGAAGCACGAGTTCGGTGAGAACGGCGCCTGAGTCCACGCCGCCGCCTGCTCATGGAGATCGCTCCACTTCGGTTCGGCGTGGGTCACGATTGCACCTTCCCTGCCGCGCTCGCCGCAGCGACGGAGAACGAATATGACTGGCTCATGGGCTGCTCGGCGGCCGCCTTCACGACCTCGCTCGACGCGGAGGGCTGGGATCCGCTCGCGGCGGCGCCGAGCGATCCGCCGACGCGCGATCGCGCGGCGCGCGCGGCGGGTGTCCGTCTCGATGAGGTAGCACCTCCTTTCGACGAGGACATGCGCGCTCTTGTTCTCGAACGGATCGCCGAGGCGATCGACACCCGCCTGCCACCGCTCGTGCGTGGCCTTGGCGGTCCACCCGAGTACGGTCTCCTGATCGGATACGACGAGACCGCGCCGGCGTTCTTCGCGCGCACGTTCTTTGACAAGGGCGACGAGCCGCGACGTGTCGGCTGGGAGGCCTTCGAGGACGAAACGCGCGGAACGCCGATCTTCCTCGACCGCAGGACGGCGCCCGACCGCGCCGGCGCCGTCCGTGAGGGGATCGACGCGGCGCTCGCCGCGGGTGACGGGACCGATCGCGCGCTCGCGAGCTGGGCGGAGGCCGTTCGCGACGAGGCGCGCTGGTCCGACGCGAAGCATGCGGGCAGCGCGGCGTTCGCGGACCATGCGATGCGCGCGCTCCTCGTCGACAAGCGGCGGGCGGCGGGCCGCTTCCTTCGTTCGATCCGTGGCCTTTTCCCGAACGCGCCCGGCGCCGATCTCCTGCGTGCCGCGGAGTCGTACGGTTACGCCGCCGAGACGGCCGCGAAGGGCGGCCTCGGCGAATTCGCTGGAGGGACCGCGATGCGCTTCCTCGATGTCGGACACCGGCGGGCCTGGGCGAAGAACCTCGAGATCGTCCGCGAGCACGATCGCGAGGGCCGTGAGGCCCTGACCGCGGCGCGAGGGGCGATGCGATGAACCTCCCGGTCTCCGACGACGTCATCGCCGCGGTGCTCCTGGGGATCGTCCAGGGGCTGACCGAGTTCCTGCCGGTGAGCTCGACCGCTCACCTCATCCTGGTGACCGACGTGCTCCATCTCGATCCGAAGCGCTACGGTCTCTCGTTCGACGTCGCGTTGCATCTGGGAACGGCGCTCGCGGTGTTCATCTACTTCTTCACGACCTGGCTCGGTCTGCTCGCGGACCTCGTCCGCGGCCGGTGGCGGCTGATCTCCCTCATCGTGATCGGGACGCTTCCCGCCGCGCTCGCGGGCGTGCTCTTCGAGTCGTGGATCGAGCGCGAGCTGCGAAGGCCGATCGTCATCGTTCTCGGGCTCGTGATCGGATCCGTCATCTTCATCGTGGCGGAGCGGATGGCGCATCAACGCCGGTGGATCGGCGAGCTTGGCCTGCGCGACGCGCTCTTCATGGGGATCGCGCAGGCGATCGCGCTCGTGCCCGGCATCTCGCGGTCGGGGATCACGATCTCGGCCGGCCTCACGCGCGACCTCCATCGCTTCGAGGCGACGCGGTTCAGCTTCCTGCTCGCGACCCCGGTCATCGTTGGGGCCGGAGTCAAGACCCTCGTGGACTCGCGGACCGCCGCCGAGCTCCTCACGGTCCCGCAGCTCGCGGTCATCGGGTTCGCCACGTCGTTCGTCTGCGGCTGGATCGCGATCGCGTTCATGATGAGCTTCCTGCGCGGCCACCCGCTCACCGTCTTCGTCTTCTACCGCCTCGCGCTCGCCGCGCTCGTCGTCATGCTCGTCCTCGCGAAGGTCCTCTAAGCCCGGCGCCGCCTCGATCGAGGCATCGGTGGCACTCTATTCGCGATGGACCTCGGCCTCTCGGGCAAGATCGCGCTCGTCGCCGCCGCGAGCAAGGGCCTCGGCCGCGCGATCGCGGAGGAGTTCGCGCGCGAGGGCGCGAAGGTCGCGATGTGCAGCCGCGAGGAGGGCGCCATCACCGCGGCCGCTGAGGAAATCGTCCGCAAGACGAAGGGCGACGTCCTGCCGATCGCGGCCGATCTGGCGACCAGAGAAGGCTGCGAGTCGTTCGTGCAGACCGCCGTCGCGAAGTACCGGACGGTCGACATCCTCATCGTGAACGCCGGCGGCCCGCCCCCGGGACGGTTCGACGACCTCGACGACGCCGCCTGGCAGAAGGCCGTCGACCTCACGCTCTTCTCGGCGGTGCGCCTCACGCGGCTCGCGCTCCCGATCATGCGCAAACAGCGGGGCGGCTCGATCGTGTACTCGACCTCGACCTCGGTCCGCCAGCCGACGCAGTACCTCAACCTCATCCTCTCGAACGCGATCCGCGCGTCGGTGCACGGCATGCTGAAGACGATCTCGGCGGACCTGGCGAAGGAAGGCATCCGGGTGAACGCCGTGCAGCCGGGACGCATCGCGACCGATCGCCTCATCCAGCTCGACACCGACACGGCGAAGCGTCAGGGCACGACCCCCGACGCCGTCCGCAAGCGCTACGAGGAGCAGGTCATCCCGATGGGCCGGTACGGCAGGCCCGAGGAGTACGCCGCGGCCGTGGTCTTCATCGCCTCGCCGAAGGCGAGCTACATCAACGGTGTCTCGCTCCAGGTGGACGGCGGCATGCTCATGAGCATGTGGTGACGCCGTGATCGTCACCGAGCGCCTGGGGCCGCACGTCTTCCGCCTGCCGATCGAGAAGATCCGCGCGGGCTACAAGAGCGACATCTACTTCGCGCGTACCAAGCTCATCCTCGAGCGCGACGAGCGCCGCGATCGCGTCACGATGCAGGTCTTCCAGAAGCACCCGGACGCCGTGATCGTCGGCACCGACCAGACGCTCGCGTTCCTCCGCGTCGGCGCGGGCCGCTACCGCGACCGCGCGCGCTCAGAAGCGCTTTTCGAGCGCTACCTCGACGCCGAGCGGCGCCTCTACGGCGCGTGGACCGCGCTCCCCGCTCTTGACTGGGACGCCTACGCGCCCATCGCCCGCGAGGTGTTCGACATCTCGCGCGAGCTCGCCTCGCTCTGGGAGCCGGGCTGGCGTGAGCTCGCCGTCGAATCGCTCTGCGACGGTGAGATCGCTTCGCCGGGCGAGCCGGTCATGCACATCGAGGGCGAGTACGCGGCGTTCGCGCATCTCGAGACGCTTTACCTCGGCGCGCTCGCCGAAGGCACCCGCGTCGCGACGAACACGCGAGACGTCGTCGCGGCGGCGAACGGCAAGCCGGTGATCATGTTCGGCGCGCGCCATCAGGTCCACGAGGCGCAGGCCGGCGCGGGGTATGCCGCATACGTCGGCGGCGCGATCGGCGTCTCTACCGACGAGCAAGGCGAGTGGTGGGGCTCGACAGGTCTCGGCACGGTGCCACACGCGCTGATCGCCGTGTATGGCGGCGATACCACGGTCGCGACGCTCAAGTTCGACGAGTACATCAACCGCGCGCCGGATGCCATCGGACACCTCACCGCAAAAGGCACGCCCGAGGGGCACGTGAACGTCACGAGCCTCGTCGACTTCAGCAACGACGTCGTGAACACGTCCCTCGGGGTCGCGCACGCACTCGGCGGTCGGCTGTGGGGCGTCCGCGTCGACACGAGCGAGTCGATGATCGACCGCTCGATCCTTCGCGAGATCGAGTCGCGCGGCGGCCATGCGCCTGGCGACATCCGGGGCGTGACGCCAGGGCTCGTCGAGCTCCTGCGCACGGCACTCGACCGCCACGGCTACCCGCACGTCAGGATCGTCGCGTCGGGCGGGTTCGACGCGGAGAAGATCCGTCGGTTCGAGCAGCTCGGCGTCCCTGTCGACGTGTACGGCGTCGGGTCGGCCCTCGTGCACGGGAGCGGGTTCGATCACACGGCCGACATCGTCCGCGTCGACGGGCGCGAGCTCGCGAAGGAAGGCCGCCGTTACATCGCGAGCGATCGGCTCCACGCGATCGACTGGAAGGCGCTCGTCGGCGAGCGCGATTGGGCCCGCTCCAGCTCCTGACGCTCGTCGCGGGGCTCGGCGTGGCCGGTCTCGCGAAGGGCGCGACGGCGATGGGCCTCCCGCTCATCGCGACGCCGATCCTGGCGGGCGTGTTCGGCCCGAAGCAGGCGGTCGTCATCATCACGATCCCGATCGTCGTCGCGAACACGCTCCTCGTGCTCCAGGGCTGGCGCGCGCTCGGTCTCCTGCGCTCGCTCCTCCCGCTCGTCGTCGCGAACGCGCTCGGCACGGTCCTCGGCGCGTTCCTTCTCGCGGGCCTCGATCAGCGGACGTTCGCGATCCTCATCACGGCGATGGTCGCGGCCTTCCTCCTGCGGGGCGAGCGCATCGTCGGCGAGCCGGGGGCGCGGCGCGCGAAGATCCTCACGCCGATCGTGGGCTTCGCCGGCGGCGTGATGCAGGGGACGACGTCGATCTCGAGCCCGATCGTCGGGTCGTACTTTCACGCGCTGCGCCTTGCGCCGCGTGACTACGTCATCACGCTGGCGACCGTCTTCCAGCTGAGCTCGACCGTGCAGGTGCTCTCGTACTGGGCGCTCGGCCTCTTCACGCCGGAGCTCGTCACGCTCGGGGTCATCGCGCTTGTGCCCATGCTCCTCGCCCTCATGGCCGGCATGGCCCTCCGCGGACGCCTCGACCCGGTGCGCTTCCGGCAGGTCATCGTGCTCCTGCTCGTGGGGAGCGTGGCGAACCTTCTGTGGCGCACGTTCGTGGCCTGACCGTGTGCCAGGCCACTTTTCGGGCGGCCTAGCATGCGAGGACGGGGAGGGTGCGAATGTTGAAGCTGCTCATCGTGACGAGCCAGGGGCCGGACAACGCGACGACCGCGAGCGTCCCGTTCCACATCGCGGCCAACGGAGCGGGCACCTCCGGGGTCAGCTGCGGGATCGCTCTCGCCGGCGACGCCGTCGAGCTCATGAAGCCGGAGGTCCAGGCGAAGGTGCGCGGGATCGGCATCCCGCCGCTCGCCGACCTCGTGCGCTCGTCGATCGAGCGCGGGATCACCTTTTACATCTGAAAGGGCTGCGCAGAGGCCCGTGGGGTCTCGAAGGAGATGGCGCCGGCGGGGGCGTCCTTCATCACTCCGCCCGATCTCGTGAAGATGACGATGGAATCGGAAAAGGTGCTCAGCTTCTAGGGGTGGAGGTCCTGCCGAACGTCCACGTCCTCCGGCTCCGCGGCGCCCAGGCGTACCTGATCGTCGAGGACGAGCTCACGTTGATCGACGCGGGGCACCGGGGGTCCGGGCGGATCGTCGCGTCGTATCTGCGCCGCCTCGGACGGCGGATGGACGAGCTCACGCGGATCGTGTGCACGCACGGACACCCCGACCACATCGGCGGCGCGCATGAGATCGCCGCGGCGTCGGGCGCGCAGGTGTTCCTCCATCCGGCCGACAACGAGCGGCTGCGGATCAAGCTGCGTGACGTGATCTCGAACCCGTCGCCCGGGCCGATCGTCGCGTTCCTCACGCGTCCGCCCACGGATCCCAGGCCGCTCGCCGACGGCGACGTGCTCCCGGTCCTCGACGGCCTCCGGGTCGTCCACACGCCGGGTCACACCCCGGGCAGCGTCTGCCTGCACTCACCCTCGCGCCGCTTCGTCATCGTCGGTGATCTCCTCCAGCGTGCGCGGGGCCACGTGACGCTTCCGAACTACTTCTTCACCGACGACATGAGCCTCGCGCGACGCTCCATCGGCCGCCTCGCCGAGCTCGACGTCGACACGATCCTCTTCTCCCACTACCCACCGTGCCGAGAGCAGGCGCGCGACGCGCTGCGCCAGCTGGCGAGCTGACCGTGGAAACCCTGAACGACGTCCTCGAGGCCTCCGCGACGGCCTTCGGCGCGAAGACCGCGCTCATGATCAAGCCGGGCTTCCGCACGCGGACGTGGAGCTTCCGCGACCTGGCGGACGTCGTCCCCCGCGTGGCGCGCGTCTTGGCGGAGGCCGGCATCAAGAAGGGCGACCGCGTGATCGCTTTCGGCGTCAACCGGCCCGAGTACGGCATTGCGATGCTCGCAGCGCTACGCGTCGGCGCGGTCGTCGTTCCGCTCGACGTGAACTCGACGTCGGAGTTCATCGAAACGATCGCGCGGCGCACGCGCGCGAGCGCGATCGTCGTCTCGCAGCAGACCAAGCTGCGTGCGCTACCCCTGGAGCTCCCGCTCTTCGAGATGGAGCTCCTGTGCGATCAGGCCCGCGCGAAGCAGCCACTGCCCAAGGCCGCCGTGAGCCCGGACGACCTCGCCGAGGTCGTGTTCACCTCAGGGACGACCGGCGACCCGAAGGGGACGATGCTCACGCACCGGAACATCCTCTCGAACTCGCTCGCCGCGACGCAGATCTTCCCCATCGGCCCGCATCAGCGGCTGCTCTCGTTCATCCCGCTCTCGCACATGTTCGAGCAGATGGCGGGGTTCTGGTGCCTGCTCATCGCGGGCGCGTCGGTCGTGTACCCGACAAGCCGCCAGCCCTCGGTGGTGCGCCGGACGTTCCGCGAGCGGCAGGTCTCCATGATCCTCATCACCCCCGCGGTCGTGCGCTCGCTCTTCCTCGCGATCGAACGCAAGGCCGAGCAGGACGGGAAGGGCGAGCTCTTCGCGCGGCTGCGCCGGATCGCGCGAGGGCTCCCGATGGCGCTTCGCCGAATGCTCTTCTTCCAGGTCCACTCGCAGTTCGGAGGCGAGTTCCGCTACATCGTCTCGGGCGGCTCCGCCCTCGACCCCGCGCTCGGCGAGGCCTGGCGCGAGCTCGGCGTCGAGATCCTCCAGGGCTACGGGCTCTCCGAGTGCTCCCCGGCCCTCACGTTCAACCGACTGGACCGGAACCGTCTCGGATCGGTCGGCGTCCCGCTTCCCGGGGTCGAGGTGAGGATCGCCGAGGACGGCGAGGTCATCGCGCACGGACCGAACATCTTCAAGGGCTACTGGGAGAACGAAGCGGCGACACGCGCGGCGCTCGACGCCGACGGCTGGTTCCACACCGGCGACCTCGGGAAGTTCGACGAGGACGGCTTCCTCTGGCTGCACGGCCGGAAGAAGGACATGATCGCGCTCCCCGACGGCCTCAAGGTCTATCCGGAGGACATCGAGAACATCCTCGCCGCGCATCCGGCGATCGCCGCGCTTGCGACGCCGCAGCGCCCGGAGCTCGCAACGGTGATCGGTCTCGAGCCGGAGGGCGAGCCGGTGCACGTGCACGCCGTCTTCCTCGAACCGAAGGATCCGGCCGTCGTCGAGCAGATCGTGCGCGAGACCAACCGCAAGCTCTCGGGGAGCCAGCAGATCCGTGGCTGGACCGTCTGGCCGGATGCGGAGTTCCCGACGACGCCGACGCAGAAGGTGAAGAAGCGCGAAGTCACCGAGCGCGTGCTCGCGATCAGTCGGGGGGGCAAAGCTCCCCCGGCCACCCAGGCCTCAGGCGGGACACGCGAGCTGACCGATGTCGAAAAGCTCATCGTGCAGGTCGCGAACGTCCCGCCTGACCGCATCGAGCCGCACGCCCAGCTCTCGGCCGACCTCGGCCTCGACTCGCTTGGCCGTGTCGACCTGCTCGGCGCGATCGAGGAGGAGCTCGGGTCGTACATCGACGACGCGGCGCTCGATCCGAATGCGACGGTCGACGACCTCGAGCGCATGGTCGCCGCGGCGCGCGACACCAAGCGCGATACCGGCATCTACGGCTGGCCGCTCAGCCCGCTCGTGCGGAGCTTCGGGCTGCTCCTCCAGCAGACGCTGCTCTATCCGCTCGTCCACACCTTCTACGACGTCAAGATCACGGGCGCGGAGAAGCTCCGGGGGCTGCGCGGCCCGGTCCTGTTCACGCCGAACCACTGCCTGCAATGGGACAACGGGATCATCCTCATGGCGATCCCGCTGAAGTGGCGCTGGCAGCTCGCCATCGCCGCCGCGGCCGACGACGTCTTCGGCAACAAGCTGAATGGCTTCTTCTCGTCGGTCTTCGCGAACGCGTTCCCGCTCGCCCGCGAGGGCGCGATCCGCAGGAGCCTCGAGCTTCTCGGAGCCCGGCTCGACCGCAACTTCTCCATCCTCATCTATCCCGAGGGGAAGCTCACCGTGGGGGGCCCGACCCAGCCGTTCAAGTCCGGCGCCGGGCTCATCGCGGTCGAGGGCGCGAGCCCGGTCGTGCCGATGAAGCTGAAGATCAACAAGGTGTCGCTCCTCGATCGCCGGTACCGGAAATGGGAGCGCTCGCGCTCGAACGGGTGGCGCGGCGACGTCGAAGTCGTGTTCGGTGACCCGCTCTACTTCTCCGCTGGCACGAGCCCGACCGACGCGACCGCGAAGATGCAGGCGGCGGTCGCCGCGCTTTAGCCTTCGCGCGTGCGGACGGCGCGCGAGACCGGCGTCTTCGTCCGTCGCGGCGGCCGGTTCCTCGTCCTCCATCGCGCCCACGATCGTTACTGGCACATCGTCGCCGGCGTCGTGGAGGAGGGCGAGACGTTCGCCGAGGCGGCCGCGCGCGAGCTCCATGAGGAGACGGGGCTCGGCCCGAACGCCCTGCTCCGCCACGTCGGCATGACCCAGGGCTACCTCGTGCCCGAGGCCACGCGGCACGAGTACGGCCCAGGGATAGAGCAGATCACGATCGAGAGCTTCGCGATCGACGCGCCGCCAGAGTGGGAGCCCGTGCTCAACGAGGAGCACGACGAGTATCGCTGGTGCACGCTGGAGGAGGCCCTCGCGATCCTGCACTGGCCGGAGACGAGGGAGGCGATCGCCCTGGTCGCGGCGTCCTAACGCACGACCTCGCGCGCCGTCGTGACCGGCTCCTCCATGTCTGCGGTCATGAAGCAGTAGCGGCGGCCCTCGCGGTTCGTCGCCGACGCGTGTGTCCCGTCGGCGGCGAGGACGACGATGTTGAATGCCGCGTCGTCGAGCACGTTCGCGTCGGCGACCGCCAGGCGAGCGACTTCGACCGGCGCGATCCCTTTCGCGAGCCGGTCGACGGCCGTCTTCGCGGTGACGTTGCGGATGGCGAGCTCGCCGAACCCCGTGCATGCCGCCGCGCCGTACCGCGTGTCGCAGTAGTTGCCCGCGCCGACGATCGGCGAGTCGCCGACGCGGCCAGGGTACTTGTACGCCCAGCCGCTCGTTGTCACCGCCGACGCGATGTGACCAGCGCCGTCGATCGCCAGGAAGTTCACCGTGCCGCGCTCTTCACGCACGGTCTTCCGCACGACCGGCAGGAGCCTCGCGCGACGGCGGACGCTCGCCGGCGTCTCGTGCGCCTTCCGTAGTCGCTCGACCCAGAGCTCGCGCGTCGACGCGGTGAGGTTCTGCGCCTTCGCAGCGCCGATCTCGCGCGCGAAGCGTGCGGCGCCCGCGCCGACGAGCATCACGTGCGGCGTGCGCTCCATCACGGCGCGCGCGATGGTGATCGGGTACAGGTACCCCACGAGCGCCGCGACCGCCCCGACGCGATGCGTCGTCCCGTCGACGATCGAGGCGTCCAGCTCGACGATGCCCAGGACGTTCGGCTTGCCGCCGCGGCCGACGCTCGTGTCCGTCGGATCCGCCTCGACGATGCGTGCGCAGGCCTCGACGGCGTCGAGCGCGTTGCCCCCGCGGCGGAGGAGGCGCATCCCGACGGGGAGCGCGCTCGCTCCGTTGCCGCTCGCGACGATGGTCAGCGTCGGGGGGCGCTGCCCCCCGGCCCCCGAGGCAACTCGCACTAGCGGCCGGTCATGCTGTGCACCACGCGGAACCCGACGCCGCGCGGGTCGTCGCTCGCGTAGGCGCGCGTGGCCAGGTCGGGGCCTCCCCGGAGAACACGGCCACTCGGGGCCCAGGTGTTCGTCCATTCGCGGCGCGCGTCGAGCGCGGCGAGGACGCCGGCGCGCGCGGCCTTTTCCCACTCGCGTTCGTCCGGCAGCCGGTAGGTGCGGCCGAGGCGGAGGGTGAGCCAGCGGCAGTACGTCACCGCGTCCGCCCAGGTGATGCCCTCGACCGCTCCGTCCGGGCGCCGCCGCTGTGTAGCCCAGTTCACGGGCGGAGCGTGCTTGGTGTCGTCGAGGAACACGGCGTACTCGGACACGCTGACCGGGTGGCGGGAGATCGCGAAGACGTTGACGTGCTCGGTGCGGAGCGGCTCGCCGAGCAGTGCGTCGCCCGCGGGGACGACCACTGCGTCGGGCTCGAGCACATGGCCGACTTTAGACGGCCGGGGGGGTTCGAGGGGGGCAGAGCCCCCTTCGACCGCAAGCCTCCTTCGACCCCAAGCCCCCTCGACACTTCACCCCCGCCCGGGGGAGCGCACTTCCCCTTACCGGCCGATGGAGGCTCGATCACGCGCCGCGACAGTAACGGCATGCTCATCGATCTCTCCGTCACCTGGAACGCGAAGGTGCTCCTGCCGGGCAGCCGCGACGAGGACGTCAACGTCGTCGTGCGCGTGACCTACAACACGCTCGAGGGGATCTGCACGGATCGCTTCGTCCTCACCGCGAGCGCGGGCTCGCGCGAGCTCGCCGCTATCGGGGCGTAGCCGGAAGCCGGAAGTCCGCGTCGGTCGGCGTGCCGACCGAGGTCGCCTCCATCGTGAAGCTCCCGCCCGCCACATCGAACTGCATGTAGAGCGGGATCCCGTTCGACGAATAGCAGGCCGTGCCGCGCTGGAAGCCGGCGGCGGCCGTGTTGAAGCTGAAGCACTGTCCGGTCTCGCCGGCGACCTGGCGCGTCCCGGTGAAGGCGGCGCCGTATCGGTCGGCGTTGGCGCGGAGGTCGGTGTCGAGCTGGAATCCGGGACTCTGCGCGCCGGCCTGCGCCGCCGGGAACGCCGTGCACTGCGCGCCGGCGCCACCGAACGTGCCGCAGGAGAACGACCCCTCGGGCAGCGAGAAGAACGAGAAGGTCCCGCCGCCGCCCGCCTGCGGCGTCGTGAGGTCCATGCGGAACCGGCTGCCGCTCTGGTACCAGGTCTGCGTGACATCGACGGCCTGGCCGCCGGCGTTCGTCGAGAACTTGTAGCTCACCTTGAAGGGCGCCGCGTTCGAGCGCGTCGCGATGTCGCGCAGCGCCGGACCGCCCGCGGCCGCGACGGTCGGCGCGGTCGTCGCCCCGCCCGCCGGCGCGCTCGTCGGCGTCGACGCGCTCGCGGGCCTCCCGTCGCCGCCGGCTCCACCCGCGCCCGCGCCGCCCGACCCGCCACCGCCGCCACCGCAGGCGGCGAGCAGCAGGCTGGCCAGACAAGCGAGGGCTGCCTTCCTCATCCGCGAGACAGCATACGCCCGACGTTGCGGCGCGCGAGCGCCATGACGGTGAGCATCGGGTTCACGCCCGACGCGCTCGGGAACGCGGCGGCATCCGCGACGGCCAACCCGCGGATCCCGCGCACCCAGCCGTCGGGGTCGGCGACGCTGCGCCGCGGGTCCGCGCCCATCCGCGCGCTGCTCATCTGATGGGCGCTGAACATGCCGACACGATTGGGCCCCACGCCACGCCGCTCGACCGCGCGCGCGAAGGCCTGGAGGTCGTCGCCCTGCCGCACGTGGAGCGGGTCGGTATGGAGCGTGATCGCCTCGCGCGCGCCCGCGCCGAGGTGGAGGCACGCGGCCTCGACGATCGCGCGAGTGCAGAGGCGCGCCGTCAGTCCGCTCACGCGGTAGCGCAAGACCGCTTTGCCCGCGCGATCGATGACGACGCGGCCGGCCTCGCGGTCACGGACGATGGGGATGAATACCGCGACGTGGGCGAGCTCCTCCATGAGCGAGCGATGCTGCGCCGCCGAGCGCCACGGCAAGGCCGCGGCGAGGACACCGGGGAGCGCGGCGGGCACCTCGAGGCGGAAGCCGTAGCCGCCCTCGATCCGCGCGAACGCGTCGCTCACGACCGACTGCGGCACGCCCGACCAGGTCCGGATGGGTCGCTCGTAGAGGCCGAGCACCGCGGGAACGGGGTGGAGGTGGAGGGAGCGCCCGACCTGCGGTCCACCAAGGCCCGAGCGGAGGAGGAGCGCGGGCGTCCCGATGGCGCCGCCCGCGAGGACCACGAGCGGCGCGCGCACGGTGATGCGCGAGCCGTCGGCGCACGTCGCCTCGACGCCGGCGGCGGCCCCGTGGGCGACCGCGATCCGGTCCGCGTGGCAGCGAGCCACGAGCTCCGCGCCGGTCGCGAGCGCGTCGGCGAGATACGTGCGCATCGTCGACTGCTTCGCGCCGCGCCGGCATCCGTACCCGCAGTGCCCGCAGTCGCCGCAGCCCGCGACGTTGCGCGGGATGACGCGCCAGGGGATCCCGAGCGCGTCGAGACCCTCGGCGAGCACCGCGTTCTGCGCATTGCGCTCGCTTTCCTCGGTGTCGATGTCGAGGCGCGACTCCACCGCGTCGTAGTGCTCGTCGAGAGCCGAGCCCATGCCGTCGAGGCCCGCCCGCGTCCACTCCTCGCGCACGTCCTCGGGAAGGCGGAGCGAGGTGTTCCAGTTCACGACCGTCCCGCCGCCCACCGTGCGGCCGGCGAAGACGCTGATCGCGAGGTCCTCGGTGGTGAGGAGCTGGCGATCCCAGAACAGGCCGGCGGCGCCGCGGTCCTCGCGCCCCTCGAACTCGTCCTCGGTCGCGAGCGCGCCCTGCTCGAGCACGAGGACGTGTCGCCCCGCCGCCGCGAGCTCGGCGGCGGCGACGCCGCCACCGGCTCCCGACCCGACGACGACCGCGTCAGCGGCGATGACCTCGCCGGCGCTGACGGCTCGTGCGCTCAGCATGGGCTGGGCGGGCGGGTCGAGCGCGGGCGGCGCGTAGCCGGTGCCCGCCCAGAGCGGGTTGGCGGCGCCGTCGGACCGCGAATACGCGACGAAGAGCGAGAGTCGCTTCGCCGCCTGGAAGGCCGCGCGGCGCGGCGGCAGCGCGCTCTCCCCCCACGAGATCAGGTAGCTCTCGCGCTCGTGCCGCGTCATCGCGCTGAACGGCCGCGGCCGCCCGGCGAGCACGAGGTTCGCGGTCCGCCGCTCGATGACGCGCAGGAAGAGCACGAGATCGGCGACGAGCTTTGGCCGATCGACCGCTTCGAGCTCGGCGACGATCGTGTCGGCGACCGCCCGTGACGGCGCGCCGGGACAGAACGTCTCGACGACGCGCGCCAGCGTCGCGCGCTCGCGCTCGCCGACGCTCACGCCGGGACGGCGGTCGTGCGCTTCGCTTTCTCTTCCGCGGCGAGCTCCTTGCGGAGCGTCTTGCCGATGAGCGTGTGCGGGAGCGACGCGCGGAACTCGAGCTGCCGCGGGACCTTGAAGTCCGCCAGCGTTTTCCGGCAGTGCGCGATGATCTCGTCGGCTGTGGCCGTGGCCCCTGGCTTCAGGACGACGAACGCCTTCACTTCCTCGCCCTTGTTCGGATGCGGGATGCCGATGGCCGCCGCGTCCATGACCGCGGGGTGCGTGACGAGAACCTCCTCGACGTCGCGGGGATACACCTTGAACCCGGAGACGATGATCATCTCCTTCTTGCGATCGACGATCGCGAAGTAACCGTCGGCGTCGACCGTCGCGATGTCGCCGGTGTACAGCCAGCCCCCGCGGAGCGCCTGCGCCGTCTCCTCGGGCTGGTGGTAGTAGCCGTCCATGAGCTGCGGCCCGCGCAGGACGAGCTCCCCCGGCTCGCCGATCGGCATCTCACGGTCGCCGGTGTCGAGATCGACGACCTTCGCCTCGACGTCGGGGAACGGCACGCCGATGCTCCCGACCTTCTGCTTGCCCTCACCGAACAGCGGGTTGCAATGCGTCACGGGCGCGGCCTCGGTGAGGCCGTAGCCCTCGACGAGCTTCGCGCCGGTCAGCTCGACGAACTTGCGGTGCGTCTCGACGAGCAGCGGTGCCGAGCCGGAGATGCACGCTTCGATCGAGCGCAGGTCGTACTTCTTTGTGAGCGGCGAGTTGTTGATCGCGTTGTAGATGATCGGCGCGCCCGAGAAGACCCGCGGCCGATGACGCTGGATGTCCTTCAGCATGTGCTCGAGCTCGAGCTGCGGCTCGAGGACCATGCCGGCCGCGGCCTGGACCGCGAGACTCATGATGACGGTCAGCCCGTACACGTGGAAGAACGGCATCACCGCCATGACCGCGCCCTCGCCGTCGCGCATGTTCGTGAACCAGGCCCGCGACTGCAGCGTGTTCGCCACGAGCGCGCGGTGCGAGAGCATCGCGCCCTTCGACACGCCGGTGGTGCCGCCGGTGTACTGGAGGAGCGCGAGATCGTCCGAGCGCGTGCCCGCGTCGAACTGCTCGACCGGCGCCGAAAGCACGTCGCGGAACGCGACCGCGCCGGCGTCGGCGGCGAAGGGCTGGCGATGCCCGTCCTTGCGCTCCTTCGCGATGGTGAAGAGGAGCCGCAGGACGGGCGGCATCTCCTCCTTGATGTTCGTCACGATGACGTGCTCGACCGCCGTGCCGGCGCGCGCCGCCTTCACGAGCGGATAGAACCGCGAGAGGGCGACCACGACGGTCGCGCCCGCGTCCGCGAGCTGGTGCTGGAGCTCGGGCGCGGTGTAGCGCGGGTTACAGCAGACGACGACCGCCCCCGCGCGGAGCGCGCCGTAGAACGAGACCACGAACTGCGGTGTGTTCGGCAGGACCAGCGCGACACGGTCGCCCGCCTTCACGCCGAGTCGGCGAAGGCCGTTCGCGAAGCGCCAGGCGTCGTCGGAGATGCTCTTGTAGGTCCGTTTCGCGTTGAAGAAGATGGTCGCGGTCGCGTCCGGGTAGCTCTCGGC
The DNA here is from genome assembly GCA_005883625.1 of Chloroflexota bacterium. Classification (GTDB taxonomy): domain Bacteria; phylum Chloroflexota; class Limnocylindria; order P2-11E; family P2-11E; genus 3-1-20CM-2-70-9. Next base: position 48,830 of record VBDU01000071.1, on the reverse strand, counting down.
CGCGTCGTCGAGGAACGCCTGAAGGGGCACGTCCGGGTACCGCAGCGTCGCCGGGACGCCCGGGTCGTAATGCGTCGTCCACGGTCTGCCGGTCAGCGGCGCGAGATCCTTCGGTTCGGCTCTGAGACGCTTCGCCATTACGCCTTCAACAGCTCCTCGGCGATGATCATCCGCTGCACTTGCTCAATCTCTCGGCTTCGCCGAGGAGACACGCTCAAGGCTGGTGGTCTCGCTCCTCGCGGCGGAGCCGCTCGTCGCTCGCGCTTTCACTCCTTCAATAGCTCCTCGGCGATGATCATCCGCTGCACTTCGCTCGTCCCCTCGTAGATACGCAGGATGCGGGCGTCGCGATATGCGCGCTCCACGGGGGATTCCTTCATGTAGCCCATGCCGCCGTGGATCTGGAGTACGCGGTCGACGACGCGGTTCGCCATCTCCGACGCATACACCTTGACCATCGCCGCCTCGAGCGACGGGCGCTTGCCCTGGTCGATCTTCCACGCCGCGTCGTAGACCATGAGCCGCGCCGCGTGGATCTCGACGGCGGAGTCCGCCAGCATCCACTGGATCGCCTGGTTCGCGGCGATCGGCTTGCCGAACTGCTGCCGGCGCTTGCTGTGCGCGATCGCCAGCTCCAGCAGGTGCTGGCTCGATCCGACCGCACCCGCGGCGAGCGAGATCCGGCCGACGTCGAGGGCGCCGAGCGCCGTGCGGAAGCCCGCTCCGACCTGACCGCCCAGGACGTTCGCCTCGGGGACCTCGCAATCCTCGAAGACCAGCTCGCCGGTGTAGCTGCCACGAAGGCCCATCTTGTCGTCGACCTTCCCGACGCGGAAGCCCTTGAACCCCTTCTCGACGATGAAGGCGCTGATGCCGCCGCGCGGCCCTCTCGCCCGATCGTTGGCCGCGTACACCACGACCACGTCCGCGATCGGTCCGTTGGTCACCCAGATCTTCGTGCCGTTCAGGTACCAGCAGCCGTTGCGCAGCGTCGCGCTCGTCTGGATCGAAGCGGCGTCGGAGCCGCTCGAGGGCTCCGTCAGCGAGAACGCCGCGATCCGCTCGCCTGCGCAGAGGTCCGGGAGGTAGCGGCGCTTCTGCTCTTCGGTGCCACCGAGGTAGATCGACATCGCGCCGATCGACGTATGCGCGCCGATGACGTTCGAGAACGCGGCGGACGTCCGACCGAACTGCTCGAGCGCGAGGCAGTAGCCGAGGTCGCCGGCGCCGGCGCCGCCGTACTCCTCCGGGAAGGGCAGTCCGAAGAAGCCGAGCCCGGCCATCTCTTTGAGGACCTCGACGGGGATCTTGTCTTCGTCCTCGATCGTCTTCTCGAGCGGCACCAGGCGCGTCTCGACGAAGTCGCGCACGGTCCGCGCGAGGAGCTGCAACTCCTCGGGGATGTCGAAGTCCACGCCCTAGGCCTCCCCCACGTGGATCGCCGCCATGCCGAAGGTTAGCCGCTCATGCCGTGCCTCACGGAATCCGGCGTCCTTCAACCGACGCGTGACGTCGTCCGGATCGGCGAAGGCCTCGATCGAGCTCGGCAGGTAGCGGTAGGCGTCGGGATCGCTGCCGAGCGCTCCGGCGAGCGTCGGGAAGACGCGCGCGTACGCCCGATAGACCGCGCGCGGCACGGCGCCTTCCGGCGTATGGAGCTCGAGGATGACCACGCGCCCGGCCGGCCGAAGGACGCGGCGGATCTCCCTCAACGCGACGTCCAGCTTCGCGACGTTCCGGATGGTGAACGCGGCCGCGGCGCGATGGAAGGTCTCGTCGGCGAACGGGATCGCCTCGACGCTCGCGAGGACGCCGTGGAACCGCGGCGCGACCCCGAGCGCGGCCGCGCGCTGCGACGCGATCGCGAGCATCACCGGGGAGATGTCGATGCCGGCCACGCGCGCACCCGCGGCCGACGCGCGCAGGATGCCGAACGCGAGGTCTCCGGTGCCGACGCCGATGTCGAGCGCCCGCTCGCCCGGGCCGAGCCAGGCCTGCGCGACGGCGCGCCGGCGCCAGCCGGCGTCCGCGCCGAGCGATAGCAAGTGATTGAGACGGTCGTAGCGGGGCGCGATGCGGTCGAACATCGCCGCGATGCGGCGGTCGTGATGGTTTGAGCCGGCCACGATGTCACGTTAGCGTGACGCCGTGGCCATCCTCACCCTCCCGCTCGTGCTCTCGGTGGTCCTCACGGAGCTCGCCGTCGGGGGTGCGTTCCTCGTCTGGTTCGTCGACCGGACCGGGCGCGCGCCGTCGGGCTTCATCAAGCTCGTCACGGTCGTCGACGTCGCCGCGATGGCCGCGGCGCTCGCGCTCGGGCCGACGTTCCCGCGCGGCGAGGCCGCCGAGCGTGCGGGCCTCGATCCGGCGCCGCTCGGGGCGTTCGCGCAGGCGCTGAGCGTGGTGCTCGTGCTCGTGGGGATCCAGCTCGTGACGGCGTTCCTGCCCGCCCGCGGGCTGCGCAGCGCGGCCGGGCTCCTCGCGATCCTCGCCGGCGCGGCGACGCTCGGCATCGCGGCGATCGCGCGCCCCTCGCAGTCTCCCTATGACGTCTTCGCGCTCGTCGCGCTCCCCCTCGGCGCGCTTGCCCTCGGCGGATCGGACGGCGCGATGCTGCTCGGGCACTGGTACCTGGTGACGCCGAAGCTCTCGCCCGCCCCGCTGCAACGCGCGGCGCTCGTCGTCGTCGCGGCGGTCGCGCTCCAGCTCGCGCTCGTGACGATCACGGCGTTCCGGGGCGATCTCACGGGGTCGTGGGAGACCGCGCTCACCGTCGCGCTCGCGATCCGCATCGGCGTCGGGCTCCTCATGACGCTCGCGGTCGCGGCGGCGGCGTGGTGGACCGCGCGGATGAACACGCAGTCCTCGACCGGACTGCTCTACGTCGCGCTCGGCTGCGTGTTCGCGGGCGAGGTCTCGGCGCGGGTGATCTTCTTCCTCACCGGAGTTCCGGTCTAGCCGGCCGGAGCCCTGTGAGCCAGCTGCGGATCGGCACCTCCGGCTGGCAGTACGCGCACTGGAAGGGCCGGTTCTACCCGAGCGATCTTCCGACCTCGCGCTGGCTCGCGTATTACGCGGAGCGCTTCGACACGGTCGAGCTGAACAATCCCTTCTACGGACAGCCCGAGCGCAGGACGTTCGTGCGCTGGCGCGACGCCGTACCCGACGGCTTCGTCTACGCGGTGAAGCTCAACCGGTTCATCACGCACGTCAAGCGGCTCCGGATCGAGCGCGACAGCGTCGAGCGGTCGTACGGCACCCTGGCGGGGCTCGGCCCGAAGGCCGCGGTCGTGCTCGTACAGCTACCGCCGCGGATGAAGTACGACGAGGAGCGCGCGGAGCGGTTCTTCCGGCTCGTCGCGCCGCGCCGGCGCCGGCACGCGCTCGAGCCGCGAGACGCGTCCTGGTTCACTGACGAGGCGCTCACGTTCCTGCGGCGGCGGAATGTCGCGCTCGTCATCGGCGAGACCCCGCACTGGCCGACGCATACGGCGGTCACGGCGGACTTCGTGTACCTCCGCTTCCATGGACCGGCCAAGCGCTACGCGTCGGCTTACGACGACGCGACGCTCCGTGAGTGGGCGGAGCGGATCCGGGCCTGGCGCGGCGACGGGCTCGACGTCTTCGCGTACTTCAACAACGACGAGCTGGGCTACGCGCCGAAGAACGCGCTGCGCCTGCGGGAGCTCGCCGGCGCCTGAACTGTCGTCTGTTTGACGCTGGTCAGTGTCGCGGGGATCACTTCCGGTCCGTTCGCGGTCTGACTGCGTCCGGCGCCCGGCGGCGCGAAGGTATCGCCAACACAGGCAGGGAGGACGAAGCGATGTCGCAGCTCTGGGACCTGATCGAGAAGGCGATGGCGGACGCGGTGAAGGCGGAGCGGCTCATGGTGGACGGGCGCGCGCGTCGCGCGCTTCGGACCGACCCCGACCGGATGCTGCGGATGTTCGACCTGCACGCCGAGACGCCGGCGGAAGAGGTGGGTTTCCGCCAGCTCCGCGCCGCCTAGAACCTAGCGGCTCGCGACGCGCCGGCGCGGATGGCGCTCGCGGCTCGGTTCTTCCTCTAGCTCTTCCCATTCGCGCGCCGCATAGAGGTTCGCGGCGACGACGGAGTCGACGAGCAGGATGAGCAGGCCGGCCATGGAACCGAGGAACGGCGCAGGCGACGGTGCCGCGGCGCCGACCTCCGTCGAGCGGAGCGCCGCCGACGCCGCGTAGACGAAGAACGCGACGGCCGCGGCCGCCAGGTCGAGCTGCGCGAGACCGCGCTCCTCGTCGAGCACGTCCACGAACTCAGCGAGCGCGGTGAGCGCCGCGAGCCCCGCCACGATCGTCGTGCCGATGGCGAGCCAGTACGCCACGACGACGTACCCGTTCGTCTCCCGCGAGCCCCACGCGAAATACGCCATGAGGTCGACGAGGGTCACGCCGATCGCAAGGCCGACGGCCAGGAACGCGAGGACCGGGCGCGGCGCGAACCCGAAACGCCGCCCCTGAAAGAGCTCCTTCACCGGCCGCTAGATGCTACCGAGGCGGAGGACCCTCCGCTGCCGGCGGAGCGAACTGCGCGGCCCAGCCGCGGTCCGGCGCTCTCACCTTCGTACTATCGCGCCGTGTCCGACGAACGCAAAGTCCAGACACATCATGGCGAGCTCACGTTGTCGGAGATCGCCGACGCTCTTCCCGGGACGGGCGAGATCATGGCCTCGGTCGCGAGCGCCTGGTGGAAGTGCGCGTACGCGGCGCGCGGCGGCAACTGGGACCTCGCCGCGTATTTCGCCCGGCGTGTCCGCGGGCTGCAGCGCGGGCTGGCCGTCACGCGCCCGAAGTACGCGGGCGACCTCGCGGCCTTCGAGGCACAGCAGCTGGATCCGGTGCTGCGCGCGATCGACGCCCGCGACCGCGACGGCTTCGAGCGCTCCTTCGCGGCGGCGACCGATCGTGCGAACGAGCTCCACGTGAAGTGGGCGAAGCCGTACATCCGCTGGGTCCTTCCGGACGATCCGCCGCGCGATCTCTACCTCGGCCCGGTCGGGACCAACCCGCCCTAACGCAGCCGCGTGGTATCGGCCCAGCCGTAGCCGACCTCGACCTGACCCTCCGCGCCCGGGATCCCCTCGAGCGGCTTCTCGCGCACCGCTCGACCGCCCAGCCGCTCATAGAAGCGGCGGCCGATCTCATTTTCGCGGAGCACCCAGATGAGAAGCGAGGTGATCCCGCGCTGCCCGAGCTCCCGCGCGCACTCGCGGATGAGCGCGCGGCCGAGACCACGCCCCTGGAAAGCCGGGAGGACGTAGATCGCGTACACCTCGCCGCGGTAGTCCGGATCCTTCGCCCGTTCGGGACCTCCGAACGCGAAACCCACGACCGCGCCGCCCGCTTCCGCGACGAAGCACGAATGGTCGGGCGGCTGGGCGCGCAGCCGCTCGCGCCGCGCGCCGACGTTCGGGGTCATCCGGTCGAGGAGCGCGTCGGGCATGAGGCCGCGATACGTCGCCTGCCACGTCTCGTAGCGGACCCGCTCGATCGCCTCGGCGTCGTCCTCCGTCGCCTGGCGGACGCTCACGCTAAGGGTGCGCGTCGAACCAGTCGGCGATCCGCCGGCAGTGCTCCACGCGGTGGCGCGGCTTTCCGCCGCGCGTGAGGTCGTGGTTGTCTTCGGGGAAGCGCACGAAGACCGCCTCCTTGCCGAGGACGCGGAGAGCCGTGAAGAGCTGCTCGGCCTGCTCGATGGGGCACCGCAGGTCGCGCTCGGCATGCAGGATCAGGAGCGGCGTCTTCACATTCGTCACGTACGTGAGCGGCGAGCGCTCGACGAGCTTGTGCTCGTCACGCCACGGCGTCGCGTCGCCCATCTCGTGCTCCCAGAAATGCCACCCGATGTCGCTCGTGCCGAACGCCGAGATGTTGTTCGAGATCGACCGCTGCGTGGCCGCGGCCTTGAACCGGTCGGTGCGACCGATGACCCAGTTGGTCATGAAGCCGCCGTAGCTGCCGCCGGTCACGTAGAGCCGGTCGCCGTCGACCCAGCCGAGGGAGAGCGCGTGATCGACGCCGGCGATGAGGTCGTCGTAGTCCTTCCCGCCCCAATCGCCGACGCAGGCCTCGACGAACTTCTGGCCGTAGGCGTGACTCCCCCGCGGGTTCGTGTACAGCACGGCGTAGCCGCGGCCGGCGAGCACGTGGAACTCGTGGAAGAACGAGTGGCCGTACGCGGTGTGCGGCCCGCCGTGGATCTCGAGGACGAGCGGCCAGCGGCGCGTCGGGTCGAAGCCACGCGGCTTCAGCAGCCAGCCCTCGATGCGCCAGCCGTCCGCACCGGTGAACTCGACGCGCTCGGGGGCAGCGACGAACCGCGCGCCGAGAAGCTCGTCGTTGAGGCACGTGACCTTCCGCATCGCTCCGCCGACCTCGCCCACGTACACGTTCCCCGGATCCGTCGCGGTCGCGACCACCGCCGCGAACCGGCGCCGCGCCCGATCGCACGTCCAGCTCACGACCTGGTGCTCGCCAAGGGTGACCGCGCGAACGTCGCCGCCGCCGGCCGCGCAGGAGTACGCGTTCGCGGTCCCCTGGTCCGATCCAAGGAAGAGGATCCGTCCATCGCCGGTCCAGGCCGGCGGGAGGGTTTGGATGTGCGAGCGCATGTCGCTGATGACCGAGGACCCGACGGTCCGATCCCAGCCCTCGGTCAGATCGCGCGCGGCGCCGCCGGACATGGGAAACGCCCAGGCGTGGATGTTGCGCGAGCTCGAGCCGACGGCGACGTCGGTGCCGTAGGCGGCCAGCGTGGCCCCGTCGGGGGACCACGAGGGATTGCCGTAGCTGCCCTTCCCGTCGGTGATGCGGCGCGTCGTGCCGTCGACGGCCGTCACGTGGATGTCCGCGACCGTGTTCACCTCCCGCGCCTCCGTGCGATTCGAGACGAACGCGATCTCGCGGCAATCCGGGGAGAACTCCGGCTGCGCGTCGTCCCAATCGCCGGCCGTGACCTGTCGCGGCTCGTCGCCATCCGGACGTGCGACCCACACGTGTTTTCGCCTTGCGTCCAGGAGGCCGGCCTCGTCCGACCGGTAGTGGAGGCGGTCGTAGACACGGACGCCGTCGTCCTCGGCGCCCTCCGGCCGCTCATCGCGCACGACGAAGGCGAGGAATCGTCCGTCCGGCGACCACACGAGATCGCCGCAGTCCTCGCCGAGTGAGGTGAGCTGGCGGGCCTCGCCGCCCGCGAGGTCGAGGACGTAGACGTTGCGTGGGGCGCGCTTACGGCCTTTGGGCGCCTCGCCGCGATCGGACAGGAACGCCAGCCGATGGCCATCGGGAGACCATCGTGGCGACCCATCCTGCGCGGCGCCGGCCGTGATCTGCGCCGGTGGGCGCGAGCCGTCGCAGGGAAGCACCCAGATCGCGCTCCGATAGCCGTCTCGCGCGTCGTTCGCGACCTTCACCGTGTACGCGACCCGGTCGCCGTCCGGCGAGATCTCCGCGTCAGCGAGGAAGTGGAACGCGTAGAGATCCTCAGGTGTGAGCGGAGGAGGGACGTCGGGCAACGCGGCGTATCGTGCCATAGGTGAGGCGCTTCGATCGTCGAGCACGAACGGGGATGCTCGTCGGCGCCCTCGCGATGTTCTTCGCGCTCGACGTCTCGTTCCTCGTCTCGCTCGCCGGGATGCCGTTCGTCGCGGATTCACTGGGTCAGGCGATCATCGACGTCCTCCCCGGCTGGGTCAGCATCCCGCTCATCGAGCTGCTCCAGTACTGGGCGAAGTGGCTGCTCATCGTCGGCGTCGTCGCGTTGTTCTTCGCCGATGGCGCGATCACGGGGCTCCTCGCGGTCGCGCCGCGGCGGCGCGACGCCACGGTGGTCGCCGTCGCGGTCGTCCCCTGGGTCGCGAGCGTGGTCCTCGCGCAGCTCTTCTCGGCGTCGAAGATCGAGCCCGTGACCAGCGTCATCGACGCGGCCGCGGGCGCGGCGACTTTCCTCGTCTCGCTCGCGTTCGTCCTCCCGAGCGCCGCGGCGCAGGCCGCCGCCGCAGATCCGGAGCGGCCGCCCTCGCCGGCTCGCCGCCGCGCGCTCCTCGGCACCGCGGGGCTGGCGGCGCTCGTGGCGATCGCGGCTCTCCCCCTCTCGCGCATCTCCGGCATCGCCGCGAGCACGCTCGGCAACGTGCCGACGGCCGCGCGGAGGCTGCGCGCGAAGGCCTCGCTCGCCGCGGCCGATCCCGCGATCGATGCGCTTCCCGGGATCACGCCGCGGCTGACGGAGAACGAGGCGCACTACACCGTCGACACGACGCTCGTGAAGCCGCGCGTGGACATCGCGGCCTGGCGGCTCGAGATCGCGGGCGAGGTCGAGCAGCCCTTCGCGCTCTCGTACGACGAGCTCCTCGACCTGGAGGCCGTCGAGCAGGTGCACACGCTCGAATGCATCAGCAACTACGTCGGCGGCGACCTCATCTCGACGGCGGTGTGGACCGGCGTGCCCCTGCGCGACCTCCTCGCGCGCGCGAAACCGAAGTCGACCGCGTTCGACGTCGCGTTCACGTCGGTGGATGGGTACACCGATTCATTCCCGATCGCGAAGGCGATGGAGGCACGTACGCTCGTCGCGTATCTCATGAACGGACGCACGATCCCGCAGGACCACGGCTACCCCGCGCGCATCCTCGTGCCGAACATCTACGGGATGAAGAACGTGAAGTGGGTGCGCAAGATCGAGGTCGTGAGCTATGACTTCCTCGGGTACTGGATGCAGCAGGGCTGGTCGGACTCGGCGGTCGTGAACACCAACACGCGCATCGACCTGCCCGGCCGTAACGCGCGCTGGGACGGCGGCGTACTGACGATCGCGGGGATCGCGTACGCCGGAGCGCGTGGGATCTCCAAGGTCGAGGTCTCGACGGACGGCGGTTCGAGCTGGTCCGCCGCATCGCTCGAGCCGATGGCCGGCGACCTCAGCTGGCGGCGCTGGTCATTCGGTTGGACGCCCCCGAAGACCGGATCGCACCGCCTCGTCGCCCGCTCGACCGATGGCGCGGGCAACACCGAGACGCCGATCAGACGCCCGCCGTTCCCGAACGGCAGCACCGGCTACCACGAAGTCGACGTGAACGTGCAACGGGGTTAGCCGGCCCGAGCGCGCGAGGCGTCGCGGGTGGCACGGCGCAGGTGGTCTCTCGCGACGCGCGGGCCCCAGGACCCGCCGGGAACAACGTGCACCGCTGGGTGGTGCGCGGCGGGCAGGGTGCGCGGAGCGAGAGACCGCCGGAGCCGGGACAGGACCCGCGACGCCGCGCCGCGCGCGTTGTGGCTACCCTCACGGGCACATGGCCAAGCGCCGCTTCACGTTCAGTGCGCTCCTGCCTCCGTATCAAGCCCCTCGGAACGAGTGGCGTCGACGGATACACGCCGCGGTGCTCGAATCGCAGGCCGGCCGTGGCGTCGGATACAGCGAGCGCGACCGGCTCGAGGTGCGCCTCGAGCTGTTCCTCGGCGCGAGACCGCTCGCGATGGCGGACATCGAGGAACGGGTGAACGACGTGCTCGACGCGCTTGGCGGGCACATCGCGGGACCGCGGAGCCGCCGGCGCATCGCGCCGATCGTCCCCGAGGCCGATCAGATCCGACGGATCGTCCTCGAGAAGTCAACGCGCAACCTCCGCGGACGACCGTTCGGACAGCTCACGCTCGCCCGGTATCGCAGACGCCGCCGGGGCGGCTGATGTCGGGCGCGCTCGGACCCGGCGCGCTCGTATGGGCAGGCTTCGATGGCGAGCGCGCGCCGGGCGCGCTCCTCGACGCTGTCCACGTTGGCCGGGTCGGCGGGATCCTGCTCTTCGCGTTCCGCAAGAACATCCGCTCGAAGGAGCAGGTCCGCGCGATGCTCCGGGAGGTGCAGGATGCGGCGCGCCGCGGCGGGCTGCCGCCGGTCCCGGTCGCCGTCGATCAGGAGGGCGGCACCGTCGTGCGTGTCGCCTATCGCGCGGTGTTCCCGAGCGCGATGGCGATCGCCGCGACCGGCGAGGTCGGCTACGCACGCAGCGCGGCGCGCGCGGTCGCGGAGGGCCTCGCGGCGGACGGCATCGCCGTGAATCACGCCCCCGTCTGCGACGTGAACAGCGAGCCGCGCAACCCGGTCATCGGGACGCGGTCGTTCGGCGACGATCCGGCCGCGGTCGCGGCCTTCGCTGCCGCGTGGGTGCAGGGGTCGGAGGGCGCCGGAGTCGCGAGCGGCCCGAAGCACTTCCCCGGGCATGGCGCGACCACGCGCGATTCCCACCTCCACATGCCCGAGGTCGCGGCCGATACGGGGACGCTCGAGCGGCGCGAGCTCGTACCCTTCCGCGCGGCCATCGCGGCGGGGGCAAGCATGGTGATGACCGCGCACGTGCGTTACCCGGCGCTCGACCCGACGGCGCCCGCCACGATCTCGCGGCCGATCCTGACGGATCTCCTTCGCAACGAGCTCGGGTTCCGCGGTCTCTGCGTGACCGACTCGCTCGACATGGGCGGCATCGGCGAGGCCGGCTCGCCACAGGATGTCGTCACGCGTGCGGTCGCTGCCGGCGTCGATGCGGTCATGGTCACGACGGGGTTGGAACGCCAGCTCGACGCCGCATCGTGGATCGGGGAGCACGTCCGCACCGCGCGGGTCCGCGAGGCGATCGCCCGCGCGGCGCCGTTCCGCGAGCGCTTCGGCCGTGACGTGCCCGAGGCCGACATCGAAGACGAATCTGCCCGCACGCTCGCCGCGGAGATCGCGGGGCGCTCGATCACGCACGTCGGTCCTCCGCTCCCCCGGCTGGGCGCGGGCGTCCGGGTGACGGCGTTCGCGCCCGCGCTCGCGTCGGCCGTCGAGGAGCTCGCGGATCCGATCGGGTATCTCGAGCAGGCGCTCCGCCGCCGCTTCCGAGACCGCCTCGCCTTCGCGCGCGACGGCGCGATCCCTGGCGGCGAGGGCCCGCTCCTGGTCTGCTCGGCGAACGCGACCTTCAAGCCCGAGCACGCCGCTCGCGTGCGGGAGCTCCTCGCCCATGGCGGCGTGCTCTGCGCGCTGCGGAGCCCGTACGACGCCGGGCTCGTGCCCGACCGGCCGGCGCTCCTTTCTTATGGCGACGTCCCGGTCAGCCTCGACGCGCTCGCCGCCGTCCTCGCGGGCGAGCTCCGGCCGAGCGGCACTCCGCCCATCCGCATCACGTGACCGAGATCGCCGCGGCCACGCCGATCGTCGACGCACAGCTTGGCTCGCTCTTCACGGCGTGCGTCGTGCGCGTCGAGCGCGAGGGTCAGCGCGAGGCGCTCGCGGCGGGGACGCTCTGTCCGGACGACCGTGCCGGTCCCGACGCGCCCTGCACGGTCGATTCGGTGTTCGACCTCGCGTCGCTCACCAAGCTCGCGACCACCGCGCTGCTGCTGTCGTTCGTCCGCGAGCGCCAGCTCACGCTGGACACCCCGCTCCGCGAGCTCGTGCCCGACTTCAAGGGCGCCGGCAAGGACCGCGTGACGCTGTTCCGCGTCCTCACGCACACCGCCGGGCTCGCCTGGTGGAAGCCGCTCTGGCGCGAGGCCAAGAGCGCGGAGGAAGCCGTCTGGCTCGCGGCGCAGGAGCCGCTCGCGCAAGACATCGGCACGTTCACGTACAGCGACCTCGGCTACGTCATGCTCACGGCCGGTCTTGCGAAGGTCGGCGGCGCGTCCTTCGCCGATCTCATGCGCGAGCGCGTCCTCGGCGCCGTCGAGGCCGAGACCGCCGACTTCGGACCGCGTCCCCGCGAGGGCTGCGCGGCGACCGAAGACGATCGCGAGTATCGGGGGCGGCGCCTGCGCGGCGAGGTCCATGACGAGAACGCGTTCGCGATGGGGGGCGTCGCCGGACACGCCGGGCTGTTCGGGACCGCAGCCGACGTCGCCGCGCTCGTCCGCGTCTTCCGCGACGGTGCGGTGGTCGGGAACGAGCTCGCGGTCCTCGCGCGGACCGAGCACGCGGTCGGCGAGAACGCGCGACGCGGGCTCGGGCTCGCGCTGCGGGCGCCGCGCGACGCGATGTGCGGCCGCTACTTCAGCCTGGATTCGTACGGACACACCGGGTTCACCGGCACGAGCGTCTGGGTCGACCCGTCGCAGGACCTCACGGTGATCGTCCTCACGAACCGCGTCTATTTCGGACGCGCGAACGACGACGCGATGTACCGCTTCCGCATCGCCGTGCACGAAGCGCTCTCCGCGCCCGAAAACCGCGCCACAATCTCGGCGTGATCGCGGTCGGCATGATGTCGGGCACCTCGGCGGACGGCATCGACCTCGCCGCCGTGTCGATCGACGACGACACCTCCCGCCCGCGCGTGCGGTTCCTCGCGACGGCACACCGCGACTACCCCGCCGAGCTCCGCGACCGCGTGCTCCGCGCGGCCTCGCACGACGCGGCGACGGCGGCGGATCTCGCGATCCTGCACGCCGCCCTCGGCGACGCGTACGCGGACGCGGCCCGCGCGTTCATCTCGGCGCTGGACGGAAGGCCGGACGTCATCGCCGTGCACGGACAGACGGTCGCCCACCTGCCCGATCGTCACGCGACGCTTCAGCTCGGTGACGCGTCGCGGGTCGCCCTTCGCACGGGCGTCGCGACGGTCTCCGACTTCCGCAGCGCCGACATCGCCGCGGGAGGCGAGGGCGCGCCGCTCGTGCCCTTCGGCGACCACGTGCTCTTCGCCGACCGCGCGCCGATCGCCCTCCTCAACCTCGGCGGCATCGCGAACCTCACGCTTATCTCGAGCGCGCGCGCGGAGGACGTGATCGCGTTCGATACGGGGCCCGCGAACATGCTGAGCGATCTCATCGCGCAGCGTGGCGGCGAACGCTTCGACGAAGCGGGCCGGACCGCCGCACGCGGACGCGTCGACGACACGGCGCTGCACGAAGCGCTCGCGCATCCGTATTTCGCGCGCCGCGCGCCAAAGAGCACCGGCCGCGAGGACTTCGGCGCCACCGTCGCGGACGCGCTCTTCGCTCGGGTCACCAGGAACGGCGGCTCGCCCGGCGACGCGCTCGCCACCGCGATCGTACTCACCGCGCGGACCGTCGCGGAGGCGCTCGCTCGCGAGACGCCGGGCGGCGTGCGCTGGCGCGAGCTCGTCATCGCGGGCGGCGGAGCACACAACTCGACGCTCGTCTCGCGGCTGCGCGAGGCCGTCGCGCCGATCCCCGTACGCACGATGGATGAGCTCGGGATCCCGAGCTCGGCCCGCGAGGCGGTGGCCTTCGCGATCCTCGGCGCGTTCCGCATGCGCGGCCTCGCGAACACGCTGCCGAGCGCGACCGGCGCGTCGCGCGCGGTCTCGGGCGGGGCCATCCACCGGCCGTGAGGGGGAGCCTCGTGGTGGGCATCGACGCCGGGGCTTCGAAGACGCGCGCGTTCGCGGTGGATCGCGACGGCGCGGTCGTCGGGCGCGGCGCGGGCGGCGGCGCCAACCTGCTCTCGTCCCCCGACCCCGAAGGATCGATCGCGGCGGCCCTCGCGGAATCGCTCGGCGGCGCCGCCGCGGACGCGGTCGTGCTTTCGTGTGCGGGCGGCGACCGCGCCGCCGATCGCGAGCGCGGGCGGGAGATCCTTACGCATCTCGTCGGCCCGTCGGTGCGGATCGACGTGACCGGCGACGCGATCGCGGCACTCTACGCGGGCAACCCCGTCGGCTGCGGCGTGGTGCTCATCGCGGGTACCGGCTCGATCGCGTTCGGACGGAACGAAGAGGGTGAGGAGCGGCGCGCCGGTGGCTGGGGCCATCTCATCGGCGACGAGGGATCGGCGGTGTGGCTCGGGCTCGAGGGGCTTCGCGCCGCCGCCCACGACGTCGATGGGCGCGGCGCGGCGACCGCGATCACGGCGCACGTCACGCGCGAGCTCGGCGTCACGTCGCTCATGGAGGCGCTGCCGCAGCTCTACGGCCGGCCCCACCCGTCGCCGGCGGTACTCGCCGGCGCGCGCGCGGTCGCCCGTGCGGCGGCGGAATCGGACGGGATCGCGGTCGCGATCGTGCGCCGCGGCGCGAGCGCGCTCGCCCGCGCAGCGACGGTCGTGGCGCTCGAGCTCGGCCTCGACGGGGGCCCGATCTACCTCGCGGGCGGGGCGTTCGAGACGCTGCCCTCGCTCGAGCGCGCCGTGCGCGTGGAGCTCCTCGCGATGCTGCCGAGCGCGACCGTCGAGCCGGTCCGCGAGGAGCCGGCGATGGGCGCGGCGCGCCTGGCGATGCGGCTCGCCTGGGGACCCCGGTGAGCGAACGCGTCACCGAGTCGCGCAATCCGCGCGCGGCGAAGCTCGGCACCATGTCCACGCGGGCGATCCTCGAGCTCCTGAACGACGAGGACGCGACCGTCCCCGCCGCCGTCCGCAAGGCCATCCCGCAGATCGAGCGTGCCGTCGATGTCGCGGTGAACGCGCTCGCCGCGGGCGGCCGCCTGCGTTACGTCGGTGCCGGGACGAGCGGCCGGCTCGGCGTCCTCGACGCGAGCGAGATGCCCCCGACGTTCGGCGTCGATCCCGAGCTCGTGCACGCGATCATTGCCGGCGGCGACCACGCGCTGCGCATGTCGATCGAAGGCGCCGAGGACCAGGGCTCGGCCGCGGCCCGGGACCTCGCGGGCCAGGTGCGCCAGGGGGACGTCGTCGTCGGGATCTCGGCGAGCGGGCGCGCGCCGTACGTGCTCGCGGCGCTCGAGGCGGCGAAGCGCGACCTGGGCGCCGCCGCGACCATTGGCATCACGTGCAACCCCGATTCGCGCCTGGCGCGCGAGCCGGACGTGCCGATCGTCATCCAGGTCGGCCCGGAGGTCATCGCGGGATCGAGCCGCCTGAAGGCAGGCACGGCGACGAAGCTCGTCCTCAACATGCTCTCGACGACCGCGATGGTGAAGCTCGGGCACACGCGCGATGACCTCATGGTCGATCTGCGCGCGACGAACGAGAAGCTGCGCCAGCGCGCGATCGCCATCGTGCAGCACGAAGCGCGGATCACGCCGGGTGAAGCGGAGCGCCGCCTGGAGAAATGGGGCTGGCACGTCCGCGCGGCGATCGAGGACCGGTGGCCCGCCGCCTCATCGTGAACGCCGACGACCTCGGCCGCTCGGCCGGGGTCGATCGCGGGATCGTGCGCGCGCACCGCGAGGGCATCGTCACGAGCGCGACGCTCATGGCGAATACGACCGACGCCGCGCATGCCGGCGCCGTCGCCCGAGCGGACCCGTCCCTCGACGTGGGCGTACATCTGGTGCTCACGTTCGCGCGGCCGCTCTCCGAGCCGACCCGGGTCCGCTCGCTCGTCACGCCGACCGGTGAGTTCCCGCGGCGCTCGCTGCTGCTCACGCGTGAGGTGGATCGCGACGAGGCGCTCGTCGAGTACCGCGCGCAGTACGCTCGGGCGCGAGAGCTCATCGGGAGGGAGCCGACGCATCTCGACTCGCATCACTGGGTGCACGACATGCCCGCGCTCGAATGGGCGCTCGGCGAGCTCGCGCGCGAGACCGGCGCCGCCGCGCGGACCCACGACGACGCGCAGCGCGAGCGCTTGCGGGCGCGAGGGATCCGCACGCCGGACCGCTTCTCCCGCGAGTTCCAGCACGCGGGCCACATCGACGTCGCGACGCTCCTGGGCATCATCCACCGGCTCGGGGACGGGGTGACCGAGCTCATGTGCCATCCCGCCGAACCCGATGCCGAGCTGCTCTCCGGCTCGACCTACGCACGCGAGCGCGGGGAGGAGCTCGCGACGCTCACCGATCCACGCGTGCGCCGGGCGCTCGCGGACCGCCAGGTCGCCCTGACGACCTTCGCCGCGCTCTGATGCCGCGATCCGCGGGACTCACCTCGCGCGAACGCGTCAGGCGCGCGCTCCGCGGCGACGCGGTCGACCGCCCTCCGTTCGCGGTGTGGCGCCACTTCTATCCCGACGAGAACGAGGGCGCGGAGCGCCTGGCCGGGACGACGATCGCCTTCACCACGCGCCACCGGCTGGACATCGTCAAATACAACCCGCGCGCCCACTACCACGCTGAGCCGTGGGGGACCGCGTACCGCTACGCGGGCGCGGCGCGACCGACGCTGGTGCGGTACGCGGTGCGCCGTCCCGACGACTGGCGAAAGATCGGCCGCAAGCCGGTGAGCGCTCCCGCCTTCCGCGAGCTGCTCGACGGCCTGCGGCGCGTCCGCGTGGCGCTGCCGGACGTCCCGCTCCTCGCGACGATCTTCACGCCGCTCGGCGTCCTCGAGCGGCTCGGCGGCAAGGAGCGCCTCCTCGCGGACCTGCGCGCGCGCCCCGATGCGGTGCTCGCGGCGCTCGACGCCGTCGCGGAGACGTTCGCGGCGCTCGCCCGCGCGTGCGTCGAGACCGCGGACGGGATCTTTCTCGCGACCACGAGCTGGGCGCAGCGGGACACCCTCGACCAGGGCGAATACGCGCGCTTCGGCCGTCCCTTCGACCTCCGCGTGCTCGCCGGGGCGCGCGGCGCTGCGCTCAACGTCCTCCACGTGTGCGGCCCGAACGCGCGGGTCGTCGAGCTCGCCCGCTACGACGTCACGGCGGTGTCTTGGAACCCGCGTCTCGCGGGGAATCCGAATCTCGCCGCGTTCCAGGGCGCGACGGCGGACCGCGGCGCCATCGGCGGACTGTCGGATGCCGCGCTTCTCGCGCGATCGCCGGCCGCCGCGCGGCGCGAGATCGCCGAAGGTCTCGCGCAGACGCGGGGCCGCCGCTGGCTCGCCGCGGGCGGCTGCACGATCCCGCCCGAGTCGCGGCCCGAGGCGATCGACGCGGCTCGCGACGCCCTCATTCCGAACGAGAAGACATCACCCTGAAACTGCAAGGGCGGAGCCCTTGCTAGGAAGGGGGCTGCAGGGGGTACGCCCCCTGCGAAAAGTGATGGAGAAGGCGCTCTGGGTCGTCAGGGACAGGATCGTCTCGCGGAGCGCGATCGACGACCTCGTGGCCGACGCGACCGTGCGCGGGATCCACGATCTCGTCGTCCAGATCCGCGGTCGCGGCGACGCCTACTACGCCTCCGCGCTGGAGCCGCTCGCCGAGGGGCTTGCCGCCGGCTTCGACCCGCTCGCGCACCTCGTGCGCGCAGGCGCCGCCGTAGGCGTGCGCATCCACGCTTGGGCGAACGTCTTCTTCGTCTGGTCGCACCCGCAGGGCGCCCTGCCGCGCTCGCCCGTGCACCTCGTGAACGCGCACCCCGACTGGCTCCTTCGGCTCGGCGCAGGCCAGCTCGCTCCCCGAGGGGGCGCCGATTTCGAAGGGGTTTACGTAGATCCCCGGAGCGAGCCGGCCCGCGAGCACACGCTTGCGGTCTTCAGCGACATCGTGTCGCGCTACCGCGTGGAGGGCTTCCATTACGACTACGTGCGGTATCCGCGGGCGACCTCCGCCTCGTCAGCCGACGATCACTCCGCCGTGACCGCGCTCGTCGCCGAGGGCGCCAAACGTCTGCGCGAGGCCCGCGCCGGCATCGTCATCTCGGCCGCGGTCCTTCCTGATCCCGTCGTCGCGCGCGACCGCGTGTTGCAGCGTTGGCCAGAGTGGGCGCGCGAGCGTTACCTCGATCTCGTGTGCCCGATGGCCTACCACCGCGATACTGCCGAGGTCGCGCGGCTGCTCGGCGCCGCGCGGGCGGCGGCGCCGGACACGCGCATGTGGGGCGGCCTCATGGCCTACCCGGGCGAGCGCGCGCTCGTGCGAGCGCAGGTGCGCGCGGCGGCCGAGGCCGGCTGCGAAGGCACGATCCTCTTCGCGTACGACGGGGCACAGCGCGATCTGCTCGACGTTTTCGCCGCGACCTGATCGGCGGGCTAGGATGGTGCGCCCATGCCGGAGCAGCCGCCACCAACAGCGGTAGCAGTCCCCAGCCAGGCCGAGGCCGAGCGGCGTCCCGACCCGCTCGCCGCGGCGGTCGCCGAGGCCGTCGCGAAGCTCCGCCGCGCCGCGGGGCTCTCCGAGCGCGCGGCCGCCAGACGCCTCGGGACGTCGCAGACGCAGCTTCGCCGCATGGAGGATCCGCGCTACCTGCCGTCGCTCCGGTCACTCTCGCGGGTCGCGGCGGCCTATGGGTACCGCCTCACCGTCGAGTTCCTACCACAGGAGCCGTCGGGGGGCGCTGCCCCCCGGCCCCCGAAGCGAGCTCGCGGCGCGGCGCCGCCGAAGCGACGCGCCGCTAGCAGGTCCGCGTCACCTTCGAAAGGCCGGCGGGCCGCTCCGGGTCGCGGCCGCGCCGGCGGGCGAGCGCGACGGCGAGCAGCTGCGCCGCGATCACGAAGCTGACCGGCGTCAGCGTCTCCGAAAGCGGCGCGCGCAGGAGCACGGCGTCCGCGACGTCAGCCGCGAGCCGCTCGTCGTTCGTGATGGCGTAGAGCCGCGCGCCCTTGCGCGCGAGAGCCCGCGCGAGCGCCCGCGCCTCAGCCTCGGTCGCGCCGCGTGAGGACAGAAGCAAGACCGGCGTCCCGCGCCGCAGCAGCGTCTGCGGTCCGTGCGCGAAGTCGGCGCTCGAGTACGGCTCGGCCCATACGCGTGCGAGCTCCTTGATCTTCAGCGAGGCCTCGAGCGCGGCGGCGAACTGGTACCCGCGGCCGAGGACGACGATCGCGTCGGCGCGGCCGATCCGCCTCGCCAGGCGCGCCGCGTCGGACGACATCGCCACGGCCTCGTCGACCGCCTCCGGCAATCCCGCGAGCGACAGCGCGCTCCGCCCGCGTGCCTCCGCGGTCGCCGCGGCAAGGAGCGCGAGCGCGACGCAGGTCGCGGTGTACGTCTTCGTCGCCGCGACGGCACGCTCGCGTCCCGCGCGCAGCGCGAACACGTGCTCGGCCGTCCGTGCGAGGCGCGATCGCGGGCTGTTGGTCAGGGCGATCGTCACCGCGCCCGCGCGCCGGCCTTCCCGCACGACCGCCGCGACGTCGGGCGAGGCGCCGGACTGCGAGATGCCGATGACCGCCCCGCGGCCGAACGCGGGGGCCGCGTCGTAGCGCGTGACGAGCGACGGCGCGGCGAGCGCGGTCACGATCGCGGCGACGCTCTCGAACATGTACTTGCCGTAGGTGGCGGCGTTGTCCGAGGAGCCCCGCGCGACCAGCGTGACGTGCTCGATCCTGCCAAGCGCCCGCCCGAGCGCTTTCGCGTCGGGCCATCCTTCTTCGAGCAGCCGCCGGACCACCTTCGGCTGCTCGGCGATCTCGGACGTGAGTGACATCGCGACGATGATGACCAGTACTTCCGGCTAGGACCAACGGGTCTCTTGTCGCACGGCGCGACACGAGGGAGTCTCGGCGGTCGAGAGCGGGAGGAAGGTCACTTCATGAAGGACACGCTCGGCAGCACGCCGCCGACGCGACGTCGTTGGCGCCGCACGCTGCGCCGCGGGCTCTTCTGGACGGCGCTCGGCCTTGCGGCCGCGGCCCTCGCGTACGCGCTCGACCAGCGCGCGCTCGCGAGCGCCATCGGCGTGCCGCCGTTCGTCGTCGGCGTCCTATTCAGCCTCGTCCCCCTCCCCGCGCTCGGCGTCGGGCTCCGCGCGCTCGCACGGGCACTCCGCCTGCGCGGCGCGTCGGAGCTCGCCGACGCCGTCGCCAAACAGCTCGAGGGCCGGCTCCCCGGCGACTACGTCGTGCTCTCGCACTACGCGCCGCGCGACGACGGTGAGGCCGAGGTCGCGGTCGTCGTCGTCGGCCCGCCCGGCGTCGTCGTCGTCGAGCCGCGCGGCGAAGCCGGCGAAGTGATCTGCTACCAGGACCACTGGTATCGCAGGTCGTCGCGGACCCGCTCGCGGGCGCTGTACGACTCGCCGTCGAAGCGCGCGCGCTGGAACGCCACGCGCGTGCGCAGCGACATCGCGACGGGCGGCTTCATCAACACGCGGATCGAAGGGGTCGTCGTCTTCACGCGCGCGAAGCTCGGCGACGTCTCGAGCTCGGGCGTTCCGGTCGTCGAGGGCCTCGACGCCGCGGTGAGCTACCTCACGCGCTACGACCCGCGCATGGAGACGTCGGCGGAGCGCACGCGCGCGCTCGCGGACGCGCTCATCGGACCGATCCGCCTCGCGATCGCCAGCTAATTTCTCGCAGGGGGCGTGCCCCCTGCAACCCCCCTTCTCACGCTCGCTTCGCGAGCGAGTGTTGCGAAGTCCCCTGCAACCCCCTTCTCACGCTCGCTTCGCGAGCGAGCCGGGCGACATCCCGCGGAGCGCGCCGAAGAGGTCTGTCTCGAGCGGCGGGCCACCCGCGTCGGGAAACTCACGGATGAATACCTCCTCCGAGAAGAGCCACGGGATCTTCTCACGCGAGGCGATCCACTCGCGGTAGTCGGGCTCCTGGGTCGCGTGGGCCTTCATCGCGTCGATCTTCCGCTCGACGACCTCGCGGATGTCGATCGCCGCGCCAAGCCGGTCTCTCGTCCAGCGCTCCGGCTTCACCGCGAGGGTCTCCATGTAGTCGGCGAACTGTTTGTTGATCTCGCGGATGCCGTCGACGAAGTCCGCGGCCGCGACGAAGCGATAGCACCGGCGCACGTGCCAGTGCGCGCCAAGCGCCGGCTCGTGTCGCTGGATGCCCGCGAGCTCGATCGCCTTGAGCGCGCGCTCGCCGGCGGCGACGTGGTCGGGATGGCCGTAGCCGCCGTCGGGACCCCACGTGATGACCACGTCCGGCCGGAGCCGCCGCAGCCAGCGGACGATGTCCCGCACCACTTCGTCCCCACTGACACCGGCGAGGGCTCCGTCGGGGTATGTGAGGCAGGTGGTCGACGCGAGCCCCATGCGGCGTCCCGATTCGGCGAGCTCGGCCGCGCGCATCGCCCCGAGGCGCTCGCGGGTCACGATGGGACGCTCGGGATCGCCCATCCAGCCCTGGTCGCCCTGGGTGAGGCAGAGGCTGTGCACGCGGACGCCCTCGTCGGCGTACTTGATCAGCGTGCCACCGACGCCGAACGTCTCGTCGTCGGGATGCGCGAGGATCGTCCCCAGAACGAACGGATCTTTCACAGGTGCGGCACGCTACCACGCTTAGCATTCCGGGCATGACCGCGCGCATCGTCGTCATCGAGGACGACCCGTCGGTCGCGGAGCTCGTGACGCTCTACCTCCGCAACGCCGATTTCATCGTCGAGCACGCGCGCACCGCGTCCGAGGCCCGCAAGGCCATGGGAGACGTGAAACCGGCGCTCGTCGTGCTCGACCTCGGGCTGCCCGATGCCGACGGCCTCGAGCTCTTCCGCGAGATCCGCTCGCACGCGGACACGCCGGTGCTCGCGCTTACCGCGCGTGCCGAGGACGTGCAGAAGATCGAGGCTCTCGAGCAGGGCATGGACGACTACCTCACGAAGCCGTTCAACCCAAAGGAGCTCGTCGCACGCGTGCGAGCGGTCCTTCGCCGCGTCGCGGGCATGCCCGGCGGCGGCCGGACGCTCGAGGTCGGGAACGTGCGGGTCGATCCGGCGCGCCACGAGGTCTTCGTCGCCGAGCGTGCGGTAACGCTCCGCGCGAAAGAGTTCGAGCTCCTCGAGGCGTTCTGCCGACAGCCCGGCATCGTCCTCACCCGCGACCGGCTCCTCGAAGACGTGTGGGGCTTCGCGTATCCGGGCGAGACGCGGACCGTGGACGTCCACGTGAAGCAGCTACGCGACAAGCTCTCCGGCGCCGACGCGAAGATCGAGACCGTGTGGGGCGTCGGATACAAGCTGGTCGCGCCGGGCTAGCCGATGCCACGGACCGTCGCGTCGCGTCTGTTCCTCTCGTACCTCGCCGTCGTGCTCGTCGGCCTCGCGGCCGCCGCGCTCACGATCGCGGGACTCCTCCTCCGCTACGAGAACGACCAGACAAGGCTGCGGCTCGAGGAGCTTTCCGCGCCGTTCCTCACCGCGATCCAGACCGGCGTGCGCTCGGGACAGCAGCCCCGCGAGATCGTCGAGGCGCTCACCGAGCAGGCGCGCGCCGCGAACGCCCGGCTCCTCGTGATCACGCCGCAGCGCCGCGTCGTCGTCGACAGCGACGGCACGCTCGTCAACTTCACGATCCCGCCCGTCAACACCGCGAATATCGGGACGTTCACCGAGAAGGACGAGCAGTGGATCTTCGTGCGGCAGCAGCTCCTGCGAGCGGTCGTCGGCGCGGGCGGCCAGGGCTTCATCGTCGTCGCGCGTCCGCGCGCGGTCTTCGCGGACACCATCCGCGATCTGCTGCCCGCCCTGCTCATCAGCGCCGCCGTCTCCGCCGGATTCGCGCTCGTCGTCGCGGCGCTCCTCTCGCGGACGATCACGCGGCCGCTTCGCGTGCTGGCCTCCGGGGCGCGACGATTCGCGAAGGGCGAGTACGAGACGCGCGTGCCGCTGTCAGGACCGAACGAGGTGGCCGAGCTCGGCACCGCCTTCAACGAGATGGCGGGCGAGATCCAGCGGGCGCGAGGGAGCGAGCGCGCGTTCCTCGCCGACATCTCGCACGAGCTGCGGACACCCCTCACCTCGATCCAGGGCTTCGCGCAGGCGATCGTCGAGGGCGAGGCCCGCGGCGATGCGGTCACGCGAGCCGGCGAGGTCATCCACCGCGAGGCGCGGCGGCTCGTGCGCATGGTGGAAGGGCTCCTGCAGGTCGCGAAGCTCGAGGCCGGCGCTCAGGCGATGGCGCAGGAAGACGTCTCGCCCGCCCGGCTGCTCTCGAGCGCGGTCGCCGCGCTCGACGTTCAGGCGCGCGACGCGGGCGTTCGCTTCGACGTCGCCGACGCGGACGCGCTCCCGTCGGTCCGCGGCGATCCCGACAAGCTCGCGCAGCTCTTCCTCAACCTCCTGGACAACGCGGTGAAGCACTCGCCGCGCGGCGCGACCGTCCGCGTCCGCGGCGAGCGCGACGACGGCACGATCATCCTGCGCGTTCGCGATGCCGGCTCGGGCCTCCCCGAGGGCGCGCAGGTCCGCCTCTTCCAGCGCTTCTACCGCGGCGAGAACGCCGTGCGGAACGGCGCGGGCCTGGGGCTCGCCATCGCGCAGGCCATCGCGCAGGCGCACGGCGGCGCGATCAGCGCACAAAACGTGGCGGACGGCGGGGCCGAGTTCGCGGTGCGGTTGCCGATCTCGCGGAGCTGAGCCACTCCCTATCCTCGCCGCGTGGCGCTCGGCGGAACGATCCGCGGGAAGAAGACGACGCTGCGCCTGCCTGTCGCGGCGGACCTCGCGCGCTTCAACGACTGGATGGCGGACCTGAGGGTGCGCCGCGCGCATCCACCGTGGTTCGAGCCCGCCATGCCCGCGACGTGGAAGGAACGGTTCGCCGAGATCGCGAAGGAACCGCGGCGGGTGCTGTGGTCGATCGAGTCGGACGGGCGTCTTGTCGGCCTCGCGGTCGGACGCGTCTGGGATTCGGGCGTCGGGCTCGAGGTCCGGCAGCTCGTCATCGACCCGTCGGAGTGGCGCAGGGGGTACGGGGCGGACGCCGCGCTGGCGCTGCACCGTTACGCCTTCGACTATCTCGATCTGCGCAGGACCGACCTCGTCCTCCACGCGGACAACGTGGCGGCGCTGCGGATCGCCGAGCGGCTCGGCTACGCCGAGTACGCGCGCGGCCGCGACGTGTACTACCGCGACGGCGCCTACGTCGACCAGGTGCAGCTCGTCATGGACAAGGAGACCTGGCAAGAGCGGTGGGGCGCGACCGAGCGCGAGTACGCCTCGTTCGCGCCGGAGGCCTTCCGCTGATGCTCGGCCCGCGGCTCGAGGGTCGGAACGGCGTCGCGCTCGTGCCGCCGACGCTCGAGCATTTCAGGCTCCACCCCGCCTGGGAGGTGCAGCCTGAGGCGAGCCGCTTCATGGGACCCCGCTTCGGCGAGCTCACCCCCGAGAAACAGGAGAAGCGCTTCAAAGAGACGGCGGACGGTCAGACGCAGATCCAGTGGACGATCGCGTACGAGGGCGAGCCGGTCGGCTTCACCGGCATCTTCCACATCGACTGGGTGCGTCGCGACGGAGAGACCGGGCTCTTCATCGGTCGCCACGATCTCTACGGTCGCGGCATCGCGAGCGAGGCCGTGCGGCTGCGGACGAGCTTTGCGTGGAGGGAGCTACGGCTCCGGCGCGTGCATAACTGGGTCGCTCTCGCCAATCGCGGGAGCAGGCGGGCGAACGAGAAGGTCGGCTATCGGCGGATGGGACTGCTCCCGCGGTCGTACTTCCGCTCGGGCGAGTGGTACGACGAGTGGCTGGGCGAGGCCTTTGCAAACACCTTCCCCACGGACGATCTAACTGCTAGGCTTGATGTGCCCCAAAGGGGCAGCGGCGACGAGAGTCAACACGCGGGCGAGTGAGGCACTTCCTCCCGAGACCTGGCGAGGCTCAAAGCGTCAGCGACAAACAAAAGGGAGGAAGCTTCTAAGTGAGCTTCTCTGACAAGACCCTGACCTGCAAAGACTGCGGTCAGGAATTCATCTGGACGGCCGGCGAGCAGGAGTTCTATGCCTCGCGCGGTCTCATGAACGAGCCGGGCCGATGCCCGTCGTGCCGTGCGGCACGTCGTGCCTCGGGCGGCGGCATGGGCGGCGGCTATTCGAGCCGCGGCATGGGCGGCCCGCGCGAGTTCTTCACCGCCACCTGCAGCAACTGCGGTGGCGAGGCTCGCGTCCCGTTCCAGCCGCGCGGCGACAAGCCGGTCTACTGCAGCTCCTGCTTCGAGCAGGTGCGGCCGTCGGCCTCGCGCAGCCGGTACGCCTAACACGCGCCGAACCGGATGAACGAAGAGCCCGCCGAAAGGCGGGCTCTTCTCTTTATCTACCGCTGCGCCGCGTACACGCGGCCGATCGGCAGCCGGTAGCTGATGCGGTGCTGCGTCGAGAAGCTCTCGCGCATCGCGCGCTCCGTTCGCGACTCGTCCCCGTAGTAGCGCTGAGCGATGCGCCGGATGTCGGCCTGGGTCGTCGCCGGATCGTCGATCGTGCGCACGCGTCCGTCTATCCGCACGAACGGGTAACCGGTCGGGTCGACGACGATGAAGCTGACCCGCGGATCGGCGGCGATGTTGCGCGGCTTCGCGCGGCCGGCCGCCGTGTTGAAAAGGACCTCGTCCCCCTCGAGCAGGTACCACATGGCCGTCAGGTGGGGCGACCCGCTCGGATTCCTCGTGCCCAGCACCGCATACCGCTTCTCCTCGAGGAACGTGCGCTGCCAGGGCTCGAGTGCCACGCGAGGACGCTAGCGGAAGAGATCTCGTGCGGCAGGACGCACGTAATCGCGCGCGGTCTCGGAGGGCTCGGCGAAAGCGACGCCGCGCACGATCGCGACCGGACAGCGGTCGAGCTTGCCCATCACGAGCTCGGCGGCGCCGGCGACCTCGTCGGCGACCGCGATCTCGGTGACGCGCAGCTCGTAGCCCTCGGGGTCGGTCTGCCCCATGTAGCGCTTCAGCGCCGGCAGGCCGGCGATGCCGATCGCGACGTTCGTGTGGCCCTCGCGCCACGCGCGGCCGAAGGTGTCGGTGACGACGACGGCCACGCGCGCGCTCGCCCGCCGCGCGATCTCATCGCGGATGCGCCCGGCCGATGCGTCCGGGTCGAGCGGCAGGAGGACGACGGCGTCGGGCTGGCCCGCGTTGGAGCGGTCCACGCCGGCGTTGGCGCAGACGAACCCGTGGTGCGTCTCGCAGATGAGGACCCCGCGCTCCCAGCGGAGGATCGTCTTGGTCTCGCGAAGCACGACCTCGAGCTGCCGCGGGTCCTTGTTCCCCTCGGCGGCCATCGTCTTCGCGCGCTCCGAGGGCTCGACCTCCGCCAGCTTCACGATGCGGCCTTCGCTCTTCGACACGACCTTCTGGGCGATGACGACCACGTCGCCGTCGGCGAGCCGTTCCTTGGCCTTCGCCAGCGCCGCGATGACGAGGCCGACGAGGTCGTCCTTCGGTCGCACCTCGGGCATCCCCGCGACGGGGAAGATCGTGAGCCCGCGCGTCATCGGGGCGTCTTCGCCCGCGCTGCCGCGGGCCGCGCCGGCGCGACGAGCCGCGCGAGATGGGCGCGGAGCCTCGGCGAGGATGCGAGCGATCGGCCGAGCTGGGAGAGCAGTCGGGCGTCGAGCATGAGTGGCGAGCGCTGGAACCGCCCGCCATGGTCGTAGCTGCAGAACCGGACGCTCTCGCTGCCGTCCTCGTAGCGCAGGAGCTGGATCGCGGGCTCGTGCCACTGCCCGACGGCGGTGATCTCTTCGACGATGTCGCCTTTGCCCCACGGCATCGCGAACGGACGCGGAACTTCGCGCGACTTACTCTTCATGTTCCTCATGCTGACACTCGGCTACAAAGCCTCCGCGGAGCAGTTCGGCCCGCGCGAGCTCCTCGACTTCGCGATCCTCGCCGAAGAGCTCGGCTTCGACAGCGTCGTGGTCAGCGATCACTTCCACCCCTGGCGCGACACGGGCGGCCACGCTCCCTTCTCGTTCGCCTGGCTCGGCGCCGTCGCCGCACGCACGAAGCGCATACGCATTGGAACGAGCGTCGTCACGCCGTCATTCCGCTATCACCCGGCGATCGTGGCGCAGGCCATGGCGACCGTGGCGCTCCTGGCGCCGGGCCGCGTCTTCCTCGGCGTCGGCAGCGGGGAATCCATGAACGAGACGCCGCTCACGGTGAGCGCGTGGCCCGAGCCGGGCGAGCGCCTTCGCCGCCTACGCGAGGCGGTCCGGCTCATCAAGCGGATGTGGTCCGAGGACTACGTCACCTTCGAGGGCAAGTACTTCCAGACCAGGGAGGCCAAGCTCTTCGACAAGCCCGCGCAGCCCATCCCGATCCTCATCGCGGCGGGCGGCCCGCAGGCCGCGGCATTCGCGGGAAAGGAAGGCGACGGGATCATCGTCACGAGCGGAAAGGGCGCGGAGCTCTACCGGGACACCCTGCTGCCGGCGATGGAGAAGGCCGCACGCGAGGCGGGCAAGGGGCCGGCAACGATCGAGCGGCTCATCGAGATGAAGGTGAGCTACGACACGGACCGCTCGCGCGCGATGGAGGACACCAAGGAGTGGGCCGCGCTCGCGCTTCCCGCAGAGGACAAGGTCGGCGTCGAGGACCCGCGCGAGATGGAGCGCCGGGCAAAGGCGGCGGCCGACCGCGCGCACACGCGATTCATCGTGTCGACCGACGCCGCCGAGCACCTCGAGAAGATCGCCCCGTACCTCGAATGGGGCTTCACGCATCTCGTCTTCCACTTCCCTGGGCGGGACCAGGAGCGCGCGATGCGCCTCTACGCGAAGGAGGTCCTGCCGCGCCTGCGGTCGCGCGCATGAACGAGAAGCTAAGTGCGCGCTCGCGGGAGCTGCTCGCGAGCGGGCGCGTCGCGCACCTCGCGACCGCCGACCAGTACGCGCGCCCGCACGTCGTGCCCATCGTGTTCGTCTACGAGCACCCTTTGCTGTACACGCCGATCGACGCGAAGCGGAAGTCGGTCGACGACTGGCACGAGCTTCGACGCGTGAAGAACGTCGAGACGAACGGCCGGGTGAGCGTCCTCGTCGACCACTACGAGGAGGCCTGGAGCCGCTGCGCCTGGGTCCGCGTCGACGGCGTCGCCGACATGCTCACGAAGGGTGAGGACCACCGTCACGCCCTCGGGCTCCTCGCCGCGAAGTATCCGCAGTACGAGCGCATGCCGCTGCGGGACGCGCCGGTGATCCGCATCCGTGTGGAGCATGCTTCGCAGTGGCACGCCTGACCTAGACTCGGCGGCTCCATGGACTTCGGATTCACGCTGAAGCCGGACCATCCGCTCGATCGCGTCGTCCGGCTGGCGAAGCTCGCGGAGCGATCCGGCTTCGCATACGGCTGGGTCTTCGACAGCCACGTGCTCTGGAAGGAGCCGTACGTGCTGCTCGCGCTCATGGCGCAGAACACCTCCCGGCTGCGCCTGGGAACGTGCGTGACGAACCCGGCCACGCGCGAGCCGTCGGTCACGGCGAGCACGCTCGCCGTCCTGCAGGAGCTCTCCGGCGGCCGCATGGACCTCGGAATCGGCCGCGGCGACTCGGCGCGACGCGTCCTCGGGAAGCCGCCGACGACGCTCGCGGTCCTCGAGGAGGCGACGAACGTCATCCGCGATCTCTGCGAAGGCCGTGCGGTCACGTACGAGGGGACGGCGCTCACGATGGAGTGGGTCCCGCGGCACAAGCTCCCCGTGTGGATCGCGGGCTACGGCCCGAAGGCGCTCGAGCTGACCGGAAAGATCGCCGACGGGGCGATCATCCAGATCGCGGATCCGAGCCTCGTCGGCTGGTGCATCGGCCTGCTACGCGAGGGCGCGCGCAAGGCGCGCCGCGATCCGAACGCCGTCGCGGTGATGGTGGCCGCGCCGGCCCACGTCGGGCCGAAGGCGCAGGTCCGGGACCGCCTCCGCTGGTTCCCCGCCCTCGTGTCGAACCACGTCATCGACCTCGTGAAGCGCTACGGCGAGCAGGGCCTCCCGGCCGACCTCACGGCATACGTGCGCGACCGGCCCGGCTACGACTACCGGCACCACGCGGAATCGGGGTCGTCGAACGCGGCATTCGTCGACGACGAATCCGTCGATCGTTTCTGCGTCACGGGCGAGCCCCAGGAGCACATCGCGAAGCTGCGGCAGCTCGCCGCGCTCGGTGTCCGTCAGTTCAACATCTACCTGATGAGCGGCGACGAGGAGCGGATCCTCGAGGTCTACGGCGAGAAGATCATCCCGGCCGTCAGGAGCGTGCCTGCCGCTTCGCTCGCGTAGTCCGCTCGTAGAACCGCCGCGCTTTTGCGCGGTTCCCGCAGTCGCGCATGTCGCACCAGCGCCGCGTTCTGCTCTTGCTTCGGTCCAAGAAGAGCCACTGGCACGTCTCCGACGCGCATTCACGCAGCCGGCTCAGCTCCTCGGCCGTCGTCAGGAGCTCGACCGCCGATCGCGCAAGGGCGCCGACCGGATATTCGAGGTCTTCGCCGACCCGCCAGATCCACTGGCCGTGTCCGCCGGCGACCGCGAGCTCGGCCCGCGAGGCCGCACGCAAAGCTTCCTTGCGGAGAAGCGCGACATCCTCGGCCGTAGGGGTCTCGTCGTTCGCGACGGCCGAGAAAACGCGCCAGATCGCTTCGCGCAGCGCGACCGCCCGCTCGACGACCTTCCGCGCTTCAGCCGGCTGACGCTGGGCACGCATCATGAGGCGGCGAGCGTCGGCCTCGGAGACGTTCCGTGCGAGCAGAAGGAACCGGACAAGGTCGTCAAAGCCCCGGATGTGGTCATGCGTCGGCTCGGTGTGAGTACCGCCGACGGTGTTCGTGAAGTCGAGCGCAAGGGCGCCTCCGACGAACTCGAGGCCGTGGTCCGGCGCGGGTGCACTGTTGCGCACTTAACCTCCGTAGACGCTTGACATGGTTATACGTCCGGACTAGTGTCCGCGTCAAGGAATCCCACACCACCAATAGGTCCCAACAAGGTTAGAAAAAAACGCGCCTCACGCCGGAGGGCGGCGGCACGTTCTATCGGAAACAAGTAAGGAGGCGGACGTGGAGATCCTCATCTTCATCGGCGCGGTCGTCGCGGTGGACGTGGCGGCCTATTTTTTTGGGTACGACAGCCGGGACGCGGTGGCGTTCGATCACCACGACCGAGCGATCGCCGCGCTCCGGCGCGGCGACCTCGGCGGCTACCGCGAAGAGCTGAAGGAGCTCGAGCGCGACGTGCGACGGATCGGCGCGGTCCGGTTCTAGCCGCCCTGCGCCTTGCCGAGCGCGGCAAGGCGCAGCCCGTAGTACGAGAGCCAGATGAACGCAGGGATGTTCGCGAGGATGAACGGCTCGAGGACGTAGAGGCCGGTCGCGGACCCGATGCCACGAAGCCATGAGGCGAGCGCGAAGACGAGACCGAAGAGCGCAGCCCAGCGCGGCAGCCCGATCGTCCGCGAGCGGACCTCGGTGAAGGCGAGCAGGCTGAGGCCGAAGAGGAACAGCGGGTTCCCGAGCCAGCCGAAGCCGAGCAGCAGATCGTCGAAGGCGGCGTAGATCGCCGAGCCCTCCGCGGAGTCGGCGCGGAGGCTCAACGCGTGCATCACGTAGCCGTTCACCAGGGCAACGCCGGTGAAGAACACCATCCCGACCGTGAGGCTTCCCCACGCGAGCGCCCCCGTCCAGCGGCGCGTAAGCGCTCCACCGGCGACGAGCGCGAGGAGACCGCCGAGGATCGTGAGGACGAAGCCGAACGCGATGGCGACGTGGATCGGCCCCCACAGGGGCGTCGTCGAGAGCACGCTGGGCTTCTCGGCGAGCCCGCCGGAGGGGATGGGGTGAAGGACGAGGCCCGCGGCCACCAGGACTCCGGCGACCGCGAAGACGTATCCCGCCGCGCGCGCGGCGCCAGGCTCTCGCAACGTGATGGCCGTGTCCGCGGTCGCGAGCCTAGCGCGAGCGGCTAGGACAGTCTCCCCGTGGCGGCGTACCGATCCGCGATCTCGAGCGCCTCGTCGACCGCCTTCACGCCGAATGCGAGCTCGTCCTCGGTGACGACGAGCGGCGGCGCGATGAACAGCATGTTCCAGCGACAGAAGACGTAGACGTCGCGCTGCATGAGCGCGGCACGCAACGCGCCGGCGAGCGCCTGCGTCGGCCCGTTCCAGCGCTCGAGCATCTCTTTCGTGCCGCGGTCCTTGACCAGCTCGATGGCGGCGAACAGGCCGCGGCCGCGGACGTCCCCGACGGAGGGGTGCCGCTCGGCGAGCTTCCGCAGCTGGGCGAGGAGCTTCTCGCCCATGCGCGCGCCGCGGTCGATGATCCCGTCGTCGCGATACGCTGCGAGGCTCGCAGCCCCGGCGGCGCAGGCGAGCGGATGCCCGCTGTAGGTCGAGCCGACCCACAGGACGTGGTCGTCGAAGTACTTCGCGATCTTCTCGCTCACGATCGCGCCGCCGAGCGGGACGTAGCCCGAGGTCACGCCCTTCGCGAACGTCATCACGTCGGGTACCACGCCCTCGTGGTCGGCACCGAACCACCGGCCGGTCCGGCCGAAGCCGGTCATCACCTCGTCGAACATCAGGAGGATCCCGTACTTGTCGCAGAGCCCCCGTAGGCCAGCGAGGTAGCCGTCCGGCGGAACGAGCACCCCGGACGTTCCGGGGATCGGCTCGACCAGGATCGCCGCGATGTACTCGGGCCCCTCGTACCAGATGACCTCTTCGACATGCGCGAGCGCCTTGTCGACGTCCGCGCCGAACACCGAGCGGTACGGATCGGGGTTGAGGAAGTGGACGACGCCGGTGATGCCCGGCTCCGCGGCCCAGCGGCGGTTGTCGCCGCCGAGGGTCATCGCGCCCTGGGACTGTCCGTGGAACGAGCGCCACTGCGTGAGGATCTTGTGCCGCCGCGTGTACAGCCGCGCGATCTTGATGGCGTGCTCGTTCGCCTCGCTCCCGCCGGTGGTGAAGATCGTCTTGGAGAGGTCGCCCGGGGTCACTTCGGCAAGGAGGCGCGCGAGCTTCGCGCGGCTTTCCTCGGCGAACGACGGCGTGACGTAGCAGACCTTCTCGGCCTGCTCCTGGATCG
Organism: Chloroflexota bacterium; assembly: GCA_005883625.1. Taxonomy (GTDB): domain Bacteria; phylum Chloroflexota; class Limnocylindria; order P2-11E; family P2-11E; genus 3-1-20CM-2-70-9. The sequence goes on along the minus strand of VBDU01000071.1, from coordinate 17,292 downwards.
CGCGGACCACGCTCGGGTAGCCGTGACCCAGGTTCACATTGATCAGACCCGAGGAGAAGTCGAGGATCCGGCGCTCCCCCGCGTGCAGCCACGAGCCCTGGCCGCCGGTGATGACGAGCGGCTTGAGGCCCGCCTGTGCCGACCACGAGACGAGGACGTGCTCGGAGGTGTCCTTCGCGATCGCGGCGGGATCGCCCTGATTCTTCGTGGCGAGGGCGCCCATCGGCGCGAGTCTAGTCCGCGCGAAACGTGACCGCCGGAGGCTTTCGGCGCCCGGCGGTCATCGGTCCGCGAAAAAGCGCGTGCTCAGTTGCCTCCCGCGGTGACCTCCACGACCGCCTTCTTGAAGCTGGCGCCGTTGATGTCCACGCCCTGCCCCTTGAGCGCGTCGGCCGCCTTCTTCGCGAGGTCGGTCCGGTACGGCGTGCCGCTCGGCGCGCCTTTGAGGATCTGGTACGTCGTCGAAATGCTCACGGTCTGGTCCCACGACGCCTTCTCGATCGCGCCGATCCCGCTCGGGGACGGCCAGATGAGCGCGTTGATCTCATTCAGCTGCCAGGTCATGTGGCCCTTGCCGAGCGTCGTGCCCGCCTTCAGCACGATGTCGACGCACTCTTTCTGGCTGTCGCGGCAGAAGACCCAGCCCTTGAATGACGCCTGGAGGAACCGCGTCGCGATGTCCTCATTCCCGGACTTCTTGAGCCACGCGTCGCGGGCGAAGAGGTGGTCCTGCAGCATCGCCGTCCCGACCTTGTTGAAGTCGATGACGTTGAGCTCGTCCGGCTGGTAGAGCTTCCCGGTCTTCGGGTTCTTCTGCTCGAGGACCTGCGCGTACTCGTTGTAGATCATGGCCTGCGCCGCATCGACCTCGCCGTTCAGGAGGAGCGACATGTCGAACGGCTGCTTCACGATCGTGACGTCGCTCGCCTTGTTCGGGTCGATCCCGACCTTGCGCATCGCGGCGTAGAGCTCGGGCTCGTTCCCGAAGCCCCACGTCCCGACCTTCTTGCCTTTCCACTGCTCGGGCGCCGTGATGTTCTTCTCCTTGAACGAGACCTCGAGCGTGCCGGAGCGCTGGAAGACCTGCGCGATGTTCACGAGGTCGGCGCCGGCCTCGCGCGACGCGAGCATCTTGGGCACCCACGCGATCCCGAACTCGGCGCCATCGGACGCGACGACCTGCTGCGGCACGATGTCCGGACCGCCGAGCTTGATCTCGACCTCGAGGCCCGCGTCCTTGTAATAGCCCTTCGCGGCAGCGGCGTAGTAGCCCGCGAACTGCGACTGCGCGACCCACTGGAGCTGCAGCCTTACCTTCGTGAGCGGCCCGCTACCGCCACCACCCCCACCCGTGCCACCGGCGCACGCGCTCGCGAGCGACAGCGTGATGACCGCGAACACCAGAGAACGACGGAAACCTCGCATGGTTACCTCCCTCGCGCGACAGAACTGATCGCGCTACGAGGCGTCGCGGGTGCGCGCCGAGGCGTGCCACGGGATCGCCACGCGCTCGATCGCGAGGATGATAAGGAAGAACGCAACACTCACGGCGGAGGCGACGACGATCGCCGCCCACGCGTTCGCAAAACGGAAGAACGCGGCCTCGGTGATGATGAACTGTCCGAGGACCGACTGGGCGCCGCCGAAGTATTCGGCGACGATAGCCCCGATGAGCGACAGCGTCGCGCTCACTTTCACCGCGGTGAAGATGTACGGGAGCGCGTTCGGCACGCGCACCTTGGCAAAGACGGCACGCTCGCTCGCCGCGTACGAGCGCATGAGCTCGAGCGAGGTCTGGTCGACGAGCGTCAGCCCCCGCAGCGTATTGATCATGATGGGGAAGAACACCAGCACCGCGACCACCATCATCTTCGAGAGCGGATTCAGGATGCCGAACCAGTTGTTCATGATCGGTGCGAACGCGATGATCGGCACGGAGTTCGCGGCGATCGCGATCGGGAGCAGCGCGCGACTCGCCGTCGCCCACCGCGCGGTCGCGAAGGCGAACGCGAGCGCGGCGACGCCCCCGATGAGCAGGCCGCCGACGGCCTCGACGAGCGTGTTCCGCCCCACGGTGATCAGCTCGTCGAACCGCTCGGCGAACGCGGCGGCGATCGCGCTCGGACGCGGGAGGAGGAACTGCTGGATCCCGAACACGCTCACGACGATCTCCCACAGCACGAGGACGCCCACGAAGACGAGCACCGCGGGTCCGTAGTACCGAAGGCGAGCGCTCACATCGCCGCCGCACGCGTCTTCGCCGCGACCTGGGCGGAGTCACCGCCGCGCAGGCGCTCGCGCACCCGCGTCACGAACGCGAAGTAGCGCTCGTCCTCGCGCGTGAGGTCGTTCCGCGGCTGCGGGAGGTCCACCTCGACCACGTCGATGATGCGCCCGGGACGCGCCGACATGACCACGACGCGTGTCGAGAGGAAGACCGCCTCGGGGATGCTGTGCGTGACGAACACGATGGTCGTGCCGGTCTTGCGCCAGATCCCGAGCAGCTCGAGATTCAGCCGCTCGCGGGTCATCTCGTCGAGCGCGCCGAACGGCTCGTCCATGAGGAGGAGCGCCGGCTCGAAGCTGAGGGCACGGGCGATGGCCACACGCTGCTGCATGCCGCCCGACAGCTGCCAGGGATAGCGCTTCTCGGACCCCGACAGCTCGACGAGCGCGAGCATCGCACGCGCTCGTTCGGCGCGCGCCCGCCTGTCGATCGCGCTCATTTCGAGTGGCAGCTCCACGTTTCGCTCGACGGTCCGCCAGTCGAAGAGCACCGGCGACTGGAAGACGATCCCGTAGTCGCGGTCGAGGCGCGCGCGGTGCGCGCTCTTGCCGTTTACCTCGATCGTCCCGCCGGTCGCCTGGGTGAGATCGCCGATGAGGCGGAGCAGCGTCGACTTCCCGCAGCCGGATGGTCCGATGAGCGAGACGAACGCGCCCTTGGGGATCTCGAGGTCGATCGCGTCGAGCGCGTGGGTCTGATCGGCGCCGCCGCCGAAGACCTTCTGGACGGCCCGCATGCGCACGACCGCACCGGTCATGTCTCCACTCTTCCGAGCCGCCCGGCGAGGAAGATGGCCTCGGCAACGCGCACGATGGCGAAGAAGCCGATACCGACGACCGCGGCGACGATGATCGCCGCCCACAGCTTCGGCGGGCCCGAGATGTAGTACTGGTTGAAGTTGAGGATCGCGCCGCCGAGCCCGTCACGGATGCCCGACGGCAGCTCGCCGATGATCGCGCCGACGACGCTCGCGGTCGCGGCCACCTTGAGGGCCGCGAAAAGATATGGCGCGGCGGCGGGCATGCGCACCTTCACGAGCACGTCGCGTGGTGACGCCGCGTAGGAGCGCATGAGCTCCAGCGCGCGCGGATCCGGGGAGCGCAGGCCGCGGAGCCCGGCGATCGTCACCGGGAAGAACGTGAGGTACGCCGAGATCACCGCGACGGACAGCCACCCCGCCTGCAGCCAGATGACCACGACCGGCGCGATCGCGATGATCGGTACGGTCTGCGAGGCGACGACGTACGGGACGAGCGCGCGCTCGAGGATGCCCGAGTGGACGAACACGATGGCCAGGGCGAGCCCGAGCACGGCGCCGATCACGAACCCGCCGAATGCCTCGCGGAACGTGAAGATCGCGGCATCGACCAGCACGAGCCCGAGCGGCGGGCCGTTCCGCTGCGCCGGCTCGGCGAACGCTGCGGCGATATCCCAGACGTGCGGCATGTTCAGGTCGCTCGCGATCTTCCAGCGGAACGGAGGGGTCCAGGCATCGGTCTGCTCTCCGCCGAGCAGCTTCACAACCTCCCACACCAACGCGAGGGCGGACGCGAGGACGAGGAACGACAGCGGGCCGCGCGCGGCGCGGAGCACCGCGAAAGTGTAGATACTGGAGACGCGCATCCATGAAGATCGGGATCAACCTCTGGCCGCAGAACACCAGCTGGGAGCGCCTGCAAGAGACCGCGCTCCTCGTCGATCGCCTCAGGTTCGACTCGCTCTGGGTCTGGGATCACTTCTACGCGATCAACGGGGACACGCATCGTCCGAACTTCGAGGGCTGGCAGCTGCAGCCCGCATACGCCGCGATCACGCAGAACGTTCGCGTCGGGTGCCTCGTCTCAGGCATCACGCACCGGAATCCGGCGGTGCTCGCGAACATGGCGACGACGCTCGACCACATCTCGAACGGCCGCGCGATCCTCGGCATCGGTGCCGCCTGGAACGCGGCCGAGCACAACGCGTACGGGATCGACCTGGGCACGCCCGGCGAGCGCTCGCGCCGCTTCGCCGAGGGCGCGCGGATCATCCGCAAGCTCGTGGACGGCGAGCGGGTCACCTACTCCGGCCGCTACTACGAGCTGACGAACGCCGAGGTCCTGGTGCGGCCGATCCAGAAACGGCTCCCGATCTTGATCGGGGGCGGCGGCGAGAAGCGGACGCTGCGCACGGCGGCGCGCTACGCGGACATGTGGCACGGCTTCGGGCCCGTGCCGCAGATGGAGCACAAGGTCGCGGTCCTGCGCCAGCACTGCGTCGACGTCGGGCGCGATCCCGACGAGGTCGAGGCCTGGGCGGGCCGCTGGTGCGTCATCCGCGACGACCCGACGGAAGGCCGGCGCCACCTCGAGCGCGTCCAGAAGCACCACGGCCAGAGCTCGCCGCAGGAGGCGTTCGTCGGATCCGCCGACGAGATCGCCGAGAAGATCGGCGCCTACGCGAGGGTCGGCATCAAGGGATTCATCGTCACGTTCGCGGAGCCATTCGACATCGAGACCATCGAACGCCTCGCGACCGAGGTCCGCCCCCGCCTCGAGCAGCTCGTCGCGGCGTGAGATGAAGATCGGCGTCCCCAAAGAGACCACCCCCGGCGAACGGCGCGTCGCCCTCGTCCCCGAGACCGTCTCACGGCTCGCGAAGAGCGGGAACACGGTCGTGGTCGAGCGCGGCGCGGGCGAGGCCTCGAGCTTCCCGGATCGCCTCTACGCGGACGCCGGCGCGACGATCGGCGACCCCTACGCGGCGGAGCTCGTCGTGAAGGTGCAGAAGCCGTCCGACGACGAGCTCGCGCGCCTGCACGAGGGTACGGTCCTGATCGCGTTCCTCCAGCCCCTCACGCAACACGACCTCGTGCGCGAGCTCGCCCGCCGTCGCGTCACAGCGCTCTCGATGGACGCGATCCCGCGCATCACGCGGGCGCAGCCGATGGACGCGCTCAGCTCGCAGGCGACCGTCGCCGGCTACAAGGCCGTGGTCGTCGCCGCGGCGGCGCTGCCGAAGTTCTTCCCCATGCTCACGACCGCGGCGGGCACGATCGCGCCGGCGAAGGCGTTCGTCATCGGCGCGGGCGTCGCCGGCTTGCAGGCGATCGCGACGGCCCGCCGGCTCGGTGCCGTGGTCGAGGCCTTCGACACGCGCCCGATCGTGAAGGAGCAGGTCCAGTCATTGGGCGCGAAGTTCCTCGAGGTCGACCTGGGCGAGACCGGCGAGGGCACCGGCGGCTACGCGAAGGAGCTCTCCGAAGAAGCCCACCGCAAGGAGGTCGAGCTCCTCGCCAAGGCGGTGAAGGAGAACGACATCGTCATCACGACCGCGGCCATCCCCGGCCGCCCCGCGCCGAAGCTGATCACGGCGGATATGGTGCGGTCGATGCGGCCGGGGTCCGTCATTGTCGACCTGGCCGCGGAGACGGGCGGCAACTGCGAGCTCACGCGACCCGGCGAGGTCAGCGTCGTGGACGGCGTGCGGATCGACGGCACGACGAACCTCCCGTCCACGATGCCGTATCACGCGAGCCAGATGTACTCGCGGAACGTCGCGAGCCTGCTCGGCCTCATGCTCGCCAAGGACGGCACGCTGAACGTCGACATGAACGACGACGTCGTGAAGGGCACGGTCATCACGAAGGACGGCGAGGTCGTCCACGAGGCGACGAAGAAGGCCCTCGATGTCGGGGGGCTTCGGCCCCCGGCCCCCGCGAGGTCCGCATGACCGCGGAGGCAGTCGTCGCCGCCTACGTCTTCATCCTCGCGATCTTCGTCGGGTTCGAGGTCATCTCGAAGGTGCCCTCGACCCTGCACACCCCGCTCATGTCCGGCGCGAACGCGATCCACGGCATCGTCATCGTCGGCGCGATGCTCGTCGCGAGCGCGATCCCCGGCCCGCTGGGCGTCGTGCTCGGGTTCCTCGCCGTCGTCCTCGGCACGGCGAACGTGGTCGGCGGTTTCGTCGTGACCGACCGGATGCTCGCGATGTTCAAGCAACGGTCGAGGGGGGCCAAGCCCCCCTCGAACCCCCCACGAACCACGTGACCGTCGAGCAGCTCATCCCGGTCGCCTACCTCCTCGCGGCGGTGACGTTCGTCCTCGGACTCAAGGGGCTGTCGTCGCCGACGACGGCCGTCCAGGGGAACCGCATTGCCGCGGCGGGCATGCTCGTCGCCGTCGTCGCGACGTTCTTCGCGCGCGAGGTCCAAGGCGGTATCCCGGTGATCCTCGGGGGCATCGCCGTTGGCGGAGTCGCCGGCTTCTATGGCGCACGCGTCGTGAAGATGACGGCGATGCCACAGATGGTCGCGCTCTTCAACGGTGCCGGCGGCGGCGCGGCAGCGCTCGTGGCGTTCCTCGAGTTCGCTCGCTCCTTCCAGGGCTACCCGGTCGAGCTCGGACCCACGATCGCCACGTTCCTTGGTCTGATCATCGGTGCGGTGTCGTTCTCGGGGAGCGGGATCGCGTTCGGCAAGCTGCAGGGCGTCATCACACCGCGGGCGTTCCGCTATCCGGGGCAGCAGGCCGTCACCGGACTGCTCGTGCTCGCGATGGTCCTGCTCGCGGCCGCGATCCTCCTGTCGGGCCGTACCGGCGTCTTCGCTGTCGCTCCGGGCGCTTTCCTCGTCGCGATCGCGATCGTCGCGCTCGTCTTCGGCGTCGCGCTCGTCATGCCGATCGGCGGCGCGGACATGCCGGTCGTCATCTCGCTCCTCAACGCGTACACCGGACTCGCCGTCGCCATGGCCGGCTTCACCCTGTCGAACCAGCTCCTCATCGTCGCCGGGACGCTGGTCGGCGCATCGGGCACGATCCTCACGCGGCTCATGTCGAAGGCCATGAACCGCTCGCTCGGGAACGTCCTCTTCGGCGCGTTCGGCGCGGCCACGACCGCTGGCGTGACCGCGGCCGCCGGCGCCGACGACGGCCGGTCGATCCGCTCCATCAGCGCCGAGGACGCCGCGATCCTCCTCGGCTACGCGCAGAACGTCATCGTGGTCCCCGGGTACGGCCTCGCGGTCGCGCAGGCGCAGCACAACGTGCGCGAGCTCGCGGACGTCCTCGAGAGCAAGGGCATCAACGTGCGTTACGCGATACATCCCGTGGCCGGGCGGATGCCGGGGCACATGAACGTGCTCCTCGCCGAGGCGAACGTCCCGTACGAGAAGCTCTTCGACATGGAGCAGATCAACCCCGAATTCCCGCGCGCGGACGTGGCGCTCGTCATCGGCGCGAACGACGTCACGAACCCCGCCGCTCGCTCGAACCCCGGCTCGCCGATCTACGGCATGCCCATCCTCGACGTCGACAAAGCGCAGAACGTGATCGTCATCAAGCGCTCGATGAAGCCCGGCTTCGCCGGCATCGACAACGACCTCTACCTCGACCCCAAGACCGCGATGCTGTTCGGCGACGCGAAGGAGGCCGTCGGCAAGGTGGTCGCCGAGCTCAAGAAAGCGGCGTAGTCGAGCTAGTAGCGCCGCCCGGGCATCATCAGGACACCGGCAGGACGCACTGCGATGGCGGGCCAGAACAGTGTTTGGATCCGCGCATCGGCCGCCCCTAGGGGTAGGAGCGCCCCGGATACGAGAAGCACGACGCCTGCCGCTCTTCGGCCGAACGAGACCTCGGGCGGTGCCAACAGCAGCCGTCCGAAGCGCGACCCTGCGGCATGGTCGGTGGGGACACTTGGCAAACGTCGGCACGGACACAGCGGGCGTCCACAGCGCGGGGCAGAGTTCCCGCCCATGGACATCAAATACACGGGACTACGGCTTGGCATGCGCACGCTCGGACGGCTCTCGGACGGCATCCGGCTCGGCTGGGAGACCGGGTTCGACTCCGGCCGCACGCTCGACTACGTCTACCGCAAGAAGGCAAGCGGCATCACGCCGCTCGGCGCGCTCATGGACCGCGCCTACCTCGATCACCCCGTCTGGAAGGCGGCGCGCCTCCGCCGCGACGTCCTCGTCGCGCAGCTCCGTGACGCGCTGGCGGGGTACGACCATCCCACGCTCTTCGACACCGCGGCGGGCCAGGGGTCGTATCTCTTCGCGCTCTCGCCGAACGGCGCGACCATCTGGGCGGGCGACCACTCGCCCGACGAGGTCGCTCAGGGCAACGACCGCGCGCGGAGCGAAGGCCGCACCGACATCCGCTTCGCGTACGCGAACGCGTTCGACGACGCGACCTGGCCGGTCGGCGGGATCGACGTCCTCGTGACCTCGGGGTTCTTCGACATCCTCACCGAGCCCGAGGAGTTCCGGAAGGTGCTGGCGGCGGGCACGCGCGCGTCGCATCCCGGCTCGCGCTGGGTCTTCACGATGATGGAGGGCCACAGCGATCCGACGCTGCTGCGCGAGGTCCTCGTGAACCGCGACCAGAAGCCCTGGATCGCCGTCCTGCGCCCGGCCGAGGACATCGTGCGCTGGGCCGCGCCGCTTGGCTGGCGCCTCGAGCGCCTCGAGCGAGAGCGCTACGGCTTCTTCGCGGTGGGGACCCTCGTTCGCGCCTTCCCTTCGCGCTGACTCGGCCGACCGCGGACCGCTCGATAGAGGGCTTGGCGGCCGTTACGCGTCCCCTCGTCCACCGTTAGTCCCGCAGATCACACAGAGGGGGATGTCCGTGAAGCTCGTCCAGATCGCGGTCGGCTGCGTGGTCCTGCTCGCGCTGTCGCTCGTCCAGGGCTCCGGAGCCTCGGCCGCCTCGAACTTCACCCTGTTCGGCGACGCGACCCTCGTCTCGCCCGGCCAGAGCTCGCAGACTGCGGCGCAGCTACGGTCTACCGCCGGTGGCATGGTGTTCGGCGGCATCGACTTCGCGATCCCCGCGGGGACGACGTTGAACGACTACCAGAACCTGTCGACGGACTACATGTTCACCGCCAGCAGCTGCGGCGGCCGTTCGCCGCGCTTTGTGATCGACATCGACGGGTCGACCATCAACGTCTACCTCGGGCCGCCGCCGAGCTACACCGGCTGCCCGCCGAACCTCTGGAGCAACACCGGCGACCTGCTCACGCCGACGAGCTTCGTCGACACGAGCAACCTGGCCGGCGGAACGTTCTACGACCCCTGGGCCCTCGCGCTGGCGAGATACGGGACGCACGCCGTCACCGGCGTCCAGCTCATCACCGACTCGAGCTCGTTCTTCGGCGGCGCGACCCAGACGGTCCTCGTCGACAACGTCATGATCAACAGCACGACCTTCACCTTCGAGCCGAAGAACGAGGGGAACCAAGGGAACCAGGGGAAGTTCGGTCAGTGCAAGCACGGCGGCTGGCGGAACATCACGTCGGCGCCCGGCCCCTTCCGCAATCAAGGCCAGTGCGTCAGCCATTTCGCGCGCGGGGACAAGCACCACGGTGAGGACCGCGGCCACGACGGCGATGTCGAAGACCAGGACGACGACGACTAGGAGCTAGCTAGCCACTCGAGAGAAAGGGGGCCCCCGAGCGATCGGGGGCTTCTTCTTGGTCGGACCAACCGGTCGAGCTGGCCGATCGCTCTCACGCCGGCGTCGCAGCCTCCGTTCGCGGCGCCTTTTGGCAGCTCGGGCAATACCAGCTCTTGCGGAACTCGCCGGGGTGATAGCCGCGCTCGATCGGCGTGCCGCACCGGTAGCAGGGCCGGTCGGTGCGCTCCTGCACCCAGACGCGCTGGCTCCGATCGAGCACGAACCGCGTGCGGCGCGCGCCGCCGTCGCGGTTGCGACGCATGAGATCGCGCGCGGTCACGAGGATCGTCTCGAGCGTCCGGTCGTCCAGGTCGCGCACTTTCGTCCACGGCCACACGCTGGTGAGGAAGAGGACCTCGTTCTTGTACTCGTTGCCGATCCCGTCGGCGATGACGTCGGGCCCGAGCGCCGGCAGCAGCGGATGGAGCGCGGCCTCGCCGGCCGCGAACAGCTCGACGATCGGCGGCGTGAAGCACACGGCGACGTACGCGTCGGTGCGGACGACGACGCGGGCCTTTGACGGGGCGTGCCACCAGCGCTCGCCGGGCCGGTACACATGCCACATCCCCGTCATCTTCATGTGCGTGTGCAGGACGACGTCCTCGCCGTCGGTCGTGAACGTGATGAGCAGATGCTTCCCGTTCGACTCGACGGCCTTCACCGTGCCGCCGACGACCGTGCGCCGGGACGCCGCGAGCGAGGTTTTCGGCGCGATGAGGGTGAGCTCGGTGACGGTGCGGCCGGCGAGCGCGCGGCGCAGGACGGTCGCCGCGCGAAAGATCGTGTCGCCCTCAGGCACGGCTCACGCGCCGCAGATATCCGCGCGGCGTCCGCGCGAAGCCGGCCTCGCGGAGCGCCTCCGCGATGGGCGTCTCGTCCACCGGCGAGCCGTCGACCGTCTCGATGAAGAGGGTGCGCTGCCCGTCCGGCCCGACCTCCGCGGCGAGCGCGCGGGCGAGCGCGCCGTGCGTCCGCTCCGCGTCGGCCTCCTCGCGCGCGAACGTGAGCAGGTGCTCCTCGCCGCGGCCGAGCCACCCGGCGAGCGCGCCGTCGACGAGGACGACGAGCGCGCCTGCGGCGCGCATCGGCCGGCGGCCCTCGGGACGATCGGGCCAGCCGAGCGCGGCGCCATACGGATTCGCCGGATCGGTCGCCGCGAGCACCGTCGCATGCGGCTCCTCGGGGCGCTCGCGGACCGCCCGCAGACGATCGACGGCGCCGGGAAGCGCGAACTGCGCGGCCCCGCAGCCCGCGACGAAGTAGCCGCGGCGTGCGCGGCCGGCGTCCTCCATCGCCTTGAGGATCCCGTACGCCGCCGCGAAGCCGCCGCCGAACGTCTCCGCCCGCACGGTCTCGCGCGTCACCAGGCCGTGGCGGTCGAGCAGCGCGCGGACCTGGGCGGTCGCGCGCTCGGTCGGCGTGGCCGGCGCGTCGCCTGCCGCCGCGGTCAGCGACCAGCGTCCGGCGACGTCGTCGCGGAGACCTCGACCGGCCGCGACGCGACGCGATCGCCGCACCGGCGCGATGAGCGCGCGCACCGCGTGGAAGGTGTCGTTCGTGACCTCCCCCGCCCACACGAGATCCCAGAGGGCGTCGCCGAGCTCGGGCGCGAAGCCACCGCGCGCCGCGGCGAGCAGCTGCGGGAAGAACGACGCGCCACGCGCGGCCAGCACCTCGCGCAGACGGTCGTGGATCGGCCGGTCCGGCAGGGTCTCCTGCGCCGGCCGCAGGAGCGGGAAGTGCTCCGCGAGGTAGAGCGCGACCTTGCCGTCTTTCGGGCCGAGCGCGCCGCCGCCCATCCACATCACCTCGCCCGAAGCGAGAAGGGCGTCGAGGTCACGCGGGTCGTATCCCTTCACGCGCGCAGGGAGGATCCGCGACTCGAGGTCCGACGCCGGCGCGAAGGCACCCTCGAGCTTCGCGATGGCGTCGAGCAGCGCGGGCTGCCCGCGCTGGGGCGTGTCGATCCCGTGCCAGGCGACGGCGAAGCGGCCGAGCGCGTCCTGCTCGACCGGCTCGACCTCGCGTCGCAGACGCGCGAGCGAGCGCCCCCGCAGCGTGCGCAGCACGCCCGTGTCGCACCAATCGGTGCCGCTCGTGCCGGGGCGGAACTGCCCCTCGACGACAGTCCCCGCCGCCGCGAGGCGGCGGAGCGCCTCCAGCGCCGGCCCGGCCGGAACGCCGAACCGGCGTCCCGCGTCCGCGGCCGCGAACGGGCCGTGCGTCCGGGCGTAGCGGCGAAGGAGCGACGTGAGCGGATCGACGTCGCCCTCGAGGAACGCGTCGGGCAGGCCGAGCGGCAGGCCGACGCCGAGCGCGTCGCGGTAGCGTCCGGCATCCTCGGCCGCGATGAACCGCGCGTCGCCGGCGATGCGGATCTCGATGGCGCGACGCTCGCTGACGAGCGCGCCGATGTGATCGTCGGCGGCGACCGGATCGGCGGACCGCGCCGCGATCTCCTCGCGCGTGAGGTCGCCGAGCCGAAGGAGCATCTCGTGGACGCCATCGGGGTGTCGCGCGGCGCGCTCACGCGTGAGGTGCTGGAGGGAGAGCTCGAGCTCGCTGACGGCGTCGGGGTCGAGGAGCTCGCGCAGCTCGACCTCGCCGAGCAGGGCGCGCAGCTGGGCCGGATCGACCGTGAGGGCCTGCGCCCGCAGCTCCGCGAGCGGCGCGTCGCCTTCGTACATGAAGTTCGCGACGTAGTTGAAGAGGAGCGACGCGGCGAACGGCGACGGCGTGCGCGTGTCGACGGTGACGACGCGGATCTTCCGCGAGCGGATGCCGGCGAGGAGCTCGACGAGCCCGGGCATGTCGAAGACGTCCTGGAGGACCTCGCGGTAGGTCTCGAGGACGATCGGAAACGCCTCGTAGCGGCTCGCGACGGCGAGAAGATCCGCGGACCGCTTGCGCTGCTGCCACAGCGGCGCGCGCTGACCGGGACGTCGCCGCGGCAGCAGGAGCGCGCGCGCCGCGTTCTCGCGGAAGCGCGCGGCGAAGAGCGCCGTCGTCGGCGCGCCAAGATTCGCCGCGCGCGCCCCGCCGCCGCCGACGGAGAGCGAGCGCTGCACGAGCTCGCTCACCGTGTCGGGGTCGGGAAGGAGAAGCTCGACCGGCGGCGGCTGATCGGTCGCCGGGAACCTGACGACGATGCCGTCGTTCGTCCAGAGGATGTCGGGCTCGTCGGCGTCGCGCTCGCGCACCAGCGCGCCGATCGCCATCGCCCACGGCGCGTGCACCGGCGCACCGAAGTGGCTGAGGATGCAGACGCGCCAGTCGCCCATGTCGTCGAGATAGCGCTCGATGACGATCGTGCGGTCGTCGGGGACCGCGCCCGTCGCCGCCTCCTGCTCATGCAGGTACTGAAGGAGGTTTCGCGCGGCGCCTTCGGCGAGCGCGTGCTTGCCGACGAGCTCCGCCGTGGCGTCCTCCGGCGTGAGCGAGCGCATGCGCCGCGCGAGCGCCCCGATGGCCTTGCCGAACTCGAGCGGCCGCCCCGGGTTCTCGCCGTGCCAGAACGGCATGCGGCCCGGCACGCCGGGCGCCGGCGACACGAGGACGCGGTCCTGCGTGATCTCCTCCACGCGCCAGCTCGACGCGCCGAGCAGGAAGACGTCTCCCTCCTTGGTCTCGAAGACCATCTCCTCGTCGAGCTCGCCCACGCGGCCCTTCCCCTTCTCCGCGCCCGCCAGGAACACCCCGTAGAGGCCGCGATCCGGAATGGTGCCGCCGTTGCTGATCGCGACCACCTTGGCGCCCTCGCGCGAGCGCACGACGCCCGCCGTGCGGTCCCACACGACACGCGGCCGGAGCTCGGCGAACTCGTCCGACGGATAGCGCCCAGAGAGCATGTCGAGGACGCCTTCGAAGGCGCTGCGCGGCAGCTCGGCGAATGGCGCCGCGCGGTGCACCACGCGCTCGAGGTCGTCGACCGGCCAGTCGTCCATGCTCGCCATCGCGACGACCTGCTGCGCGACGATGTCGAGCGGATTGCGCGGATACCGCAGCGGCTCGACGGCCCCGGCCTGCATGCCCTCGGTGATCGCGGCGCACGCGAGCAGGTCGCCGCGATATTTGGGGACGATGACGCCGGTCGAGGGCTCGTCGATGCGGTGGCCGGCGCGGCCGATGCGCTGCATCCCGCTCGCGACCGAGGGGGGCGATTCCACCTGGATGACGAGGTCGATCGCCCCCATGTCGATGCCGAGCTCGAGCGAGCTCGTCGCGACGAGCGCGGGGAGCCGGCCCGACTTGAGGTCGTCCTCGATGCGGAGGCGCTGCTCGCGCGCGATCGAACCGTGGTGCGCGTGTACGAGCTCCTCGCCGGCGAGCTCGTTCAGCGCCGCGGCGAGCCGCTCCGCGAGGCGTCGCGAATTCACGAAGATCAAGGTCGAGCGGTGCGCGCGGATCAGCTCGAGCAGCCGTGGATGGATCGCTGGCCAGATCGAGGAGCGCTGCACCGCCGTGACGGGACCGCTCGGGATCTCCGCGGGCTCGCCCAGGCGCGCCATGTCCTCGACCGGCACCTCGACGCGCAGCTCGAGCGCCTTGCGCCGCCCGGCGTCGAGCACGCGCACGGGCCGCGGCGATCCCGTGTCGTCGAGGCCGCCGAGGAACCGGGCGATCTCGTCGAGCGGCCGCTGGGTGGCCGACAGCCCGATCCGCTGCAGCGGACGAGCGTCCGGGCCGCGGATCGCTTCGAGTCGCTCGAGGCTCAGCGCGAGATGGGAGCCGCGCTTCGTGGGCACGACGGCGTGGATCTCGTCCACGATCACCGTCTCCACGCGCCGCAACGCTTCGCGCGCCAGGCTCGTGAGCACGAGGTAGAGCGATTCCGGTGTCGTGATGAAGATGTCGGCGGGCTCGCGCTGGAAGCGGGCGCGCTCGCGGGAGGGGGTGTCGCCGGTGCGGATCGCGACGGTCGGCTCGCGGTAGGGCACGCCGAGGCGCTGCGCCTGCCGCGTGATGCCGACGAGTGGCGCGCGGAGATTGCGCTCGATGTCGACGGCGAGCGCCTTGAGCGGCGAGACGTACACGATCCGCGTCGCCGGCTTCGCCGGAGCGGGCGCGAACATCAGCCGATCGATGGCGGCAAGGAACGCGGCGAGGGTCTTCCCGGATCCCGTCGGGGCGAGCACCAGGGCGGACTCGCCCGCGACGATCGCCGGCCACGCGAGCTCCTGCGCGCGCGTCGGCGCCGCGAACGTGGCCTCGAACCACGCTCGGGTCGCGGGATGGAAGGTCGCGAGAGGATCGGTCCCCACGCGAAAAGACTAGGCCGCGCCGCGACTTAGGGCGCGGCGATCGTGGACTGGGTCCACTCCCGAGAAGAGCGCGGATCCGTCGCCATGCCGGGAACGCACGTGAGGACCCGTGGCGCGGGCGTCGCGAGGGTCACTGACTGCCCCGGAGGAACACGCACGACGAGGACCGACTGGGCCGGACAGCCCTGCGGCCCCAGCAAGAAGCCCGGCGGCACGCGCGCGGGCGCCGCTACCACACGGCTCGGCTCGGGCGACGGCGCTGGAGTCGCCACCGGGGAGCGCGCCGGATCGTGCGGGAGGGCGAACAGGACGAAGAGCGCGCATACGACCGCGACCGAGGCCAAGGAAAGGAGACGCGTGCGAACGAGGGCCGGCGGCTCGGCCGGGGGCGCAGCCTCCTCGACGATCACGTCATCTCAACGCCGTGAGACGGTGATCGTTCCGCGTGTCTAGCGGAGCAGCTCCGCGATCGCGGCGAGCGAGTACGGACCGAGCGTCCGCGAGCTGATCTGGTACGTGATCCCCCGCTCGGTCCAGCGCACCGCGTTCGGGACCGCGCCGATCGCGCTCTGCGCCTGCGCGTAGTTCCCGTGGACCGTGAGCCCGCCCGCCGCGGCCGCCGACGGCATGTTGATCGGAGGCGCCTCGGGCAGCGGCGACACGGTCACGAGGTCGTTGCTGTCGCGGAGCCGGTACGTCATCACGGCCGCGCCGGGGCGGAGGAGCCCGGTCTCCCCGGTGTACTGCGCGCGCGCGGTCAGCACGGCCACGTCGGCGGGCAAGGTGAGGTTGACCTTTGGCGCCGGCGGCAGGTTCGCCAGCGTCTCCACGCGTGCGGGTGCGACAGTCTCCTGAACGGCGGTCTCGTGCGGGACCGCGTTGACGCTCGCGATGAGCGCGAGCGCCACCGCCGCCGCCGCGAGCGGCAGGACCCACGGGAGGCGCGGCCCCCTGCCTCCCCTTCCTCCCGCCCCGTCGAGGTCGAGGATCACGGCGGGATTGTGCCCCTAGGTGGTCTCTTTCACGGCGTCATTCGCGTTGCCGTACGCCCACACGTCGATCTCCGGGGTGTCAAGACCGTGTGCGCCGAGGATCGTCCCGATGTGGGCGCGGTGGTCGCTGCCGTGGTGTGCGAACTGCGTCACGAGCACCCAGGCGGTGATGAGCAGCGGCGGATCCGTCGGCTTCCGGCGTGGATCGCGGATGACGCGGTCGGGATCGAACTCCTGTCCGGCGAAGAGCTTCTCGACACCCTCCTCGAGATGCGGGAGATGGGCCGCGATCTCGTCGAGCGTCGCCTCAGCGTCCCTGTCCTCGCTGAGGAGCGGCTCCGGCATCTTCATGAACCGCGTGAGGTAGCGCTCCGCCGCGGCGACGATGTGCACGAACGTCCGCCGGATGCCGCCATACGTTCCCGGGACGGTGAGCTCGAGCTGCTCCTTGGTGAGTGCGCGGCACCGCTCGAGGAGCTGCTCCGTCGCCCAGACGTCGTGACGGAGCTGGCGGAGCATCGGTGGCGTCATCGGGTCTCCTTGGCCTCCCGGCTGGCGCCGAGCTCCATCGCGTACGGCCAGACCTGCAGATCGGGCGTCGTCAGCCCGTTCGCACCGAGGATCGTCCCGATCTGCGCCCGGTGGTCGCTCCCATGGTGCACGAACTGCGTGAGCGGTGCCCAGGCGTTCATCTCGAAACGCGGATCGCCCGGCCGGCGGAGCGGAGTATCCAGGAGCAGCCGATCGGCATCGAGCTCGCCGCCGCCAAAGAGCCGCTCGACGCCGTCTTTCACGTGGGCGAGATGCGACGCGGCCTCGTCGAGCGTGACCTCATGATCCAGGCGGAACGGTGGATCGTGCAGGAGGGCGCCGAGCAGCCGCGTGAGATAACCCTCATCGGAGGTGACGATGTGCGCGAGCGTCCGGCGGATCGTTCCGTACGTCCCGGGCACGGTGAGCTCGAGCTGGGCTGTGCTGAGCTGACGACAGTGGGCGACGAGCCTCTCGGTGGCCCAGACGTCGTGCCGTAGCTGCCGCAGCATTCGGCGGCGTCGTCATTGCTGCAGGATCGGACTACCGCGCTTGATGAACCTTCCGCGGCCCTTCCTGCCGAGGAACGTGTCTTTTTCCACGATGACCTCGCCGCGCGAGAGGACCGTTGACGCTTTGCCCCTCACCTTCCGCCCCTCATACGGGTTGTAGTCGACGCGCATGTGGTGGGTCTTCGCGGAGAGCGTCGTCGTGGAGCGGGGGTCCCAGACGACGATGTCGGCGTCGCTGCCGACGGCGATCGTGCCCTTCTTCGGGAA
>VBDU01000100.1 GCA_005883625.1 Chloroflexota bacterium | reverse complement strand
CGCGACCGCCCAGCCCGCGCTACAGGCACTTGCGATCGACCTCGCCGGGCCGGCCGAGCGAGGCACGGCGATGGCGACGTTCTGGGCCTTTACCGACTTCGGCGTCATCACCGGCTCGTTCGTCTCGGGGCAGATCGCCGCGGTATCCGGGCTCGGCACAGCCTTCGTCGTCTCCGCCGTGATGCCGCTCGTCGGCGTTGCCGGCCTCCTCGCTTGGCGGCAGCTGAGTCGACCGGCCTCTCTGCTCCTTCGAAGCCCCGACCTCACGGTCTGAGCGGTCTTCAGGAACGACGTGAAGGCCGACCAGGCGGAGGGACGTGGCGAGCGAAACACTTTCAGCGCTGGACATCGCCTCGCACCGCCCAGTCCACAAGCCATCGCTCTCGCTGCGCCGCCCACTGCGCTAGGCGGCGCTCATCGTCTTCAGCACGTGCGAAGAGCTTGCTTCTCTCGCGCCAATCGGTGCGCCGTAGTAGATATGCGGCCAGACCGACGAGCATCGCGAATGCCCCGAGCCCGAGAAGCGGCAGCGGCGCCTGCAGGCTCAAGTAAACGCCGGCCAGCGCCGCGAGGGCGAGGGCGGGCCGCAGCGCCGGGACGAGCAGGCGACGCTCCGGCTCGCGCTGCACCAGCCGAAGTGCGGAGGCGGCTGTCGCCAGGTAGCAGAGTCCGAGGAAGAAGACGGAGATCGCGATCAAGCTGCGTAGGTCGAAGAGCAGCGACCCGACGAGGGCGCATAGCGCTTGGAAGCCGATACCGAGGTACGGGGTGTGGAAACGCGGGTGGATCTTCGCGAAGGGCGCAGGGAAGAGGCCATCCCTGGCCATCGCGTAGCTCAGGCGGGCGAGGCTCAGCGTGAACACGTCGTAGACGCCCACGATCGACACCAGCGCTCCGGCGCTCATCACCGCACCGCCGATCACAGCGGGCAGGCCGAGGCTTGGGAGAAGACTCGCGAGCGCATCGGCGAGCGGGCGCTGCGACGCTTGGGCGGCCTCGGTGGGAAGAGCGATGACCACGGTCGCCGCGGTGAGCAGGTAGAAGATCGTCGCGATCGCCATACCCAGGACGAGACCGCGCGGGAGCGTCCGCTGCGGCTCGCGCACCTCGCCCGCGGGAAGCACCGCCAGCTCGTATCCCGCATACGCCCAGAAGATGAGAAGGACGGCCGAGCCGAGACCGCCCCAGCCCAGTGGCGCGAACGGCGTGACGCGCTCGGCGGCCTGGGCCGAGTGGGTCGCGAGGAACGCAAGGCCGACGGCGACGAGAACGCCAAGCGGAACGAGCTTCGCCACCGTGAGCGCATCGTTGAGCCGCGCGCCCGTCTGGATGCCCCGGATGTTCACCACGGTGACCACGCCGATGAGGAGCAGCTTGACGATCACGCTCACGGCGGGCGAATCGCCGATGAGGTACGCGAGGTAATTCGCGAACGCCAGTGGGAATACCGGCAGCGCCACCCACTCGCCGAGATACAGCGCCCAGCCCGCGAGGAATCCCGCGAGCGGGCCGAAGGCCTCGCGGGTATAGGCGTACGTGCCGCCCACCTTGGGCAAGATCGCCGAGCACTGCACGAAGGCGAGCGCGGTGACCGCAGCCAGTAAGCCCGCGACGACCCAGGCAACGAGCTGCGCGGGGCCAAGGAACTTCGCACCCATCGCTCTCGCCTTCTCCTTCACCTCGCCGGTCGACGCGTCTTCGCGATCCGAGAACGACCGTTCGGCGAAGACTGAGGCGGTCGCCCGTAGCGCTCGAGGTTTTCGGCGTATGCGGCCAACCGGCCTTGCACCCGGCCATGGACGCTCTCCGGCGGGTACGTACCGTCGTTCTGCGCCTGGCCCGCCGGCACGCCGGTCAGCAGCTCGATGCCTTCGTCGATGCTCGTGACCGCCCACACGTGGAACTTCCCCGCGGCGACGGCGTCGATCACTTCCGGGTCGAGCATGAGATTGCGAACGTTCGCCTTCGGGATGATCACTCCCTGGTGTCCGGTGAGACCCCGCGCCTTGCACACGACGAAGTGACCCTCGACCTTCTCGTTCACTCCGCCGATCGCCTGAACGTCGCCGCGCTGATCGACGGATCCGGTGACCGCGATGCCCTGGTCGATGGGGACCTCCCCGAGGCTCGAGAGCACCGCGTACAGCTCGGGGCTGGAGGCACTATCGCCGTCAACGCCCCCGTACGTCTGCTCGAAGGTCAGCCGCGCGGTGAGCGCGAGCGGTTGCCGCTGTCCGTATTTCCCCAGGAGGTAGCCCTCGAGCGTGAGCACGCCCTTGGTGTGGCTCGGTCCCGAGAGGTGGGTCTGCCGCTCGATGTCCAGGACACCTTCGAACCCGGGCCCGGTGCGCGCGGTGATCCGCGTCGGACGGGCGAAGGCGTAGTCGCCCAGCTCGCGGACCGCAAGGCCATTCACCTGCCCGACGACCTTCGAATCCGTCTCGATCGCGACCACGCCTTGATCGATCAGCCGCTGCAGCTCCTCTTCGATGAGGTCGCTGCGGCGGCCACGCGCGTCGAGCGCCTCGGCCACGTCGACCGCGCGGACCGTCTGCTGCGCACGTGCGCGCGCTGTCGCATCCGACTCGACAAGGAGGTCTTTGACGAGGCCGAGCTGCGCCGTGAGGCGATCGCGGTCCTCCGCAAGACCAGCTCCCTCCTCGATGACACGCGCCACCGCATCGGCGGAGAAGCGCAACAGACCGTGCGTACGGACGCTCCTCGCGATGAAGGATGCGTAGGCCTGGATTGCGGGCGCGGTCCGGTCCACGGATGGGGTGAACTCGGCCTTCACCGTGAAGAGCCGCGCGACGCCCTCGTCACGGTTTCGGAGCAGCGTGTACAGCCCGGGATCGCCGATGAGCTCCACGCGAATCCGCAGCGGGATCGGTTCGGGCCGGAGCGCGGCGACGGGCAATGCGGCGTTCTCGTCCGGCGGGCTCTCGACCGTCACCGCGCCCTCGCGCAGTGCGCGCTTGAGCGCGCCGTATGCCGACCGGTTGGCGAGCAGGTCCCGCGCGTTCATGACGAGGTACCCACCGTTCGCCCGCTGAATGGCCCCGGCGCGCATGGACCTGAAGTCGGCATCCATCCCGACGGGCGAAGGGCGGTAGTCGATCCGACCGACGAGGTTCGGGAACGTCGGGTTCGGCTCGCAGACAACCGGAGCGCCCGCCGCGGGGTCCTGCGTGACGAACACGTTGGCTTCAAAGCGGGTCCAGATCGGCGGTCCGAGCGCGCCTGCGCCGCTCCGCGCCTCGGCCGCACGGGAAGATTTGACGCGCTGGCTGAGGTTCTCTTGGATCGCGTCGATGTGTCTAACGACGCCTGGAATCGGAGCGTACTTCGTCCGCAAAGCCGCGAGCCGCTGTCCGACCGCGAGCATTGCTATGTCCGGGAGCGCGTGCTTCCCGTCATCAGGATCGATGAGACTCGGTAGGTCAGCTCGACATTGTTCGATCAGCTCATGGAGATCGGCCGCCAGCTCAGGGCCCTTGCCGGCCGGCAGCTCGACCGCGATCGGCCGGTCGGGCTCACGAAAGCTGTGGAGGTAGCACCAATCCGAGCTTGCCGGCCGCGCCACGGCAGCCTTCCGAAGGAGGTCGAGCGTGACGCTGGTGCGGCCGGTGCCGGCAGCGCCGGCGACGACAACGTTGTAATCGGGCTCGCTGATGCGAAGCGCGAGTTCGATCGCGCTGACGCCACGCTCCTGACCGACGAAGCCGTCGAGCGGCCGCACCTCGTCGGTCGTTTCGAAGCCAAGGGTCGCCGGGTCGCAGCGCCAGCGCAGGTCTTGGAGGCCCAGCGGCTCGAGACGCGTGCGGAGGCGCGACATCTTACTCGAGCGGCCGCGCGCCGTTCGACCGCGCTTTCTTCGTGTGCGCAAGATCTCTGCGGCCGCGACCGATCCTGACCTCTCCGAGATGCAGTCCGAGCACATCGAAATGGATGACCCGGTCGTCCCGCCAGGTGCGAGCGGGATGCGCCTGCCTGGTCGCCAAATCGGGCGCGGATCTCCGCGGAGGTCGCCCCTCCGGCTCGAGAAGACCCTGACGCAATCCGATGGCGACCGCTTCTGCTCGGCTGGCGGCTCCGAGCTTCACAAGGACGTTCGAGATGTGCCACTCGGCGGTGCTCTCCGCAATGTTCAGCGCGGCGGCCACCTCTTTCGTCGTATGTCCTGCCGCGACGTAGCGAAGGATCTCGGTCTCGCGCGGTGAGAGATGCACGGGGGGAGTCGTGCAGAAGGATTGCCATGCGAGATCCCCGGATTTTCCTGGGCCCCCTTCATTTCCCGGATACCGGCAACCCGCCTCGACGCGCAGACTCTGGGCCGTGAAACGGATATCAGCTCTCTGTCCGCACGACGTTGCGGTCCGACCGAGCGAGCGAGGGCCGGAGTGGTTCTGGCGCGAATGTGGCTCGGCCTTGCCGCTCTTTCGTGACCGCGGCGGCGCCATGCGCGCCGTCAAATACGGCACTCCTTCGGGCGACACGATCTACACGGCATGACCGATAAGACGGTCACGCACGAGTACGCGGATGTGCTCGAGAGTCTTGTCGCAAAGCGCTATCGCGCGTGGGCCATCGGACGCGCCCGTTCGGATGGCAGGTGGGAGGGCTGGATCGAGTTCGTCGATCTCGCCGGGGATGAGCGACTGAGGACGGACATCGAGACGAGGCAGTCCAACGAGCAAGCGTTCCGGTACTGGGCCGCCGGCGTTGGCCCAGCCTATCTCGAGGGTGCTTTCAAGCGCGCGAGGTCGCGCGCGGCTGACGGATCAACGGGGCTCGCATCGCCGCTTTCGCCGGTGCCGCGACGGGCGGTTCTCGATCCGTTCGAGGTCGACGCGCGGGGCGAGCGTCTCCTCGCGGCTCGGCTACGGGCGCTCGATCTGGATCGCATACGCGACATCGCGCTCGAGTACGAGCTCGTCCCGCCGAAGATAGCGGCATTCGCGACGCGCGCGGAGCTCATCGTAGAGATCCTCGCCACCGTCGCGACCGCTCGACGCGAGCTGGCCGAGCGCTAGGGTCTCCCGATCCCACCGCGAGGCCACGGACCAGCGCCCGATCCTGCCCAGCGAAGCACCCGAAGCGCGCGTAGGGTGTTCCAGCGGCTGGGTCGGCCTTCGCGCTCGTCCATGTCGAGCTCGAGATCGCGGACGCGGGCGTCGACCATCTCGCTCTCGTGCGGGTTCTCGAGCGGCAATCGGCCTTCAGCGTCACGCTTGGCGCGGACTAGGTCGATGGCCTCGGCCACGCGCGCATCGGGCGTCGCGCCCGCTGCGCGCAAGTAATCGAGCCCGCGCAACGCGTCGTAGTGCCAGCCGGTCGGGAACGAGAACAGCGTGAAGGCCGTATCGATCAGCTCGCCGTTCGACAGCCGGCGCAGCATCCGGCGTTCGAGCAGGTATTCCTGCCCTCGCTGAAGGGCCGCGGTCACCTCGGCCGAGGCGCCGGTCGTGCGCTCGTGCTCCAGAAGGCCCTCGAGGACGTTGATCGTCGTGTGGAACGATCCGCGGGTCGAGCCGTTCTCCTGCTCGCAGTTCCACCCGCCATCGGCCATCTGCTCGCCGAGCAGCCGCTGGACGATGCCTGTCACGTCCTGGCCGAAGTACGAGCCGACCGCCACGACGCGTCCGTTGATGCACGGCTCGACCTCGCCCGCGAACACTGGCGTGCCGTGCCAGGGGCCCCGGGAGTGCCACGTCGCGTTGTCGCGGACGAGGGCGATCGCGTTCCGCGCCTCCTCGCTCGAAGCGTCGAGGCCCATGTCGCGGAGCATCAACAGGGCGAGCAGCGACGGCCACTCCGAATCCGACGTGCCGGTGTGCCACAGCCCATCCTCCTGCCGGAGAGCCAAGAGGCGCGCGCCCCAGCCTTCGGTGGCAACGCGTGCACGCTCCGCGGCGACCTCGTCGGCCGGCGCATCGGTCAGGTCGCGCATCGCCTGCCAGCGGATCGCCGGGTCCGAGTCGAGCAGCCAGTCGATGACGGACACGATCTTCCTCCCGCGGAGCGGTGTCTCGATGAGGGCGCCACACTAGCCGAGCCATACGGCATCCCCATCCGGGACCGTATCGAGCAGCCGCGTCGCGGTGACCTCGCGCGCTCGCCGATCTCGACCGGCACGGGCCTTTGCGGTCGAGAGCCCGCAGCGTCCGCCCTCGCTGTCCAAGTGGCGAGCTGCGAGAAGGCCGGGCGATGTGCCCGGCCTTCGCGTCACTTCCCACTGCGACGCCGCTAATTTTCGTCTCGTATCACCGACACAGACCGACTAGTAAACGCATTGGGCACGTACACCAGGCCCGTGCGTGGGTTGCGATCGAGAAAGCGCGGACAGGAACCCACTTGGACGGTCGCCACCACGGTCCGCGTATCGCTGTCGATCACGGAGACCGTGCCAGGCGTCGAATCGCAGCTGCCGCGGTTGGTGACGTAGATCCTGCCGTTCTCGGGATTGAACAGCACCCCATGGGGACGACGGCCTACGCGGATGGTCTGCACCACAGTGTTGGTCCTGGCGTCAACGACGGCCAGCTGATTGGTGCTTCGAGCGGCCACGTAGAGGAACCTTCCGTTTGAATCAAAGGCGATTTCTCGCGCCTCGCTGCCGATCGAGAACGTCGCTTTGACCGTGTCTGTCGACCCGTCAATCACTGTGATCTTGTCTTGACCACCGTGCGTCACGTAAACGAGATTTGTGCGCGAATCGACAGCCACCATGAACGGGTTGAGGTCAACGTCGATGTAACCCAAAACCGTGTCTGTCGACCCATCTATGACGGCGACCGCATTGCCATCGGTGCAGCATCCGCCGGTCATCGTGACGTAGAGCTTGTTCGTCTTCGAATTGACGGCGATGAAGGCCGGACCGATGCGGTTCAAGGTGATCGTCTTTTGCACCGCGTCGGTTGAACCCTCGATGACGGAAACGGTGTTCGATGACTCGTCGGTGCAAATAGCGCCCCCGGCATTCGCGACATAGATCTTGTTCGTCTTCGGGTTTACGGCGACGCCAAATGGGCTAAGGCCCACCGTGATGGGTGCCAACACCGTGTTCGTTCGGTTATCTATGACCGAGACGATGTGCGACTCGCAACCAAGCGGCTCTAATCCCGGAGTCACGTAGGTCTTGTTCGTGTTCGGATTGACTGCCAGAGCGAACGCTGTGGCATCCGCGTTCGGCCCCAGGCTGATGGTCGCGATGACCGCGGGCCCCTCGCTGGCCGCACCTGTCGTGGGCAGGGTCGCGGCAAGAAGCACGAATGAGGCCGCGAGGACGAGTGACTTCTTTGCGAACTTCGGCTTTGTTGTCAGCATGGATGTCCTCCTGTGTCAGTGGCCAATTCTGGTCTGGGCAGCGCAACTAGTAGCAGGCGTGGTGGCGTGCCCCACGCGCTTCCTCTGAAGGTCCGTTCCTAGCTAGCGAGGAACCCCGGCAGCCAGATTCGATATGACCTCCGCGAAAACCGGCAGCGCCCTATCGATCATCACGTCGGTGGCCGTGAGCGAGATCCGGAAGTATCCAGGCATGTCCACCGCCGTCCCGGGAAGGACCAGGACCTTCTGCGCTGCGAGCGTGCGGGCGAACAGCATGTCGTCCTCGATCGGCGCCTTCGGCAGCAAGTAGAAGGTGGCCTGCGGCGATTGCACCTCGTAGCCCATCTCGCGGAGCGCGTCCACCACCCGGTCGCGCTTGCGCTGCAGGTGGTGGAGGTCGATCGACATGGCGTCGATCTCGGGGAGCGCGTACTGCATGATCGCGTCGGGAAGCATGTTGCCCGTCGAGAATCCCGCGACCATGAAGGCCTGCCGCACCTGGTCGCGGCCGGGCATCCCGGGCGCGAGCGCGACATAGCCGAGGCGTTGTCCCGGGGCCAGTGTCGTCTTGCTGTAGGTGTGGATCAGCAGGCTGCGTGCGTAAGAGGCGCCTGGGGTGATCATCCGGTTGCCGTCGAAGAGGATGCGGCTGTACGCCTCGTCGGAGATGAGGTAGATCGGGCGACCGTTGCGCGCCGAAGCATCCTCCAGCGCCGACGCCAGCGCACCGAGTGTCTCCTCCGAAAAAATTCGCCCGGTCGGGTTGTGCGGGGTGTTGATCAGCACCGCGCGGGTCCGTGGGCTGATCGCCGCCGCGATCGCATCGACATCGAGGTCGAAGTCACGCGCCTTGACCCGTATCTTCACCGGCCTTCCGCGTGCGCCGAGGATCAGGGCCTCGTAGAAGAACCATGGCGGCGAGATGAAGATCACCTCGTCGCCTGGATCCACGACCACGTTCAACGCCGCCGCGAGGCCTCCGTGGGCACCGCGTGCGAGCAGGATGTCATCGGCGTCGAAGGTCAGCCCGAGCTCCTCGCTCAAGCCTTCAGCCGCCGCGACCAGCGCCGGGCGGTGGGGCATCTTGTACCCGAACCAGTCCTTGTCCTTTGGCTCGGCCCAGCGCTGCAGGGCACGGACATACTCGGGCGATGCCAGCTCCTGCGGGTTGCCGGCGATGAAGTTGGACGCCGCCGGATCGGCGGCGTGACGGGCGATCTCGGGATCCATGATCGCGGCCAGGAACCCGCCCATCGAGTGGATGACCTCGCTGAGGTGGCTTGCGACCTCGTCCGACATGCGTCCCGGATACCTTAGCCCGGACACAGCAATGGCAGGTCAGAAGCGAGGTCAGCGATGAACGTCGACTCCGACCGCCGCTCAGCAACTCGACTGGGCCGCGCGGTGCGGGCCACAGCCGAGCGCGCCGCCATCACGGCAGGGAGACATCGCGAGGGCCATCGCCAGACCAACTGGCTGCGTGATGTGATCCTCGGCGGCCAGGACGGTTTGGTGAACATCCTCGGCATCATCTTGGGCGTGATCGCCGGGGGTGGTTCGGACACCGTCCTCCTCGCCGCCGGCCTCGCCGCCGCCATCACCGAGTCGATCTCCATGGGCGCGGTCGGCTACACCTCGTCGATCGCCCAGCGCGACTACTACCAGGCCGAGCGGGCGCGCGAGGCGAAAGAGATCGCCGTGATGCCAGAGGCGGAACGACAGGAGATTCGCGACATCTACGCAGCGAAAGGCTTCACGGGGAACCTGCTGGAGAGCGTCGTCGACACGATCACGGCCAACCGCGACACCTGGTTGGCGACGATGATGGACGAGGAACTGCATCTGCAACCCGTGCAGACGCGTGACGTCCTGCGAGCCGCGGTCGTGATCACGGTCGCCACGCTGATCGGTCACCTGATCCCGCTGCTCCCGTTCATGGTTCTGCCCCGGACGCCGGCGCTGGTCCTCGCAATCGTGGTGAGCGCCCTCGCCCTGTTCGCGGTCGGCGTCTACTCCGCGCTGACGCTCGTCGGCGACTGGCGGAGGAGCGGCTTGAAGATGGTGGCCATCGGACTCGGGGCCGCGGCGATCGGCTTCCTCGTCGGTCGCTTGTTCAACTCAGCTGGGTCGTGAGCACGCGTTCGCTCTCGAACCAGCCGGCTTCCTTCAACATCACGGGCCTGACTCTGACGCGACTCTGTTCGCTTTGCTGATAATTGGCGCCATTGAGTCCGCGCCTGGCCCTAAGCATTTCCGCCGTGCAGTCGCTTCTTTTTGGAACCCTACTTCTTCTCTTCCCCGCATCGATCCTCGCACTCTCCGGTCTCGCGCTGCCCGACGCGGGTGTCGCGATCTCGCGCGGTGCGGGTGCGACGCTCGTCGGACTTGGGGTCATCGACTGGATGCTCCGGGGCGCGACCGGGGATACGGCGCGCGCCCTCCTCGGAGGGAACCTCGCCGCTCAGGTCATGTCGTTGGCGGTGAATGGAGGAGAGGTCATCGCGGGCCATCTGCCATTACAGGGTGGGAGCGCATCCATACTCCACGCGCTCCTCAGCGCAATGTTGCTCGTGGCGCTGCGGACAGCGCAACCGCCGAGCCCGACCGCCGAGCCGGCACCGCCTGCGATCACTTGAGCTGGGATGCTTGCGACCGGTGAGCCCGGCGTTGCAGATCCCCTAGCGAAGACTCATGCGGGCCGGAGCGCCGAGGTCTCTCGACGCAACGATGTCGAAAAGGCCGCCCGTCATTCGATGTATGGATGAGGCCTTGAGGAGCCCAAGCGGAACGGACGCGGACTTCAAAGGAGCCTCCGGGTCAAGTCCAAGAAGAGGAGAGAGAGATGCGTGTGCTGGTGCTGGCAAAGGAAGGCGAACAGAACAAAGCGGCGACCCCTCCTACGCCGGAGGCTATGGCGGAGCACGAGAAGTTCAACGGGGAGCTCGTCAAGGCGGGGGTGGTCGTCGCCGCTGGCCGCCTCTCCCCGAGCTCGGAGGGAAAGCGTGTTCAGTTCGACGGCAAGAAGCGCACCGTGATCGACGGGCCGTTCGCGGAGGCCAAGGAGCTGGTGGCCGGGTACTGGCTGTGGCAGGTGCGCTCGATGGACGAGGCCATCGAATGGCTCAAGCGGGCACCCTACGACGGCGGGACCTTCGAGATCCGTCAGGTCTCGATGCACGAGGGCGCGTGAAGGAGCTCTCACCATAGCTCCGCGAAAGGGAGTCGCGCCCGGGGGCACAGGCCGCGCCGAGACGGCACCCACGAGCGCGCATCGCGCCATCGAAGCGATCTGGCGGATCGAGTCGGCCCGGCTCATCGCCGGGCTGGCTCGCCTCGTCGGCGACATCGGGACGGCTGAGGAGCTTGCACAGGACGGCCTCGTTGCCGCGCTCGAGCAATGGCCCACGTCAGGGGTGCCAGAGCGGCCGGGCGCCTGGCTGATGGCCACCGCGAAGCATCGCGCGACCGATCTGATCCGGCGTCGCAAGACGCTCGAACGCAAGTACGAAGAGCTCGGACGTGATGTCGAGCGGGATCAGGGCGGCAGGGACGTGGACACCGCGATCGACGAGGAGTTCGGAGACGATCTCCTCGGCCTCATCTTCATGGCATGCCATCCGGTCCTCTCGAAAGACGCACGTGTCGCGCTCACCCTTCGCGTCCTCGGCGGTCTGACGACCGAGGAGATCGCACGGGGGTTCCTCGTCCCGGTCTCGAGCATCGCCCAGCGCATCGTCCGCGCGAAGCGGACCCTTACCGAAGCGCACGTCAGGTTCGAGGTCCCGGGCGGGCCCGAGCGCGTGGCACGACTCGCTTCGGTCCTCGAGGTGATCTATCTGATCTTCAACGAGGGCTATTCCGCGACCGCGGGCGAGGACTGGGTCCGGCCCGCGCTCTGCGAGGACGCGCTCCGTCTGGGCCGCATCCTGGCCGAGCTCGCCCCGACCGAGCCGGAAGTCCACGGACTCACCGCGCTGATGGAGATTCAGGCGTCACGTCTGCGCGCTCGCGTCGGACCGTCCGGGGAACCTGTCCTCCTGCTCGATCAGGACCGAGCGCGGTGGGACCGCCTGCTCATCCGCCGGGGCCTGGCGGCACTCGAGCGCGCCGAGAGGCTCGGGGGCGCAATGGGTCCCTACGCGCTACAGGCGGCGATCGCCGCGTGCCACGCTCGAGCGGCGACCGCGTCGGAGACCGACTGGCCGCGCATCGTGGCCCTTTACGACGCGCTCGCGCAGCTCGCGCCCTCGCCGGTGGTTGAGCTGAACCGCGCGGTCGCCGTGGGAATGGCGTTCGGTCCCGCTGCCGGCCTCGATCTCGTGGACGCACTCGTCCCAGAGCCGTCGCTCAAGGCGTACCACCTGCTGCCCGCCGTCCGCGGCGACCTCTTGCGGAAGCTCGGCCGGTCTGAGGAGGCGCGCGTCGAGTTCGAGCGCGCCGCATCGTTGACGCAGAACGTACGGGAACGCCAGCTCCTGCAGCGACGAGCCGCGGAGTGCGCGGCGGAGGGGATCGCGGGCTAGAGCCCGACGCTCCAAACCTCGTTTCTATTCGCGACCGCGCTAACCCCGTTCGTCTCTGGCCAGTCCGGCTGTTTCAACATCTCGGACCTTGAGTCCGGTCTTTCCGCTCAGATGTTGAGACAGCGTGGCGTCGCGACTCCGTAGCCACAACGCCCCGCGCTGCTACCGACGGGGCAC
>VBDU01000119.1 GCA_005883625.1 Chloroflexota bacterium | reverse complement strand
GCGCGCTTGCGGACCAAACATGGCGAACCCGGGGGATAGAGCGACGGCAAGAGGATGAGTGACGCGCGCTTTCCGTATCGCAGCGTAAGTAGGGGCGTCGATCTGGCCGAGCGATGCGCCTCCTGACTTCCTGGACCTTGCTGGCGAGCCCGGTCGCCCGGGCGATGCGCTCAGCGATCCACTCGAGATGCACGCGGCTCGCTGAATTGAAGGTCGTGACGAGGTACTCCTAGTAGTAGTCGTTCCGGCGACCGGTGTCGGCGCGGTAGACCGCGTTGATGATGCTTCCGTCTCCATCGAGCAAGCCACGTATCAGTGGAAACAGTTGGGCTTCGGGAACGTCGAAGCCACCGAGGGTCAGGCTCTTCCGCGGCGTAAGTCCGACTGAGCGAAACCATTCATACAACGTCGAGTCGTGGAACTGCGTAGAGAAGACGACGCCTCCGGCTCTCGTGGGCTCCGCTCGGATGGCATTGGTGCGACCGAGAACACGAAGGTATGTCTCGACAAGGTCCCGATCGCGTGACTTGAAATTGATTGCTCTTCTCCCGCTGACGAGGCAGCCGTCGGTCGCGGTCAAGCCGACGATGTAGGCCATCGAGTCCGACCACTCCAGCGGCAATGTGGTACGGCTGGCACGCTGCCAGCGGCATTGCTCGAATGGAGTGCGCCGCTCGTACTGCTGCCCTCGATGCGCTGCGGCGGCCCGCGCGACGCGAGGATCCGTCGCCGCCGTAAGCCCCTTCGCCCAGCCTTTGCCCATCCGCACATCTACGCACGATCGCCGCTCCGTGCATAGCGCTCGGCTGTCGTCAAAAGTGACCGAACGCTGTCGTCAAAAATGGCGACGGGCGCTAACGCGGGGCTGTTTTCCCCTTCTGTCGGCCGTTCTGCGCCTTGTCCTTCGGCGGGTACGGCTCTTCCGCGTCGACGATGTCCTTCTCGCGCACGATCTCGGCAAGATCCTCGTCCTCGACGTCCATGAAGGCCTTTCGCGCCTGCGGAACGGCGCGCAGGAGCTCGTCGAGCTTCAACTGCATCGCCTTGGCGTCGCGGTTCTGGGTGTTCTGGATGATGAACACCATGAGGAATGTGACGAGCGTCGTGGCGGAATTTATCCACAGCTGCCAGGAATCCGAGAAGCCGAAGATGGGTCCGGTCAGTGCCCACACGACGATCACGAGCACAGCGACCACGAACGTCCAGTGGTTGCCCGCGATCTCGGATAACCGGTTCGCGAGGCGCGAGAAGACGTGGGTGATGCCACCGGTCCGTTTTTGACCGAGCCACAATCGCGGGTGGGAGCCGGTTGCACGACGCCGTGCCATACCAAACGAGCGCGCAACCACCGTGCCACCGCGGCCCGAACGGAATAACCAGCCTCAGCGAGGCGTTTTTGCGCCATTGAGACGACGAGGGGGCAGCAGATGAACATCGCCATCATCGGTTCCGGGAACGTCGGCGGGGCGCTCGCTGATCCTCGCGGTACCGTACGTCGCCGTCGACGACGTCATCACGCAGCTCGGTGACGCGCTCGCCGGCAAGGTCCTCATCGACGTCACCAACCGCATGAAGCGGCCCGCCATCGCCGAGTCGGTCGACGGCGAGTCCGCCGCCGAGCAGATCCAGTCGAAGGCACCGAAGGCGAAGGTCGCAAAGGCGTTCAACTATGCGTTCGCGTCGCGTCACGCAGATCCGAAGGTCGATGGCATGCCGCTCGACGGATTCGTCGCGGCAGACGACCCGGAGGCGAAGGCGAAGACACTCGAGCTCGCGCGATCGATCGGCTTCCGGCCGATCGACGCGGGTCCACTCGCCATGGCGCGCGCCCTCGAGGCGCTCGCGATCCTCAACATCGCGCTGCAGATGCAGCACGGCTGGCCATGGCAAAGCGGCTGGAAGCTCGTCGGCCCGACGCCGGAGACGAAGACCTCCTCGACCTAGACTCGCGATGTGACGCCTGTGCGCCCGGACCTCGCGCTCATCTGGCCTTCGTACACGTTGTTCCCCCTCGTCGGGGTCGGCATCCTCGTGGTCGGCGCGAGCGCGCCGGACACGACGATGGTCCTCATCGGGCTCGCGCTCCTCGCGGTGAACGCGCTCATCGTCGTGAACTACGCGTACTTCACGCGGGTCGCCATCGAAGGCGACGAGCTCGTGTACCGGACGAACTTCGGGACGAGCGTCGACCGCGTTCCTCTCGGCGCGATCCAGCGGATCGACGCGAAGCGCTACCCCGGCGCGCACTCCGGCGTCTCAGCGCCGCACTTCGTCGCGCGCGGACGCGACACGACCGTCAAGGTGAACACGAAGCCCTACCGGCTCCGCGAGTTCGCGCCGCTCCTCGGCCTCCTGCGCTCGACGAACTCGCGGATCGAGCTCGATCCGTTCTGGGCGCGCGTCGCGGCGGGCGAGGATCCGTCGAAGGAGATCGAGCTCACGCCACGGAGCCGCTTCTAGCGCGCTCTCGTTACGTGGCCCCGGCCCGCACGCGTCGCTCGCGCTCCAAGCGGCGATGCTCGATCGCGGTGCAGCGATCCCACACCACGCGCATCCCGGCGGCTTCCGCGCGACGGGCTGCCTCTTCGTTGCCGAGCCCGAGCTGGAACCAGATCGCTTGCGATCCCGCCGCGATCGCGTCGTCGACGACGGCGTCGAGGAACTCGCCGCGACGGAACACGTCGACGAGGTCCACGTTGACGTCGGCGGGGATGTCGGCCAGGCGATCGTAGGAGCGCTCGCCTTCGACGGCCGCGCCTCTGAGCTGCGGGTTCACCGGGATCACGCGATAGCCGTGGGCGCGGAGGTAACGAGACACCGAGTTGCTGGGTCGATCGGGGCGCTCGGAGTAGCCAACGACCGCGATGGTCCGAGCGGATGTCAGGAGGTCGTCGATCAGAGACGCATCATTCATTGTCGCACGTCACGGTCGCCGCGAAAAGGTCTTGTCGCGTGGATGCACCGCAGGATAATCGCCACAGTCATGGCACCTCGTGCTCCCGTCGTATGGGCGACGACCGCGGTGCGCGGCGAGCGCTTCCGGAAGCGGCTCGACGAGCGCCACCGCGAGCTCACCATCCAGGCGAAGGCCCGCGGCCGCACCTACCGCCGTTCGCGCGCCGATCCGGCGAGCGAGCAGGCACGGCGCCTGCGCGCCGACTTCCTCGCGGCCCTCGGCCGTCTGGCGTCGTTCGAAGTCGCGAGTCTCGGGCTCGCGCGCTGCCGCTACGACGTGCAGCTCACCGAGCGCGCGGACGACCTCTCTCGCGACTACTTCCAGCTCTGGCACATGGTCGCGCGCCACGGGGCGGGGAACTGGCCGGCGGACGAGCGCGACGACGAGCGCCTCGACTACTTCGCGACGCAGCTCGGCCGGCTCGAGGGCATCGCCGACGCGCTCATCGCCGCGGGCCGCAACGTTCGGCTCTACCCGCTGCCGACGATGCCGTGGCTCAGTCCAGCGTTGCCCACCCGGATCGCGAGTTCGATCAATGACGATGCGGCTCTGGTGGCCCCTTGGCTACGCGCTCCGCAGGGTCCGCAAAGCTGCTACCTGCGGCGACGAGCGTCTTCCTGTCGGTCGGTCGAGGAGCCCGCTCAAGGGGCTGGGTGCGCGCCGGCGCTCCTCCCGCGGGCGGCCCGTCGCGTAGCGGCGGACCATCCGCAGGTCCGACCAGCGCCTTCCTCCTGGAGGTCGAAGAGGTCGCCCGAGCCGACACGGCGGAAGCGCGGGCCCAGGTGTGCGCAGCGCGTGGACGCTGAGCGCGTCGATGCCGGTCCAGCGCTTCAAGCGGCGGAAGATCTGCGCGATGCCGCTGTGCGTGAGCGGCGACCCCGTCCGGTCGGTGAAGACGAGCGCCTCCGGATCGAGGCGCCCCTTGCGCACGTCGCGCAGATAGCGGTCGAGCTCGCGGATCACTTCCGGCGGGAGCGTCACCTCGCGCTCGCGGCGCCTTCCCGGGCGCCCCTTCGTGCCTTCCGCACGGACCAGGAGCACACCCTCGGCGAGGTCGAGGTCCGCGAGCTTGAGATTCGCGACCTCCTTGAGCCGCAGGCCCGTGCCCAGGAGGAGCACGGCGAGCGTTCGGTCGCGGCGGCCCTGCGGGCCGCCTGCCGCCGCGGCGACGACGCGGCGGGCCTCATCGTCCTGGAGGTGCCGGCGGACGACGTCGGACTGCGGGATGCGCACATGGCGGAGCGCCGACGCGCCCGTGTCGTGCCAGATGCCGCGGACGGCGAGGAACTTCGCGAGGGACTTGAGCGCGACGCAGGCGTTGCGTGCCTGATGCCGCGATCCCTCGGGCTTGCGCTCGCCGTGGTGCTCGCGGTGCCTCACGAAATCGTTGACGGTGTCGGGGCTCACGTCGGCGACCTTTGCTGGTCGCCTCGTTCGCCTCTCGACCCACTGGGCGAAGTCCCTGAGCTGGATGGCGTAGTTGGTGCGGGTGCGATCGGAGAGGTCGGCCCGATCGAGGAGGAAGCTCTCGACGACGCCGGCGAGCGGGCTACGGCCGTCGCGCATGTCCGTCCACTGGCTGCGACGCTGTTCTGTTGGTAAGGAACGATGCTGCATGGACTGTCTCCTTCCACGCAGCGGGCAGGACCGCGAACATTCTGCGCGAGCGCGGCCGCGACATCCAGAGCAAATCCCATTCGGCTGCGGATGCGGTCTCGGACCACCGGCGAAGCCGCGTCATCTCCAGCGCACCCTGGACCGCACGCTTCGAATCACTTCGACCCTTCGGCCTGGCGCGCTGCGGAATCTGGAAGCGGCTCTTCACCCGCTGGGTCGTCGGGCGGGTGCACCCCGGATCTCCCCGCGACCTGCCAGACGCTGCCAAGCCGCCCGTTCGAGCCCGTGACGTCGCCGACCGCTGCGAAGTCGAATTGGATCGGGCCGGCCTCGCCGTACCCGTGTGCCTCGAGCACGCTCTCCGTGGCGAGCCGCAGGGCGCGCGCGCGCGACTGCTGCGGCGTCACCGTGAGGACGAGCGGCCAGACCGACAGATACGACCGCCAGTCCCCACTGACGTACAGGTCGAGGTAGCGCTCGACCTTGCGCGCGAAGAACCGTGTTCCTTCGGTCCCGAGGTCGATCTCGATGAACGCCGTGAGCTCGTAGCCGGCGGTCCGGTACACAAGGCGCGCGTCCGGGATCACGGTCGACGAGCCGAGCCGCAGGGCGGCCTG
>VBDU01000121.1 GCA_005883625.1 Chloroflexota bacterium | reverse complement strand
ACAGCCTATGGGTCTCCCTTGCGGCCGGGGGCGCGGGGGCCGTGATCGCCGCGATCCTCATCTTGCTGAACGTGTTCCCGACCGTTTCCGGTGTCCTCCTCCTATTGGGCGTCGCCCTCGCGCCCCCCAGCATGTTCTATCTGCTCGGCACGAATCTCCTCGTGGGCGTTGGGCGAATCGCCGCCTTCAACCTCGTCGAGGGCATGGCCAACCTCGTCGTGCTCCTCCTCATAGCGGTCGCCGCGGCCTTCAGCCTTGGGATCGCCGGTTTTCTCGCCGCGGGCCTGATCGGCTGGGTGCTCGCCGCAGGCGCGGTGCTGATCGCGCTCGCCCCAGGGCCGCGCGGATCGCTCGCGTTCGACCAGGCTGCATTCGCGGCGGGATTTCGGTACGCGGCCAAAGCCTTTCTCATCACGCTGCTCGGGTACCTCGTGCTTCGTGGCAATGTGTTTCTTCTGCAGGCCGCCGCGGGCCCGGCCGAGGTCGGCTATTACTCGATCGCGGCGCAGATCGCCGACGTGTTGGTGATCTTTCCGTCGTCGGTCGGTGTGGTGCTGTTTCCGGATCTCGTTCGCAACGCGACCCGCCGGTGGAGATCGATGCTTGGCTCTTTGACGGTCGTCACGGCGATCGTCGGTGCCGCGTGTGTCGTAGCGGCGCTGGTCGCTGCGCCGTTCGTTGCGGCGCTGTACGGGCGCGCTTTCGCGCCAGCCGTTCCCGTGCTCCTTGTCATGTTGCCTGGGGTCGTGTTCGTGAGCGCGACGACCATCGTCTCCCAATTCTTGGGGGCCGTGGGCCTCCCGCGGTTGCTGATCGCGGTCTGGGCTGCCGCGTTGGTCGTTCTCGTCACCCTCAATGTCATCCTCGCCCCGGTGCTCGGCGCCCCGGGCGCGGCGGCAGGATTGTCGGCCACGTACTTCATCCTGTTCGTCATGGTCTGTGCTCTTGCGTGGCGCCACCGGAACGTGGCCACGTGATCCTCACGATCATTCGCGTCCAAACTGTCGGACCGGAGCTGTTGTAGCCTCGGCTCATGGACGCCCGGGCCGGCGCGATCGCGCATTGGAGCGGTCGACCATGTGGTTCCGAGGCGGGTGTGGGTTCGGAGGAGGGCTCCCCTGAGTTCTTCGATCTGACTGACCAGAACCGTTACGGGCGGTACGCTCCGTGGCTCCTACGCACGCTCCGGCCGGACCGGTTCGCAGGATCTGAGGTCCTCGAGATCGGGTGCGGGATGGGGGCGGACCTCCAGCAGCTTGCCTCCGCAGGCGCTCACGTCGCGGCCGTCGATCTGGTGCCGCGTCACCTCGAGCTGACGCGTCGGCGCTTCGAGCTCGCCGGGTTGCGCGCGCGACTCGCGCGGGCCGACGCGGAACGCCTGCCCTACGAAGGTGCGTCGTTCGACGTCGTGTATTCGTTCGGAGTGATCATGTGTACGGCGGACATGCGTGCCGCGGTCCGCGAGATCCGTCGCGTTCTCCGACCGGGTGGAATGGCGATCATCGCTGTTTACAATCTCCTCTCGGTAAACCTCGCGCTCACGATCCTCGCGCTCTGGCAGGAGAAGCACCTCTTCCGCGAGCCTCTTCGCGTGAGCCTTGCCCGGATCGAGGGTGCCTCCGGACCGAACGTTCCGCTGGTGCGCACGCTGACGGCCTGGCAACTGCGCCGGCTGCTTCGCGGATTCGACTCGGTGGAGATCCAGACACGACATGTCGCTTGGACCGGTCGGCGCCGTCCGCCGTTTCGTTCGTGGATCGAGCGGCACATGGGCTGGTACCTCTGGGCCGAGTGCCGCGTGGGGCCGATCTAAGGGCGCCGTCCTTTGCGGGACCCGGCAGATCGCACGACCCATACCCAAAGTCCCGGTCGATTCTTGGCAACCGTCGGCCGGTCTTGGGGCATGCGCGGCCCACGCCTGTGAGCAAACCGGCGGTGTTGAGCGCAACTCCGCTCTCATCGGCTTACACGGACGCACTGGGACAACGACTCGGAGAGCAGCCGCGTTTCCTCGTCCTGAGCCGGCTCCGCGCCCTTCCGGTGCGCGAGATCCTCCGTGAACTGAACCGCCTGTCGGGTAGTGCGCTCTACGTTGCCTTCGAAGATGAAACAAGTCGCGCACTCGCACCAGTGCTCGAGCTCTTCGCCCTGGCTGGCCGACCCGCGCACCTGGAGCTCATCGACGAGCACCTGGCGACCACGCCCGTACGGTTTCGTCAGGTCGTCGGCGCGCTTGCGTCCCTCGCGCGCGCCAGCGCCGACACCGCCCTGGCGACGCGTGCCGCCGGTCGTGACCTCGCTGCCCTTGAGGGCTCCCGCGTGTCGTCTGATCTACCGGTCCGTGGGCGGCGGATCCTGTACCTGAATACGAATCTCTGGTTCGGGCTCAAAGCTGG
>VBDU01000120.1 GCA_005883625.1 Chloroflexota bacterium | reverse complement strand
GAACGTGTCGCGGACCCACACGCTGACCGCGTGCTTTTCAGGCGGGAGCGCTCGCCGCACCTCGACGCCGCCGACCACGCGTGGCGGCGGCAGGTCATAAAGCCTCACGAGAAGATCGCTCACCGCGGCGAGGATAGGGGCGGTGCGCCGCTGGCCCGGCGGTCAGCGTCTCCTGGTCGGTCGCGGCGTCGGAGTCGGTCTCACCGTCGGTGACGGCGAGGCCGTGGGCTTCGCGAAGCCGCAGATCGTCCAGCTGAAGCGTCCGTAGCCGTACGCGCCGGCGACCGCGCCGGCGGCCCAGCGGGTGTAATCCGCCTGCCAGTCGGCGAAAGGCGCGCGCAGCTGGATACCGCAGCTCGTGTAGAAGGCGCGGTCGTCGGCCCTGGGCTCGCTCCCCTCGACGTACTTCTCGCTGAAGCGGAAGCCCGCGGGGCAGTAGGGGCCGGGCAGCTCGCCGGAACCGTTGCCGCCGAACAGCGACGGGTTCACGCAGACCACGCGATCGACGATGCCCTTGGGCCGCGGGTACCAGTCGGGCGGCAGCGCGCCGACCACGGTCCTCATGTAGTCGCGCCACAGCACGCCGGGTCCCATCGCGCTCGTGATGCCGCGCATCTCGGAGTTGTCGCTGTTGCCCATCCATATCGCGGTGAGTCGCGTCGGCGTGAAGCCGATGGCGAGGACGTCCTGCAGCTGGTCCGTCGTACCCGTCTTCAGCGCGGCGGGACGGCCGATGCTCGTCCAGGGGCCGAAGACGAACGAGCCGTCGGGGTCGGCGTTGTCCTTGAGCATGTCGGCCATGATCCAGGCGACGCGCGCGTCGAGGACGCGTCTGCCGTCGGGCTTCGAGAAGTCGCGCACGACCTTGCCGTCGCGGTCGGTGACCTTGAGGATCATCGTCGGCTCGATGCGCACGCCCATGTTCGCCACGACCTGGTATGCGCTCGCCATGTCGACGAGCCGCATCTCGCCCGCGCCGAGGCCGAACGCGAGGCCGAGCCGCTCGCGGTCCCACTGCCGCTCGATGCCGAGCTGGTGGACCGTGTCGATGATCGCGTCGACGCCCACGGTCCGCGTGACCTGGAGCGCCGGCAGGTTCAACGACTCGCGCAGCGCTTGGCGCATCGTGACCGGCCCGTGCTGCTCCCGCGTGGCGTCTCGGGGGTGGTACGCGGGGCCGCCGTCGGTCATCGACCACTCGATGTCGTAAAGGCGCGTCGAGGCGGTCATGCCCGCCTTCAGCATCCCGGTGAGATACGTGAACAGCTTGAAGGTCGAGCCCGGCTGCCGGTACGCGATGCCGGCGTGGTCGTAGTCCCCGCGCATCTGCGGCGTGTTGCCGTAGTAGTCGTAGCTTCCGACGTAGGCGAGCACCTCGCCGGTCGTGGGGTCGAGCGTGACGAGCGCTGCGTTGTGCACGTTCCCGTCCTTCAAGAGGTCGACGTGGTCGCGCACCTCCTTCTCGGCGAGCTGCTGCATGTTCCAGTCGAGGGTCGTCTGCACCGTGTAGCCGCCGCGATAGGCGGCTTTCTCGCCGAGCTCGCGGATGAGCTGCTCGCGCACGCGAAACGTGAAGTGCGGCGCATAGAGCGAGGTCGACGCTGGCCGGACCGCGATCGGCTCGAGCGTGGCGACCTCCGCCTCGCCCTCGCTGATGAAGCCGCTCGCGACCATGGCGTCGAGCACGCCGGCGCGCCGTGCCCGTGCGGCGTCGGGGTTCTGGGTCGGGTCGTACGCGGACGGCAGCTGCGGAAGTCCGGCGAGGAGCGCGATCTGCCCCAGCGTGAGCCGGGCGAGGTCGGGCTGGCTGAAGTAGGTCGTCGCGGCGGCGCGGACGCCGTACGCCTGGTTCCCGTAGTAGATCTGGTTCAGGTACATCTCGAGGATCTGCGCCTTGCTGAAGGCGCGCGTCGCCTCGAGGGCCAGAAGGGCCTCCTTGATCTTGCGCGCGAACGTCGGCTCGTCGCCGAGGAGCCGCGTCTTGATGAGCTGCTGCGTGATCGTCGAGCCGCCCTGGCTGACGCGACCGCTGCTGAGGTTCGCGTCGAGCGCTCGGACGATGCC
>VBDU01000041.1 GCA_005883625.1 Chloroflexota bacterium | reverse complement strand
GTCGGCACCTTCACGTTGTAGGTGAAGGCCGAGAAGTCGCCGGGGGCGACCACGGACTTCGTGTGGGTCGCGTATGCCGTGGACGAGAGCCAGTTCACCGCCCACGAGGCCTGCGCGGAGGTCACGTTGCACGTGACTTTGTCCGCCGCGCAGATGCCGAGGTTGACCTGCGAGCTCGCGCCTGCGACCCAGCTCGTTGACCCGGTGTTCGCGAAGAACACCGAGAACGTGCCGGAGTCAGCG
Source organism: Chloroflexota bacterium (assembly GCA_005883625.1). Lineage (GTDB taxonomy): Bacteria > Chloroflexota > Limnocylindria > P2-11E > P2-11E > 3-1-20CM-2-70-9. The sequence continues at coordinate 8,362 of VBDU01000041.1, read as the reverse complement.
GGCTTGAGCGAGAGGAACGCGCTCTCGAACTGATAGGCGGAGTCGTAACCCGGCGTCAACGCTTGCGCGGTGCCGGCGTTCAGACCCAGCGCAATGCTCAGTGCGAGCGCTGCCGCGGTGATCGCGGTTGTGATCCGACGCATTAGTCCTTCCTTTCGCTTAAGTAGGTCGCGACGACTTAAATGGAGCGCGCGCGTGGATCGGCTGGTCCCGGCGAGTTCGTCGTCACCTCCCGTTCTCAAGAGTGGCGTGACGGGTAGTCACGTCGGACCCCGGGACAGACGATCCGGGGACCGTGCCCGAACCGGATGCGCGACGCCGGATTGCCCGGTCAAAACCGCCCTCCCGGCTTGACGAGCCGGCGGTTTTGTACCACAAGCGGACGATCCGCGCCACGGGGCGGGCTCGGCCGCTCTGTCGATAAGACGGTCTGGCACTCCGTCTTGTCGCATCGCTACCGAGCTCCCGGAACGGCGATGAAGAAGCCGGCCGACGACCGGTCGGCGAGCCAGGCATGTCCGCCCGCGTCGAACCACAGCCCCGCGATCGAGGCCGGGACGATCTGAGCGCTCGCGGGACCCTGCACCTGGCCGAAGGTCCCTCCGCGGGCGTCGCTGCCCAGGAACCAGGCGTTCCCCCGCGCGTCGAGCGCCAGCTCCAGCACCGGGCGTGCGAGCAGGGTCGTTCCGGCGAGCTGGCCGCTGCGGATCGCGAAAAGCTCGCCCGCGTCGGTACCCGCCCAGAGCGTGCCCGACGCGTCGACGACCATGCTCGTCACCGCGCCCTTACGCGGGAGCGGCATCTCGGTCACCGAGTGGTTGCGCCGGTCGTAGAGCGCGATCTTGTCGTGGGCTTCGTCGGTGAACCAGACGCGGCCCGCCGAGTCCGATGCCATGGCGCCGACGGAGTACAGGCCGACGTTCGCGGCTTCCCAGAGCGAGGTGCGCGGGTCGAAGCGGAGGATCTGATCGGCGACCGCGAACCAGAGCGTGTCGTCCGGGGTGATCGTCACGGCCTCGCTGGACTTGACGAACGGCAGCTTGACCGGGGTGACCTTCTCCGACGGCAGCGACACCACGTACACGACGCTCGTCGAGACGTCGATCGCGTACACGAACGAGGTGCCGACCTCGACCGACCGGATCGTCGCGGCGCGGGGGAGCTGCGCGATCGTGAAGGCGTCGCCGGTGAGCGTGTCGAGGGCGGTGAGACGGTTGGCGGAATCGACGTACCAGAGATGACCCGCGCGACCACGCCCGACGACCGTGGGATTGCCGCGGTCCACGAGGTCGAGCCGGTACATGCCCTTCCAGGCGAGCGTCGCCGCCTCCGGGAGCGCGGCCTGCTTCTCGACCTGCGGTCCCGGGATCGCCGCGACCGGCGCCGGGGCCGCTGGTGTCGTCGCGGCGCTCGGCGGCGTGCTCGCGCCCGGTGTCGGGACGGCGCTCGGCGTGTTCGGGGCCGCCGCGGCCGGCCCGCCGACGTACGCGAGGCCGCGGTCGCCCGCGACCGCGTACTGCTTGGTCTTCGCGTTGTACGTGAGGTCGTGGCCGACGAGCGACACGGTCGCCGTCTTCACGACCGTCCCATCCGCCGACAGCTCCACGATCCGGCCGGTCGTCCCGTCGTCGACGAGCGCGGCGTAGCCGCCCTGCGGCAGCGCGATGAGCGCCAGCGGCGCGCCGTCGAACGTCGCGCTCGCGTTCTGCACGCCGGCGATGGTGATGCGCGATCCGCCGCCGTTCGCCGACAGCACCGCGACCGACCCGTTCGCGCTGAACGTGGCCGCGACGCCGCCCGGAAGCTGGTCGAGCTGCTTGAACGTCGACGCATCGACCAGGGTCGTCACGTTGTCCGAGACAAGCAGCGCGCGCTGGCCCAGCTGGTCGAGCACCATCCGCTGCGCCGCGACCGGCACCGTGCGGGTCGACTCGGTCTTCTTCGTCGAGCCGTCGAGCACGACGAGGGCGGGCGGCGTCTGCGGCTGTGCCGAGGTGACCGCGGCGAAGATGTTCCCGTTCGCGGGATCGACCTGGATCGCCGTCACGGTCCCGCTCACCGCGAACACGGTCGAGCTCAGCACGGTGTTCGTCGCGCCGTCGATCTCGATGAGCGACTGCGTGCTCGAGTCGTCGAGCACGAGGATCCGGTTCGCCGACTCGTTGAGCGCGAGGGCCACCGGGCGGCCGCCCACCCTGATCGTCGCGATGTCCTCCTGCGTCGTCGCGTTGAACGCGCCGACCGTGCCGGAGTCGGGGTGGGCGACGTAGAGCGTGTTCGTCCGGGGGTTGAGCAGCACCTGCTGCACCGAGGCCACGATCGCGCCGCCCCCGGCGATCGGGGCCGGCGGCTGGAGCGCCTCCTGCGGCCCCCCGCCACCCTGCGGCTGGAGCGCCGCGAGGAGGATCGCGCCGACGAGCGCGGTCGCGACCGCGCCGCGCAGCGCGAGCCCGGCCACGAGCCCGCGGCGGCCGCGCCGCGACCGCACGGTCTCGCGGTCGACGAGCGCGGCGATGGCGGCGTCCACTTTTGTTGACGGGATCGCGACCGGCAGGCCGGCGATGGCGACGTCGAGGCCGTCGAAGGCCGCGAGGTCGGACCGGCAGCTCAGGCAGGTGGCGGCATGGGCTTCGGCGACGAGCGCCTCGTCCTGGGTCAGCTCGCGGTCGTGGCGGGCCGACAGGAGGGCGACGGCGGTGGCGCACTCGACGGGGGCGGGGGCGGCGACGAGCGCCTCGACGCTGCGGTAGGTCGCGAGCTCGGCGGAGCACGCGGCGCACTCGCGGAGGTGCTGCTGGGCGTCGCGGCGCTCGGGCTCGGCTAGCTCGGCGTCGAGGAAGGCAGAAAGGGTCTCTGCCGAAAGGCACGTGGATCGGCCCACGTTGCCTAGACGCCGTGGCTAGCCGGTTTGTCGCGTCTCCGCGCCCTGACCGTACGCCCGGCGGAACGAGACCCGGGCGCGCGCGATCCGGCTCCGGACCGCGGTCATGGTGCAGCCCTGGATCTGGGCGATCTCCAGGTACGAGTAGCCCTCGACGGCGTGGAGCAGGAGGGCGATCGCGTTCTCCGCCGGCAGCCCCCGCAGGACCGCCTGGATGTGCTCGCGCTCGGGGACCCGGCCGTGGTCGTCGCGCATGTGCGGCTCGTCGGCCGTGTCGGCGACCGCGCCCAGACGGAGCCAGCGAAACCGCTTGCCGCGCCGCAGGTGGTCGACCGCCGCGTTGGAGGCGATCCGGTACAGCCAGGGCAGCACGCGGTGGCCGTTCGTCAGGCTGGCGAACGCGGCGTACGCCTTGGTGAAGGTCTCCTGCGTGACGTCGTCGGCCATCTCGGGGTCCGCCAGGAAGCGCAGGAGGAAGGTGTAGATCCGGCCCTTGTACGCGGAATACATGGCCTCGAGCGCGTCGGCCGGGGCCTCCCGGGCGAGTGCGACGAGCTGGGCGTCGGCGGGCGTCGCCGGGGCCTCGTACGGGCCGTGTCCGGGGCGCGTCCCCTCCTCACGGAGGGAGGCGAACAGCGAGAGCGCTCCGACGGATGGTCTCACCTTGGGAACCTAACGGCCGAGCGGGCCGAACAGCAACGGCATACCGCTCACGCGCGGATCATCCGGATCGGTAGCTCGCCTGGTCCCTGGGTCCGGATGGAGACGTCCACGCGCTGGTAGCCCTCCTTCACGAAGTGGAAGTCGTACTGCACGTCGACCTGCGGGAAGTCGATGACCCACTTGCCGGTCTCATCGGTGCGGATGCTGTTGAAGCGGCACTCGCCAGGGCCGATGTGCACGCACACACCGGCGAGCGGCGTGCCTATCTCGTCGAAGACCTGGCCGGTCCAGCGCCAGTGCCCCTCGGGCACGGTCGGGCCAGGCGTGATGAGGCGGAACGGCGTGCCGGACGCGGGCGCTGTCGCCGCGGTGGGCTCCGCCGTCGGGGTCGGGGTCTGTGGCGTGGCGACCGCCGCGGGCGCTGAGCCACCGCACGCGACGATCAGCGCGCACGCGAGAGCCGCGACGGCGAGCGCGTGAGCTCCCTCACGCGCCCGCCCGACGCCATACGAGCCGCTTACGGTGCGGGGAACCCTTCGTAGATCATCGCGTTGTCGCCTCCCGTGGCGAGCTCCACGACGACCGCGACGACGCTGCCGGCGGCGTTGACGACGACCGCGTACTGCGTGTCGTCGGTGAGCGCGGGGTTGGTGCGCGGGTCGACGCGGACGCCGGCGCCCGCGGTCAGCGGGACCGTCTGCTGGTTCACGAGCACGCCGTCCGAGAAGCGGAACCAGCTCAGCGTCGCGGTGAGCGCGTTCGTCGACTGCAGCAGGATCGGCGTGGTCCACCCGGTCGCGCCGCCGAGCGTCCGTGTGACGTTCGGCAGGAAGAACTTCGTCGTCGCCCTGGTGAGCGCGGTATAACCCATCGCGGTCGCGTTCGAGATGACGTTCACCGCCGCCGCGAGCGTGCCGCCCGCGGTCGCGCTGATCTCGCCGGTGTACTCGCCGTCGGCGAGGCAGCCGGTCGACGCGACGGCGCCGCACAGGGGCTGCGCGATGTCGCCGTTCGTGTACCGCGGGTCGAACGCCGCCGACTTGCCGGCGCCGATGCTCCCGAGGCTGATGGTCGTCGCGGTCCCGCCGCCGAGCGGCGTGAACTTGATGCTCGCGGTCGTCGCGGCCGTGCCGGTGTTCTGCACGACCACCGTCGAGACACGCGCGACGCCGTCGGTGTTCTTCGCGAGGTAGGGCGCGTAGATCGTCGACGCGCTGTCGCTGATGCCATCGGCCGAGTACGCGGCCGGGAACTGCGAGGTCGGAGCGTCGTCGTGCGTGTTCACGACGACGGCGATCGGCTGATCGGCGGTGAGCGTCACCGCGTACGCCTTGCCGTCCTGGAGCCCGAGCGTGCTGTTCGGGTCGACGAACTTGGACTTGCCCGGGTCGACGATCACGGGGGCAATGTTGAACGGCGCGGCCGTGCTGCCGCGCTCGACGAACTGCACGTTGATCGTCGCGGTCGTGGTGCCGAGGTTCTGCATGATGAACGGCGTCACGAAGCCGGTGCCGCCACCGCGGCAACCGGCGCAGAAGCGCCGCGTGATGTTCGGCAGGAACACGTTCTTCGCCCCGGCGGAGAACCCGTCGTAGCTGAGGGCTTCGGCGCGGGCGCCCACTCCCTGGTGCTCGTTCACCACGCTCACGATCGCCGCGCCGAACGAACGGACGACGACCGCGAACTGGCTGTCATTGGACAGCGCCGGATCGTTGTTCGGCACGTACGCGTACGACGTACCGGCCGCGCGGTCAACGCTGAGGCGCTTCGCGCACGACCCGTCGCTGAAGCGGTACCAGCTGACCTCGAGCGTGGTGGTCCCGCTGCCGACGTTCTGCACGATGAACGGGGTCTGGAAGCCGGTGGGGCCGCCGAGCGTCTTCGTGATGTTCGGCAGGTAGTTCGTCGAGACCGCCGCGTCGGTGCGCAGGGCCGCGCACGGCGGCGCGGGCGGCGGCGCCACGGGGAACCCGGTCGCGTCGATGTTCGCGTTCACGGTCGTCGGCCCGTTCACGATCACGTTGAGGAACTCGGCCTTGACCTGGCCACCGAGGAGGAACCGCACGTCCCAGCCGATGCCGTTGGGGGCGCCGGTCATGTCGACGAAGTAGGTCCCGTCCGCTTTCGTCATCGTCACGCAGCGGATGGGCGGGCCGATCGTGACACACACGTTGGGCACCACCCCGCCGGTGTTGATGTCCTTGACCGTGCCGTTGAGCGATGGCTCCGCGGCGACGGCGGTGCCGGCGAACGCGAGCAATGAGGCCGCGACGAACGCGGCCGTAAGCAGGCCGCTAGCAAAACGCTTCAAGTGGGTTCCCTCCTCGTGTTGTGGGGCTGGCGTGCGCGACAACGTAACGTTCGAGGGCGCGGAATCGATGAGTTCTTGCCCCGAAAGCCTGACAGTTATCCCGAACCGCTACAAGTGACGGCCGCGTCGGCTGCCGCTGGCTCGCTCAGAGCAGTGATCTGACCATGGTATCATGACCATGGTCAGTATGAAGGCGACGTCGAAGTCCCGCTTCAAGGCGCATGCGCTCGAGCACCTGCGCGAGGTCGAGCGTACCGGTGCCGAGCTCGTGATAACCGACCACGGCCGGCCGGTCGTAAAGGTCGTCCCCTATCGCGAGGACCCTTCTGAGGCGCTGCGTGCGCTCCGCGGATCGGTGCGGCGGTTCGTCGATCCGACCGAGCCGGTCGCGCTCAAGGACTGGGAGTCGCTCCGCTGATCGTCGTCCTGGATACCCACGTGTGGGTCTGGTGGGCGGACGGGTCGCACGAGCTGTCGAAGAGGGCCAGGGAACGGATCCAGGCGGCGACGAAGGAACGCGCCCTCTGCGTCTCGGCAATCAGCTGCTGGGAGGTCGGCATGCTCGTGCGCCGCGGTCGCCTGGAGCTCAGCGTGCCTGCGGCAGACTGGATCGCCCGCTGCGAAGGGTTGCCCTTCTTCAGCGTCGTGCCGATCGACACGCGCATCGCCTTGAGCGCGACCGAGCTGCCCCCACACCACGAGGACCCGGCGGATCGCGTCATCGTGGCGACGGCGCGCGGCCTGGGCGCGACCCTGGTGACGAAGGACGAGAGACTCCGCGCCTACGACGTGCCGACGGTCTGGTGACGCGCTCGCCGGGGGTCTGAGGGGGGCGTCGCCCCCCTCAACCTGCAACCTGCTAATGCCAGACGAACCGCTCCACGCGGGCCTGGGCCTGCTCGCCGAGCGCCACGCCGGACACCTGGTAGATCCCGTCGGCGGTGCTGATGAGCCGGGCGAACGCCCGGCCGCTTGAGACCGGGGCGACCTCGCGCCAGCGGTTGGTCGCGGGGTCCCAGAGCTCCGTGCGCGCGCTTGGGTCGAACGAGACCGGTCCCGCCGTCACGACGAGCCCGCCGGTCACGATCGCGCGACCGTCCGGGAGGGCCGCGGCGTCGGCGACCATCCGCGGGACGGCGAGCGTGCCGGCGTACTCGAAGACGCCCCTCCGCGCGTCGTAGCGCTCCGCGGTGTTCGAGGCGGCGTGCTGGCCGCCGATGAGGAGCACGTCGCCGTTCGGCAGCTTCGCCTGCGACTGCAGGACACGCGGGCTGAGCAGGTCCGGGCCGGGCGACCACCGGTCGCGTTGGGCGTCGTAATACAGCGAGCTCACCGCCGGGATCGACTCCCGCCCGAACAGTCCCCCCGCGACGAGGACGCGTCCGTCGTCGAGCGCCGCGATGCTGAAATCGCCGCGCGGCTCGATCATCGGCGACGCCTCCGACCAGTGGTCGCTCATGGGGTCGTAGATCTCGCTCGTCTTGATGAGGCGCGGGCCGTCGTACCCGCCCGTGACGAAGATGCGTCCATCCTTCAGCGCGGTCGCGCGCACGCCGGTCCGGCCATGGAGCATCGGCTGGCCCTCTTTCCAGCGGTGCTCGTACGGCAGATAGACGTCGACGCGGTCGGTGATCGCCCAGCCGTCGCCGATCCAGACCGAGCCGCCGATGATCGCGACGCGCCCGCCCGCGCCGGCGACGGCGGCGTGATTGACGCGGCCGGGCAGGCGCTGGTCGAGCACGCGGGCGTGACCGGTGAGCGGGTCGAAGAGCTCGCTCGTGACGGAGGTGACCTTGGGGTCGTCCTTGTCGAGGCCGCCGACGACGAGGATCTCGCCGGTGACGAGCGTCACCGCCGTCGCGTACGCGCGCGGCGCGGCGAGCGCTCCGGCCTGCTCCCACGCGAGGCGTTCGGGCGCACGCGGCCCCGGCTGACCGACCGCGACCGAGACGGCGACCAGCAAGAGCGCCGTGAGCAGCGCCGGCTTCATCCTTCCCTGCTTCCCCTATTCCGATCTACGCGCTACATGCGGGCGCGGAGGCGACTACTGAGCGGTGAGCGTGACCGTCCCTTGCGCGACGCCCTGGCTCGAGAACCAGGTGGTGCCTTCCTGGACGAGGTCGAACCGCACCGTGTACGTGCCCGCGGTCGCGGGCACCGCGACCATCGCGTTCACGACGATCGACTGGCCAGGCGACACGAGGCCCGGCAGCGGCGAGCGCGCACCGTCCCACACCACGACGGCGCCGCTCGGCGAGTAGAGGTGGTACGCGAGGTTGAAGAGCCCGCCCTGCCACGCGAGCGAGCCGTTGTTGGTGAGCGTCACCGGGACCGTCACGCTCGTGCCGGCCTGCCCGGTCACCGCGGACTGCACCGCGTAGGTCGCGCCGTACGGCGGCAGCTGCACGGCGACGCTCCGCGACGGCAGCTGCATGCCCTTCGACGAGAACCAGGCGACGCCCTCGCGCACGACGTCGTAGCGCAGCGTGTAGCCGCCGACCGTCGCG
>VBDU01000040.1 GCA_005883625.1 Chloroflexota bacterium | reverse complement strand
CGCGCGATCGCGAGCGGGACGCGCCTCGAGCGCACGTATGACTGGGACGAGGCCTCGCGCATCCATGTCGAGGTGCGGCCGTTCGCGCGCGGCGACGCCGTCCCTGACACGGTCGCGCCGGCGGAGCTGCTCATCGTCGGCGGCGGCCCCGTGACGCGCGCGCTCGTCGCGCTGGCGAAGACGCTCGGCTTCCGCGTGCGCGTGGCCGGCCGCGAGCGCGGCGAAGACGCCCGCGACGCCGACGAGACGCACCTCGTCGCGGACGCGCCTTCGCTCGGCGCGATCCCGGTCGGCCCGGAGACGTACGTGGTCATCGCGGGCCATGACGAGGAGTTCTCGCAGCCGGCGCTGCGCGTGCTGCTCGCCTCCCACGCGCCCTACCTCGGGATGATGGGCGGCCGCCGGCACACCGGCCACCTGCTCGAGGAGCTGCGCGCCGCCGGTCACCTGGCGGAGTCGCTCGCGCGCGTCCACACGCCGATCGGGCTCGACATCGGCGCGCAGACCCCGGAGGAGGTCGCGCTCGCCGCGCTCGCGCAGATCGTCGCGGTGCGCCGCGGGCGAACCGGCGCGCCGCTCGCCTGAGACGGGCGCGACGACTAGACTGATCTCGTTGGTCACCGCGACCGGGGAGGTCGCATAGTGGTCGAGTGCAGAGCGGTGCTAACGCTCCAGGTCTCGTAAGGGGCCTCGAGGGTTCGAATCCCTCCCTCCCCGCGGACGCCGTGCGCGTCCTAGCCTCACTTCTCCTCTAGAGATCTGATCACGAGCCCGGCCGCGACTTTCGGGTAGAAGTAGGTCGTCTTCTGCGGGAGCCGCTCGCCCGCATCCGCGACGCGCCGTAGCGTCTGCGGATCGATGGCGCGCAGGAGCACCGCCGTCGCGCCGCCCTTCGCCGCCGCGATCGCGCGCGCCGTGTCGTGCTCGTACGTCACCTCGGCGCCCGCGTCGCGGACCTCGCGTAGGAGGAGCTCCTCGGCCTGCGCCACGGGAAGCGAGCGCCACGTCGGCGGAAGCGCCGAGAGGTCCGCGTCCGGACGGACCGCGAGCTGGGTCAGGCTGCTGTCATGCGCGAGCGCGATGCCCGGCTGTATGTCGGCGATCGCGCCCGCGTCGATCGGCGCGCGTGTGAAGAAGCGGTCCGCGGCGCGCTCGAGCGCGCCGTCGCCCTGCACGACCCGATGCGTCGCGAAGATCCGCAGGCCGGGGTCGTTGAGCGCGCAAAGGTACGCCAGGACGAAGCGCGCGCCCTCGCTCTTGTCTTCCGCGCGATAGGCGAGGGCGGTCTCGTAACGGTGGTGGCCGTCGGCGATGTAAATGCGCGCGTTCTTGAGACGCTCGCGCAGCTCGTTGGCGGCCCGATCGTCGTCGAGCGTCCAGATCGTGTGTCGCTCCTCGGCCTGACGCGCGTCCCCGACGGCGTGCTTGCGGGCCCGGGCGAGCAGCGAGGCGATCGCGCCGTCGTCGTCGGCGTAGATGGCGAAGACCGCGCTCGTGTTCGTGCGCGTGCGGCGCAACAGCTCGAGGCGGTCTGCCTTGGCCTTGGGGAAGGTGAGCTCGTGAGGGACGACGACGCCCTCGTCGAGCGCGTGGAGCTTGAGCGCGCAGAAGAAGCCGCGTCGCAGCTGCTTCGCTCCATCGACGACGAAGACGTGGTCGTAGCCGTAGAACGCCGGCTTCGCGTCGCGGCGGAGGGTCCCCGCGGCGGTCCACTCGGCGAGGGAGCGCGCCGCGACCGCGTACCGGTCCGCGCTCGGCTCGTCGCGCGCGTATTCGACGCGCACGAAGTTGTACGGGCTCCGCGCGTAGAGCTCGGTGCGTAGCTCCTCGGAGATGACGTCATAGGGCGGGCACAGGAGGTCGGCGAGCCGCCCCGCCTTCGCATCGTCGTAGCGCAGCCCGCGGAACGGACGCACCTCGGCCACGCGGCGATTGTGCGTTATGGTCCCGCCGTGCCGTCGGGGACACGACGCGCGCTCGTCGTGGGCGCGGGATTCGCCGGTAGCAAGCATGCCGAGGCGCTGCGCGAGATCGGCGCGGAGGTCGTCGGTCCGCTCAGCGGCACGGCGTGCGCGCGCGATCCGCGTCCGCTCGCGGATCCCGCCGTCGACGTGGTGCACGTGTGCGCGACGAACGAGCTTCACGTCGCGCTCGCGAGCGCGGCGCTCCGGGCGGGAAAGCACGTCGTCTGCGAGAAGCCGCTGGCGCTCGACGTTCCCGGCGCCGACGAGCTCGCCGACCTGGCGCGCGCCGCCGGCGTCCTCGCCGTCGTCTGCCAGAACTACCGCTTCCTGCCGCTGGTCGCGGAGCTCGCCGGACGCGTGGCCGCGGGGGAGCTCGGAAGGCCGCACCTGGTGCGCGGCTCCTACCTCCAGGACTGGCTGCTGCTCGAGGGGAACACGGACTGGCGCCTCGATCCGGCGCGCGGCGGCGTGTCGCGCGCGGTCGCCGACATCGGCGTCCATTGGCTCGACCTCGCCGAGTGGATCTGCGGCCGGCGGGTCGAAGCCGTGGTCGCCGAGATCGGCCGCTTGCACGGCCGCGCGACCGAAGACCACGCATCGTTCCTCGTGCGCTTCGTGGGCGATCTCCAGGGGTCGTGCGTCATCTCCCAGGCGACCGCGGGTCACCGGAACGATCTCGAGCTCTCGATCGACGGCGCGGAGGCCTCGGCGACCTGGCGCTTCGCGCGGAAGGACGAGCTCTGGCTGGCCGGACCGGTCGGCGGCGAGACCATCGTCACGCGGGACGGCGACCTCCGATCGCCCGCGGCGCGCGAGCTCGCGACGCGGACGGGAGGGCTCAACGAGGGGCGGCGCAACCTCATCGCGGCGGCGTACGCCTCGCTCGACGGCGAGCCCTCGCCGGTGCCGCTCCCGACCTTCGAAGACGGCCTGCGGCACGTGCGTTTCGCGGCGGCCGCGCTCGAAAGCGCCCGGCGCGGCGTATGGGTCGACCTGCGTTGAGCACACGTCGCCCGGCGTTCGCGCTCATGGGGCGGCCCGGTCAGGTCGCTTTTTCCCAGAACGGAGCCTAAAGTCCGCGCCAGAACCCGCGGGGAGGTCAGCAGATGATCCGTGCCAAGCAGGCGCGCGCGCTCGCGCTCCTGGGCGCGCTCGCGATCCTCATGACGGCGTGCTCCACGACCGGTGCGCCTTCGGGGGGCGGTCAGGTGGCGGACGTCGGCAAACCCTTCGTCTTCGCCTCGACGCAGTTCACTCCGGTCATCGAGCAGGAGAACATGCGCAAAAAGATCCTCGCCGATTACAAGGGTGCCGCGGTCGACTTCATCACGGACCAGGAGGCGGTGATCCTCGATCGGATCTCGGCCGAGGCGAAGGCCGGCGGGCAGGGGCAGATCGGCGTGGTCGGCCTCGAGAACGGTCAGTTCAGCAGCCTTGCCGCCGCCGGCGCGTTCGAGGACCTGAGCAAGCTGGCGGACAAGCAGAAGGACAAGAAGATCCCGCAGGACATGCTCACGCTGGGCAAGTTCGGTGGGAACACCCAGGTCTATGTGCCGTGGATGCAGGCGACCTATTTCCTGGTCGCGAACAAGAAGGCGCTCCAGTACCTACCGAGCGGCGCGGACGTGAACGCGCTCACGTACAAGCAGCTCATCGACTGGGCGAAGAACATCAGCGACAAGACCGGACAGCGTCGTTTCGGCTTCCCGCTCGGAGCGGGGACCACGCCCGGGCTGATCCACCGGCTCGTCCAGGGCTACTTCTACCCGTCGTACACGGGCGGGCTCGTCACGACGTTCAAGAGCAACGACGCCGTCGCGATGTGGAACGACCTCAAGGAGCTCTGGAAGTACACGAACCCGCAATCGACGACCTACGGGGTGCTCCAAGAGCCTCTTCAATCGGAGGAGATCTGGCTCGGGATCGACCACGCGGCGCGGTTGATCGACGTGCTCAAGGCGAAGCCCGATGACTTCGTCGCCGTCCCCGCGCCGGCGGGACCGAAGGGTCGCTACTACATGAGCGTGGTCATCGGCCTCGCCATTCCCAAGACGACGCCCAACCGCACCGGCGGTGAGGCGCTCATCGACCACCTCCTCAAGCCCGAGACCCAGCTCATCACCCTGCGGGAGAACAGCTTCTTCCCGGTCGTGGACGTGAAGCTGCCCGACGATCTCAACAAGGGGCTCAAGCTCGAGGCGGACGCGGTCGCCAAGCAGGCGAACGCGAAGGATGCCAAGGTCGTTCCGCTGCCGGTCGGGCTCGGCGCGAAGGGCGGAGAGTTCAACACCGCGATCACGAACACGTTCGTGCGGATCGTCGTGAAGAACGAGCCGATCCAGACCGTGTTGAACGAGCAGGGCGCCATCGTCCAGAAGGCGATCACCGATGCGAACGCGAAGTGCTGGGGCCCCGACGGGACGTCGAGCGGCCCGTGCCAGGTGAAATGACCTAGGAGGGGGAGGATGCGCGCCCGCGCGGAGCGATTTCTGCCGTTCGCGCTCCTCCTTCCGGCCGTCGCGTTCCTCGCGCTCCTCATCGTCATCCCGATGATCCAGGCGCTCATCCTCGCCGTGATCGCCGAGGGCGGCGGCTTCACGCTCGAGCATTTCGAACGAATGGCGGGCGACGTCAACTTCAGCGACGCGTGGCGGAACACCCTGCTGCTGCTGATCCTGATCGTGCCGCTGCAGATCGTGCTCGCGCTGGTCATGGCCCTGCTGATCAACTCGCGTTTTCGAGGGCACGGGTTCTTCCTCTACGTCTACGCGATCCCGCTCGCGATCTCGGACCTCGCGGCGGGGATCCTCTGGCTCGCGGTGTTCACGGAACGGGGCTACCTCAACAGCTCGCTGCAGGGCGCCGGCCTCATCCAGCAGCCGATCCTCTTCCTGTCGTTCGAGAACCTGCCCGGCATCCTCACGGCGATCGTGGTCGCGGAATCCTGGCGCGCGACGGCGATCGTCCTGTTGATCCTCATCGCCGGGCTTCAGCTCATACCGCGCGACTTCTTCGAAGCCGCGGACGTCTTTGGGGCGGGTCGGTTCCGCCGGACGATCCACGTAGTCCTGCCGTTGCTGCGTCCGAGCCTGCAGTCGGCGCTCATCATCCGCACGATCTTCGCCTTCCAGACGTTCGCGGTCGTCTTCGCTCTGGCCGGCAGGAACATGCCGGTGCTCGCAGGCGAGGCGTACGTCTGGTATGCCGCGAACCGGAACGAGCATCTCGCCGCGGCGTACGCCGTGCTCCTCCTCGGGTTGACGATCGTCGCGACCGTCGTCTACCTGCGGGTCCTCGGTCTTCGTGAAGCGGAGGTCGCGCGATGAACGCGCGCGTGCTCGACCGGACGCTCGTGTACGGCGGGGCGATCCTCCTCGCGGTCTGGGTCCTCATCCCGCTCTACCTCGTCGCGATCTCGGCGTTCACGCCGCAGGCCAGGCTGTTCGATTACCCCAAGCCGCTCGTGCCGACGACGTTCTCCACCGAGACGATGCAGTTCTTCCTCGAGGCTCGCGGCGTGATCCCCTCCGTCATCAACAGCATCCTCGTGGCGCTGTTCACGATCGCGTTCGGCCTCGCGCTCGGGACACCCGCCGGGTACGCTCTCGCGCGTTTCCGCTTCCGCGGCCGCCAGGCGTTCCAGGTGATCGTGCTCGCCACGAAGATGTTCCCGATCGCGATCCTGTCGATCCCGCTCGCCGTGACCTTCCTGCAGCTCGGCCTGTACGACAACCTCATCGCGGTCGCGCTCGTGCACACCGCGATGGCGCTTCCGTTCATCATCCTCGTCACCGGAGGGGTGTTCGTCGCGGTCTCGCACGAGCTCGAGGAGGCGGCTCAGACGCTCGGCTGCAGCCGCTGGGGCGCCTTTCTCCGCGTCGCGCTCCCGCTCGCGCTGCCCGGCCTCGCCGCCGCGGCGATCTTCACGTTCGTGATCTCGTGGAACGAGGTCTTCGCCGCGACGATCCTCACCTTGCGGACTCGAACGTTGCCCGCCCAGGTGCTCGCCGGGCTCGGCACGTCGCCGCTGGGCTTCAAGTTCGCCGGGGGACTCTTCATGGCCATGCCCGCGGTCGCGTTCATCTTCCTCATCCGGCGCTACCTCATGAACCTGTGGGGTTCGCGTTAGTGGCCGGGATCGGGATCGAACGGGCGACCAAGGTCTTCGCCAGGACGACGGCCATCAAGGGCATATCGCTCGACATCAAGGACGGCGAGTTCATGGTCCTCCTCGGTCCCTCGGGATGTGGCAAGACGACGCTCCTGCGCTGCGTCGCCGGCCTCGAGCACCTGGATGACGGGCGGATCACGATCGGCGACCGCGACGTCACCGACCTCGCCCCGCGCCATCGCGGGATCGCGATGGTCTTCCAGAGCTACGCCGTGTTCCCGCACATGACCGTCGAGGACAACATCGGGTTCGGCCTGCGCATGCACAGACGCCCGAAGGCGGAGATCACGCGCCGCGTCGCCGAGGGCGCCGAGCTGCTCGGGCTCACGAGTCTCCTCGCGCGCTATCCGGCGCAGCTCTCCGGCGGGCAGCGCCAGCGCGTCGCGGTGGCCCGCGCGCTCGTGATGGACGCACCGGTGCTGCTCATGGACGAGCCGCTCTCGAACCTCGACGCGCTGCTGCGGCTGCAGGCGCGGGCGGACCTGAAGCGGCTGCACAAAGAGGTGAAGCGGACGACGATCTACGTCACCCACGATCAGGTCGAGGCGATGAGCATGGGCGACCGCATCGCGGTGATGCGCGAGGGGAGCATCGAGCAGGTCGGCGCCCCGATGGAGATCTACGACCGGCCGGCGTCGCAGTTCGTGGGTGGGTTCATCGGCTCGCCGCCGATGAACTTCCTCCGCGGCTCCGTCCGCGCGGGCAGCTTCGAGGGCGACGGCTTCGCATTCCCCATCTCGCGCGTGCCCCCGAAAGTGGACGGGCGCGGGCTGCTGCTCGGCGTCCGTGCGGAGCACCTGCGGATCGGCGACCAGGGCGTACCGGCGCGGATCAGCGTCGTCGAGCCGCTCGGCGATCACGCGCTCGTGACCGCGCTCGTCGGGAAGACCCCGATCAAGGTGCAGGCGCCGATCGACGTGCGCGCGAAGCCCGACGACGACGTGCGCCTGGCGTTCGACGAGTCCAAGGCGCGCTGGATGGACGCCGAGACCGGCGCAGCGCTCTGACGCCGAGCCCCGAGCCTCTCGATCACCGCCGGCCATACAAGCCGCTCGACGTCGGC
Organism: Chloroflexota bacterium; assembly: GCA_005883625.1. Classification (GTDB taxonomy): domain Bacteria; phylum Chloroflexota; class Limnocylindria; order P2-11E; family P2-11E; genus 3-1-20CM-2-70-9. The sequence goes on along the minus strand of VBDU01000040.1, from coordinate 5,937 downwards.
AACGGCATCGTCGCGGGCACGCTCGCGCCGAACGGTCGGTGGCTCTCCCTCGGCATCGCCCACCCGGTCCACGGGCGGGTGGAGCTCACGACGATGGCGCCGTTCGCCGGCGATCCTTTCGATCAGCGAGCCGTGCGCGCGTACCGTGCGGCGCTGGCCGATCCCGAGCGTCCGGCCTTCGGGTTCGATCTCCTGAACGACGAGGCGAACTCGGCCTGGCTCGTCGACGACTCGTTCCCGCGGGCGGTGGTCGAACGGCCGCAGGGCCGGTTCGAGGCGACGGCGGTCGCGCCGGCCGGCCGGACCGGCGCGGTACAGGTCGTGCGCATCAAGGCGCGGACGCACATCCTCGGTCCGACCTGGAGCGGTGCCATGCGCCTGGCACGAGCCGCCTACACGCAGCTCACGCCTGGCGGCGCGCTCCCGGTCGCGGCGAGCGACAACCGTGTCTCCCTCCATGCTCCCGTGGGATCGGAAGAGACGATCTTCGTGATCGAGGACGCTCTGCTCGGCGCGACCGCGGCGATCGTCCAGTGGCCGCCGCATGCCGAGATCGCCGCGGGCACCGAGGCGACCGCGGTCTTCGCGATCGCCCTCGGGCGAGACCTGTGGACGACGATGCGCGAGGCGCGCGATCTTGCGAAGCACGCGGAGGCGCTGCTCGACGAGGCCGTCGCCGAGCGCCGACGGCTCTGGTCGGGCCTCGATCTGCCCGACGGCCAGGTCCGCGCGGTCCGCCGCGCCGTCGGCTACGCGATCGACTGCGCGGCGTCGCGGATCGACGACGTCGTCGCGATGCTCGCCGACCACGAGATCCTGCCGCTCGTCTGGACGCGCGACGCCTACTACGTCTGCCGCGCCCTGCTTGCGGTCGGGCCGCGCGATCCGCGTCTGGCTTCGGTCGTGTCGGATTTCGTCCGCTGGACCTTCGACGTCGCCGAGCGCGTCGACGGCTGGTGGCCACGCGCCTCACTCGCCTCGGGCAGAGCGAAGGATCCGGCCTTCCAGCTCGACCAGCAGCTGTATCCGCTCCTTCTCGTCGCCGACCACACGCGCTTGACGGGCGATCCTTCCCTGCGCGACCGCTATGCCGAGGCGTGTCGACGGACGCTCGCGGCGCTGCTCGACAAGCGGACCGCGTTCGGGCTCATCCCGACCGCCGAGACCCCCGCGGACGACCCGCTCGCGCAGCCGTACCACTTCTCGAGCCACGTGCTGCTCTGGCGGGCGCTCGACGCGTTCGATCATTCCGCCGCCGACCAGGTCCGCGCGGCGACGCTGCGCCATTTCACGAGCCACGGTCGTTTCGCGTACGCGGTCGCGGGTGCGGACGGCGAGAACGCGCGGCAGTACCACGACGCGAACGACTTCCCGACCGTCTTCGCGCCCGGGTGGGGCTTCTGCCCGGCGGACGATCCGCGCTGGCGCGCGACGATCGCCTTCGCCTGGAGCGAGCGCAACGAGGGCTATTTCGAAGGAGCGCTCGGCGGCCTCGGCTCGGTACATACGCGGCACCCCTGGCCGCTCGGCGATCTTCAGGAGATCGTCGTCGCGCGCGCGACGCGCGATGCCGAGCGCGAGAGACGCGCCCGCGAGCGCCTTGTGCGCGTCGAGACGTGGGACGGAATGCTCCCAGAGGCCTATGACGAGACGAACGGCGACGTCGCGTCGCGCCACTGGTTCGCCTGGCCCGTGGCGGTGCGCGCGCTCCTCGAGCGCGACCCTATGCTGACCGCGCCTTGACGCGCCCCGTCCTCATCACGGTCATCGGCAAGAGCGCGAAGGACCCTGGCGACCCCGTGCCGCCGGAAGCGCTGCGCGCGGCGGAGGAGGTCGGCCGCCTCATCGCCGAGCGTGGCGGCGTCGTCGTGAGCGGCGGGCTGTCGGGTGTGATGGAGGCGGTGAGCCGCGGCGCGAAGTCCGAGGCCGGTCTGGTCATCGGGATGCTTCCCGGATTCGACAAGCGCGACGCCAATCCCTACGTCGACATCGCGATCACCACGGGGATGGGCTGGATGCGCAACACCCTGACCGTTCGCGCGGCCGACGCGGTCATCATGATCTCGGGCGGCATCGGCACCTTGAACGAGCTCACCGTCGCGTACGAGATCAAGCCGACCGTGATCCTCGAGAGGACCGGCGGCTGGTCGGACCGGATGCGCGAGGTCGCCTACGAGGGCAAGTACCTTGAGGAGGGCCACATCGCCGAGCTCCACTACGCCGCGACGCCGCGGGAAGCGGTCGACCTCGCGTTCTCGCTCGCCAAGCTCGGCGAGCGCGGCCGCGACTCCGAGCGCGAGTACCGCTGAGGCGAGCGGCCAGGTGACCGTCGAGGCTCCGGCGCGCGGTCTCTCGCAGGTCGTCGAGGCCGCGATGCGCGAGCACCCGGTGCCGGGTGTCGCGGTCGGCCTCATCGCGGACGTCGAGCCGACCGTAGTGGGCTTCGGCGTCACGAACGTCGACCATCCGCTCGCGGTCGACGGCGACACGCTGTTCCAGATCGGCTCGATCACCAAGACGGTCACCGCGACGGCGATCATGCGGCTCGTCGAGGCCGGCAGGCTCTCGCTCGACGCGCCCGTCCGCACGTATCTCCCCGAGCTACGGCTCAAGGACGAGGACGTCGCGGCCCGCGTGACCCTTCGGCACCTCCTCACGCACCACGGCGGCTGGTTCGGCGACGTCTTCGACGACACCGGCGTCGGCGACGACGCCCTCGCGCGTTACGTGGCGAACCTCGCGGCGGTCGAGCAGCTCACGCCGCTCGGGGCGCTGTGGGCGTACAGCAACGCCGGCTTCGCGGTCGCCGCGCGGGTCCTCGAGGTCGCGACCGCGATGACCGCCGAGGCCGCGCTCGACGACCTCGTCCTCCGGCCGCTCGGGATGAAGCGCTCCTTCTTGTTCGCGCGCGACGCGATCACGCACCGCGTCGCGGCCGGCCACTTCGTGTACGACGAGGGTCCCGCGGTCGCGCGGCCGTGGTACATCCCGCGCAGCGCGCACGCGATCGGCGGGATCGTGTCGAGCGCGCGCGACATGCTCACGTACGCGCGCTTCCAGCTCGGTGACGGCGCCGCGCGCGACGGGACGCGGCTGCTGGCGAGCGCGACCCTGCGCTCGATGCAGACGCGACAGGCGCCGGGCGCCCTGGACAGCTCGGTCGGGATCGCCTGGAGCCTTCGCGAGCTCGAGGGCGTCACCTTCGTGAGCCACGGTGGCGGGACGATCGGCCAGCTCGCCCTCTTCACGCTCGCGCCCGCCCGCGGCTTCGGGCTGGTCGTGCTCACGAACTCCGGCAGCGGCGCGTTCGTCCATCAGGCCGTCGCGCGCTGGGCGTACCGGACGTACGCCGGCGTCGAGCTCCCGGTCCCCCTGGCCCAGGAGCGCTCCGCCGGCGAGCTCGCGGCGTACGTGGCCAGCTACGTGAGCCCCGGCAACACCTACGACCTCGCGCTGGAAGAAGGAGCGCTCGTCATGCGCTCGACCCCGAAGGTCGCGCTCGCCGAGCAGTTCGAGCGCAAGCCGCCCCTGCCGCCCCCGGCGCGCATCGCGTTCTACCGGTCCGACCGGATCGTCGTGCTGGACGGCCCGCTGAAGGATGTCGAGGGCGAGTTCCTGCGCGACGAAAGCGGCGCGATCGAGTGGCTACGCATCGGCGGCCGCATCCACCGGCGCGTGCGCTAGTCAGATCTCGAAGATCGTCGTGCCGCCCCACACGGACGGCCCCTCCGGCTGGAACGCCTCGCCGGCGAGGAATTTTCCGGACGCGTGGTGTCTCCGCCAGTTGCGACATCGCCCCTCCTTCAGAGCGGCGGCGAGCCGATCGATGGAACGTGCGCCTCCGCCCAGGCCGCGGCCGCAAGCAGGCGCCGATCGTCGCCGGGAGCCGCGACCAGCTGCGAGCAAAAGCGCGGATCGCCGGTCGTCTCCGGCCCGGGTGCCTCGCCGATGGCGGGGAGGGTGAGCACCGCGTCGTAGCGCGCGGCCCATGCCGAGAACGCACCGATCAGCCGCTCGCGCTCGCGCAGCGCCGCCGCGTACGCCTCGTCCGCGATCGCGGCACCCTCGGCGAGCGCGCGGCGCGCGGTGTCGCTCACGTGCTTTTCGCGTCCGGCGATCCGCGGGCCGAGGCCCCGCGCCGCCTCGAACAGCATGATCGTGCGCACGAGGGCCGGCGCGTCGTCGAGCCCGTCGGGTGGATTCGGCCAGTCGATCGGGCCGCCCGCCGCGGCAAGCCGATCGACGTCCGACTGGAAGCGATGGCGCGCGGGCTCTTCGGCGTGCGCCCATTCGCTCGTGCGCAGCGCCGCGTAGCGCGGCGTGCCCGTGTCATCGGCCCACCAGCGCGAGGCGTCCTCCCCGGCCATGGCCGCGACGAGGCGCGCGACGTCCTCGACGGATCGGGCGAAACCCCCCACGTGATCGAGCGTGCGGGAGAACCGGAGCATGCCGTCGCGGGACAGCCGGCCGAACGTCGGTTTGAAGCCGACGACCCCGCAGAACGCGGCGGGCCGGATGACCGAGCCGTTCGTTTGGCTGCCGACGGCGAGCGGGACGACGCCGGCCGCGACCGCGGCGGCCGAGCCCATCGACGAGCCGCCGGGCGTGCGGGTCGTGTCCCAGGGGTTGCGTGTCGGGCCCGGATGGAGGAACGCGAGCTCCGCCGTGATGGTCTTCCCCACGATCACCGCGCCCGCGGCGCGGAGGTTGCGCACGACGGCCGCGTCGGTGTCGGGGACCCGGTCGCGGAACAGGGCGCTGCCGCATTCGGTCGGGACGCCCGCGGTGTCGAAGATGTCCTTGACGCCGACCGGCACGCCGGAGAGCGCGCCGAGGTCGCCCGCCACGCGAAGCCCGGTCTCCATGAGGAGCGCCGCCTCGGCCTCGAAGCGGGCGAACGCGTGGATGCGTGGCTCGGTCTCGCCGTACCGCGCGATGCAGTCAGCGACCGCGGAGCGCAAACCTTGCTCGCTCACCCGGGCGGCTCGCAGGCTGTTGACTGGTACATGACCACCCTCGCCGGTGCTATACCACGTCGCCGCGAAACCACGCACAAGGGAGGAGCCCAAATGAAAGAACGCCTCGTGCTGGTCATCTTGCTCGCGCTCGCGTTCATGGCGCTCGCGCCGGCCGGCGCGGCCGTGGCCGACAGCGAGTCGCACAGCTACCAGCTCCACATGGAGCACCCGAACGTCTCTGAAGCGTCGAACGGCGACCGCGTCGCGGTGACCGGAGGTGGCACGTTCAGCACGCATCCCGACTCGGTCACAGCTTCCGGCACCTTCACGCACACGAACGCCTCAGGCGCGCTGATGGCGTCCGGGACCTGGATCGCCACGGACCTGATCGAGTTCCAACCCTACGGGTGTGGCGTCCTGGTCTATACGGACCCGGACACGACCCTTCCGCCCAACTTCTGCGGCGGTGCCCTCAAGCTGCGTGTCCATCTCACCGCGACCGCTCCCGCGTCGATTGCCGGGCTCCAGGCGGACGGGATCCTGACGATCTTCTGCATCATCGGGCCTAACCCTCCGAACAATCACGACGATCCGACTGGAGAGGGGATCAGCCTCGTCGTTCAGGGGATCATCAACTTCAACAAGATCGTGTCGGGGATGAACGTCTACATCAAGACGAGCTGATCGGACCGGCCGCGCGTCGCGGCGCTAACGGCGGCGCGACGCGCGGCCTCGCGTGCTCGACCGGCGCAGCACCAGCAGCTCGCGGAGCTCGTCGAGGCGGTCGCGCAGCCAGCGTCGATCGCGGTCGGCAAGATGGACCATGCCGACGGCCATCGCGACAAGCTCGTCCGTCTCGACCTCGGCGAGCATTCCCGCCTCCGCACCGGCCAGGCCCGTGCTCGCGAGGAGCACGGCCGCCGGGATCCCCAGTGCCGCCGACAGACGGGCGAACACGGCTGCGCGCGGCTGGCGGATG
>VBDU01000039.1 GCA_005883625.1 Chloroflexota bacterium | reverse complement strand
TGCCGGTATGGATCATCACAACCAGCGAGAGGTCGCGCGCGACCTGGAACACCATGTCGGCGTCCCGGGACTTCGGGTCCACGCCGTATCCCAATGGGTGGATCTTCACGGCGACGAAATCGAGCTCCTGCGCGCATCGCCGTGCCTCCGCAGCGTAGGCCTCGCGATCGGTATGGGGGTTCATTTGCACGATGCCGTAGAACCGACCGCGCCGCTCCCTCGCGAGACGCCCGATACGGTCATGGACCGCGGCCGCGTCGCGACACCCCGCGCTCGGCATCACGAGCGAGGTGTCGACACCGTTTGAGTCCATCGCTCGGAGAAGCTCGTCCTCGTCGTTGTCCGCGTCGAAGACCCGGGTGTCGCCGATGTGCGCGTGCGCGTTGATCACGACCATGAGCTCACCCGAGACCCCCCGCGGGCGCGCACGCCGAGCGACCCGCACGGACCACGGAGAGCGTCACGTCCGCTCCCCGGCCGTCGCTGGTCGATCGCCCGTCAGCTCGTGAAGTAGATGTTGTAGTAGTTCGGCACAAGGTCGATCCGGTTCTGCGGCACCCCAGCGACGCCCTTTGGGCTGACCCAGTAGTTGAGCGGAGTACAGAACGGGATGAACGGCATGTCGTCGAAGAGGATCTTCTGCACCTCTTCCCAGATTTGCCGCTTGCCGTTGTCGTCGACCGTAGCCAGGTCCTTGTCGAGCAGAGCGTCAAGCCGCGGATTCGTGTAGCCGCCATTCACGCCGCGCGGGCGTTTGAAGTCGGTGTGCCACTGACGACGGGCCTGGAAGTTGTGGTCGGGTGTCTGCGCCGCGCCGTTCCACGCCCAAAGATCCGCGCCGCGTTGCTCATCCTCGACGGACGCGTAGTAGACGTTGACGTCGGTCATCGGCTGGATGTTGAGCTTGATGTTGAGCTGCTTCAGGTTCTCCTGCCACACCTGCGCCATGTCCGTCTGGTATGGCGCAAAGCCCGGAAGGATGAGGAGCGTCAGCTCGAAGCCGCCATTCGGCGTCGCCGACTTGCTGAGGAAGGATTTCGCCTTCGCCAGGTCCTGCTTGATGCTCGGGATGTCCTTGTTGAAGAAGCGGAACTCCGTGTAGACAAGCCCGCGTGCCAAGTCCCCGCGACCCTGCATGGCACCCTTGATGAACCCCTCGGCATCGAAGGCGTATGTGATCGCCTGTCTCACGTTCACGTCCTTGAGCGGCCCGCGGAAGCGGGCGGCGGCCATCTGCACGCCCGGACCCTGGACGTGCGATACCGCGATGTCCTTGTTGCTCTCCAATGGGGCCAGGTCGGTGACCGCGATGTTATTAGCGACCTGTGCTTCGCCTCGCTCCAGCATCAGCCGGCGCGTGGTCGCCTCCTTGGCGACCTTCACGACGACGCTGTCGACGTGATTGCCTGTCCAACCGCGCCAGTAGCCATCGAACCGTTTCATGATCGTTTCCGAGCCCTTCGTTCGGCTGGAGATGAGGAACGGTCCTGTTCCGACGACGTTCTCGGCCGCCCACTTCTGTCCGTTGTCGCTTCCGGCGTTCGCCTGAAGCGCCGTCGGGCTAATCATGAGCATCTGCGTCATCGGCCAGATGAAGTTGGCGTTAGGCCCGGGCAACGTGATCCGCAGGGCGTTATCGCCGACGGCCTCGACTCTGGAGACCGCGCCCAGCCGACCCGCCGGCCCGAGCTTCAGCGCGAGAATGCGATCGAAGTTCGCTTTCGCCGCGGCAGCGTTGAACGGCGTGCCGTCGTGGAACTTGATCCCTTGATTCAGCTCGAAGTCCCACACCACGCTATCCGTGGTCTTCCAGGACTTCGCCAGCCGAGGACCGACGTCGGTGGACCCGTCGGGTTTCACCACATACTCGACGAGCGCTTCAGCCGGCGCTCGGATCAGATTGAAGCTGTATCCGACATCCGGGCTCGCGTGCGGATCGAGGGTCACGGCGTCCGTGCCGTCGACAAAGACAAACTGTCCCCCGCTCTTCGCCGTGCTGCTGGCACCCGGCGCAGCGCTGGGCGTCGTGGCGGGAGCGCAGGCCGCCGCGAGGTTGGCGGCAGCAGTGAGCGAGATTCCCAATGCGACGCAGCGCTTGATGAATTCGCGGCGCCCGACCTGCTCACTCTGATATTCGCGAACGAGCGCTCCAAGTCGATCGGCCATGTCAATGCCCCTCCCGATGGCTCAGTGCGAGCCGACCTCAAACCCTAGGCTGAGAGGATAGACCGCTCGGCGAGCGGGTTGAGAGGCGCGTCACGTGCTGGTCACCTTCTATGGCGAACCAACGGCGGACACGTTGTCGAGGCTACCCGCAATCTCGCCGAGTCCGCGGTCAGATGATCGTGCTGCGATCGTCGATCTCGCGCGTCGCTTGATCGGGGTTGTCCCGAGGATTCCTTGGCGTGTCAACGCATCCGGGATTCACATTTGTCGCTCGCCGCGGCGTGCACGTGCTCCTCCTCAGGTTGATCTGCGCAACTGCGTAAAACGCCCACCCATGAGCCATTCGGTCAAGTAAATGTTGCCTTCCGAATCGAGCGCCACGGCGTGAGGGCTATTCAGCCTTCCTGGCTTGGTCGCCGCCCGCACGACCCTTCCGTTCGCATCGAGCGCGTTCGGCCAACCGGGCCGCGAGGCCGCGCCCGGGTCCTCGCAGAGACGCGCGAGCAGCCGATCGTCTTGATCGAGGATTGTCAAACGCGGTGGACGGTTCTCGATGACGATGAGCCGCTGGCCGTAGCTTGCGAGGCAAGACGGCGAAGACAGGATGTCTTCTCCCACGACTCGACGGAAGTGACCTTCAAGGTCGTACACCTGGATTCTCGCGTTCGCCCGGTCCGCGACGTACAACTCAGGCTCATCTCGTCGACGATCGATGTACACGGCATGAGGTTCCTTGAAACGTCCTACGAATCGAGTCTCGCTGACGGCGACGCTGGTCGGCCGGTAGTAGCCATCTTCATATGCCGGATGCGTCGGTCGTGGTAGCCGTTGGAGCGTGCGACCGTCGAGGGACAGCTTCAGCACGACCGACTTGCCGTCCTCCAGTGGAGGCTTGTACTGGTTGGCTGTCGTGCGGCGCTGCCCTGCATCGGCGATCCAGAGGAGTTCGACCGCGTCCTCGAGCACGAGGGTCATGCCGTGTGCCTCCTGCGCTTCGAGGGACGATGAGATTCGCAGTAGATGGCCGTTGCGGTCGACCTCCAACAGGCGCGGTTGCGCAGGGTCGAACATGAGAATGTCGCCCACCTGCGTTACGACAAGCCCGTGATGCGGCCATGCCTTCACCTGCTCGTCGGGATCCGGTAGGTGAGCCCAGCTATCGATCCATTCGTACTGCAGAGGCCCGCTTCCCACCAGCACGCGGGTACGATAGGGCTCGAGCCTTTCCGCGATCGGCAGCTACGTCCCTTTTGTGCGCCGGAAGACGCGGACAAACCGGATCTCTTGCGCGGTAGTGGATCGTTAGGCATCTCTGCGCACGGACGGGACTGAAACGCACCGGATGAACGCGCTGACGAGCGGCGCGACGCTACGCGCCAAAGGCCCGATACACCGTGACCTGCTGCGCCACGCCGCGCAAGGTCAGCGGACCGACGCATTCGAAGCGCACGCCGTCGCTTGAGGTCGTAACCGCGGCCTCGCCGACGAGCACGTCCCCGGGCGCGGCCTGCGCGGCGATGCGAGCCGCGACGTTCACCGCGCGTCCGTAGTAGTCGCCGTTCGCTTCGATCATCGGACCGGCGTTCACGCCGACGCGCGCGCACGGTAGGCCGGAGCCACGAACGAGCGCGAGGAGCTCGACGGACGCGGCCACCGCGTCGGCGGGCCCCGAGAAGTGCAGGTGTGCGCCGTCGCCATCGGTGAGCCGCGTGTAGTCGCACAGGTCGGCGAACACCGCGGCGCTCTCGATGTGGTTCGTGTGCTCGTTCATCTACCCGCATAGACGCGGCAGAGCACGCGAACTCATCGCGAACGAAGATCCGGCGGCACTCTCGTGCGCGCCGGATCTTCGGGAGGGTATGGAAGCGGGTCTAGTCGGCGGCCGTCGCGAGCTCCCCGATCGCGGGCTCCTGCTGCTCGGCCGGCGACTGGCTGCGCAGCAGCTTGAAGCCCAGGACCGCGGCGATGATTGCGAAGGCCGCGCCGATCGCGAACGCCGCGTGGTAGCCGTCGGTGAGGGCGGCGATCTGCGCCGCGCCCGAGGCGAGAGAGTCCCCGGTACGCGCCGCCGCGATCGACGCAAGGACCGCGAGCCCGAGCGCGCCGCCCATCATGAACGACGTGTTGACGAGACCCGACGCGAGACCCGAGCGCTCGGGCTCCACGTCGGTCATCGCGACGATGATCATCGGGTTGAAGGCGATGCCCGCGCCGAGGCCGAGGAGGATCATGCTGGGGAGCACGTCGACGACGTAGTTGCCGTCGATCGGAGCGCGGACGAGGAGCGCGAGGCCCAGACCGGCGAGCGCCAGGCCCGTGCCGAGCGGCGCCTTCAGGCCGAAGCGCATCACGAGCTTCGCCGAGATGCCGACCGAGAAGATCGCCATGATCACGTTTCCGGGAAGGAACGCGAGCCCCACCTGGAGCGGGTCGTAGCGGAGCACGACCTGGAGGTACAGCGCCGAGAGGAAGAACCACGCGAACATCGCGGCCGCCCACAACACCCCCATCACGTTCGCGATGGCGAGGTTCCGACGGCGGAGGAGCGTGAGCGGGACGAGCGGGTCGCTGACCCGCGACTCGATCACGAAGAACGCGGCGAGGAGGGCGACCGCGGCCGCGAGGAGGCCGACGGTCTGGCCAGAGGTCCAGCCGGACTCGTTGCCGTTCACGATCGCGTAGACCGCGAGCATGAGCGAGGCAGTCACAGTCACGGCGCCGGCGACGTCGAGGCGCGTGCCCGAGGCGAACGGCCGGGTCGCGGGCAGGAGCCGCAGCGAGAGCGCATACACCGCGATGCCGACCGGGATGTTCACCATGAAGACGGCGTGCCACCCGAAGACGCTCGTGAGGATGCCGCCGAGGAGCACGCCGACGCTTCCGCCACCGGCGGAGATGAAGCCGACGACACCCATGGCCTTCGCGCGCTCGGCCGGCTCGGTGAAGAGCGACATCATGAGCGACAGGCCGGCGGCCGAGACGACCGCGCCGCCGAGACCCTGCGCCGCACGTGCGGCGACGAGGATGGGCTGCGACGACGAGATACCCGCGGCGAACGACGCCGCGGTGAAGATGCCGATGCCGGCGACGAAGAGCTTCCGGCGCCCGTACAGGTCACCGAGACGCCCGCCGAGGAGGAGGAACCCGCCGAAGAAGAGCATGTACGCGTTCACGACCCAGGCGAGCGAGGCCTCGGTGAAGCCGAGGTCCGTCCGGATCGACGGCAGCGCGACGTTCACGATGGTCGTGTCGAGCACGATCATGAAGCTGCCGAGCGACAGGACCGCGAAGGCGAGCCAGCGGGTTCGGCTATCGGTGATCACGTCGTCCCTCCAGATGGGTTTCGCTCCTTAGACGGGCCCTGGGCGAGAACTCATCGGTCGGCCACCGATGAGTTTCGGCCTCCCCTCCGTCTATGTAATCGGTGGCCCGGTCAAGGACGGTCTCTGCCCAGGTCCGCGGTCCGCTCGAAAGAGGCGACCTGCCGGGCCTCTACGCGCGCATCTGCGCCCAGCTGGCGGCCACCCACGGAGGGACGCTCGTGTGCGACGTCGCCCCGGTGGTCATCGACGCGGTCGCCGTGGAGGCCCTCGCTCGCCTGCGGCTTGGCGCCCGACGCCACGGGTGCCGGGTCCTCATCGTCAACGCCCCGGCGGAGCTCGGCGACCTCATCCGGCTGTTCGGATTGGAAGAGGTGTTAGCGCTGGCGGCCTAGGCGTCGAGTCGCGGAGGCAGACCGAAGAGTGGGAAAAGCTTCGCGGTGTCGAGGAAGAAGGTGATCTCGCCGACGCCCTCGGGGGTCAGCTCGACGACCTGAAGCGCCCAGGGCTCGTACCCCGACCCGGTCGCGCTCGGCTTGTACTGCCCGAACGCCGGCGATCCGTTCGCCGTGCCGGCAGGGATGACGCGCGAGCCCTTGCAGCCGATCCCAGCGCCGAACCACCACCGGAACATGTCGTCGCGTCCCTGGAGCCACAGGTCGAACGGCGGCATCGACTGCTTCGCGTCCGCGCGGATGACGTCCGTGAGAAGGCTCACGTCATATCGCTCGAACGCCTCGACGTAGCGCTTCAGCATGTCGCGCTTCTTCTCGTCGACGATGGTTGCGCGACTCTCGTCCACGTCGCCGGTCTTGAGCGTCGCCCGGGCGCGCTGCAGCGCGCTGTTCACGCCGGCGACGCTCATCTCGAGGAGCTCCGCGACCTCGGCGGCCTTCCAGCTCATCACCTCGCAGAGGATGAGCGCGGCGCGCTGCTTCGCCGGCAGATGCTGCAGCGCGGCGACGAACGCGAGTCGCACCGATTCCTTCGCCATGGCGGACTGCTCGGGACCCGGGTCGGACGCGACGAGCGTGTCGGGGATCGGCTCGATCCAGGTGACCTCGGGTAACGTCTTCAGGTTCGCCTCGATCGGCTCGCGAGCCGGTCCGAGGTCCATCGGTCGTGCGCGGTGCTGCTTCGAGCGGAGCATGTCGAGGCAGACGTTCGTCGCGATGCGGTGCAGCCACGTGCGCAGCGCCGCCCGGCCCTCGAACTTGTCGTACGCCTTCCACGCGCGGAGCATGGTCTCCTGCACGGCGTCCTCCGCCTCGAACGGCGAAGCGAGCATGCGGTAGCAGTAGCCCACGAGATCGGCGCGGTGGGCGTCGAGCAGGCGACCGAGGTCGGCGTCGGGGGCCTGGGCGATGGTCTGGTGCATGCGTCTAGGTTAGACGCTCGGACCTCCGCGTGGGGCGTGTGCCGACCGATGATTTCGACACGTTCCGCCCGTCTAAGGCTTCGGGACCGAACGAACGACGGTCGCCGAAAGGAGCCACGCGTGGAGATCGCCGTCTTCGTGCTGAGCCTGGCATTCTTCGCGGTCGCGTCGTATTTCGCTGGTGTCGATAGCCGACAGCTCGAGCTCGTGCGCCAACCGGACATCCAGCGCTGGTCCCGATAACAAGGAGGCACAGCGATGACCGAGCGGACAAAGACCAAAGCGACGGCGAACACAGTGAAGGTCCCCGGGGCGACCCTCTACTACGAGGTGCGCGGAACCGGTCCAGTTCTCCTGGCGATCCCCGGCGGACCGACCGACGCCGGGATGTTCACCGCACTCGCAGATCAACTCGCGGAGACGCTGAGCGCGGATCGCGCGGCGTAGTCCGATGATCGGTTCCACGATCTGGTGGCGGTCGAGCGCGTGCCGTTCGACTGAAATTCACGAGAAGACAGGCCAAAAAGGGGGAACGGAATGAGCCAGGTCCGGGTATTGGTCGGCACACGCAAGGGCGCATTCATCTTGGGATCGGATGGAACGCGCAAACAGTGGAACGTCAGCGGCCCGCACTTCGCGGGCTGGGAGATCTATCACCTCAAAGGATCGCGAGCCGACCCCGATCGGCTCTATGCGTCGCAGACCAGCGGCTGGTTTGGGCAGGTCATTCAGAGATCAGATGACGCCGGTAAGACCTGGCACCAGCCCGGAACCCCTCCCGGCGAAGCGACCAAGACGCCAGACGGCATGCCCAAGGGCGAGAGCAACAAGTTCGTCTACGACACGTCTCCCCAGACCGGGAAACCGCTTACGACGCACCAGTGGTACGACGGTTCGCAGCGGCCGTGGGAGTTCAAGCGCGTCTGGCATCTCGAGCCCTCATCGACCGATCCCGATACCGTCTATGCGGGCGTTGAAGATGCCGCACTCTTCCGCTCCACCGACGGCGGGCAGAGCTGGACGGAGCTTGCGGGATTGCGCGGCCATGGCACAGGGCCGCTGTGGCAGCCCGGCGCCGGTGGGATGTGTCTGCACACCATCATCGCGGATCCGACCCATCCCGACCGGATGTTCGTCGCGATCTCGTCTGCCGGCGCCTTCCGCACCGACGACGGCGGCAGGACGTGGAAGCCGATCAACCGCGGGCTGACGTCCCAATACATCCCCGACCCGAACGCTGAGGTCGGCCACTGCGTTCACCGTATCGCGATGCACCCCTCTCGTCCCAATGTGCTGTTCATGCAGAAGCACTGGGACGTGCTGCGCAGCGACGACGCGGGCGACTCATGGAGGGAGGTGAGCGGCGATCTGCCCAGCGACTTCGGGTTTGTGATCGACGTTCACGCGCACGAACCGGAGACGATCTACGTTGTGCCGATCAAGAGCGATTCGGAGCACTTTCCACCGGAGGGGAAGCTGCGTGTCTACCGCAGCCGCACCGGCGGGGGTGAGTGGCAGGCGCTGACGACAGGCCTGCCTCAGAGCGACTGCTACGTGAACGTTCTGCGCGATGCCATGGCAGTGGATTCGCTGGACAAATGCGGCGTCTATTTCGGCACCACCGGGGGGCAGGTGTATGCATCCGCGGACGCCGGAGACACCTGGGCGCCGATCGTCCGCGATCTTCCGCCTGTGCTCTCGGTCGAGGTGCAGACGTTGTCATGATCCGGGTGGTGCTTCCGCAGCACCTACGCACACTGGCGGGCGTGGGCCGCGAGGTGACCGTCGCCGTCAAAGGCGAGGTGACGCAGCGCTCCGTGCTCGACGCGCTCGAGGCGAGCTATCCCATGTTGCGGGGCACCATCCGTGACCACGTGACCCAGGCGCGCCGACCATTCGTTCGCTTCTTCGCGTGCGGGCAGGATCTGTCGCTGGCGTCCCCCGAGATGCCCCTGCCGCGCGAGATCGCGTCAGGCGAAGAGCCACTTTTGGTCATAGGAGCGATCGCGGGCGGGTAGGCGACCAGAGAGAGCGAAGGCTTCCCGAACCGCAGGGGCCATCTGCGGCAACGCGTGCCGCGGTAGGGGCCGACAGCCCGCGGCACGCGAAGCACGCGCCGATGTGCGCGAAGAAGCCGGCGCCGCCGCTGGCGAAATGCCGGAGGCAGTCGCGGGGCGGCCGAAATCGACACCGGGCCGAGGAGTCGGCGGTCTGACCAGCGGGGCGGCGCGGGGCCGCGGTGCGGCGGCGAGCTCACTGCCCGCGCGCGTTCTCGGGCGCCTGGTACGGTCGTACTCCCCTCTTCGTCGGGCTGTCCAATGCCTACCCGCGCGGCGCACCGTTAGTGAGGCGAGTGAAGGGAACGGAGACGATGCAGGCTCCGGTCGCGGGAGGGCGCCAGGAACGGCAGCTCGTCGCTGGTCGTTACCGCCTGGCGTTCTTCCATCGCGGGGACGAGAACACGGAGGCCTGGCGCGCGCTCGATGAGGTCGGCCAGCAGATGGTCACTCTCGAGTTCCTGCGCCATCGCACGTCGCCGGGCCGCGAGCGTTTCCTCGCGGAGGCGCGCCGCATCGCGGCGATCGAACGGCCGACGGTGATCCGCGTCGCCGCGATCCACGACGACGACACCGACGGGACATTCATCGTGTTCGAGCACCTCGTGCCCGTGCCGGTCCTGATCGACCCGGTCACGCCGGCGGTCGGGGCAGCGCTCTCGCCGGCCGCGGTCGCGCGCGCGAATGCGCCGGCGGCCACCGCGGCGCTCGACGCCGCACCGGCCGCTCCTGAGTCGGTCCTGGCTGGGGGAACGGTGACGGTGTGGCCGCCGCCCGATCCGACGAGCGGCACCCCGATCGAGCCCGCCCTGCCCGCGCTGATCGCCGCCCTGCGCGCGCGCGATCTCTCTCGGATCGACGGCTCGCTCCTGCGTGACGCCGCGAGCGAGATCAAGGCTGCGATCAATACGTGGCTCGCCGTCGTCGGGCTGGACGGGACCTGGACCGAGGTCCGGACCGCGATCGAGAGCTCCGAGATCACCGCCGCGATCAAGGAAGCGGCGAGCGAGGTTGCGACCGCGGTTCGCTCCACGATCGCGGACGCCGGTCTCGAGGGGACCTTCGCCCGCGCTCGCGCCGCGATCGATCGCGCCGACGTCTCACCGCTCAACGCGCTCTTCGCGCAGGCCGCGGTCGGCGCGCGCCGCGTAGCGAGCGTCCGTCCGCACCTCCAGCTCCCGGCTCCGCGGGTGTCGGGGCCGGCGCGTGTCCGCGCTCCGCGAGTGCCGAAGCCCGCCAAAGTACAGCGGCCCGCGAAGGTCAAGGCGCCGCGCGCCGCGAAGGTCAAGGCGCCGCGCGCACCGCGCGCGCCAGGCCGGGCCGTGCACGTTCGCTGGGGGCGGGTGCTCTCGCGTGGCCTCAGCCTGGGCCTGCTCGCGGCGGTCGTGATCGCGCTGCCGCCGGAGACGGTGACGAGCCTCGAGACAGGGCTGCGCTCGAGCGTCGATCAGGGTCTGCGCGCGGTCGGGCCGACGCAATCGGGTCTTGCGCGCGCCAGCTTCGACGTGCCCCCGCTCAGCGCGTATGGCGCGGCGTTCGAGTCGCAGGCGCCGTATCCCAAGGCGCGACCGAACGACTCCGTCGAATGGGTCATCGCGCTGCGCAACACCGGCTCCGTCGGCTGGTACCGCGGGATCGACGGCGCGCAGGCGTCGCTCGCGCTGGCGGATGGGACGAGCGCGGCCGTGCAGTCGACCGCCTACGTCGGGCCGGGGCAGGTGGGCTGGTTCGTCGTCCACTTCCACGCGCCGAGCGAGCCCGGCGCGCACAAGGTCTATCTCTCGCCTCGGATCGATGGGCGCGGGCAGCTGCCGGACCTGGGCATCTACGTCAGCGTCACGGTGACGCCGAACCCATAGCCTGGGGCCGGCTCTTCGGCCGGCTCGGTTCTCGCGAGCGCTCAGCTCTTCCACCAGCTCCGGCTCCCGACGAGACGTACGCCTGCGTGCCACGATCGCGGTGCGTCGGGCCTAGCCTGTGGCGCGACGAGGGAGGCGCTCATGAGGGTCCACGACTGCAACTGGAAGATGCTCGAGGACTACCTCAAGCATGACGACCGCATCGTGCTGCCGATCGGATCCACCGAACAGCACGGCTATCTCTCGCTCGGGACCGATGCGATCCTCGCCGAGCGCGTCGCGGTGGAAGCGGCCGAGCCGCTCGGCGTTCCGGTACTCCCGGCACTCCCCTACGGCATGACGCCGTACTTCGCCGCGTTCCCCGGCAGCCCGAGCCTGCGCATGAGCACCTATATCGCGGTCATCCGTGACCTTCTCGATTCGCTGTTCCGGCAGGGCTTTCGCCGTATCGCGCTGATCAACGGCCACGGCGGCAACACGCCGGCGTCGGGCGTGCTTCGGGAGTGGCTGGCGGAGCCGCGAGGTGCGCGGGTGCAGCTGCTCTTCCACGACTGGTGGAACGCTCCGCGCGTCTGGGAGGTCGTGCAGCGCTACGAGAAGGAGTCCTCGCATGGCTCCTGGATGGAGAACTTCCCCTGGACGCGTCTTCCCGGGGTCGTCATGCCCGGGGGCGCGAAGCCGCCGATCCCTCCGCGCAGCATCCGGCAGGCGCCGCCCGACGAGCTGCGCCGGTTGACCGTCGACGGGAACTTCGGCGGCTCCTACGAGCGACCCGAGGCGGAGGTGCTCGAGGTCTGGCGGACCGGCGTGGCGGAGGTGCGGGACCTGCTCGAGCACGGGTGGCGCACCGATGCCTGAGCTGGGCGGCAAAGTGGCGCTGGTCACGGGCACGGCGCACGGGATCGGCGCCGCGATCGCCGCCGGACTCGAGGAGGACGGCGCGACCGTCCATCGCGTGGACCGTGACACCGCGGATCTCGCGGACCCGCGCCAGGTCGCCCGGCTGGTCGAGCGCGTCGGGCGCATCGACGTGCTCGTCAACAACGCCGGCGGCGTCTGCGGTCAGGTGGGGCGGCCGCTCGACGACGTGAGCGACGAGGATTGGCGGGCGATCGTCGACGCGAACCTGACGAGCACGTTCCTGTGCACGCGCGCCGTCGTTCCCGCGATGAAGGCGGCCCGTGCGGGTCGGATCGTGAACATCTCGTCCGGCGCGGGACGCAGCGTCAGCCTGACCGGCATCCAGGCCTACGCGAGCGCGAAGGCCGGCCAGATCGGCTTCACGCGCCAGATGGCCCACGAGCTGGGACCGTTCGGCATCACGGTGAACTGCATCGCGCCCGGCTTCATCCGCTCGAATCCAACGACCGAGCGGCAGTGGGAAAGCTACGGCGAGGAAGGGCAGCGGCGCCTCATCGAGGGGATCGCGCTGCGGCGTCTCGGACGTCCCGAGGACATCGCCAACGGCGTTCGGTTCTTCGTCTCCGCGAGAGCCTCGTGGATCACCGGGCAGGTGCTCTCGATCGACGGCGGCCGCTCCCTCTTCTGATCGCGGCGATCACCCGGCTCTGATCGCGGCGTCACCCGACCGTCGTGGCCCTGAGCAGATCCAGCGTCTCGCGGCCCTGCGTACGCCGGCCTGCCTCGACGTCGTGCATCAGCGCGATGAGGCGCGCTATGAGCGGTGTCGGCACGCCTGCTTCCGCGCCGAGCCGCACGATCGGGCCGAGGATCCCGTCCGTCTCGGTGCGGCGCTTGCGCACCGCGATGTCGCGCCAGATGCCGCTGTGGGTCTTGGCCGACCTCCGGTTGAAGGCGACGAGCGCGTCGAGCGAGCGCTCCGAGACGGCTCTGGGCGCGGCGGGTGCGAACGCACTCGGGTCGAAGCCGTCGAATCCCTCGGGCGTGATGTGGCGCGCCTGTGCGACGCGCATCACCTCCCGCGCTATCTCGACGTATACGTCGCGGTAGGCCGGATCGGCGAGGGCGTCCGCGATGGGGTCGTCGGTGAGCGCGGTGGCGAACAGCTGCGCGCCGTACGCGAGCTTGCCCCAGAGGTAGCCCCAGATGTTCGCGGTGACGATCGCGCGGTCATCGAAGTCGAGAAACGCCCGGTGCAGCTCTCGGAGGCGCGACGTCGTGCGTCCATCGATCTCGCCCAGTACGACCGCGCCTCGCCCGGCGTACTCGATCACGCCCGGCTCGAGGTAGTCGGCGCCGAAGTTGACGAAGCAGCCCATCGTGCGGGCGTCGCCGACGACAGATTTGATGACGAGCTCGTTCAGTCCGTTCTGCGCGGAGAC
>VBDU01000093.1 GCA_005883625.1 Chloroflexota bacterium | reverse complement strand
ACCCCCCCATCAGCGACCCTTCGGGTCGCCATCTCCATGTTCGCCTTGTAGTCGCCATTCGAGCAGATCAGGATCCGGTCCTCGCCGGACTCGCTCAGGACTTGGAACTCGTGCGCGATATCGCCGCCCATGAGGCCCGCGTCGGATTCGACGCTGATCGCATCGAGGCCCATACGACGGAAGATGCGCTCGTACGCGCCGTGCTGCGCCCGGTACGAGCGGTCGAGGCCCTCCCAGTCCGCGTCGAGCGAGTACGCGTCCTTCATCACGAACTCCCGCGCCCGCAACAGACCTGCGCGAGGCCGCGCCTCATCGCGTCCTTTCGACTGGAAGTGGTAGACGCTCACAGGCAGCTGGCGGTAGGAGAGGATCTCGCTCCGCGCGTGGTGCGTGACGACCTCCTCATGCGTGTACGACACGAGGAACTCGTGGTCGCTGTGGTCCCGCAGCTTGAAGAGGATCGGGTCCATGAGGTCCCAACGGCCGGTCTCCTTCCAAAGCTCGGCCGGCGTGAGGACCGGCATTTCCATCTCCTGGCAGCCGATCGCATCCATCTCCTCGCGGATGATCTGCTCGAGCTTCTTGGCGACTCGGAACCCGAGCGGCAGGAGCGTGTAGAGACCCGCCGCGGTCTGCCTGGCGATCGCCGCGCGCAGCATCAGGCGGTGCCCCGGCGTCTGCGCCTCGGAGGGCGCCTCGCGCAGGGTGCGGCCGAAGAGCGATGACTGTCTCATCTGAATGAACTCCGCACGTCATGATGGAGCCGCGCGCTGACGCGCCGGCGCCCGGTCGACGACCTCGATCCGCTCGGAGCGAGGTCGGCCGACGCGCCGGCTAGCGCGGGATCCGGTGCGTGGGCGTCCCGGCGGATGACATGCGGGACCAGTCTAGATGGGCCGCAGGAGCGCTTCCCACACACGGATCTGCACGCGCGCCGAGGCCTTCACCGCCGGGCTCACGCGGAGCGCGATCACGTCGTCCTGCTCGCGCCAGCGCAGCGCGAGCGCCTCGCACATCGCGCGGCCCGCGGCGCGCTCCGCCGGGTCGTCCCAGGATCCGAGCTCCTTGCGCGCGCTGGCCAGCCGCCGCGTGAAGCGGTCGGCTCGCACGTAACGGTCGCTCGCGGGCCAGCGCTGCGCTCCGAGGTCGATGCCGTAGGTGAAGACCGTGTCGACGAGCTCCGCGTCACGGAAGTCGTTCCCGTGGAATTCGTTGTGCGGGCGCGGCGCGGCGGCCGGCGCGCGCTCGGTGGCGGGCGGACGACCCATGAAGGTGAGTCGCGTCAGGGTGCCGGCGAAGCGACAGTCGACGAACTCCGCGACGGCGAAGGTCTGGCCATCGAGGCGCGCGTCGTCGAAGGAGCAGCGCTCGAAGCGCGTCCCCTCGGGCCGGATGCGGCGGAGGTCGGCAGCGTCGAACCGGCAGGCCCGGAAGACGCTGCGTGGCCGGGTCGCGAAGAGGGGCTGGAAACGCAGGTCCAGGGCCAGGCCGCGGAAGTCGCAGGCGATGAAGGTGCAGCCGGCGAGGTCGAACCGGTCGAAGCGGGCCCGGCGGAAGTCGACCTGCGTGAGGACAGCCCGACCGAGGGCAATGACCGCCTCGTCCGCCGGACGTCGTTCTTCGGCCCGACGAGCTCGGGCACGCCGAGTCCGTCGGGCGCGGCGAAGCTGACCACGCTGCGGCTCCCGGAGGCCGCGAAGATCGTGAACACCATGGATCCGGGCATCAGCTCGGGCGGCGCGGGCCTCGAGCAGATCCAGAACACGTTCGAGGGGCTCGCGTACGTCGATCAGGTCTCTGGTGAGATCAAACCGGGCCAGGCGGAGAAATGGACGATCTCGCCGGACGGTCTCACCTACACATTCAACCTTCGGTCGGGCCTCAAGTGGTCCGACGGTCAGGCGCTCAAGGCGTCGGACTTCGAGTACGCCTGGAAGCGCGCCACCGACCCGACGACGAAGTCCCGCTACGCGCAGACCCTCTGGCCGGTGAAGGGCGCCGAGGCGTTCGGCACGGGCAAGGGCACGGCCGAGGGGATGGCCGCGAAGGCGACCGACGACAAGACCTTCGTCGTGACCCTCGAGCGGCCCGCGCCGTTCTTCATGCATCTGGTCGCGACCTGGACCGCGTACCCGGTCCGCAAGGACATGATCGAGAAGGCGGCCGACAAGTGGACGCTCGGCCCGGACACGTACATCTCGAACGGCCACTACCGCCTGGTCGAGTGGAAGCCCGAGCAGAGCATGACCGTCGAGAAGAACCCGAACTACTGGGGTGAGAACAACGGCCCCGACACCGTCGTCTGGACCCTCCTCGACGACCAGGCGGCGAAGTCGCCCGTCGCGTACGAAGCCGGTGAGCTCGACCGGGCCGTGCTCGTCGGGGCGGACATCACGCGCGCGAGGAACGACGCGACCCTCAGCAAGGAAGTCAAGAAGTTCGAGCGGCAGGGCTCGCAGTGGATCATCCTCGACACAACCAGCCCGCCGCTCAACAACCTCAAGGTCCGCCAGGCGCTGAGCCTCGCGACGAACGCGAAGCAGCTCAACGAGGTCGTCCTCAAGGACGCGTACTTCAACGCCGTCTCCATCGTCGCGCCGGGCGTGCCCGGACAGAAGAAGGAGAACGCGCTCGGCTACGACAGCGCCAAGGCGAAGCAGCTCATGACCGAGGCGGGCTATCCGGACGGCAAAGGCTGGCCGGCGAACGTGAAGTTCACCTTCGTGGGCGACCTGGCGCAGGACAAGGCGATCGCCGAAGCCGTCCAGGGTATGTGGAAGTCCACGCTCGGCATCGACATCGTGCTCGACCCGATGGAGGCCAAGGCCTTCGACCAGTGGCGGAGCTCGCGCAAGACCGCGCCGTTCGGCTTCTACATGAACGGCTGGGGCTCCGACTACGAGGACCCGAACAACTGGTACAACCTCCTCTTCCACTCGAAGGCGGACTTCTACTACTCGCACTGGAAGAACGCCGAGTTCGACGGTCTCCTCGACAACGGCCTCAAGGAGAACGACGCGACCAAGCGCAAGGGCCTCTACGAGAACGCCGACAAGATCCTCAACACGGAGGCCCCGTACATCACCGTGTACCACTGGGCGCGCTTCGACCTCATCAAGCCGTACATCGATGGCCTGTACCACTTCCGCGTCCTCGGACGCGTCCAGGCCTATCTCGTCCGCGTGAAGAAGTAAGGAACAGGGCGATGGCCGGTCGCGCGCCGGCCATCGCCCCGCGACGCGCACCACGATGACCGTCTACGTCTTCCGCCGGCTCCTCTGGATGGTCCCGAGCCTCTTCATCGTCTTCACGCTCACGTTCCTCGTCGTCCACGCGACGCCGGGCAGCCCCTGGGACGAGCGCGAGAAGCCGCTGTCGGAGGCGGTCAAGGCGAACCTCAACAAGCAGTACCACCTCGACGACCCGCTGCCCAAGCAGTACTTCGACTACCTCGGGAACGTCCTACACGGCGACCTCGGACCGTCCTATCGCAGCGTCGAGCGCTCGGTCTCGGAGATCATCGCCGCCACGCTGCCCGTCTCGGTGCAGCTCGGCGTCGCCTCGCTCCTCTTCGCGATCGTCGTCGGCGTGCCGCTCGGCGCGCTCGCGGCGGTGAAGCACAACACCTGGATCGACTACACGGCGTCGCTCGTCACCGTCACCGGCATCGCGACCCCGGCCTTCGTCCGCGTGTCGCTGCTCATCGTGGTGCTGTCGCTCGGCCTCGCCCTGCTCCCGACGGGAGGCTGGGAGGGCATCTTCGACGTCCGCGCCATCATCCCGATCCTCGCCATCGGCAGCGGGCCGGCGGCGATCCTCGCCCGCTACACGCGGTCGAGCTTGCTCGAGGTCCTCGGTCAGGACTACATCCGGACGGCGCACGCGAAGGGCGTGCGCCCGAACGCCGTCGTCGCGGCGCACGCGATGAAGAACGCGCTCATCCCGGTCGTGACGGTCGCGGGCGTGACCCTTGGGAATGTCATCACCGGCGCCTTCTTCGTGGAGCGCATCTACGGCGTGCCCGGGATCGGCCGTCAGTTCATCGACAGCGTCACCGGGCGCGACTACACGCTCCTGCTCGGGACGGTGATGGTGTTCGCGCTCCTCATCATGGTCGTGAACCTCCTGACCGACATCTCGTACGGCTACCTCGACCCGCGGATCCGTTACCGATGACCACGGTCGATAGGGGCTTCGCCCCCCTCGCACCCCCCAGGGCGGCGCCGAGCGTGGCGCCGCGCCGGGAGAGGGGCCTCTGGCGCGACGCGTGGTACCGCCTCACGCGCAACCGCGCCGCGGTCGTGGGACTCGTGTTCGTCGTGCTGCTGCTCCTCATCGCGCTCTTCGCGAGCGTGCTCGCGCCCTACTCCTTTGACCGGCAAGACCTCGACTCGACCGACCTCGCCCCGAGCGGCGCACACCTCATGGGCACCGATGGGCTCGGCCGGGATCTGCTGAGCCGGATGATGTATGGAAGCCGCATATCGCTCGCGGTGGCGCTCGTCGACGTTGCGATCGTGCTCCTCGTCGGTGTGCCGCTCGGGCTCATCGCGGGTTTCTTCGGACGGTGGATCGACACGCTCATCATGCGCACCGTCGACATCCTCCTCGCGTTCCCGAGCCTGCTGCTCGTCATCGTCGTCATCACGTACCTGCGGGCCGTCCTCGATCAGGGCGAGGGCCCGCTCCTCGGCGTCCTCGGCTCGCTCGACAAGGCCTCCGGCGGGCTGTTGGGCGTCTTCGTCGCGCTCGGCCTCGTGTCGTGGCTCACCGTCGCCCGCCTCGTGCGCGGTCAGGTCCTCTCGCTCAAGGAGAAGGAGTTCGTCGAGGCGGCGCGGATGGTGGGCGCGACGAACGTTCGCGTCATGACGCGTCACCTGCTCCCCAATTCGCTGGCGCCGATCATCGTCGCGGCGACGTTCGGCATCCCGCTCGCCATCGCCGCGGAGGCCGGCCTGTCGTTCCTCGGCCTCGGGGTCCGTCCGCCCTACCCGTCCTGGGGCATCCTCATCGCCGAGGGCCTGCGCAACATGCGCGCCTTCCCCCACGAGCTCGTCTTTCCCGCGGTGATCCTCGCGATCACGCTCATCTGCTTCAACTTCCTCGGTGACGGCCTCCGCGACGCGCTCGACCCGAAGCTGCGGGTGGACTAGCCACTACTCGCGCGCGAGGTGGATCTCCACCTCGCGCTCGACGAAGCCCCATTCCGCGGTCGCACGGAGCCGCTTCACGAGCTCGGCGAACGCTCCGGCATGCGCCGGCGCGTACTCGAACCAGGTGAGGAAGTCGAACGGCTCGCCGAGATCGCGGCCGTGATGAAGCCGGCGCGCGATGTCCGGAAGGTACTCGAGACCGATCGCGATGTGGCGTGAGCGTTCTTCGAAGAGCGCCCGCCGCTCGTCCTGCGAGAGCGCCCACCACTCGGCCGACTTCGTGATCGGGATGAGCGTCGCGCGCGTCGCTTCGGGACGCCCGAGCGGCCGCTGGCGCCGAGAGAGCTCGTCGTGCTCGGTGCGGGTCGCGTAGCGCTCGTTGCTCGTCGCGCCGCGCAGCACCCAGCGCGCGGCGCTCAGGAGAGCGGCGCCGTCTTCGACCACGGCGAGCCGCCCAGCGGCCGGCAAGCCTTCGCCGCGGATCGGCGCGATGGCTTGCACGCGCCACGCGCCGGCGTCGCCGCCCGCGAAGCGGACGAGCAGCGGCGCGCCGATCGCGCTAGGTCCGCGTCCCCGCCGGCACCGAGCGGCCGGGCGTGAGCATCCCCTCGTGCGAGAGCTTCGGCGCCTTCTGCGAGTAGGGCTCCTTGCCGTTCTCGACGAGGATCTTGTCGATCTCCGCCAGGAGCGCGTCCATGAGCTTGTCCTCGGGATAGACGCCGACGACCTTCCCTTTGCGGAAGATCGCGCCCTTCCCCACCCCGCCGGCGATCCCGACGTCCGCGTCCTTGGCCTCGCCGGGACCGTTCACCTCGCAGCCCATCACCGCGACCTTCATGGGCGTGGGCATCGCGCGCAAGCGCTCCTCGGCGACTTTGGCGAGCGGAATGAGGTCGATGTCGGCGCGGCCGCAGGAGGGGCAGGCGACGAGCGTGAGGCCCTGGTCGCGCAGGCCGAGCGACTTCAGCAGGTCGAACGCGGCCTTCACCTCGACGACCGGGTCCTCCGAGAGCGACACGCGGATCGTGTCGCCGAGGCCTTCGTAGAGCAGCACGCTCATGCCGGCCGCGGAGCGGATCGAGCCGGCGAGGGCGGTGCCTGCCTCGGTGACCCCGAGGTGGAGCGGGTACGGAACGGCCTTCGCGAGGCGGCGGTACGCGGCGATCATCACCGGCACGTCGAACGCCTTCACCGACACGACGATGTCGTCGAAGTCGAGGTCCTCGAGGATCTTGATCTCGCTGAGGGCGAGGTCGACCATCCGCTGCGCCTCGTCGCGAAGGTCGCCGGGCTGCCGGTCGCCGATCGAGCCGTGGTTGACCCCGATCCGGATCGGCGTCCCCTGCTCCTTCGCGCGCCTGGTGACCTCGCGCACGCCGTCCTTGTTGTGGATGTTCCCGGGGTTGAGCCGCAGCTTGTGGACCTTGGCGTCGAGGGCCATGAGCGCGAGCTTGTAGTCGAAGTGGATGTCCGCCACGACCGGCAGGATCGAGCGGCGGACGATCTCCTTGAGCGCCTCGCCCGCCCGCTTGTCCGGCACGGCGACGCGCGCGATCTCGCAGCCGGCCTCCTGGAGCGCGTCGATCTGGCGGATCGTCGCGTCCACGTCGTGCGTGAGCGTGGTGCACATGGACTGCACCGCGACCGGCGCGCCGTCCCCGATCGGCGTGCCGCCGACCCAGACGCGCTTCGATTTGCGCCGCAGGCGCGGCCCCGGGCGGTCCTCGGGGAGGTTCAGGTCGACGCTGAGCGGGGCGTCCATCGGCTCAAGTGTAGGGCTGGGAACCATCGCGAACCCGAGACTGTAGAGACACTGTGAGGGTCATCGGCCTCGGTCTGCTCGCGCTTTCTGTGTTGTCGTGCACCGCGACTTCGCCGGGTCGTGCCGATGCCACTTCGACGCCCGCCGCGACGGCCCGAGACGCGGCCGCGCGCGTGAACGCCGAGGACGATGCGTGCGCGCGGCGGACGATGAATAGCCTCGTCGACGCGATGAATGCGGCGGACGAGACGCGACTGACCTATCTGCTGGGCGGCGGGGTCTTCCAGACGACCCGTGACGCGGTCGGGCTGCTTCTGGCACGCAGCCGTGCCGGAGAGCGCTGGACCCTCGCCAGGCTCGACATCAACGGGCACAACTCCTACTACGGTGGGATTGATTTCGGCGTGTACATGCGTCGGACCGGACCGAACGTGAACGCAGGAGAGGTCGATGCCGCCGGCAAGGGCGTCGTGGAATGCCCCGAGGGACGTTTCAAGATCTTCGGGCTTGGACCCTGAGCGGGCTCCCGCCAGGCCTGGCACGGTGGAGCGTGCCTCCGAGTACTAGCCGGGGCCTCGGGCCGACGCCTGGAGAATCAGGTGGAACCCGCTCACGATCGACCCGAGCGCCGGCGTCATTGGGTCACGTCGACGCCGGCTGCTCGGATGCGATCTCGTCCGCGAAGCAGGTCGCCTTTCGACCCACGAACCGGAAGCCTCAGCGGGCCGAGGTCCGGGCTGCGGCGCGCAGCTCGACGAGGAGCTCCGCGAACCGGTCGTGCGTCTCGGCCAGCCCCTTCTCCATGCCGCTGCCGATCATCCCGTCGCGATCTTCCTTCGAGGGCGCGACCGACCGGATCGTGAGCAGGGTCCGACCCTCGTGCTCGGTGAAGGTCGCGGTCTCGACGAAGACGTGCCCGGGCATCGGCTCGTACTCGAAGGTCTGGACGATCCGCTCCGGCGGGACGATCTCGCGGTACTCGCCGCGGAAGCCGTGCGCCGTCCCGTCTGGCGTGCGATTGATGAACCGCCACTTGCCGCCCGGCCGGACGTCCATCTGGTCGACCTCCGTCGTGTAGGCGCGCGGACCCCACCAGCGCGGGATGAGGTCGGGGTCGGTCATGGCCTTGAACACGAGGTCGCGCGGGGCGTCGAACTCCCTGGTGATGAGGATCTCCTTGTCCGAGGGCAGCGTGACCTTCGTCGCGAAGCTACTTGCCGTGGCCATCTCTTTTCTCCTTGTCTTTTCCTTTGAGCTCGCGAAGCACGTCGTCGAACTGCTCGAATCGCTCCTCCCACGTGCGGCGGTACGGCGCCAGCCAGTCGTCGAGCTCCTTCAGGGGCTGCGCGCGCAGGCGGTAGATGCGCTGCTGCGCCAGCGGACGCACCTGGACGAGCCCGGCTTCGCTCAGGACGCGAAGGTGCTTGGAGACCTGCGGCTGCCTCAGCCCAAGCCGGTCGGCGATCTCCCCCACCGCGCGCGGCTTGCGGCGGAGCAGCTCGACGATCTGGCGCCGGTTCGGCTCCGCGAGAGCGCTGAGGATCTCCTGCACGGCCTCATATATACCCTACCAAGAATATATCTGTCAAGGAATATTCGAGGCCGACCGACGACGGCTGAGAGCGTGCTCGGCGGTCAGGCGCTGGCGCCCGTGTAGGACCGCAGCCCAACGCGCCAGAACCATCGGGCGAATGCCCAGGCCGCGATCGTGACCACGACCATGAGGCCGAGGCCGAGCGCCTCGAGCCGGCCGGCGACCGCTTGGGCGGGCACGGTGATGGCGATGCCGATGGGGATGACGGTGCTCATCGTGAGGCGGAGCCAGCCGGGATAGATGTCGACCGGGAAGCGGCCGGCGTCGAGGAACGCCTCGTAGACGGCCAGGAGGTTCTCCACGCGCACGAACCAGAACGCGAGCGTGCTGAGGGAGAGCAGCAGGACGTACACGAGCACCAGGCCGCAGAAGAGCGCGACGGCGAACTCGCCGAGCGCGATGAGGGTGAGCTCGTCGCCGAGCCGCGCGAGGCCGAGCGCGGTCACGATGACCCCGAGCGCCACCTGTGCGACGTTCGAGAGCTTGAAGTAGCGCAGGCTCACCAGGAACTGGCTGCTCGCCGGCTTGAGGAGGACGAAATCGAGCGTGCCGAGCCGGACCTGCTCCATGAACTGCTGGAAGCTCGGCGTGAACGCGAGCTCCCCGACGCCCTGGACGATATAGAAGACGCCGAGGAGCACGAGCATGGCCGGGAACGACCAGCCATTCATCGTCTGCGTGTATGCGAAGAGGATGAGCACCGCGGCGACGCTCGTTACGACGATGATCACCAGGCTGAGCAGCTCGGCCAGGAAGTTCACGCGGTATGCGAGCTCGAACTGGAGCTCGGTGCGGACGAACAGCGCGAGCAGCCGGAGGTACCGCACGGTCAGGCGCCCACGCCGCTGTACTGGCGCAGTCCTCGGCTCCAGGCGACCTGCAGCGCGAGGTAGCAGACGGCGAGCCAGAAGCCCTGGCCGGCGAGGAGCAGGAGCGTCTGCTCGAACGTCGTCGCGCCCCTGAGGATGTCGACCGGGACGCCGAACATGTACGCGAACGGCATCGCGTACGCGATGACCTGGAGCGCGCCGGGGAGAAGCGCGAGCGGCGCGATCTGTCCGGAGAAGATGAACTGGATGCGATCGAAGAACGTGCTCACCGAGCTCACGCGCGTGATCCAGAATGCCGCGGTCGCGACGATCCAGCCGAAGAGGAAACGGATCGCCGCTCCAAGGACGAGGCTCGGGACGAACAGGGCGTAGTGCCAGGGCTCGCCCTGGAAGCGCGCGCCGAAGGTGATCGCCGTGAGCGCGAGGACGGGGACGAGCGCGGCGATCGTGAAGAGCTTCCAGACGATGTTGTTCACGACGGCGTAGTGGATGGGGTGGAGCGGGCGCAGGAGCAGCGGAGAGAGCCGGCCCTGGCGCACGAGGAACTCGAACTCGTACGCGTCCCAGGCGAGCGCGAGGTGCAAAACGATCGTGAGCGCGATGTAGTAGGCGGCGAAATCGGCGACGCCGAACGTGCCGACCGAGCCGCCGCGGGCCTGCGCGACCGCGACCCAGGCCGCGAGGAAGATGATCGGGCGCAGGACCGAGAAGAAGACGTAGAGGAAGAGCTGCACCCGGTACTGCGACGCGTTCTGGAACCCGGCGACGAAGAGCGCGCGGTACGCCCCGATCACGCCGTCGCCACCGGCAGCTCGCCGCTGAAGATGCGGTCCACGGCCTCCTCGATGGGTGGATCCTCGACGGACAGGTCGGCGAGCCGGTCGCCCAGATCGCCCACGAGCCGCGCCGTCCGCTCGGCGACGTTCTCGCGCGGGACCCGCAGCGTCACGCGCCCTTCCTCGCGAGCGACGATCGCGCCGTAGGCGCCGAGATCCTCGTGCGCCGCGCCGTCGTGGAGCGTCGCGACGATGAGCTTGTACGGGGTCATCCGCTCGGCCAGGCCGGCGAGCGCGCCGTCGTAGAGGAGCTTGCCGTGGTGGATGACGAGGACTCGCCGGCACAGGGCGACGACGTCGTCCATGTAGTGGCTGGTGAGGAGGACCGTCGCCCCCGTGCGGCGGTTGTATTCGGCCACGAAGCGCCGGATCCGCGCCTGCATCGAGACATCGAGCCCGATCGTCGGCTCGTCGAGGAACGCGACCTGGGGCGAGTGGATCAGGCCGGCCGCGAACTCGACCTTCATGCGCTCGCCGAGGCTGAGGTTACGGACCGGCTTGTTGAGCAGCGGGCCGAGGTCCAGCAGATCGACGAGCTCGTCGCGCGCGCGCCGGTAGTCGGTCTCGCCGATACGGTAGATCTCCTGCAGCACGCGGAGGCTATCCGCGGCGGGGATGTCCCAGACGAGCTGCGTGCGGTTCCCCATGAGGAGCGCGATGCGGCTCAGAAAGCGATCCTCGCGGCGCCACGGGACGTGCCCCAGGACGGTCGCGCGTCCCGACGTCGGGAAGAGCAGCCCCGAGAGCATCTTGAGCGTCGTCGTCTTCCCCGCCCCGTTCGGTCCCAGGAACCCCACGACCTCCCCCGGCTCGATGCCGAAAGAGATCCCGGCGACGGCCTGGACGTCGCGGTATCTCCGGCGGAAGACGCTGCGCACGGTCGCGCCGAGGCCCTCTTCGCGCTCGGACACGCGGAACGTCTTCATAAGGTCGGCGACCTCGACGACGGGCTCCCCCATGCGGCCATGGTGCCCGCTCCGCTGCTCGGCGACTACCTCAGCTGGGGCAGATGACGGCCGCCTCGGTTCGTTGCGGGGGGATGCGCGAGGGCCTCGCTAGCCTCCGGTCGCACGGCGGATGTCGGCGGCGCTCACGACGATGAGGAGCAGGAACAGGAGCGCGAGGCCGACCGCGTGGATCGCCGCCTCGAGCTGCGGCGAGAGCCGACGGCGGAAGATGCCGCCGATGACCACGAAGAGCAGGCGCCCGCCGTCGAGGCCCGGGAACGGGATGATGTTGAGCACGGCGAGGTTCACCGAGATGACGCCGACGAGCTTGAGGAACGTCGGCAGGCCGAACTGGCTCACCTGGGCGGTGACGCGGAAGATCTCGATCGGTCCGCCGACCGCCGGCGGCCCTCCCGCTCCGGGGGCGCGCGCGAAGAGCTGCCCCGGTAGCTCCGCGATCTGACCGACGACGTCGCCGGCGAGACCGATCGCCTGCAGGAACGCGTGCGGGAGATCGACCGCGACCGGCGCGACGACCTCGGCGAGCACGATCCCGAGCGGTCCCTCGCCCTCCGGCGGATCCTTGCGCGGCACCGCCTTGACGGCTGGGATCGGCCGCCCGTTGCGCTCGATCTCGAGCGTCACCTCCGCGTCGGCGTGCCGCCGCACGTAGTTCACGAGGTCACGCGAGTTCGTGACGGGCTGCCCGTCGATCGACTTCACGATGTCGCCGACCTGGATGCCGGCCGCCTGGGCCGGCGAATTCGGCGCGACCCGGTCGACGCGCACGTCGCCGGTCGGAGCGGTCGTGCCGGTCGCGAACGCCGCGGTGAGGACGACGACGGCGAGGATCAGGTTCATCACGACGCCCGCCGCGAGAACGATGGCCTGCATCCACCAGGGCTTCGAGGTGAACGATCCAGGCTGGCCCTCGCCCTCCTGGCGGATCGAGAAGTCGTCCTGGCCGAGGATCCGCACGAAGCCGCCGAAGGGGATCCAGTTGACGCTGTAGTCGATCCCGGCGTGCCGGATGGCGAACGCGCGCGGCGGGAAGCCGAACGCGAACTCGAGCACCTTCATGCCGAAGAGCCGCGCCGTGATGTAGTGACCGAGCTCGTGCACCGCGATGATCACCGTGAACATCGCGAGGAAGATCGGCAGCGCCCACGGGTTCTGCTGGAAGAACTGGACAAGCCCGCCCACTAGGCCACCACCGGCTCTTTCGCGAGCGCGCCGCGGACCGCGGCGTCGATCCTGAGGGTGGTGTCGAGATCGGGATCGCCGCGGACACCCTGCCGAGCGCCAAGGTCGGCACCCCGGCGCAGGTAGGAGGCGATGTCGGAGAAGGCGATCTCGTGCCGCAGAAACCGCTCGACCGCGATCTCGTCCGCCGCCGAGAGGCCGACCATCGCCGCGCGATCGCCCGAGCGGGCGGTCTCGAGGATGACGCCAAGGCACGGGTAACGCGCGCTCTCGATCTCACGGAAGCGCAGCACGCCGGCCGCGACGAGGTCGAGGCGCGCGAAGTCGTTCGGCGCGCGCGCGCCGCCGAGGAGCGCGTACTGGATCGGCAGCCGCATGTCTGGAGCCGAGAGCTGCGCCTTGAGGCTGCCGTCGGTGAACTCGACGAGCGCGTGGACGATGCTCTCGGGGTGCCCGACGACGTCGATGCGCTCGTAGGGGATGCCGTAGAGCCAATGCGTCTCGACGACCTCGTAGCCCTTGTTCGCGAGCGTGGCCGAGTCGATGGTCACCTTCGGTCCCATGCGCCACGTGGGATGCCGTAGGGCCTCCTCGGGCGTGACGTGCGCGAGCTCGGCCAGCGGGCGGTCGCGGAACGGCCCTCCCGAGGCGGTGAGGACGACCCGCTGGACGTCGGCGATCCGCTCGCCGGCGAGCGACTGCCAGAGCGCGCTGTGCTCGCTGTCGATCGGCCGCAGGCGTTCGCCGGCCCCGCCGGTGAGCGCGGCGACCAGATGGCCTCCCGCTACGAGGACCTCCTTGTTCGCGAGCGCGACCGCTTTGCCGGCGCGCAGCGCCGCGAGCGTGGGCCGAAGACCCGCGATCCCGGGGCTCGCGACGAGCACCAGATCGACGTCGTCGCGCGTGGCCAGCGCGTCGAGCTCGCCCTTCTCGCCGCGGCCCACCGCGGTCGCGCGGACCCCGAGCCGATCCGCGATCGCGCGCAGGTCCTCGGCGCGTGACGTCGCGGACAGAGCCGTGACGTGAAGGCGCTCGGGATGCGCCGCGACGACGTCGAGCGCCTGCCGCCCGATGGACCCGGTCGCGCCGAGGATCGCGAGGCGTGTGGCCGTCATAGACCCATCATCCCATCCGACCGGTGAGCACGATCGCCGCCGCCACCAGGGGGCCGGCGGCGACGAGCGAATCGATACGGTCCAGCACCCCGCCGTGTCCAGGCAGCAACGTACCGGAATCCTTCACGCCGGCGCGTCGCTTCAGCCAGCTCTCGAGCAGGTCTCCCCCGAAGGCGACGGGTCCGATGAGCACCGCGGTCACGACCCACCATGACGCAAGCCCGGCGGGAATTGCTACGAGGATCGCCGCGGCGGTGGCTGCGACGAATCCCGCGAGCGTCCCTTCCCACGTCTTCCCCGGGCTGATGCGAGGCAGGATCTTGCGTCGACCGATCGTCGTTCCCACGACGTAGGCGACGACATCCCCCGCCCAGACCGAGACGATCGCGGCGAGCAGCCAGCTGGGTGGGTCCTGGACGAAGCGCAGGAAGGAGAGCGCGCCGATGCCGAGCGCGAGCACGACCGCCTCGAGTGCCGCCCAGAGTCCGGCCGCGCGCAGGTCATAGAGCTCCGCGGCGGCAAGGACCGCCACGAGCGCGAGGACCACCGCGAACACGATCGGCGGCGCGGCCACCGCGACGAGGACGACGATCGCGTAGACGAGCGCCGTGATCGTGCGGCGCGGAAGGTCCCTCAGCGGCCGAACCGCCGTTCGCGCTCGGTGTACGACCGCAGCGCCGCGTCGAGATCGCCGACCGAGAAGTCCGGCCAGAGCACCGGCGTGGCCCACATCTCGGCGTACGCGACCTCCCAGAGGAGGAAGTTCGAGACGCGCAGCTCGCCGCCCGTACGGATGAGGAGGTCGGGGTCGGGATGGTCAGGCGCGTAGAGGCGCTGCGCGATCGCGGCCTCGTCCACGGCGTCGGCCGTCACGCCGTCCGCCACGAGCCCGCGGACCGCGTCCACGATCTCTGCCCGCCCCCCGTAGTTGAAGGCGAGGGTCATGACACCGTGCCGGCCGCCGGAGGTCGCCTCCACGGCCCCCGCGATCGCCTTCTGCAGCGGGTCCGACAGCTCGTGAAGACGGCCGATGACGCGCAGCTTCACGTCGTCTTCGACGAGGGACTTCGTCTCCCGGCGGATCGTCTCCTCGAGGAGCGCCATGAGCGCGCTCACCTCGTCGCGGTCGCGAGACCAGTTCTCCGTCGAGAAGCTGAACAAGGTGAGGTACTCGACGCCGCGCTCGCGCGCCGCGCGGAGCGTTCGGCGGATCGTGTCGACGCCCGCGCGATGGCCAGCGATCGCCGGGAGATGTCGCTTGCGGGCCCAGCGCCGATTGCCGTCCATGACGATCGCCAAGTGGCGAGGGACCGCGTCGAGGGGGGGCTGCCCCCTCGGACCCCCAGGCGTCAAACTTCGAGGATCTCCTTCTCCTTGGCGTGGCCGATCTCGTCGGCCGCAAGGATGTACCGGTCGGTCAGCTTCTGGAGCTGCGTCTCGTGACGCTTGACCTCGTCGGTCGTCACGCCTGAGCTCTTCTCTTTGCTCTTGAGCTCGTCGTGCGCGTGGCGTCGGAGCGTGCGGACCTCGACCCGGCCGTCCTCGACTTTCTTGTGCAGGACCTTCACGAGGTCGCGACGGCGCTCCTCGGTGAGCGCGGGGATGTTCAGCCGGATCACGGCACCGTCGTTCGAGGGCGTGAGCCCGAGATCGGAGGCGATTATCGCCTTCTCGATCGCTTTGACGAGGTTCCGGTCGAAGGGGGTGATGACGATGAGCCGCGGCTCCGGCGCGGAGATCGCCGCGAGGGCGATGAGGGGGGTCGACGCGCCGTAGGCCTCGACTTCGAGCTGCTCCACGAGCGAGGGCGCGGCACGGCCGGTCCGGACGGTCGCGACCTCGTGTTTGAGAGCGTCGACCGCCTTTCTCATCCTCGCCTCGGTCTGGACGAGGAGCTGATCGAGCGCCATCTTCGCTAGTGGCTGTGGACGAGCGTGCCGATGTGCTCGCCGCGGGCCGCGCGGATCATCGCGTCCGGCCGGGAGATGTCGAAGACGATGATCGGGATGTCGCGCTCTTCCGCGAGCGCCGCCGCGGTCGCATCCATCACGCCCAGGCGCTTCTCGAGCAGATCGCGGTAGCGAAGGTCGTCGAACTTCTTCGCGCCGCTCACCTGGCGGGGATCTGCGTCGTACACGCCGTCGACCGCATTCTTGCCCATGAGGATGACGTCCGCATTGATCTCGGCGGCACGCAGCGCGGCGGCGGTGTCGCCCGTGAAGAACGGATTGCCGGTGCCCGCGGCGAAGATGACGACGAAGCCCTTCTCGAGCTGGTGGATCGCGCGCCGGCGGATGTACGGCTCCGCGACCTCGACGATCGTGAGCGCCGACTGCACGCGCGTCGCCACACCGAGCGACTCGAGCTGCGACTGGAGCGCGAGGGCGTTGATGACCATGGCGAGCATGCCCATGTAGTGGCCCGTCGCCTCCTCGATGCCGTGCTCCGCGACGGCCGCGCCGCGCATGATGTTGCCGCCGCCGATGACGACGGCGACCTGCACACCGAGGTCGTGGACCTTCTTGATCTCGTCGGCGAGATACCGCGTGTACTCCGGCGAGATGCCGAACTTGCGATCCCCGAGGAGCGCCTCGCCCGAGAGCTTGAGAAGGACCCGGTGGTACTTCGTCTTCGCGGCCAGAGCCATCGGCGGCAGTCTATCTAGGCCGCTTCGCCCACCGACTCGCCGAGCTGGAAGCGCGTGAAACGCCGGATCCGCACGTTCTCGCCGGTCGACGCGGCGAGCCCCGTCACCAGCTCGCCGACGGTCTTCGAGGCGTCACGGATGTAGGTCTGCTCGAGCAGCTCGTCGACGTCCTTGGGGTCCATCGCCGCGACCTGCATCGCGATCTCCCTCGCGAGCCCGCGGAAGTCGGGATTCCGCGCGACGAAGTCCGTCTCGCTCGAGAGCTCGACGAGCGCGCCGATCTTGCCGCCGGCGTGGATGTACGCCTCGACGATGCCTTCCCTGGCCTCGCGGTCCGACTTCTTCTGCGCTTGCGCGAGGCCGCGCTCGCGGATGAGCGTTTTCGCCTTTTCGAAGTCACCCTTCGCGTCTTCGAGCGCGCGCTTACAGTCCATCACGCCGGCACCGGTCTCGGTCCGGAGACGCTGGACGTCCTGTGCGTTCGCCATCTCTACGCCTCGTCCTTCTCGTCGACGGTCTCAGCCTCCTCGGCGGGGGGCTCCGCGTAGCCGCCGATCGGGTATTCCTCGTCCTCTTCCGGCTCGTACACGCGCGGCGTCCGCTTCGCGCGCGGGACACCGATCCCGGCCTCGTATTCGGCGGCTGCGGCCGGCGCGTAGCCCATGTCCTCGGGCGTGGCCTCTTTGCGGCTCGCGTCGAACTGCGAGCGCCCCTCGACGATCGCGTCGGCCATCTTCTGGCAGATGAGCTTCACCGCGCGGATCGCGTCGTCGTTCGCGGGGATGATCACGTCGATGAGGTCGGGATCACAGTTCGTGTCGACCATCGCGACGACCGGGACCTCGAGGCGCCGCGCCTCATCGACGGCGATGTGCTCACGGTGCGGGTCCACCACGAAGAGGGCGTTCGGCGGACGCTTCAGCTCGCGGACGCCGGAGAAGTAGCGGTCCAGGTGCACGAGCTCGTCCTCGAGCCGCTGCGCGTCCTTCTTGGGCATGGTGGCGAAGTCGCCGCGCTCCTTCCGTTCCACGAGGTCGTTGAGCCGCTGGATGCGCTTCTGGATCGTCACGAAGTTCGTGAGGAAGCCGCCCAGCCAGCGCTGGTTCACGTAGTGCATCCCGGCGCGCTTGGCCTCCTCGGCGATCGACTCCTGGGCCTGCTTCTTCGTGCCGACGAAGAGCACCTGCCCGCCGTCGCCGGCGAGGTCCCGCATGAACGCGTACGCCTCCTCGACGCGCGTGAGCGTCTGCTGAAGGTCGATGATGTGGATGCCGTTCCGCTCCATGAAGATGAAGCGGCGCATCTTGGGGTTCCAGCGGCGCGCCTGGTGTCCGAAGTGGACGCCGGACTCCAGGAGCTGCTTCATGGTCACGACTGCCAAGCCCGTTCTCCCTTGTTGCCTCCGTCTCCGTCCGTTCCGCCGGGGCCGCCCGGCGCCGCAGGGCGCCGAGAGCGAGGGACACCGACGATCGGGAGACGTGCGAAGTAGCGGTTGAGGGACCTTGCCCCTCAGACCCGCTCCAGAGTCGATTCTAAGGCTTGGCTAAATCAGGGGGTTTGAGGGGACCGAGCGCCCTCAACCGGACACTGGCACGGCCGCTGCCGTGTATGGCGGTCATGGCGAAGTACGACGAGCTCCCGGTCCCCCGCGGGACGTCCCGGCGGTGGGAGGTGCTCATGTCCGACGAGGACGCGCTCCCCCGAGCCGCGAGCGAAGACCGCCGGACGGCGCGTGACGTGCGCGCCGAGCATCGCGTCTTGAGCTCCTTCCGCGAGTCAGACCTGGCGGCGATCCCGCTCCTGCCCGAGGGCGCCCGGCTCGCCCGCCGGCGCCAGTACCTCGACCTGCACGACCCGGCGCGCGCCGCGTTCGTCGCCGAGGGCGACGAAGCCGTCGAGCCCGGCCAGCACGTGGTGGCAAAGGACGAGGTCTCGGAGGAGCTCTGGGAGGGGCTCGATCGCGCCTGTGACGCCGTGCTCGGCCGCGGCAGCCTCCGCCGCCTGCGCCCGGCGGTCTGACTACACAAGGGTCGCCGCGACGGCGGCGGCACGGTTCGGGACGTCCAGGCGCTTCAGTGCTCGGGTCACGTGCTTCTGCGCGGTCGCGGTCGCGATGCCCAGGGCGAGCGCGATCTCCTTGTCTGACGCACCCGTAGCGACGAGCGCCACGACCTCGCGCTGCCGCGGTGTGAGCGCGAGCACGCGGGTCGCGCGCGATGCCGAGGTGCTGATCTCGGCGCGGATCCGCTCGCCGAGGACCGCCCGTGAATAGGCCGGCTCGCCCCGCAGGGCGCCGCGGATCGCTCGGCGCATCGCCCGCGCCGAGAGCCCACGGTCGAGGTATCCGAATGCACCCACGGAGAGCGCCCGCAAGGCGTCGCGTCGGTCTCCGGTCGCGCTGATGATCACCGTCGGGACCTGGCGGCAGAGTCCGGCGATCGTCCGCCAGTCCGTCGTCGGATAGAGCGTCGCGATCGCGAGGTCGACCTGCTCCAGGTCGCTCCCGGTCGGTCGCTCCGTCACTCGCCAGAGCGGCACGCCGATCGCCGCCCGGCGAAGCGCCGTGAAGACCTTCCCGGTCCGATCCCACACGACGATCGTGCGCTGGCCTCTGAGCGCCATCGCTCTTGCCTTGCCCCCCACCTGCGCGTACGGAAGACTGCCAATTTAGCGACCAGGCAATCGGGGTGCAAACCGGCGCGCAGACCCATTTGTCGAGAGTTCGCGCGCGACGCGTACCTAGAACGCGGTACGCGTGGGAGCGATCGGAGTCCCGCTTCTCGGCCATTTACTGGCCCGGTCGCCGCTGGCTCCATTCACCTGCCGGCTCGCACCGAGCGAGGGCCTTGCAGCGTGAACGCGCCCGTTAGGAGGCGGGCTCGACGCTCTGCCCAGTCGCCTCTGCGACCGTCCGGAAGCACGCAGCAAACGGCGCGCTATACGCAGAGGGGGACAACTTCTATGACCTGGATCCTCGGGCCGGCACGGAGCAGGCGGCGCCGCTACTTGCTCCTGCCGATCGTTCTCGTCGCGGCGATCGCCCTGCCGCTGGCAGGCATCGCTCAGGCTGTCCACGACCTGGCCTTCGAGCTCGATGGCAACCAGACCGCCGAAACGCGGTTCGACTGGACGAGCTTCTTCAATGCGGCAGGACAGCCAAGTCCGGCGCTACCTGATGCCTCGCGCCCCGGGTTCACAAACTCGGGGTTCAGCAAGGACTTCACGCGAAATGCGGACGGCTCCTACAACACGGCCGATCACACGACCTTTGCGACGGGCAGCAAGGACACCCTGAACATCACGCCCGGATGGCAGTGCAACTTCGACAACAACGTCAACGACAAGATCGACATCCTCAACGCCTACGCCGTGGCCTACACCAACCCGGCCAACGGGGACCAGATCCTCTACTTCGCGCTGGAGCGGTTCTCGAACTCCGGCGACGCGAACGTGGGCTTCTGGTTCCTCCAGGACAACGTGAACTGCGTCTCGCCCGGCGGCAGCACCGCGTTCACCGGGAGCCACGTGGACGGCGACCTGCTCATCGTCTCCTCCTTCACGAACGGCGGAGTCGTCAGCACGATCGACGTCTACCGCTGGAACGGCGGCGCCACCGGCTCGCTCGGGACGACCCCCGTCGCGCACGGCGTCGATTGCAAGTCGACCCTCGGCGGCGACGCGGCGTGCGCGACCGTCAACGACCCCACGAACGGAACGCTCGACCCGCCCTGGGACACGGCGAACAAGAACGGCGGCTCGACGAACGAGGTCTCGGAGTTCTTCGAGGGCGGAGTGAACCTGACAGCGGCGCACATCGGAGGCAAGTGCTTCAACACGTTCATCGGCGACACGCGCTCTTCGCAGTCACTGACCGCGACGCTGTTCGACTTCGCCCGCGGCGTGCTCGGTGAGTGCGGCGCATCGGTCACGACCACACCGTCGCAGTCGACCCGCCAGCTGGGCTCGACCGACCCGATCACCGATCTCGCCGACATCGCGGGCACCGCGACCGGCGGCGGGCCCGGACCCAGCCCGACTGGCACCATGACGTTCTTCCTCTGCGGCCCCGGCGCGACCAGCTGCGCGAGCGGCAGCGGGACGCAGGTCGGATCCCCGGTGACGCTGGGAGCCTGCAGTCCGCCGGCCGCAGGACACGCCTGCGCGACCTCCGCGGACGCCAAGTCCCTGATAACCGCGATCGGCGCGTGGTGCTTCCGCGCCGTCTACGACCCGGGCAGCGACCCGAACTATCAAGGAAAGGGCGGGAGCTTCGACGGATCGAACGAGTGCTTCACGGTGACCGACACGTCGGCCATCGTCACCAACCAGAAGTGGCTGCCCAACGACACCGCCACCGTCACGACGGCCGGCGGCACCGCGGTAAGCGGAACGGTGACGTTCTCGCTGTACGAGAACGGCGACTGCAGCGGCACAGCGAAGGCGACGTTCACCGACAGCAGCGCCCCGTTCGAGACGAACAACACGACCGTCTACACCTCGAGCTTGACGATCTCGTGGAAGGCGCACTTCGAGCCGAACAACGGGATCGCGGCATCGGACAGCACGTGTGAGGTCAGCACCCTCACGATCAACAACAACCATCCCTAGCGACGCGTAGTGAGAGGGCCCCGGCCGATGGCCGGGGCCCTCCTGTTTGGTGACGACGGACCAGGTCGAAGCTATGGGCTTACGTGGAAGCTGGTCGACGTGAGCTGCCGCCACTTTCCATTCGAGTACATCGTGAGCCACGCCGTGCAGTCGGCCGCCCCGCCGCTCCACCGCGGTGACGAGAGCGTGAAGGTCTGGTCACCCAAGGCTCCGTAGAAGAAGCCCGCCCAGCCTTCGCCGACGAGGACTCCGTCCTGGTAGCACTTGACGTTCACGTACGGATACGCGGTCTCGTCCGTCGACACGTTGAACGTCACCTGATCGCCGTAGCGCGGGCCGCTGACGGCGGTGGTCGTGGTCGCGGGCGCGTTCAGCAGCACAAGGACGATCGAGGACGATGAGGACCGGTCTGGCTTGGCTGCGAGCGCGACGTTACCGCTGAGAGCCGAGAGCGCGAGCGTGAGGCTGGCGACCGCCAGCGCGATTCGAACGAGCATGCGTTCCTCCCTTGTCTCCGAGTTCTGAAGGAAAGAACGCACGCCGGGGTCGGTTTGCGCGGCCGCTCAACTGGTACTTCGGGAGCCTCTGGCGAAGGCATCGGTCGGACCGGGTAGTACGGCCGTACGACCCCCCGTCCGAAGCTGCTACCGGACCGTCCTCGCCGGTCGAACCATCAAGGCGACCGTCACCAGCGCCAGGCCCACCTCCGCGGCCTTGGACGTGAGCCCGATCGGCTCGATCGGATATTGCCCTCTCGTGGCCGCGTAGGCGAACACCAGGAGTCCCGCATAGACCGGCACGAGGATGTAGAGATCCGCGCGCCGCAGCGCGAGGATCGCGGCGCAGCCCAGGAAGCCCAGCCCCATCGCCGCGAACGCGGGCACCGTCGTCGTCTCGCCGGGGATGAGATCCACGAATGACAGCACGAGGTGGAGGCCGCCCGCCAGGAGGGCGAGCGCCACGCCGAACGCGCGGAGGGCCAGCGCTGTGCCTACCCGGTCGCGGTCATCGTCGTGCGCGACGCCCGGAACCACAGCCAGGCGGCCAGGACGAGCAAAACGAGTCCGATGATCGAGTGGATCCAGTGCTGTGTGCCGAAGTCGGGCCCGAAGACGACGCGGTGGTTGAACGGCAGCGGGTTGCTGTGCCAGATGTCCAGGTACAGGCCGATGATCCCGATGACGACCGCCACGGCACGCTGCGCCATTTCTTCCCCTCCCGGGCGCCGAAGGCGCCCCTAGCGCTACGGATGAGCGCGCGGCGCGGATGATAGGCCCGGCGGGAAAAGAGATCGGCCCGGCTCGAGCCGGGCCGATCACAGCCAGCGGAGGCTGAAGCGACGCTAGGTGAGGTTGTTGCCGATGTTGCTGAAGATGTTCTGCAGCTGACCGCGCAGGAAGATCATGGCGACGATGACCGCGATGGCGATAACGGCGATGATGAGTGCGTACTCCACCAGACCCTGGCCTTCGTCGTCACGGAAGAATGCAAGCACCGTGTTGGCCCTCCTTTCTTCCATGCTCGGCCGACGAGCGGCCGCCGACGGAAAGTCTAGGTGAACCGACCTCGCTCACAAGACCCCAGGAGTACTGCCCCCGGCGCGTCGCTGATACCCGGCGCACACCCTCACCTAGCGGAAATCGGGATGTCCGCGCCTACGGATCCTGTCGCGCAGCGCCTCGAGCGGGCTCGGCGCCCGATCCTTCCGCGATACGTCCGGACCGAGCGACGCGGCGAGCGCATCGCGCAGCTCGGATAGCGAGCATCCGAAGATCTCGCTCGACGTCTCGAACTCCGCGCGAAGGCGAAGGAAGCCGAACGGGTTGTGCCGCGAGGGATCGAGGCCGCTCGTGAGCTCGTCGACGAGAGCGAAAAGCCGCGCCCGCGTCTCCGGGTCGAGTGTCGCCGCCCACGCTCGCGCGTGCTCGGCCCCGCGGTCCCTCATGTGAGGACCCTAGTCGCGCGCGAGGCGCACCAGTCGACCACCGCGCCGCCGATCCGCTCGAGCGGCAGGTCCCGAGTCTCCGCATCCGGGAGCGAGGCGAAGAGCACCTGGCCGTAGTCCTTCGTGACGATCCGCCGGTCGAGGAGCACGACGGCACCGTAGTCGGTCTTCGAGCGGATGAGCCGGCCGAAGCCCTGCCGGAGCCGCAGCGCGGCCTGCGGCAGATGGAAGTCACGGAAGGGGTCGTCGTAGCGCTCGGCGCGGCCCTGAATGAGCGGATCGTCGGGCACCGCGAAGGGCAACCGCGCGATGACCACGCAGCGCAGGAGATCGCCGGGCAGGTCGATACCCTCCCAGAACGATTGGGTGCCGAGCAGCACGGCCTGCCCGGCCATGAAGCGCTCGAGCAGCGCGCGGCGCGAGCCGTCGATCCCCTGCGTGAGCACGGCGACACCGGCCTGGTCGAGCCCGCCGAGGCGGCCGGCGACGTCGCGCATCGCGGCGTGCGAGGTGAAGAGCGCGAGCGTCCGACCGCCCAGCGGTCGCGCGACGTCCTCGATCGTGCGCGCGACGTCCTCCGCGTAGCGCTCCTCGCCGGGGAAGGCGATGTCGCTCGGAATCACGAGCAGCGCCTGGCGCCGATGCTCGAATGGCGAGCCGACCTGCAGCGTGTCCGCGACGTCGCCGACGCCCAAACGGTCCGCGGCGAAGTCGAATGACCCGGCGACCGCGAGGGTCGCCGACGTGAACACGACGGACCGATGGGGGTCCACGAGGGTCCGCCGGAGGAGGCCCCCGAGGTGCGTCTGCGCGACGTGCAGCGCGAGCGCGCCGTCGCCGTCGGTATCGAGCCACACGATGTCGCTCGCGCGGGGCTCGTGGATGCCGCGGGCGATCGCGGCGCGCGCGGGCCCGAGCTCCGCAGCAGCGGTCGCGAGGTCGGCGGTCTCGTCCTCGTCGCCGCCGAGCGTGCCGAGGCGATCGCTCGCCGACGCGACGCCGGCGAGAGCGTCGCCCATGCGCTCGCCGGCGAGCTCCACAGGAAGCCAGCGCTCGTCGCTTGCCCGCACGCCGGCGGTGATCCGGACGCGATCCTCCGGTGGCGCGTCGACGGGCACGAGCAGCGCCGCGAGCGCCGCGAACAGCTCGCCGCAGCGCGAGAGCGCGGTCTCGATCGCCATGCGGAGCGTCTCCGCTTGCGCCGTCCGGAGCGGGTCACGCAGCGCAGAGACCACGGCGGGCGCGTGCGACAGCCGTTCGAGGTCACGGCGCAGCCGCCGCTCGGCGAGCTCGAGACCGAACGCGTCGGTCGCGACGTCCTCGAGGCGGTGCGCCTCGTCGACGACGACGTGCTCGGCGGCCGGCAGCAGCGCACCGCGCATCCGCGCGTCCTGCAACAGGAGCGCGTGGTTCACCACCACGATGCCGGCCTCGGCGGCGGCGTCGCGCGCCCGCTGGAGATGGCAGCCGCCCGGCGTTCGCTTGCACCGGCGTGCGTCGCAGGTCTCGTCGTTCGCGGAGATCCGGGGCCAGAGCTCGCCCTCGCCGCCCAGAAGGTTGAGCTCGGCGCGGTCGCCCGTCAGCGTCGCGGTACGCCACACGAGCGTCTTGAGCAGGAGCCGCGCCTCCTCGCGCGTCGACACGGACCCGCGGAAGACCTGCCACCGGCGCGGACAGAGGTAATTCGGGCGGCCCTTGAGCACCGCGACGCGCACCTCGGTCCCGAGCGCCGCCTGGAGCGCCGGGAGATCCTTTCGCACGAGCTGGTCCTGCAGCGGCAGCGTGTACGTGCTCACGATCACACGCTCGTCCGGCTGCGCGAGCGCCGGCACGAGATACGCCAGCGACTTCCCCACTCCGGTCCCGGCCTCGGCGATGAGCACGCCGCCGTCGCGCATCGTTCGCTCGATCGCCTCCGCGAGCAAGCGTTGCTCGGCGCGATCCTCGTATCCCGCGAGCGACGCCGCGAGTGGGCCGCCGACCGCGAAGACGTCGTCGACGCGGAGCGGCGATGCTTCTCGGGGTGCCTCTCG
Source organism: Chloroflexota bacterium (assembly GCA_005883625.1). Lineage (GTDB taxonomy): Bacteria > Chloroflexota > Limnocylindria > P2-11E > P2-11E > 3-1-20CM-2-70-9. The sequence goes on along the minus strand of VBDU01000093.1, from coordinate 25,392 downwards.
TGCTCGCGGGTCCCTTCTCCCCGGCCTATCGGATGGCTCGGAGCCCCTGACGGCCGGCTCGCTGGGGGAGAGTCCCGCTGCGCCGAGAGGCACCCCTCGCGCCTCGCCGCTCGCGTCCTGCATCCACGCGTTGCGCGCGACGTCACTCGCGGCGTCGGCGAAGAAGGCGCCAGTCGCGTCGCCGAGGAGCGGCGCGAACGAGGCGAGCTCGGCGACGATGAGTGGTGGGAGCGCGCGCACGCGGCGCGCGAGATCGCCGAGCACGAGCGCCGAGGTGAGCGCGTCGTCGAGCGCCCGATGCGCGGCGTCGGGCACGATCGCCGCGTCGGCCGCAAGTCGTTGCAGCGCATACGAGGCCGCCGACGGCAACAGGATCGATGCGAGATCGGCCGTGTCGAGCCGCGGCGCATCCGCGGGAAAGCCGTGCCGCTCGAGGAATGCGAGGTCGAACCCCACGTTGTGGCCGACGACCCAGGGGATCTCGCCGTTCCGGCGGGCGAAGGCGACGAACGCGGCAACGGCCTCCGCCGGCGAGGGCGCCCCGACGAGATCGCTGTCGTGAAGACCGGTAAGACGGGCGATCGTGGGCGACAGCGGGCCGCCCGGATCGGCGAACGTGACGAAGCGCTCGCCGATGGTGACCGCGCCGTCGGCACCGAGGCGGACGCGGACTGCGCCGATCTCGACGATCCGCTCAGAAGCGGCGTCGTAACCGGTCGTCTCGAGGTCGACCGCGACCAGCTCGCGCTCCACGCGCCTCGATCTAGCCGCCGAGCAGGCGGTCGGTCGTCGTGTCACCCACGACGCGTCACGGTGAGCGTACGCCTGGCACCGCACCTGCCGCACACGAGGGCGTGCGTCGGAACGCGCCGCCCTGGTTCTTCTGGCTCGGCGTCCTCGCGCTGAGCGGTCTGCTCGCGACGTTGGCGGTTGGCTCCGTCGTGCCGGGAGAGGCGCTGCCCATCCCGAGCCTGCCGCGGGCTCGGCCGACCACCGCGCCCGCTCCGGCGGGCTCCACGGTCCTGAGCGACGCGCGTGGTTTCGTGGCCATCACGGGGTCCACGCCCACGCTCCGCCGCGAGACGGCGGTCGGCGCGGCAGGGGCACTGCACAGCCGCGGGTTCGTCGGGGCCGTCTCGGCCACGGGGCGACGCGTCGCCTACTGGGTCGGCGACGACGCCCGCGACCTCCGCGTCCTCGACGTGGCGGCGCCCGAAGAGGAGACGCCGCTCACCTCGCTCCTCGAGACCGAGCGCGGCACCGGCGCGGCGTGGTCGAGCGACCGCACCGGGCTCCTCGTGTCGGTCGAGTCGAGCGGGCGCCCCGGGACCGGCGACAGCGTCGGGATCTTCTCGGCGCTCCGGATCCTCGACGCGGCGACGCGCGTCATCCACGAGGTCTCCCGGCTCAACGACGGCGGTCGCTTCGTTCCGGTGGGCTGGGATCGCGACTCGCACCTCGCCGGCGCCTGCATCGTGAGCGCCGACGGCTCCGCTGCGGCGTGGGCCGTCGTCGGCGAGGACGCCATCCTCAGCGCGCGGGTGCCGATCGAGCCTGGTCTCCCCGTCGCGACGGTACGCGCGAGCGGGAGCGCCGTGCTCGGCGTGGTGAACGGCGCGGTCGTGCGCGTCTGGTCGATCGCCTCATACAGCGACCATCGTGAGCTCGGAGCGGACCCCGGCGAGCGGATCGCGTTCGCGCGCTGGCGCCCGGGCGCCGGCGAGATCGTCGTCTCGGTCGCCGACCGCCTCGAGGTCTGGCCCGCGGCCGGCGGCGCGCATCGGGTCGTGGCGCGAGGCCTACCGGCGGCGACCGGCCTCGTCGTCGCCGTCGACGGTCAGATCGCGGTGCTCAGCACGGACTCGGGAGGGAGCGCCGTGGCGGTCGACCTCGCCGGCGGCCGCACCGCGGCGGTGCCGATGGCCGGTGAGCAGCTCGTCGCGGCGGTGTCGTTCCGCTAGGCACCGGCTCGCGTCACGGGTAGATGCCGCGCGTGAGCGTGGCCTCGGCGACGCGCCCGACCGCGACCATGTACGCGGCGGTGCGCATGTCGACCTTGTGCTTCTTCGACATCTCGAGGACGTCGTTGAACGACTTCACCATGACCTCTTTGAGGCGGGCGTTGATCGTCGCTTCGCGCCAGAAGAGGTTCTGGAGGTCCTGGACCCACTCGAAGTAGCTGACGGTGACGCCTCCTGCGTTGCAGAGGATGTCCGGGATGAGGAAGACGCCCTTGTCGTTGAGGATGCGGTCCGCCTCGGGGCTGGTCGGGCCGTTCGCGGCCTCGGCGAGGATCCGCGCCTTGATGCGCGGCGCGTTGTGCTCGCCGATCTGGTTCTCGATCGCCGCGGGGATGAGGATGTCGCAGTCCAGCTCAAGGAGCTCGGCGTTGGAGATGCGCTCGGCGCCCGGGAACCCGGAGACCGATCCCGTCTCGCGCTTGTATGCCTCGACGCGATTCGGGTCGAGGCCTTTCGCGCTCGTGATCGCCCCGCTCGTGTCCGACAGGCCGACGATCGTGGCGCCGAGCTCCGCCATCAGCTTCGCGGAGAAGCTGCCGGCGTTCCCGAAGCCTTGCACGACGACGCGCGCCCCCTCGAGGTCCATCCCGAGGTGCTTGGCCGCCTCGATGATCGTGTACACGGCGCCGCGCGCCGTCGCCTCGTTCCGTCCTTCGCTCCCGCCGATGGAAAGCGGTTTCCCGGTCACAACGGCGAGCGCCGTGAATCCGTGGTGCATCGAGTACGTGTCCATGATCCACGCCATCGTCTGCGCGTTCGTGTTCACGTCCGGCGCGGGGATGTCGCGGTCCGGGCCGATGAGGAGCTCGATCTCGGTCGTGTAGCGGCGCGTGAGGGTCTCGAGCTGCTGCGCGCTCATCATCTTCGGGTCGCAGACGACGCCGCCCTTCGCGCCACCGTAGGGGATCCCGACGACGGCGCACTTCCAGGTCATCCACATGGCGAGCGCCTTCACCTCGCCCAGCGTCACCGAGGGGTGGTAGCGGATCCCGCCCTTCCCGGGCCCGCGCGTTGTGTTGTGCTGGATGCGGTATCCGGTGAACACCTTTACGACACCGTCGGCCATGCGGACGGGGAAGTGCACGGTCAGCTCGCGCTGGCACGTCGCGAGGATCGCGCGCATGTTGGGATCGAGATGGAGCTTCTCCGCCGCGATGTTGAACTGTTCGAGCGCGACCTCCCACGAATCCCGCTGCGTGTGATCGATGACTGCGGCGCTCTTCACGAAATCCTCCGTCTCATGGCGTTGCCTTGATCTTGTCGACGACGAGCCAATCATCGTTCGTCCGGCCGGGCGCGTAGACGCTATTCCAGTTCTTCAGCACGACGCGCCGGAAACCCTGCGCCACGAATGTCTCGCGCCACGAGCGCAGCCCGCGGGTCACGTACGGCGTGAGGCGGACATTCCGGGACTGCGCGAGGACGCCCTCGAGGTGACGCCGTCGCTCGAGGAGCGGGATCTCGAGGAGCGGCTCGCCGTCGACCTCGAGGAGATCGAACGCGGCGAAGATGCGCCGCCCTCCGGGCGCTCGCGTGAACGCATTGCCCTGCTCGTCCATCTCGAGGTCCGTCTCGTCGCGCCAGTCGTCGACCAGCACGCCGTCGATGATCGCGCTGTCGCACCGCGCGTCGGCGACGATCGCGTCGTACAGCTCGCGCGGGGCGTCGAGCTCGCCACCGTACCCGCGGAAGCGGGGCCCGCCCGAGTGCCCGACACGTACGAGGGCGCGCGTTCCCACCCACTCCGGCTCCAGGATGTGGCGCTCCGGTTCCGCGCGCTCGCGGACGAAGCGTGGTCGTTGCGGTGCCAGGTCGGCTCCGAGGAGCGTCGTCACATCCCGCACTACCAGCCTCATAGTGCGGCCCTTGACAGCCAGAACATTCGTTCTATCATGCCCGAACGTCCGTTCCAACGGGCGCCAGAGAAGACCACAACGAGGTGCTCCATGGCCGCTGCATCCGCGCTCACCCTACGGGCTCGCCCGACCGAAAACGTTCCCCCTTCCCCATCACGCCACGTGCCGGTGGCATCCGCCGCCAGGCGGGTGCCACCGCGCGTGTACTCGCCGTTCCGTGCGCGTCCACGCCCGGCCCCCATGGCCGTGCCGGCGCCGCCGGAGGAGGCGGCCGTCACGCCCCCTGGCCGCGCGTGGCGGCGCCTCTTCCGCCGCTAGGGCACCCGAAGCCTTCTTCGTCGGCAAAACGAGACCGGGGCCCTCACGAGGGCCCCGGTCTCAGCATTCGCCGGCTAGCGCGAAGACTACTGGCCTTGTGGGCCGAAGAGCTGATCTCCGGAGCCGCTGACATTCCAGACGTTGCCGCTCAGGTCGGTGATGCCCTGACTATCCGTGATCCGGACCGGGAACTGGGCATTTGCCACCGTGCCGGCGGACACGATCGTCGGTGCGCTCGTGATCGTGATGATCAGGTCGGCGTTGGGCTGGTTGTTGAACGCGGTCGTCGTGCAGGTCGCGTTCGTCCCGCAGACGATGTCGGCGACGGTATTGGTGTTGCCGCCCGTGCAGCCGGCGCCTTGCGTCGGAGCGCCGTTGTTGGTCCACGTGCCGCAGTCACTGTCAGTCACGCGGATCGTCGCGTTCGCGGCGACCGAGACGCCACAGGCTGAGCCGCAGCCGGCGTCGTTGAAGATGATCTCGATCTTGTCACCGGGGTCGAGCGTGTTCGCGAAGCCTCCCGATGAAGTCAGCACGGACGAGGTCGAGGTCAGGTTCGTCGGCGGCGGCGCCATCCCTGTGACGGTCACCGGCACGTAGTTCGAGAAGCTGACCAGGCCAAGGCTGGGGTTCTGAACGGTGACCCGATAGCAGTAGCCGCCGTTGGCGAGGTCGAAGTTCGTGAACGTGCCGCTCTGGTTCGGCTGGACGGTCACGGAACCGATCGTCGCGAAGGACGTGCCCGCCGGCGTGCCGGAGGAGTCCGTGGTGGCTGGAGCCGCCGAGTTGAGGTTGCAGTTAGCGGAGCTCGCGGTCGTGGTCGAGCCGAGCGAGGCGCGCTGGATGTTGTACGCCTGGTTCTGGTTCGCGCTCGGCGCGGTGAACGTTATGCGAACGTCCTCGGCGACCGATCCGTTGTCAAAGTTGCCGACCGCGGCGCTCACGTTGCTCGGCGCCTGGAAACCGACGCTCTGGCAGATGTTGAAGTTCGAGAATCCGCTCGGGTTCGGGTCGTAGTTGGTCTTGACGGTCGACCCGCCGCTGATCCCGTCGGGGGCCGGGGTGAGGTTGGCTTTGAAGACATCGAGGGTCACCTGTGTGTTGTTGATCTGGACGCACTGCGAGTTCCCGGAGCCGTCCGGGAACTGCGCGCCGAACTGCCCCTTCGCCGGGAAGTAGTACTTCAAGCCGGAGACCGCGAGCAGCCCATCGTTCGCGACATCGTAGGCCTGGAACGTGTTGCACGTGTTGTCCGAGCTCTGCGTGGTGAGGTCGATCTGTGAGTTCTGGTTCTTGTCCTGCCACGCGACGAGGCGCGCGCGCTGGTTCTTGGTCGCCGAGTCGATAGTCACCGTCATCGTCCCGCTCGACGGGATCGCCTGGTTGATGAGGACGGTGCTCGGCGGGACCGACGTGCCGTTGAACCCGGTGATGAGGACGCCGCTCGCGCCCACCCCGTCGGCCTTCTTGTCCTGGTTCTTGTCGCAGAAGCTGTACGTGCCGTCCGAGTTCTGGACGACGTTCGCGCCCTCGATGGTCGCGAAGGTCATCGTGCCGCTGAGGCTGGTCGTGACCGTGTAGGTGTGCTGGCCGTTGCCGGGCACGGTGGTCGAGACCTCGTTGTCCTCGGCCACGCTGTATGCGGGCGTGATGCCGAGAGCGACCGGCGGCGTGCTGATCGTCGCGTCCTGGTAGTAGCCCTCCGGGTGGATCCGCTCACCGGTGCTGCCGAGGACGAGGTCTCCGTTGAACCGGTACGTCCCGAGCTGCTGGAAGGCGGGCACCTTGACCGTGTAGCTGAACGGCGAGAAGTCGCCCGGCGAGACGACGGACTTTGTCGACGTCGCGTACGCCGTCGTCGAGAGCCACGCGCTCGCGAATGCCGCGTTTGGCGAGGTGGTGTTGCAGGTCACCTTGTCGGGTGCGCAGATCGCGAGGTTCACCTGGGTCGGCGAGCCGACCACCCAGGCGGTCGAGCCGGTGTTCGCGAAGAACACGGCGAATGTCCCCGTGTCGCCCGGCTTGAGCACCAGGAAGGCGCTTTCGAACTGGTACGAGGAGTCGAAGCCAACGGCGGCCTGGGCCGGTTGCCCGGTCAAGCCCAGGGTCATGCTCAGGGCGAGCGCAGCCGCGGTGATCGCGGTCGAGATCCGTCGCATGTGCACACCTTTCTCTTTGTCTGAGATCGGCCCCGTCCGGGGCGGGCGGGCGCTAGGCCCCCTCTGATACCTAAACGGTACCGACCCTGCTTATGTCGCGCAGGAAGCCTATTTCTTACCTATTTCTTCTGCTCGCCGTCGCCTCGGACCAGGACAGCGAGCGGGGCGGCGAGCGCCGCGAACTCCGTCGGGATGATGAATTTCGTGGAGGGCGACGCGCCGAGCTGCTTGAGGGCGTCCAGGTACTGGAGGGTCATCGTGTTGCCGCTGGCGACCATCGCCGACTCGTTGATCTTCGAGATGGCTAGCGCGAACCCTTCGGCGCGGAGGATCGCGGCCTGGCGAGCACCTTCGGCCTCGAGGATCGCCGCCTGCTTCGCGCCGTCGGCGACGAGAATGGCCGAGGTCTTCTTGCCTTCGGCCTCGGTGACCACCGCGCGTCGCGTGCGCTCGGCGGTCAGCTGGCGGTTCATCGCCTCCTGCACGTCACGCGGCGGAGTCAGCTCCTTGATCTCGACGTTCGTCACCTTCACGCCCCAGCGATGCGTGATCTCGTCGAGCTTCACCCGGAGGTCCTCGTTGATCTGCTCGCGCTTGGCGAGGACATCGTCGAGAAGGATGTTGCCGATGACGGCGCGGAGCGTCGTCGTCGCGATGCCCTGGATGGCCGTCCGGAAATTCTGGATGTTCAGGAACGAATCCCTCGGTTCGAGGACCTTCTGGTAGATCAGGAAGTCGATCGAGATGGGCGCGTTGTCCTTCGTGATGCAGGTCTGCTGCGGGATCTCCACGAAGAACTCGCGCAGGTCCACTCTCTGCGCGACAAACTGGATCGGCGGCGGGAGCAGGAGCACGAGACCTGGACCGCGAATCCCCTGGAACTTGCCGAACGAGAAGACCACCAGGCGTTGATACTCGGGCACGATATGCACGATCGACCGCAGGACGAAAATCGCGATGATCAGGACGACGATCAGGGTGACTAGACCTTCCACTTAGGACGTTCCCCTCCCCTCGGCGCTGTGCGCCGGTTCGACGATAAGCCGCACGCCGTCGACGCGCTTCACGCGCACCGCGCTCCCGCTCGGTATGGTCCCGCCGCCCTCGCTGATCACGGTCCAGTCCTCGTCCGCGACGTGGGCGATCCCGCGCGGCGCGATGTCGCTCTTGGCGACGCCGACCGCGCCGAGCAGCAGCGACGAGCCGGTCGCCAGAGGAAGCTGAAGCAGGCGTCTGGCGGCGCTCACGAGGAAGAGGAAGAAGCCGGCGCTCAGGCCGACGACGAACACGACGATCAGCGGGGCGACGGTGTAGCGGAATCCCGGGAAGGTCGGCCGCAGCGGCGGGAACAGGATGATCGTGCCGACCGCGATCGCGGCGATGCCGCCCGCGGTGAGGATGCCGTGCGCCGGCACCTTGATCTCGAGCACGAACAGGAGGATCGCGAAGACCATGAGCGCGAGGCCCGCTCCGTTCGCGTCGAGCGTTCCGAACGCGAAGAGGGCGAGAACGATCGCGATCACGCCGATGATCCCGGGGAAGATGAGGCCCGGGTTCGAAAGCTCGAAGATGAGCCCGTACGTGCCCAGGGTGAAGAGCAGGACCGCGATCTGGGGGTCCACGATGAAATGGAGCAGCGTCTCGAACGGATTGAGCCCATCCTCGTCGAGCGGCGCGCCCTTCGTGGCGAGCCGCATCGACCCGCCCTGGAGCGTCACCTGCCGGCCGTCGATCTTCGCCATGAGATCAGGTACGTCGGCCGCCTGAAGATCGATGACGCCGAGCTTGAGGGCCTCATCGTCGCGCACGCTCACGCTCTTGCGAACCGCATCCTCGGCCCATTGGACGTTCCGCCCGCGGGCGAGCGCGATGTTCGTAATGTGCGCGACGGCGTCGTTCTCGGCCTTCAGGCGGAGATCGCCCTGGATGTCGGAGCCGTTCGAGTCGACGGGGTGGGCCGCGCCGATGTTGGTCGTCGGCGCCATCGCCGCGACGTGCCCCGCCATCGTGATGAACGTGCCCGCGGACGCCGCGCGGGCGCCCGGCGGCGCCACGAAGGTCACGATCGGCACGCGTGCGTTCAGGAAGCGTCCGGTGATCTTGTACGTCGAGTCGATGAGACCGCCCGGCGTATCGATCACGAACACGATCGCCGCGGCGTGCCTGGATTCGCCCTCGTCGACGATGCGGTCGACGTAGCGCGCGGTGATGGGGTTGATGACCCCGTTGATCCGGCCGACGAGGACGGGCGCCGGGCCTTCCACGGCGGCGGCGACGGCGCCGGCGAGCGGCAGCGCCAACGCGACGAGGGCGAGCGCGCGCACCACACCGCGCATGCGGACCATTCTCACCCCAGCTCGACGCGAACGGGGATGCGCCCGGCGTCGAGGTACCAGTCGGCCACCCACTCCGCTCCGTACTTGGCGCGCCAGAGCTCGACCGCGCGGTGCAGTGCCGCCTGCGGATCGCCGAGCGGCCGCGCGTTGCCGGGCAGGTCGAACCCTCCGACGTGGACGCGGCAGCGGGGCTCCGCCGCCAGGTTGCGGTACCAGTCAGGCGGTCGCGCGGCCCCGCGGCGGACGACGACCGTCGCGGCCGGCGTCCGCGGCGCGTCGCGCGGCTCGGTCCGCAGCCACACCGACCCGTCCGCGTACGCGAACCGGAGGGTGACGGCGTGCTCTCGACCGCTCCGACGGCCGCGCGTCACGAGCAGGAGCTCGTCCGCGTCTCGCAGAGCCTGCTCGGCCTCCAGATGCACGGGCCGATCGTGGGTCCTTGCGGGGCGCGGTTCAATGTGCGGCGCGAGGAACGGAGGGAACCTTGACGCCCGAGCTTGCGCTGATCTTTCAGATCATCTCGACGATCACCGTGGTGATCGGCTTCGGCTTCGCGACGTACCAAACGCTCAACATCCGGCGCCAGCGGCGGGCCGAGGTCGCGCTCACGCTCATCAACAACCTCTGGCCCCCGGAGCTCGTGGCGCGGACCGCGCGCCGCCTGTTCGCGCTGCCCGAGGACGCGACCGCCGAGCAGGTCGACGCGCTCGGCCCCGAGGCGGAGCAGGCCCTGCTGGTCGCCTGCATCACGTATGAGCACCTGGGCTACCTCGTGTACCAGCGGATCATCCCGCTGCGCACCGTGGACGAGGTCGTCGGTGGGACCGCGCGACTGGCCTGGCAGCGGCTGCGGAAATGGGTGGAGCGCGTCCGCGAGGAGAGCGGGCCGAGCTCCTTCGAGTGGTTCCAGTGGCTCTACGAGCAGCTGGAGGCCCACCCTGTGTCCAAAGGCGCGGCGGCGCACGTCGTGCACGGCGACTGGCGGCCGTAGCACGCGGCCTGCGGCGTAGCCGCGCGTGGACTTCCTGCGCGCGGACGACTACTGGACCGCGCGGCTCGTCTTCCAGCGCGCGCTCGGCGTCATCTACTTCGTCGCGTTCCTGGTGGCCGTGCGCCAGTTCGTTCCGCTGCTCGGCGCGAACGGGCTCCTCCCGGTCCCCGACTACCTGCGCGCGGTGCCGTTCCGGCGCTCCCCGAGCCTCTTCTACTGGCGCTACTCGGACCGCGTCGCGCGCCTTGCCGCCTGGACCGGCCTGGTCCTCGCCGCGGCCGTCGTCGTCGGCCTGGTCGACCTCGCGCCGCTCGCCGTCGCGATGCTCGTCTGGGCGGCGCTGTGGGCGCTCTACCTGTCGTTCGTGAACGTCGGCCAGACCTTCTACGCGTTCGGCTGGGAGACGCTGCTGCTCGAGACGGGCTTCCTCGCGATCTTCCTCGGCCCGGCCTCAGTGGCCCCGCCGGTCACGCTGCTCTATCTCGTCCGCTGGCTCGTGTTCCGCGTCGAGTTCGGCGCGGGCCTCATCAAGCTGCGGGGTGACGAGTGCTGGCGCGACCTTACCTGCCTCTACTACCACCACGAGACGCAGCCGATGCCGAACCCGCTCTCCTGGTACTTCCACCACCTGCCGAAGCCGCTCCATAAGGCCGAGGTCCTCGGCAACCATTTCGCGCAGCTCGTCGCGCCGTGGTTCCTCTTCTTTCCGCAGCCCATCGCGTCGGTCGCGGCCCTCTTCATCGTCGTCACGCAATGCTGGCTCGTCCTCAGCGGGAACTTTTCCTGGCTGAACTTCATCACGATCGCCCTCGCGCTCGCGGCCTTCGACGATCGCGCGTACGGGACCGTCCTCAGGCTCGCCCACGACCCGACGACGCTTCCCGACTGGTATGCGATCGTCGTCCTCCTCGTCTCCGGTCTCGTCGTCATCCTCAGCTACCGGCCGGCGCGGAATCTCGTCTCGCGCCACCAGCTCATGAACTACAGCTTCGACCCGCTCCACCTCGTGAACACGTACGGCGCGTTCGGGAGCGTCACCAAGACGCGCGACGAGGTCGTCATCGAAGGGACCGAGGAGCCGGTGCTCACCCCGGCGACGCGCTGGCGCGAGTACGAGTTCAAGGGAAAGCCCGGCGACGTCACGCGCCGGCCGCCGCAGGTCGCGCCCTATCACCTGCGGCTCGATTGGCTCATGTGGTTCGCGGCGTTCTCGTCCCCTACGTACCACGAGTGGTTCGTGCCACTCCTCGCGAAGCTGCTCGAGGGCGATCGCACGACACTCGGTCTCCTCCGGACGAATCCGTTCCCGGAGCGGCCGCCGCGGTTCGTCCGCGCGCTCCTCTACCGGTACCGATTCACGACGCCCCGCGAGCGCCGCGAGTCGCGGGCGTGGTGGACCCGGCGCTTGGTCCGCGAGTACGTACCGCCGGTCACGCTCCGCGGCCGCGCCGGCGGCTGAGGCGTGCTGCGCCGAGCGCGATCCTCGCCCGCACAGACCTTCGTGCTCTTTCCGTTCGCGGTGCTCGCGGCCGATCTCGCCGTCCGGCGCCGTCCGCGGATCCGGACCGCCTGGATCGTGGTCATGGCCGGCGGCTACTTCCTCTATCGATCCGCAGGCCGCTATCGCGCCGCGCGCGCCGGCGGCCGCGGCATCGCAAGTACGCCGCGCGTGCTCGTGACCGGCGGCCCGTACGCGATCACGCGCAATCCGATGTACCTGGGGCATCTCGTCTTCCTCGCGGGTCTCATCGGCGCGACGCGCTCGCCGCTCGCGGTCGCCCTCTTCTCGAGGCAGCTGGCGAGGTTCCGCTCGCGCGTCGCGCAGGACGAGGATCGCCTCGAGCAGCTCTTCGGCGACGAGTACCGCGCGTACCGCGCGCGCGTTCCGCGCTGGCCCCTACTGCCCGACACGCGCGACTGAGACCGCCGCGATACGCGGCGAGACCGCGCGAAACGGCAGGCGCGCGCGCGCGTTCTACCGTCGGGTGATGGTCGGGAAGGGCTGGGCGGGCACGGCGCTCCTCGTCGTCGCGTCGCTCGTATTCGGTCCAGGCGCCGCGAAGACGGTGCACGCCGCGACGTGCGCGTCGAGCGTCGGCCCCGGCATCCCGCCGCCCGCGGGCCTTCCCGCCGGTGTCGCGGGGTTCCACGCGCAGTGGTACGGCCAGAGCGGGTATCCCACGCTCTGCCCCGGCGACCGGAACACCGCCACCGTCGCGTATTTCAACTCGGGGTCGTTCGGCTGGGTCAACGGGCGTCTCGGCGAGGTCGCGTACCTCGGTACCTGGGGCCCAGAGCCCGGGCAGGATCAGGCCTCGCCGCTCGGCGGCGACGGTGCGCTCGGCTCGCCCAGCACCGGCTGGCCGCGGTACAACCGCATCGCGGTGCAGCCGGCGCCGTACGTCGGGCCCGGCCAGGTCGCCTGGTTCCAGTTCACGATCCAGGCGCCGCTCATCCCCGGGACGTACCGCCTGTACCTCCGGCCGCTCGTCGAGGGCGCCACGTGGATGGAGGACTTCGGCGTGTTCTGGCTCGTCACCGTGCTCAACCCAGACGGCACGCCGCCCGCGCCGCCACCCGTGACGGGCCTGGGATATTCGCTCAAGACGGTCAACACGCCGGTCGGTCAGTTCCAAGCGCACGTGGTGAAGGAGCGCCTTGCCGACGTCACCGTCCGGACCGTGACCGCGAACGCGGTCGATTGCTTCAGCGCGTGTCCGGCGAAGCCGCTCGACCAGTACGCCGCCGAGAACGGTGGCTACGCCGCGATCCACGGGTCGTACTTCTGCCCGCCGGACTACGCGCCGTGCGCCGCGCAGGTGAACTCGTTCGAGTACGCCGTGTACAACACGGCGCTCGCGAAGTGGCTCAATCCGCGCGCGCTCATTTCGAACTCGCTCTTCACCTTCACTGGTAGGACGCCGCACTTCTACCCGCGCAGCGGGACGTACGACCGCAGCGCGGTCAGCGCGGGGATCTCGAACTACCCGGCGCTCCTGGCGGCCGGTGCGGTCGTGGACTCGACCGCCCAGCAGAGCCCGACGCAGATGCAGCGCGCGACGCGCGGCGCGATCGGCGTGGACGGCACCTACATCTACCTTGCGATCCTGCCGTCCGCGAGCGTGACCGAGACCGCGTACGTGATGCAGTCTCTCGGTGCCCGCGACGCGCTCAACCTCGACGGCGGCGGCAGCGCGGCTCTGTGGATCGCCGGCTCGTTCAAGGTCGGTCCGGGCAGGCAGCTCCCGAACGCGATCGTCCTGACCAAGCCGTAGCCCGCGCGCGCCTCCTGCGTGCCTCAGCGCCTACTCCGGGCGGTACGGCGCCTCCTGCTCGATGTTCCCGACGTACTCCGGGAGATCGCGCTGGCCGAGCATCTGACGGATCGCCTGGATCTCGCCGATGTGGAACCAGTAGTGATGGACGAGGCGCAGGATCGCCGAGCCCTGCGTCTGGCCGCTCGGCTGGCCGTTCAAGGGCAGGTCCACGAGGAGCGCGTTCGTGGTGAGCGTGTCGAGGAACGGGTCGGCGGCGGACGTGATCGTGCGCCAGGCCTCGAGCATGTCCTTCAGCGACGGCGTGCTCATCGGCGCGCCGTTGGCGAAGCCGTCCTGCACATCCTGGCGGAGCATGCGGCCCCGCGGCCGGTGCAGGAAATAGCGCTGCTCCTGCCACGTGAGGTGGCCGACGATCCAGCCGATCGAGTTCATGGGCCCGAAGTGCTTCGCCGCATCTTCCTCGGAGACGCCGGCGAGGCCGCGCAGCCACTCGCTGCGCGTGAAGCGCAGCTGTTCGACGACGGGATGCGTCATCTCACGGACTTCGCGCGGCCTCGCGCTCGCTTTTTTGGCTCAGGCCCGGGCCGGCTCGCGCCCGAGGACCGTGCCCAGCGCGTCCAGCAGCTCGCGCGTGCCGTGCTCGCGGGAGCCCGCATCGTCGTAGCCGTCCAGGAACGCGCCCTGCTCGGTGAAGACGAGCCGAGTGCCCGCGCCCTTCGGCTCGAGCTCGACCGTCGCCAGGGACACCGAGATCCGCTTGTCGTCGACGTGCATGTCATACGCGAAGATGATGCGCTCGTTCGGCACGATGTCCTGGTAGCGGCTCTCGAAGATGTGGACCGGGCCGCCCTTCGGCCCGCCGCGGCTCGTCTCGCGCCCGCCGACGCGGAAGTCCATCTCGGACTGCTCTTCCTCCCAGCCCTCGGGCCCGGCGAACCAGCGCTGCTTGATCGTCGGGTCGGCGAACGCCTGGAAGACCCGGGTCGAAGCGGCGCTCCCATGTCGTCCGCCGCTCGCTGATCCAACGCTCGGCCTGCCGCAGTGCCGCCGGCTCGATGCGGCACGTTCGCACTCGGCCGCTCTTCTGCGAGCGCACGAGCCCGCTCGCCTCGAGGACCGCGACGTGCTGGACGACAGCGGAGAGGGTCATGTCGAGCGGCCGAGCGAGCTCGCTGACCGAGGCCGGTCCGCGGACGAGCCGCTCCACCATGACGCGCCGCGCCGGGTCGGCGAGCGCCTGGAAGGCCAGATCGAGTGCCGGAGATTGGTGAAGCACTTACTTAAGTATCTTGCCGGCAGGCCGCCCTGTCAAGTCATGGCGGAGGGGCTGCGCACCGCGAGGGGACGAGCAGGTCCGTTGTCGCCGAGGCCGCCGCACGGGCAAGACTGCCTAACGGAACTTCACCCGGCCCTCCTTGTCCGATGACCAGTCGGCGTCGCCGTCATCGACGAGGATCACGAACTTGCCGCCCCAGTGCGGCGTCGGATACGCGCCGTCGTTGCGTTCGACGTTGCGGAACGTGCCATCCGGCATCTTGATCGACGCTTGGTAGGCGAAGCCGAGCCACCACTCGTCGCGGTACCACTCGTCGAGCCCGATGAGCTGGCCGGTCTGGAATCCCGGCGTGCGGTACTTGTCGGGCCGATGGCTCTGCGTGCGCGGGTCCATGTCGCCGCGCTGCGGGTCCTCGACGATCACGCCGCTCACCTTGTTCGCGGGGTCGTCGTAGTACGTGCCGTACGCGCCCTGGAAGCCGACGAGCACCGGGCCGTGCTGGCCGGCGAGGCTGATGACCAGCACCGGCTTCCCGCTGCGCAGGAGCCAGTACACCGACGCGAACGTGGCGTCCTCGCGCGTGTCGTACCGGTAGTAGTGGTAGTTGTTGCGCGGCTCCATCCGCTTGATCACGGTCGCGATCCCGACCGGGTCGAGGCCGGGATCGGCGCTCTTGTTGAACTGGCGGCCGAGCGCGAGGATGGCCTCGGCGGTCATCGGGTCTTTCCCCGCGGTGAAGAACTGGACGATCCGGCAGCTCGCCGCGGCGCACGCGAGAGGATCGCCCGACGGATTCTCGAACTCGGTGAACCACTGCACCCCTGTGAGCTTGTCGGCCATCGTCGTGAACTTGTGGTCGATCTTGAACGTCCCGTCGATCGTCGTCAGCGCGAGGGTCGCGACGTACTCCGTCGCGCCGCGGAGCAGGCCCGCGCAGCCGAACGACCCCTTCAGACCGCCGGAGAAGACCTGAGCGGCGCAGGCGAATCCCGGATCGGGGATGAGCGTGACGGCCGCGCGGTCGACCTTCGCGCTCGATTCCCACCCCGCGTTCAGGAAGCGCGCCGCCTGGGCGCAGCAGGGGTCGTGGGCGATCTTCACGTCCGGTGGCTTGACGGTCGGCGCCGCGGTCGGCACCGCCGCGCCCGGCGCTCCTCCGCCGCCGCGGAAGATCACGCCCGCGACGACGATCGCGAACACGAGCGCGACGACGACGAGCGCGCCCTGGGCCACGCGCTCCGACCGGGTGTACTGCATCGGCGCTCATAATCCTCGCACCCCGGATGGATGACCTCAGACCCATCACGCCCCTGCGCCGTCCGCTCGCCGACAAGCGCGTCGCCGTTCCGCCCTCGAAAAGCGTCGCGAACCGCGAGCTCATCCTCTCGGCGCTCGCGAAGGGCAGATCGCGGCTCGAGCTCGGCCCGATGGATCCGGGAGACGACGTTCGCGCGATGGTCGGCGCGCTCGGTGCGCTCGGGTATCGCGTCGATTGGGACGGCGGGGAGATCACGGTGCACGGCGGATCGTCTCTGTCCGGTCGCGCCGGGGCGGTCGTGGACGCCCACGACGCCGGTACGGTGGCGCGGTTCGCCACGGCGCTCGCCGCGCTCGGGAGCGGCTTCGTCACGATCACCGGCTCGCCACGCCTGCGCGAGCGGCCGATGGCGCCGCTGATCCGCGCGCTGCGCTCGCTCGGCGCGACCGCGGACCGCGACGAGCTCCCGGTCACACTCACCGGCCCGATCCACGGCGGCGAGGTCGAGATCGCCGGGAACGAGTCGAGCCAGTTCGCCTCGGCGCTCCTGCTCGTCGCGCCGCGGCTCGCCGGAGGCCTTCGCGTCCGCATCACCGGCGCGCTCGTGTCAGAGCCGTTCGTCGACCTCACGCTGGCCACCCTTCGCGGGCGCGGCGTATCGGTCGGGCGCGAGGGCGGGGTCATCGTCGCGCGCGAAGGGAGGGTCCGCCCGCGCGACCTGCATATCCCCGGCGACGTCACCGCGGCGACGTATCCCGCCGCCGCCGGGGCGGTCCTCGGCGGGAACGTGACGATCGCGAACGTCGACGCCCGCCTGCGCGAGGGCGCCCAGGGCGACGCGCGGTTCTTCGAGCTGGTCGCGGCGATGGGCTGCAACGTCTCGCACGGCTCAGGCGCGGTCTGCGTGCGGCGGATCGGCGAGCTGCACGGGGTGCGCGCGAACGTGCGCGACTGCTCGGACGTCTTCCCCACCCTGGCGGCCATCGCCACCCAGGCGTCGGACCCGACCGAGCTCACCGGCATCGGGCACACGCGGAAGCAGGAGAGCGACCGCGTCCGCACGGTCGCCGCGGCGATCAACGCGCTCGGCGGCCGGGCCATGCCGTTCGCGGACGCGATCCGAGTCGAACCGGCGCCGCTCCACGGTGGGGTCGTCGACGCGGCGGGCGATCACCGCATCGCGATGGCGTTCTCGGTCCTCGGCCTCCAGGTGCCGGGTGTCGCCATCAAAGGCGCGTCGGCGGTCACGAAGACCTTCCCCGACTTCTACGCGATGCTCGCGGAGCTCTCCCGCTAAGGCCGCTCGTCGAGCGACCGCCGCACGTCGCGTGCGGCACGGAGGTACTCGCGCAGGAACGCGCGATCGCCGTCGCGCAGGGCCGCCGCCACCCGGTCGAGCTCGCGCACGACCTTCGTGATCTCTGCCGCCGCCGCGTCCGCGTTTCCGAGCAACAGCTCGACCGCGAGGTCCACAGGCGTCGCCGCGAGGCGCGTCGTGTCGCGGAACCCGGGTCCCGCAGGGGCGAGGTCGCCCTCCGCGGCGACGTGCGTCGTCGCCGCGGCGACCGCGAGCGGGAGCGCCGACAGTCGTCCCATAGCCGCGTCGTGCACCGAGGCCGACAGCACCGCGACGCGTCCGCCCGCGGCGCGGGCGATGTCGCCGGCGACGGCCATCGCCCGGTCGTCGCTCCGCGCAGTCGGCACGACGAGGAACGGCCGGTCGCGGAAGAGCTCGGCATCCGCGGCCGCGAAGCCGGAGGCGGTCGAGCCCGCCATCGGATGCGCGCCGACGATCCGCGCCCGCGACGGCGCGCGCTCGGCGTACGCATTCACGGGCGCACGCAGCGAGGCGACGTCCACGAGCACGGCGCCGTCGGCGCGGTCCACGAGGGCCGCCAGCGTGGCGACGACGTCCGTGAGCGGCGTCGCGACGACGACGGCATCGGCCGGAAGCACAGCGGCGAGGGTGTCGACCGTGTCGAGACCGGCGCGCCGCGCGGCCTCGCGCGTCGCGGCGTCGGCGTCGTACACGCGGAGGTCGTGCGCCCCGCGCAGCGCGAGCGCGAGCGACCCGCCGATGAGGCCGGCGCCCGCGAGCCCGATCTTCATGCGCGGACGGCGCTGGTCGCGGCGGTCCGCCCCACCGCGCGCGCGACCTCGGGCACGGTCGCCATGAGCGCGGCGAAGTTCGCGAACGTGAGCGACTGGTAGCCGTCGGAGAGCGCGTGATCGGGGCTCGGATGGACCTCGATGAGCAGACCGTCCGCGCCCGCGGCGACCGCGGCGAGGGCGACGGGCGCCACGAGATACCACTTCCCGGTGCCGTGGGACGGATCGGCGAGCACCGGAAGGTGCGTGAGGCGCTTGAGCAGCGGGATCGCGTTCACGTCGAACGTATTGCGCGTGTACTTCTCGAACGTGCGAATGCCGCGCTCGCACAGGATGACGTTGCGGTTCCCCTTGGCGAGCACGTACTCGGCCGAGAGGAGGAGCTCCTCCACGGTCGCGGACATCCCGCGCTTGAGGAGCACCGGCTTGGACTGCTCGCCGACGGCGTCGAGGAGCGCGAAGTTCTGCATGTTGCGCGCGCCGATCTGCAGGCAGTCCGCCACCCGCGCGACCGCGTCGACGTCGCCGGGCGTGAGGACCTCCGTGATGATCGGCAGCCCCGTCTCCGCGCGGGCCTCGGCGAGGATGTCGAGGCCGCTCTCGCCGAGGCCGCGGAACTGGTAGGGAGAGGTACGCGGCTTGAACGCGCCGCCACGCAGCGCGGCGGCCCCGGCGTCGCGTACCGCCCGCGCGGTCGCCACCGTCTGCTCGCGCGTCTCGACCGAGCACGGTCCCGCCGCGACCGCGAGCGGCGCGCTCGCACCGATCGGGACGTCGCCGATCCGCACGACCGTGTCCGTGGGGATGACCTCGCGCGACGCGAGCTTGAACGGACGGCTGACCGGGACGACCTCGGCGACCCCGGGGAGCGACTCGACGGCGTCGGCCGCCTCGCGCGACGTCGAACCGAACGTGCCGATCGCGGTCCGCTCGGCGCCCGGCAGCGGGACCGGGGTGATGCCGAACTCGCGGATGCGCGCGACCACGGCGTCGATCTCCTGCTGGGTCGCGCCGCGCTTCATGACGACGAGCATCTAGCTCAATCTCCGGCTTCGCCGGGAGACGCGCCCCGGCGGGTCGACTCGCTCGTCGCGGCCGAGCCGCTCCTCGTTCGTTTTCATTTACGGCACCCCGCTCGGCGGGTCGCCGGGAAGGTCGACGGCCCACGCGGGCCTGAGGACGCGAGCACCGTGGAGGAACGCGTGGCGGACCTCCTTCTGCGTCTTCGCGGTGTTCCACGCGATGAGGACACGCACGCATCTCCCGAGCGCGCCCGGCACGGGGATCTCGCGGCCGCAGATGAGCGGGACGTCGCTCCAGCCGAGGCCCGCGCGCGCCGCGTCGGCCGGGAAGGACGCGTCGAGGTCGGCGGTGACCGTGAACCAGACGTATCCGACGTCCTCGGCGCGGACGCCGTTGAGCTTCACGATGGTCTCGAGGAGCTCGCGGGTCGACTCATAGATCGCGCCTTCCTCGTTCTTCGCCACGGTCGTGGCCCCGCGGATCCCCCGCACCGGCATCAGGCGGACCTCCCGGCGGCGACGAGCGCCGCGACGAGCTCGCGCAGCGCGTCCGCGCGGCGGCCCTCCGGCGCCGCCGCGATCGCGTCGAGCGCGGCGCTGCCCACGATGACGCCGTCGGCGATGCCGCGCAGGGCGGCCACGTGCTCCGGCCGGCTGATCCCGAATCCGACGGCGACCGGCAGCGCCGTGTGCCGGCGTACGCGGCCGACGAAGTCGCGGACGTCGGCACCGAGGGCGGTGCGCGCCCCGGTGACGCCGGTGAGCGAGACGCAGTAGACGAAGCCGCGGGAGCGCGGGACCAGACGCTGGAGGCGCGCGTCGGGCGTGGTCGGTGCGTACAGGTCGATCCGGAGCAGCCCGGCCGGAGCGAGGGCGTCGTCGAACTCCGCGGACTCTTCGGCGGGCAGGTCCGGGACGATGAGCCCGCAGACGCCAGCCGCGGCGGCGTCCGTCGCGAGGTCCGCAAGGCCGCGCCGATATCTGAGGAAGGGATTCGCGTACCCCATGAGGAGGATCGCGACGTCACCGCTCGCGGTACGCGCCGCCGCAAGGCAGTCGCCCAGGGTGGTCCCTTCGCGGAGCGCGCGCTCGCTCGCGCGCTGGACGGTCGCGCCATCAGCGAGCGGATCGCTGAAGGGCACGCCGAGCTCGACGAGGTCGGCCCCGCCGTCGATCGCGGCGACGACGAGCGGGCCGGTCTCGGCGCGCGACGGGAAGCCTACGGTGAGGTAGATCGCGACGGCGAGCCGCCGCTCGTCCTTCGCGCGCGCGAATGCGCGTCCGATGCGCTCCGCGCCGGCGCGAGACGCGACGGTCATCCGTCGGGGGGCTTCGTCCCCCGGCCCCCAGGAACCAGACCGCGGTCGGGAGGCGAGGCCCCCCGACTCATGACGACCTCAAGGTCCTTGTCGCCGCGTCCGGACAGGCAGACGAGCGCGATCGTGTCGCGGCCGAGCGCCAGGGCGACCTGGCGGAGGTCGGCGATGGCGTGCGCCGGCTCGAGCGCCGGGATGATCCCCTCGGTCCGCGAGAGGAGCGCGAAGCCCGCGAGCGCCTCCGCGTCGGTGCGCGCGACGTACTCGGCGCGACCGCTCTGCGCGAGCAGCGCGTGCTCCGGACCCACCCCGGGGTAATCCAGGCCGGCCGAGACGGAGTGCGTCTCGCGGATCTGGCCCTCGTCGTCCTGCAGCACGAGCGTGCGCGAGCCGTGGAGCACGCCGACCGATCCGCCGACGATCGAGGCGGCGTGACGACCGCTCGCGATCCCCTCGCCGCCTGCCTCGACGCCACGCAGCTTCACCGCGCGGTCGTCCAGGAACGCGGACCACACCCCGATCGCGTTCGAGCCGCCGCCGACGCAGGCCACGACGACGTCGGGGAGGCGACCGCAGAGCGCGAGCGTCTGCGCCCGCGCTTCGCGGCCGATGACCGATTGGAAGTCCTTGACCATCGCCGGGTACGGATGCGGGCCGATGGCCGAGCCGAGCAGGTAATAGGTGGTCCGGACGTTCGTGACCCAGTCGCGGATCGCCTCGTTCACGGCGTCCTTCAGCGTCCGGCTGCCGGCGTCGACCTCGCGGACCTCGGCGCCGAGGAGCTTCATCCGGAAGACGTTCGGCTGCTGGCGGCGCGCGTCGACCGTCCCCATGTACACGACGCACTCGAGCCCGAGGAGCGCGCACGCCGCGGCGCTCGCGACGCCGTGCTGGCCCGCGCCGGTCTCGGCGACGACGCGCTGCTTCCCCATCCGCTTCGCGAGGAGCGCCTGGCCGACCGCGCTGTTGATCTTGTGCGCGCCCGTGTGCGCGAGATCCTCGCGCTTGAGGAGGACGCGCGAGAGGCCGACCGCTTCCGCGAGGCGCGGCGCGTCGGTGAGTGGCGTGGGCCGTCCGACCCAGTCGCGCAAGAGACGCGCGAGCTCGTCCTGGAATCCGGGCTCCGCCCGTGCCGCGAGCCAGGCCGCCTCGAGCTCCGCGACGGCCGGCATGAGCGTCTCCGGCAGGTACTGGCCGCCGAACTCGCCGTAGCGCCCCGGTCTCGCCGCGGCGATCACACGCTCACCGTCCTCTTGATCGCGGTGATCCCGCGGATGAGCGGCGCCGGGTCGCCGGCGCGCATGAGCGAGGTGCCCACGAGCACGGCGTCGACGCGCGCAGGGAGCAGGCGCGCGTCGTCGACGGACGTGATGCCCGATTCGGCGACGAGGACCTGGCCCGGGAGCGCGAACGTGTGGAGCTGGCGGATGCGGCCAGGGTCGAGCACGCTCGGCTGACGCAGGTCGCGCGCGTTCACGCCGACGAAGCGCGCGCCCGAATGGACCGCTCGCCCGAACGCGGCGGGTTCGTGGGCCTCGACGAGCGCCTCCATGCCGAGACGCCGCGCGAGCTCGACGAAGCGGTGGAGCGTCATGTCGTCGAGCGCTTCGGCGACGAGGAGGACGAGGTCGGCGCCGAACGCGCGCGCCTCGAGGAGCTGCAGCTCGTCGACGACGATGTCCTTCGCGAGCAGCGGGATCTCCACCGCCGCGCGCACCGCAGCGAGGTCGTCCAGGCTGCCGCGCCAGTGCCGCGGCTCCGTGAGGACCGAGATCGCGGAGGCACCCGCGGCCGCGTACGCGAACGCCTGCCGCGCGGGATCGACGCTCGCGTTCAGCACGCCCGCGGCGGGTGAGACGCGCTTCACCTCCGCGATGACCCGTAGATGGCTGCCGTGAAGGAGCGCGCGCGCGCGGTCGCGTGGCCAGGCCGTGCCGCGCGCATGGAGCGCGGCGACGTCCGTCTTCGCGAGCGCCGCGGTGACATCTGCACTCCGCTCGGCCACGACGCGCTCGAGGAAGTCGGTCATGCCGGCGCGGCCTCCGCGGCGGCGAGGCGCTGGCTCGTGGCGACGAAGCGCTCGAGGACCTGGCCCGCGGCGCCGTCGTCGATGGCGCCAGCCGCGAGCGCGATGCCCTCGCGGACGCTCTTCGCCAGGCCGGCGACGTAGCACGCCGCCCCCGCGTTCAGCAGGATCGCCGTGCGCGTTCCGTCCTTCGCGCCGTCGAGGACGCGGCGCGCCATCGCCGCGTTCCTCGCCGGTGCGCCGCCGGTGATCTCCTCACGCGGCGCGGTCGCAAGACCGAGCTCCGTCGGGTCGAGCCGGCCCGCGCGCACCTCGCTTCCGCGGACCTCCCAGGTGCGCGTCGCGGCGGACGGGCTGACCTCGTCGAGGCCGTCCTCGCCGTGGACGACGAGCGCGTGGTCGGTGCCGAGCTCCGCGAGCACGCGCGCGATCTTGTCGCCGAGCGCGGGCGAAGGCACGCCGAGGAGCATGCGCCGCACGCCGGCCGGGTTCGCGAGCGGCCCGAGGACGTTGAACACGGTGCGGATCCCGATCTCGCGGCGCACCGGCCCGGCGTGACGCATCGCGGGGTGGAAGCGCGGGGCGAACATGAACCCGACGCGGACCTCTTCGACGCACCGCGCGACGCCGTCAGGACCGAGATCGATCTTCACGCCGAGCGCCTCCAGGACGTCGGCGCTGCCGCACGCGCTCGACGCCGCCCTGTTGCCGTGCTTCGCGACGCGCCCGCCCGCGGCGGCGGTCACGAGCGACGACACGGTCGAGATGTTGAAGCTGTTCGAGCGGTCGCCTCCAGTCCCGACGATATCCATCGCGCCGTCCGCCGCGACCTTCACCGCGACGTCGCGGAGCGCGGCGGCGAACCCGGCGATCTCGTCCACCGTCTCGCCACGGATGTGCAGTGCCGCAAGGAACGCGCCGAGCTGCGCCGCCGTCGCCTCGCCCGCCATCACGGACGCCATCGTCCCGCGCGCGTCCTCGCGGCTCAGCGTGCGGCCGCTCGCGACGACCCCGAGCGCCTCGCGGACATCCATCAGGAGACGGGAGCCCGGCGGGGGGCCGCGACGAGGGAGCGGACGACGTTCTGCACGACGCGGTACCCGACCTCTTCCTTGAGCGTCATGATCGACTCCGGGTGGAACTGCACGGCGGCGATCGGCAGCCGCTCGTGCTCGAGCGCCATCACCACGCCGTCCGCGGTCTCGGCGGTGACGCGGAGCGGCGCAGGCAGGGTATCGCGGCGCGCGTAGAGCGAGTGGTAGCGGCCGGCGCGGAACGTCCGCGGCACTCCTTCGAACAGGCTTCCGCCGAGCACGTGGATCTCCGACGCCTTGCCGTGCGTCGGACGGTCGAGCACGCCCAGCGTCCCGCCAAAATGCTCGACGATCCCCTGAAGGCCGAGGCACACGCCGAACAGCGGCAGCTCGCGCTCGAGCGCGACCCGCACCGCGAGCCCGACGTCGAGGTCGCCCGGCCGGCCGGGGCCCGGCGAGAGCACCACCGCCTGTGCGCCGAACGCGTCGAGCGCCCCGCGCAGCTCGTCCTCCGCGAACCCCGCGCGGATCGTCGACACCTCGGCGCCGGTGCGTCGGAGGTAGTTCGCGAGGGTGTGGACGAACGAGTCCTCGTAGTCCACGAGGAGTACGCGCCGCCCGGCGCCCACCGGCTCCGCCGGTGCGTGCTGCGCCGCCGTGACGCCGGAGGGCCGCCGGACCGCGTCGAGGAGCGCGGCCGCCTTGAGCTCGACCTCGCGCTCCTCGGCCTCGGGGATCGAATCGATGAGGAGCGTCGCACCCGCGCGGATCTCGGCGACGCCGTCCTTCACGCGGATCGTCCGCAGCGTGAGGCCGGTGTTCATGTTGCCGTCGAAGCCGACGAGGCCGATCGCGCCGCCATACCACGCGCGTGAGCTGCGCTCGTGCGCCTCGATGAACCGCATCGCCCAGAGCTTGGGCGCGCCGGTCACCGTCACCGCCCACGCGTGCGTGAGGAACGCGTCGATCGCGTCGAAACCCTCGCGCAGGATGCCCTCGACGTGGTCGACCGTATGGATGACCCGCGAGTACATCTCGATCTGCCGGCGGCCGATGACCCGGACGCTCCCCGGGACGCAGATCCGTGACTTGTCGTTGCGGTCGACGTCGGTGCACATCGTGAGCTCCGATTCGTCCTTCTCCGAGTTCAAGAGCTCGAGGATGTTCTCGGCGTCGCCCATGACGTCGCGCCCCCGCGCGATCGTCCCGGAGATCGGGCAGGTCTCGACGCGCGTCCCCTCGACGCGCACGTACATCTCCGGCGACGCCGAGACGAGGTACTCGGATTCGCCGAGATTCATGAGCGCGCCGTACGGCGCGGGGTTCCGCTCACGCAGCCGCTGGAACACCTCCGACGGCCGCGCCGGGCATGGCTCGAAGAACATCCGGCCGGGCACGACCTCGAAGAGATCGCCGCGGCGGAACGACTCCTGCGCGAGGCGGACGGTCGCGGCGAATTCTCCGGCCTCGTGGTCGCCGGACCGCTTGACCGCACGACACCCGCGGTACGGCGTCGCGTCACCGCTCCTCGGCAGACCCGCCGTCGACGCGCCGTCGACCGCGAGCTCGTAGTCCTGTCGCCGGGCGACGTCCCGGGTGTGGTCGACGATGACCAGCCGGTCCGGCAGAAAGAGAACGAGATCGCGCTTCGCCGGTTCGCGCGTCAGGCGATAGGCGATCGGCTCGAACTGGAACGCGAGGTCGTAGCCGAACGCGCCGTACAGGCCGAGGTGACCGTCCTCGGCGCTGTAGAAGAGGTCGACGAGCGCGCGCACGATCGTGAAGACGGAGCGCTGCTTCGAGCGATCTTCCTCGGCGAACCGCTCGCGAGGCGCCGCGATGGTGCCGCTCACCCGATCGGCCGCGGCGTCGAGTCCCGCGAGCCCGTCGAGATGGGCAAGGCGTGTGGCGACCGCCGGGAGGAGCACGCGACCGCGGTCGTTGAGCGCGTCGATCGCGAAGTCGCGCTCCCGTGCGACGAGCTGCAGCGGCGGGTCGACGAAGCCGATGTCCCACCGCGTGTACCGCCCTGGGTACTCGTAGCTGGAGGCGAGGAGGACCCCGCGGTGCTCGTCGAGCGCGGCGAGGACGGGATCGATCGCGCCCGCGACGGGCACGGCCGTGGTCTCCCGACGTACCGCGATGCCGCCGCGCGTGCGGTACTCGAGGATCTTCCGCTCCGGCCCTGCGATCAGCGTCATGGCACCCGCCTCCAAGAAATCGAACGCCCTCGCCCGATTCTCGGGACGAGGGCTCGTGGTGCCACCCGATCTCGGCCCGCCGTCGCCGGCGGACCCTCAGCCTCCGCGATCACGGAGCGCCCGTTGGTAACGGCGGGCTGCCGGGCGCCCCTCACGCGGTCCCCCGCTTTCGGGGCGCCGTCTCGCAGGAC
>VBDU01000110.1 GCA_005883625.1 Chloroflexota bacterium | reverse complement strand
ATTCAGACTGGAATGTCCTCCGCGTGACGAGCTCTTCGATGCCGATCCCGACGCAGTTCCCGGAGGGGACCTACAGCACCTTCTGGGGTGACTACGCCGGCCTCGACGCGACGAACAACGCCATCTCGTTCTGGAGCGACACGCGCGATCCCGATCTCTTCGCGTGTCCCGCAAGCGGCGGGGGCATCGCCCTTCCGCCCGCAGTCTGCGGCGGCAGCTCTGGTGGCACGACGCTGAACGATCAGAACGTCTACGTGGCGAACGTAGCCGTCCCCTCGAAATAGCGCGACTCGCGTTCTTCGCCGAAGGGCCGCCGTGAGGCGGCCCTTCTTCATATCAGCTCCGCAAACGTGCGCGGACGGCGTCCTTGATCGTGGCGGGCTCCGGGAAGCCGCCCTCGCGCCGCATCGAATGGACCAGCTCGCCCGCGACGGACACGTCGAACGTCCCGCCGTCCCAGGGGATGAGCTCGATCGACGAGAGCTCCGCGCCGAACTCGAGCATCAGCGTCTTCGCGAGGTCCAGCGTCTGTGGCTCGTACCCGCATTCGGCGCAGTAGGTGATGCGGACCTTGACCGGGCCGGCCATTTACGCCGCGACGCGCGTGACCAGCTCCCGCAGCTCGCGGATCACTTCCTGGTTCGCGAAGGGCGTGGTCTCGTCACGCATCTTCGCGAGCTCGGCCTGGAGCTGCGCCCGCACGTCCTCGGGCAGCTGGTCCACCGGGGCGTCCGGAGAGCCGAACTCGGGGTGTGCGGCGAAGATCTCGCGACGTCGCTTCGCGCGCAGGTCCGTGACCGATGCCGGCCGCTCGATCCAGTGGCCGAGCTCGCGGAAGTCGTCGTCGTAGAAGACGACGACCGGGATCGACTTGAACGTGCCCTGGTTGAGCCAGCGCTGCATCAGGTCGTCGTTCTGGTCGCGCAGGAACACGCGGATGTCGAGCTTCCCGCTCGCCTGCGCGAGCCGGCCGACGACCGGAAGGTTCGCGATGACGTCGCCGCACCAGTCCTCGGCGAGGACAACGACATGGAGCGGGCGTGGAAGCTGCTGGAAGGCGGCGACGTCGTCCGGGCGCAGCTCGACGCGCCGCTCGTTCTCCTCGAAACGCTCGCGGTTGCGGGTCATCTGCCGCTTGTAGGCGTCGAACGTGAGCCCCTGCGCGAAGCGCGGACGATCCATGGTCACTCTGGCCTCCCGGCGGTGCATGCTGGCACCGCTCGCCACAACGCGCGGGCGGCCGGGGTTCTTCCCTTAGCTCCGGCCGCGCGAGCCGCCCTTCGCGGCCTTGCCGCCCTTCTTTCCCACGCGGGCCATGTCCCTTCGGGCCTGCGCGCGCTCGGCCGGGGACTTCGGCTCCTTCGTCTCGCCTTTGGCCGTGCGGGTCTGGTTCACGGTGGCGGCGGCGATGCGCTCCGCGGTCTCTTCCGATCGTCCCCGCTCCTTCTCGCTCTCTTTGACGTGCTCGTATTGCCGCTCCCGTTTGGGACTCCAGGCTTGCCTTGGCATGTATGCACCTCCCGATCATCGCAGGGGCGAGCCCCCGCACCCCCCGCGGTACGAGCAAGTTGCGTGCGCGCTACGGAACGAGACGGTCGGCGGGCAGATCCGCGAGGTCGCCGATGCGCTGGACGACCACGTCGGGCGCGGGGCCGTCGGGCGGCTCGCCGGCGTAGTGGCCCTGCAAGACGTGAACGGTCGTCACGCGCCCGTCAAGCCGGCGCTTCACCTCGGCGAGGATCGCGGCCTTGTCGTCGATGAGCACGTAGTGGTCGGCGGGGAAGCGGCGGAGCACCTCATCCAGCCGCTCTGCCTTGTGATCGGTAACGATCACGTTTCCGCGCACCGCGGCGGCGAGCCCGGAGCGCTCGATCTTCCGCGGCTGGTACCGCCGGTCGCCGTCCGAGAGGATGACGGGCGTCCCGAGCGTCGCCAGGTGGGCGATGGCGTCGAGCGCCCCGGGATAGAGGAACCGGTCGTAGGGCATATCGAGCACGGCCCGGTCCACGCGGTCACTCGCGTCGGGATGGATCGCGTGGAAGCGCCGGAGCGTCTCTGGAAAGTCGACGACGCCGCGCTCGCGACGCACGTCCTCGTACAAGGACCAGAAGCGCGCGGCACGCTCCTCGCTCACCGCGGCGAGGATGCGTCGCTCGAGGGCGTCCTTGGCCGCGTCGTTGTCCAGGAGGGTGTTGTCGACGTCGAGGAGGGTCACCGTCTTCATCGCGCGCCGTATGCTGCCCCACCCGTGCTCACCTTCCGTCCGGCGACGCTGCACGACGCCGCCGCCGAGGCCGACGTCCTGACCGCGCTGTTCCCGGACGAGCCACTCGACCCCGGGATCGTCCGGTCGTGGTGGGAGATGCACGACCCCGATGCCACCGTCGACCGGCACATGGCCCTTCGCGACGGGCGCGTCGTCGGGTATGTCGGCCGCGCGCACCCCGCCTGGGAGAAGATGCCCGAGCGCTTCGACGAGCTAGCCGTGGACCTCCTCCCGACCGAGCGTGACGCGCTCGGCCAGGGCTATGACTTCATCGAGGAGCGCTCGCGCCGTGACGGCGCGGCGCTCTTCGCCGCCGCCGCGCGAGAGGATGACGCCGCGCTGGCCGCCCTCCTGCGCGTACGCGGCTACCGCGAGGAGCGGCGCAGCAGGGCGTGGGAGCTCGATCTCCGC
>VBDU01000092.1 GCA_005883625.1 Chloroflexota bacterium | reverse complement strand
GCGAGGGACCGTCCTCGCCGATCGAGACGCCGGCGTGCGAGCCCGAGAGCCGGATGTTCGCCCGCGATATGGCCGCCATGCGGATGAAGTCGTACGCGCGCGTGAAGAATGCGGCGAAGGTCGACGCGAACGGCACGAGGCCGACGACCTGCATGCCCACCGCCGCCGCGACCATCTGCTGCTCGGCGATGTACATCTCGAAGAACCGGTCCGGCGCGGTCTTCTTGAAATCCTCGGCGTGCGTCGAGTTGCTCACCTCGGCGTCGAGCGCCACGACGTCCTCGCGCGCGGCGCCGAGCGCGGCGATCGCCTCGCCGTACGCCTTGCGCGTCGCGACCGGCTCGCCGTAGGTCGCGAGGTGTGGCGGCGTCCGCTTGAACGCGGGTGGCATCCAGCGCGGCGGCTTCGCGACGTCGAACGTGCGGGCCCGCTCCGCGCCGAGCTCCTTCAGCGCCTGCGCGGCCTGGTCCTTGTCCAGGGCCTTGCCATGCCAGCCCTCCTTGTCCTCGAGGAAGGAGACGCCCTTGCCCTTGACCGTCTTCGCGACGATCGCCGTCGGCCGCTCGCTGCCCCGGGCGCGCCCGAGCGCGTCGTCGACCGCTGCGAGGTCGTGGCCGTCGATGACGATCGCGTCCCAGCCGAAGGCGCGGATGCGCGCCGCGTAGGCGGCCGTGTCCCACTGGAGCTCGGTGGGGCCGCGCTGGCCGAGGCGGTTGATGTCGAGGATCGCGGTGAGATTCGACAGGCCCTCGTGGCCGCCATGGTCGAACGCCTCCCAGATCGACCCTTCCGCGGTCTCGCTGTCGCC
The DNA here is from genome assembly GCA_005883625.1 of Chloroflexota bacterium. GTDB lineage: Bacteria > Chloroflexota > Limnocylindria > P2-11E > P2-11E > 3-1-20CM-2-70-9. Next base: position 68,068 of record VBDU01000092.1, on the reverse strand, counting down.
GACGAGGATCCAGACGTGATACGGCGCCGCGAGTGGTCGCTTGCCGGCGAGGGCGATCCCGACGCCGATCGGGAGGCCTTGGCCCAAGGAGCCCGTTGCGACGTCGACCCACGGCAGGAGCGGCGTCGGATGGCCCTCGAGACGGCTGCCGAGCTTGCGGAAGGTGAGGAGCTCCTCGTCGGTGATCGCGCCGGCCGCACGGAACATGGCGTAGACGAGCGGCGAGGCGTGGCCCTTGGAGAAGATCAGGTGGTCGTTCGCAGGGTCGTCCGCGTTCGCGTAGTCGTAGCGAAGGTGTCCCGCGAGGAGCACGGCCATCAGGTCGGCCGCGGAGAGCGACGAGGTCGGGTGTCCCGATCCGGCGGCCGTGGAGCACCGGATGCTGTCGACGCGGAGCTGCCGCGCGAGGTCGCGATAGAGGTCGAGCCGCGTCCCCGCCCGGCTTGCGGTCGCCATGCCGACACCCTACTACCAGCACGGAGTGCGTAGCAGGACGGTCAGTCGGTCGCAAGAGCGACTGACCGCAGAATGGCGGCGGTACGAAGTAGCGCCGAGGCGTCGCGCGGGCGCGAACTGAAAAGAGGGCCGCAAGCCGATTCAAGGGCGCTGGTCGACTTCCACAAGTGAGGGGGCTGGTTGACTTCCATGAGTGAGATAGGCCTCTACGGACTCGGGCGGATGGGCGGGAACATGGTGACGCGGCTCGCGCGCGGCAAGCATCGCGTCGTCGCGGGGAACCGTAGCCCCGAGCCGGTGGAGGAAGCCGTGGGCCACGGCGCGGTCGGCGCGGCCTCGATCGAGGACATGGTGAAACAGCTCAAGCCGCCGCGCGTGCTCTGGTCGATGGTGCCCGCGGGCGAGGTCACCGATCACACGCTCGACGAGTTCGCCGCGTACGCGTCGCCGGGCGACGTGCTCGTCGACGGCGCGAACAGCTACTTCCGCGACTCGATGAAGCGCGCCGAGAAGTACACCGCGAAGGGATTCCGTTTCCTCGACGTCGGCGTCTCCGGCGGGATCTGGGGGCTGCAGGTGGGCTACTGCATGATGGTCGGCGGGCCGGCGGACGCGGTCGCGGTCGCGAAGCCTGTGCTCGACACGCTCGCGCCACCGAACGGCTGGGCGCACTTCGGGAGCGCCGGTGCGGGCCACTTCGTGAAGATGGTCCACAACGGCATCGAGTACGGGATGATGCAGGCCTACGGCGAGGGGTTCGAGCTCCTGCACGCGAGCGAGTTCGGCCTCGATCTTCACAAGGTCGCGAGCGTGTGGCTCCAGGGGAGCGTCGTCCGGTCGTGGCTCCTCGAGCTGGCGGAGCGCGCCTTCGAGGAAGAGGGCACCGACCTCGCGAACATCAAGGGCTGGGTCGCGGACTCCGGCGAAGGGCGCTGGACGATCCTCGAGGCCATCTCGCACGACGTCCCGGCGACGGTGCTCGCGCACTCGCTCTTCGCTCGATTTGTCTCGCGGCAAGAGGACAGCTACGCGATGAAGGTCGCCGCTGCGCTGCGCAACCAGTTCGGCGGCCACGCGGTCAAGAAGGAATGAAGGCCGAGCGAGGACGGGCTCTGCCCGGACGAGCGAGTCGACCAGCCATGGGCGCGTCTCCGGCGCGAAGCGCCGAGATCAGTCAGGGGTAGGGCGTCGTGGCGACCACGGTCGTCAACCCGCTCCGCGAGGGGCTGCGCCTCGCTCGTACGCCCGAGCCCTCGACGATCGTCATCTTCGGCGGCTCCGGCGACCTCGCGCAGCGCAAGCTCCTTCCCGCCCTGTACAACCTCGCGCTCCAGCGTCTCCTCCCGGCCGCGTTCGCCGTCGTCGGCGCGGCGCGCCAACCGATGACCGACGACCGCTTCCGCGCGGAGCTCCGCGACGCGGTCGCGCGGCATTCGCGGACGAAGCCGCTGAACGAAGAGGTCTGGAAGAGCTTCGCCGAGCACATCCACTTCGTCGCGACGCCGAACGACGCGGCGTACGACGACCTGCGGAGGCGGCTCGACGACGTCGACCGAGAGCTCGGCACGCACGCGAACCGGCTCTTCTACCTCGCGACGCCGCCGCCGGCCTATGCGGCGATCATCGAGGCCATCGGCGCGCATGGCCTCCGGGGCGAGACGGGTTGGGCGCGGGTCGTCGTCGAGAAGCCGTTCGGCCGGGACCTTGCGACCGCGATGAAGCTCACGGAGATCGTGCACTCCGTCTTCCGCGAGGATGAGGTCTTCCGCATCGACCACTACCTCGGCAAGGAGACCGTCCAGAACATCCTCGTCCTGCGGTTCGCGAACGGGATCTTCGAGCCCGTGTGGAACCGCCAGTACGTCGACCACGTGCAGATCACCGTGGCCGAGTCGCTGGGGGTCGAGGAGCGCGCCGGCTACTACGAGCAGGCCGGCGCGATGCGCGACATCGTCCAGAACCACCTCCTCCAGCTGCTCGCGCTCGTCGCCATGGAGCCCCCGGCCGCCTTCGACGACCGCGCGGTGCGCGACGAGAAGGTCAAGGTGCTCCGCGCGTTGCGCCCGATCCGTCGCGAGGAGATGGCCGAGCGGGCGGTGCGCGGTCAGTACGACGCCGGGTTCATCGAGGGGACGCGCGTGGTCGGCTACCGGCAGGAGCCGGACGTCGCGCGGACGTCCAGCACCGAGACGTTCGTCGCGCTGAAGTGCTTCGTCGACAACTGGCGGTGGGAGGGCACGCCGTTCTACGTCCGCACCGGGAAGCGGCTGCCGAAGCGATCGACCGAGATCGCGATCCAGTTCCGCATCGCGCCGCACCGTGTCTTCTCCCGTGAGGCCTCGGCCGGGCTCGAGCCGAACGCCCTCGTCCTGCGGATCCAGCCCGACGAGGGCATCTCGCTCAAGTTCGGCGCGAAGGTCCCCGTGCAGGGCATCCGCATCCGTTCGGTGAACATGGACTTCGTCTACGGCGCGTCGTTCATGGTCGACGCGCCCGACGCGTACGAGACGCTCATCCTCGACGCCCTCCGCGGCGACGCGACGCTGTTCACCCGCCGCGATGAGGTCGAGCAGCAATGGACGTTCGTGGACCCGATCATCGACGCCTGGTCGAACGCCGGCGCGCCGCCACGCTACGAAGCGGGGTCGTGGGGGCCGGCCGAGGCGGATCGAATCGTCGAGCGGGACGGCCGCGAATGGCGCAAGCCCTAGCCCAGGGGCCGGTCGACACCGGCTTCTGGGGCACACGCGCAGCGGGGGTGGCGGCCCTCGAGCGCGAGCTCGCCAGGCTCCGTCGCGCGCAGACCGCGCACGCGCGCGAGCAAGGACGCACGATCGCGCGGGCGTCGGTCCTCAACCTCGTCGTGTACGCGGAACGCGAGGTCCACGCGCGCCGCGCGGCGCTCAGCATCAGCGAGCTGTCCCTCCGCCACCCCTCGCGGGCGATCGTGCTCCTCGCGGATCGGGGCGCGCGGGAGGGTGTCGAAGGCCGCATCGACATGCACTGCCACCTCCCGTCGGCCGACTCGCTCCAGCAGGTCTGCTACGAGCAGATCCTGCTCCGCGCACGCGGCGACTCCGACGAGCGCCTGGCGAGCGCGGTCATCCCGCTGCTCGTGCCCGACCTCCCGGTGTTCCTCTGGTGGACCGGAAACCCGCCGTTCGGCCGCCGGCATTTCGAAGGCCTCACCGCGCTCGCCGACCGCCTCATCTTCGACTCGGCCGACTTCGCGCGGCCCGACCAGGTTCTCCCGGCGATCGCGCGGGTCAGCGAGCAGGCCCGCGGACGCTTCGGCATCACCGACCTCAACTGGACGCGGCTCACGCCGTGGCGCGAGATCGTGTCCACGTTCTTCGACGTGCCGGCGTACCGCCCATTCCTCGACGTCATCACCGGCGTCCGCGTGGGTTTCGCGGTCGATATGGACGGCCGCGACATCCACCCGTCGCAGGCGCTCCTGTTCGTCGGCTGGCTCGCGTCGCGGCTCGGCTGGCGCGCGACGCAGTCGCTCGCGCCGGCCGAGGCGGGGGGACTCCTCTTCGCCATGGCGCGGGGGGACGGCGCGCCGATGATGGTCCGCGTGCGGCCGCGCTTCGAGCGCGGCCTCGACGAGGGCGACGTGTCGGGCGTACGCATCCAGTCGGGCACGGGCGCCGTCATGGCGGAGTTCGTCGTGAAGCGCCAGCCGGATCCGCGACACGTGACCGCGACGACGATCCTGAACGGCGAGCGGCGCGGCGAGCGCGTGGTCCCGCTTCCTTCTCCGGACGTGGTCGAGCTGCTCGGCGAGGAGCTCGCGATCGTGGGCAGCGACGCGATCTACGAGGACGCGCTCCAGGCGCTCGTCTCGCTGACGTAGTCCTGCGCGACACAAGGGGGCACGGAGGCCCGCCTGCAGTTAGAGGAGCCGACCCAGGGGGTGCGGGGACCTGCTCATCGCAGGGGCGGCCCCCGCACCCCCTAGGTACGCGTCTTTTCTGAGGCGCCGGTGATGGCGTGCGACTTGCGGGCGAGCGAGGGCATGCCGAGCGAAGAGCGGACGGCGGTGGTCCGGCGCCCCGCCTCGGACGAAGGACGCGTCCTCGCGCACCGCTACCGCCTGTTCGAGCGCATCGACGAAGGCGGCGCCGGCGAGGTCTGGCGCGGGCGCGACGAGAAGCTCGATCGCGACGTTGCGATCAAGCTGCTCGGCGCGGACGCCGACGACGCGTTCCGCGCACGCTTCGCCGACGAGGCACGCCGCGCCGCGGCGGTCGTCCACCCGAACGTCGTGACGGTCTTCGACGAGGGCCGCGACGGCGCGGACGCCTTCATGGTGATGGAGTACGTGCCGGGGAAGACGCTCCGCGACCTCGTTGCCGAGCGCGGACCGCTGCCGCCGCACGAAGCCTCGCGCCTGGTCGCCCAGGTCGCGGCCGGGCTCGACGCGGCGAACGCGGCGGGCGTCATCCACTGCGACGTGAAGCCGGCGAACGTCATCGTCGATCGGGCGGGCCTGGTCAAGCTCACCGACTTCGGCATCGCCCGCGCGGCGCGCGATCGCGACGACCAGGAGCTCCTGGGCACCGCGCGCTACATCGCGCCGGAACGCATCGAGGGCGGCGAGGTGACGGCGCGCACCGACGTGTACGGCCTCGGACTCCTCGCCTACGAGCTCCTGGCCGGGCGTCCGGCCTTCGAAGGCGTCTCGACCGAGGAGCTCATGCGACTCCGTCTCGAAAGCCCGCCGCCCTCCCTGCGGTTCGTGCGGGTCGGGATCGACGACGCGATCGACGGCGTCGTGACGCGCGCCCTCTCGCGCGATCCGGGGCGCCGTCAAGCGAGCGCCGGCGAATTCGCGCGGGCGCTCGCGAGCGCCACCGAGCGCGGCGACGAGACCGCCCCGCTCGGAATGGTCGCCCTTCCGCGGACGATCCGCCGCTGGTCGTTCCCGCGCCTCGACAGCACGGTCGCGCTGCTCGCCATGGTCGCGGTGCTCGTCACGCTCCTCGTGTTCTTCGCCTCCTTCCCGCGCGGGCTCGCGCCCGCGCCGACGCCGGCGGCGTCCGCGACCGGGCCCGCGCGGCTCGCCGCGCCGAACGTCGTCGGCAAGAGGCTCGCGGAGGCGATCGGCGACCTCCGCGGGAGCGGCTTCGGCGTGGTGCAGTGGGGACCGGACACGACGTCGCGTGGATCCGCATGTACGGTCACGCGGCAGGATCCCGCGGCGGGGGCGCAGTTCGACCGGGGCCAGAACGCTACGCTCGCGTACGTGCCGGGCAAGGACTGCGCGGGCAAGGGCGACTAACGACGAGGACCGCGAGCCGCAGCGACGCCGGTCGCGTTCGCAAGATCAACGAGGATCGCTACGTCGTCCGTGAGGACGCGCGCGCGACGCTCCTCGCGGTCGCGGACGGCGTCGGCGGGGTCGCCGGTGGCGAGATCGCGAGCGCCGTCGCCGTCGACGCGCTTGCGGCCCGGTTCTTCGCCACGGTCGCGCGGAGCGGTCGCGCCGAGGCGCTCGCGGCCGCGATGCGCGAGGCGAACGACGCCGTCCTCGCGGCGACGGGGACCGCGGACCAGCACGGGGCGGCGTCCACGCTCGTCGCCGCCGCGATCGGCGCGAACGACGCCGCGGTCGGCAACCTGGGCGACAGCCGCGCGTACCTGGTCCGCGACCGCGCGGTGCGACGACTCACCGCCGACCATTCCGGCGACGCGCCGAATTCGATCACGCGTTTCGTCGGCGACCCGCGCGGGGTACAGCCCGACGTCTTCGTCGAGGAGCTGTTGCCCGGGGATCGTCTCGTGCTCTGCTCGGACGGCCTCACGCGCTACGTTTCCGACGAGGAGATCGCGGCGCAGGTGAGCGAGGCGAGCCTGGACCGCGCCGCCGGCACGCTCGTGGATCTCGCAAACGCGCGTGGCGGCGAGGACAACGTGACGGTCGTCCTCTACGCGGCGGCGCCGCGCGGGATGGTCGTCGCGTCGGTGGGTGGCGCGCTCGTGAACGCGGCGCTCGCGCTCCTCGTCGCGATCGTCATCGCCGGGGCGGTCGCGGCCGTGCTCTTCGCTAGCGGCGCGCTTCCGAGCTCGCCCTGAGGCGAAGCCGCTCGCTGAGCGGCGGCGCGATACCGACCGCGAGGAGCGCGAGACCTCCGGCGACCGCGAGCGCGAGCGCGAGTCGCAGCGCGAGCGCGCCGACGCTGAACGAGCCGCCGAGCGCCACGTTGCACACGAACGTCGGATAGAACTGGCAGTCGTACGTCCAGGTCGGAAGGACGAAGAACATGCCGGCCTGCGCGCCCGCGACCGGCTGCGCCGAGATGAACGGGTAGAAGTAGACGAACGCCGCCCCGGCGAGGGCGATGTAACCCACGACGAACCGCGCGCGGCCGGTCTCCCAGAGAAAGGCCAGAGCCGCCGCGAGCGCGAGGAGGTAGAAGGGCAGCGCCGTGAAGAAGTGATAGAAGAAGAGCACGCGGGTGATCGGGATCCAGGCGACGTACTGGACGAGCGCGGCGAACAGGACGAAGCCGAGAGCGACCGACCGGGCGCGCACCGCCGCGACGGCGCACCAGCCGAACGCGACGAGGCCTCCCCAGAACAAGACGACGTTGCCGGCGTCGTAGATGTACGCGTTGTCTCCGGCTGACGACGAGCCGAAGTACCAGTAGACGGGCTTGAGCACGAGCGGCCAGCTCCACCACGGCGAGCCCGCCGGGTGCGGGGCGGTGAGCCCCGAGTGGTACCAGTACATCTGCTTCGTGAGCTCGACGAGGTCCCAGTGGAACGGGATCGTCGGACCGCCGAACCACGGCACGTACGAGCCGACGTAGAGGATCACCGGTATGACCGCGAACGCAACGAACAGCAGCACCGCGTTCAGCCCCGCGAGCGCGACGCCCCGCCGGGCGAGCACCTCTGGAACGCCGGCAAGGTCGAGCGCTCCCCCGGACCCCGACCGGCCGCGCCGGTACGCGTGCACGGTCACCGCGAGCGACGCGATGGCAACGCCCGCGACCGCGTAGAACGCGGCCCACTTTGTGGCGGAGGCGAGCCCCAAGAGGACGCCCGCGATGAGGATGTCCGTGGTGGCCGAGCGGCGCGGACGATACGCCGCGACGACGAAGTACCAGCCGGCGACGATGAGCGCGCCGACGTAGACGTCGTTCATGCCGATGCGCGCCTGGGCGAACATCGAGCCGTCGAGCACGATCGCCGAGCCCGCGAGCGCCGGCACGAGCCCCGACGCGAAGAGGCGCCGCGCGAGCAGTACGACACAGAAGGCCAGCAGCGCGGCGAAGACGACGCCCGGGAGTCGCCACGCGAAGGCGTGCCGGCCCGTCTCGACGACGTCGGCGCCGGTCGGGCCCGCGGCGACGAGCGCGTCGCCTTCGCCGTCGATGCCGAGCTGCGTCGCGCCGGTCGCGATCGCCGCGAACGGCGAGGCGCCATGCGTCTCCACGACGACGACGCGGCCGTCGGCGAGCGCATAGAGGAACTGCGTGCGCGTCACCACTGCGAGCGCGGTCACACCGGACGCGAACGCGCCGGTGCGCGCGTTCGCGAGCGGCACCCCCTCGTGCGAGCCGCCCTCCAGGTCGTAGACGTCGAGGACGGGCTCCTTCGCGCGCGCGACGAAGACGCGGTTCGGGCCGAGCGCGTAGGCGATCGCGCTCCCGGGGCCGCCGCCGGAAAGCGTTCGCGACACGGAGCCCTTCGTCGTGTCGACCACCTCGACGTTCCCCTTCGGGTCCAGGACGTAGACCTCGCTGCCGTCGGCTTTCGCGGTCGCCGCCACGAGGTCCCCCTGGTAGACGACCGGGTCGCCGGTGAAGTCCTTCCAGGTCGCGAGCCCGCCTGCCGACGCGAGGGAGACGCTCGTGCCGCCGATCGCGAGGCCCAGCGTGCGCGCGAACGGGGAGACCAGGCAGCGATCGAACGGCAGCGGGTCGCGGAGGCCGGTCCGCGACGACGGCACGGGGATCGCCAGCTGGCACACCTGGCGGTCGGTCGCGACGACGATCCGTCCGTCGGTCGCGGCGAGGGCCCGGGGCGGGTCCGTCGTGCGCGCGAACGGACCGCCTCGTCCGAGGCGGTCGCGTACGTACAGGTTGCCGTCGTCCCCGGCCGTCAGGCGTATGCCGTCGTTCGTGACGGTGAAGAGCGTCTGCGCGCCGAGGCCGACCTCGTGCCCGATCACGCGGTCGTCGCCGAACGCGAGGATCCCGAGGGCCATGATCTCCTTCGCGAGGTGCGGGTGCGTCCACTCGTACGGCTCGCGCTGCGCGAGCAGCTCGAACGCGGTGCGCGCGTGATAGACCTCGTCGAAGTACATGTCGCGCGGGAAATCGAGGCGGTAGCCGCGCGTCGCGAGGACGGCGAGCGCGACGCAGAGCGCCACCATGAGATCCCCCCGCGAAGGAACGCGCCCCAGCCCGAGACCCGGTGGGAGCGTCCACGTCGGGCGCGGGGCGGCGAGCGCGAGCTCGTAGCGGCGGTCGCTGTCGAGCCTGGCCTCGCCCCGCGCGAGGCGCCAGACGATGAGCGCGGCGGTGGCGATCATGAGGAGCGCGAGCGCGATCTGACCGTACCGTCCGAAGAGCGTCGCTTCGAGGACGTCGGGCGCCCGCAGGTCGACGATCTGCTGATAGCGCGTGAAGGCGAAGTAGAGCGTCGTGGCGAAGCCGGCCGCGAGCACGAGATACGGCCCGAGGATCCGCGAACGCGCCGCGGCGAACGGCAGGAGCAGGGCGAACGCCGGGAAGAGGTAACGCTCGTGCGCGCGGGTCGGCAAGAAGTAGAAGGCGAAGGCCGCGAATGCCGTCGCGGCGAGTAGGCCGGCGAGGTCGCGGCGCCACCACAGGGGCGCGCAGGAGACGACGAGCCCGGCCACGAGAAGCAGCGCGCCGTAGCGGACGAGCGCCTCGTCCGGCTGCCAGAAGTCGAAGAAGATGGACCAGCCGTTGAAGGCGTACAGCGACGTGTACGGATAGGTCTCCGACGCGCTCCGCACGAGGTCGACCAGCCGACTCCCGACCCCGAGCGGATCGAGACCGTAGAACGGGGCGGCGATGACGTAGGCGGTGGCGACGGCCGCCCCGATCACGCGGGCCGCCGGACGCCACGCCGCATCGCGCACGAAGTCGATCGCGACGGCGACGACGATGACACCGAGAGCGATCCCGAACTGCGGCTTCACGAGCGCGGCGAGCGCGGCGAGCGCGCCTGCGGTCGACCAGCGTCGCGCGCCTGCAGCCACGAGGGCACCGACCAGCGGCAGCGTGCCGACCGCGTCCACCTGTCCCCAGTACGGCCCGGCGAAGATCGGCCCCGGTTGGAGCGACCACAGCGTGGCGGCGGCGACCGCCGGGCCGCGGCCGGCGTGACGCCACGCGACGGCTGCGGCGAGCGCGGCGATGACGACGTCGGCGGGGATGCTGATCGCCTTCACGGCGAGGCGGAGGATCTCGCCGTCGAAGAGCGCGCCGAGCAGCCAGAGGACGTAGAGGAACGCAGGCGGGTAGTCGCTGAAGTATCCCGGCTCGTAGAACCCTCCCGGGCCCACCTGCGCGATACGCTCGCCCCACGCCTCGAACGTTCCGACGTCGGTGGGGAACCCCTGCGCGCGCACCACGAGGAGGCGCAGCACGACGCCAAGCGCGATCACCCCCGCGATCGCGAGGCGGGCATCCCGATCGCGTGACGGCGCGGAGCTCAATCCCAGTATCCGAAGCGCGTGATGGCGATCGTCGCGTAGAGATTCACCGCGAACGAAACGACGATCGCGACGATGAACAGCAGGCGCGGCCAGCGGCGCCAGGCGCCGTGCCGCAGTCCGTCACCGCTGATCGCGAGCGCCACGAGGAAGGGCTGGGCGTCGATCGAGAAGCGATAGCCGAACTGCTGGAAGCCGACGGTCCCATGGAGCAGGTCCGGCAGGAGGGCGCCGAGCGCCGCGACTCCCGTCGCCGCCACGACCGCGTCGCGGCGCACCTCTCGAAGCGCGAGAAAGATCCACAGGAACGCCGGCGTCGTGAGGAAGAGGCTCATGCCGACGTAGTGCGGGATGAGGAAGAACGGCGTGGCCGGGACGATATCGGGCGGCTCGAGGAACAGCGCGACGAGCTGTCGCGGCAGGTAAAGCGGCGAGAAGAGGCCCTGCGTGAAGAAGACATCGTCCTCGATGAGGCGTGCGTACCCGGCGTCGAAGGGCGTGCCCCAGCGCAGCAGGTTGTAGCCGGCGTACACGAGGACGAACGGCAGGCCCCCCAGGACCATGCCCCCGAGCGCGCGGCGATACGAGAGTCCCGCGCGGCGCGCGAGCAGGAGCGCGAGGCCCGGCGTCGCCGCGGCCACGGGAAGGCGCCCGAGCGCGGCGATCCCGAGGAGCGCGCCCGCGAGCGCCGGCCGCCCGCCACGCGCCGCTACGAGGAAGCCCGAGGCCGCGAAGCCGATCGACGCGGCGTGCGCCGCGTACCACGCACGCCCGTCGACGCTCGAGAAAAAGAGCGTCGTGCCGAACGCCGAGAGGAGCGTTCCGGCGATGGACCACGCCTTCGGCGCTCCGTAGGCCCGCAGCGCGAGGTAGAGCGGCGTCGCGGACGCGCCGCCGGCGACGCGCGACGCCAGGACCTGGGCGTACGCGCTTGGGACGAACGGCACGAACGGCAGCGAGAGGATCGCCGGCAGGGGCGGATAGACGACGCACCAGCGGCCGTCGCCGCACGCGATCAGCTCGTTGAGCCAGGACGGCGCCTCGTCGAGCCACCAGTGGCCCGCCAGGAATGCGGCCGCGAGACGGCCGAAGTAGTCGTAGTCCGTCGCGAGCCCGGCGCCGGCAACGAGGTACGCGACCGCAGCGAACGCGCCGACCGAGATCGCGATCACGCGGTCGGAGACCGACATGTGACGGGAACACGCTAACCTTCAACGACCTTGCCCGCACGGCTCGTGGGGCTCTCGTTCTTCTTCCCCGCGCTGAACGAAGAGGAGAACATCGCCCCCCTCGTCGCATCCGCCCTCGAGGTACTGCCGCGCTTCACCGACGACCTCGAGGTGACGATCGTCGACGACGGGAGCACCGATCGCACCGGCGCGATCGCGGACGAGCTGGCCGCGCGCGAGCGGCGTATCCGCGTCATCCACCACGGCGCACGCCGCGGCTACGGCGGCGCCGTCCGCTCGGGGCTCCTCGCCGCCACGAAGGCGTGGATCTTCTACACGGACGGCGACCGGCAGTTCGACCTCACCGATCTCTCGAGGCTCCTCGCGGCGAGCGACGGGGCCGACGCGGTGGTCGGCTTTCGCGAGAAGCGAGCGGACCCCTGGCGCCGCCTGTTCGTCGCCTGGGTCTACAACCGGCTCATCCGCGTGCTGTTCGGTGGCCCTTGGCGTGACGTCGACTGCGGATTCAAGCTCTTCCGCCGCGACGTCTTCGCGCGTGTCCCGCTCACGCGCGTGCGCTCGAACGGCGCCTTCTTCTCGCCCGAGCTGCTCATCACGCTCGCCCGCGCGGGAGTCCGGATCCGCCAAGTCGCGGTGCGCCACTTCCCGCGGACCAAACACGAACCGAAGGGCGCGCCGCCGCGCGTCATCCTCCGCGCGATCCGCGATCTCCTGCAGCTGCGCCTGCGCCTCTGGCTAGGAGTGAATCACCGTACCTAGGGGGTGCGGGGGCCCGCCCCTGCGACAAGCAGAGGGCCCACCCCCGCGATGATCAGGACGTCTGCGGCGGATCGTCCGGGAGCGATTCGATGAACTGCTTGAAGACCGAGAGCTCATGGTCGTCGCTCGACTCCGCCGAGATCGCGGAGCGGTCGAGGACCGTATCGGAGACGAGGATGCGTGCGGTGCAGCGGACCGCGAGCGCGATCGCATCCGACGGTCGGCAGTCGACCTCGATCTCGCGGTCGGCCACCTGGAGAAAGACGCTGCCGTGGAAGACGCCGCCCCCGGCGTCGTCGGCGACGAGGTCCTTCACGACCACGCGCGTGATCTCCGCGCCGACCTTCGTGAGCATGTCGACCATGAGGTCGTGGGTGAGGGGACGCTCGCTCGGGATCCCGGCGATCCGCGTGGCGATGCTGTGCGCCTGGTCGGGTCCGATCCAGATGGGAAGGAGCCTGGTGGTCCCCTCGGCTTGAAGCAGGACGACGTGCTGGTTCGTCAGGACGTGGACCCGGACCGACTCGACCGTGCACGGGACGAGCATCTTCGTCAAAGCCTAGCGCCAGAGCCGCAAGGTACGTGCCGCTCGCATGTCTCTCAGTCGTATCGGAATCGCCTTGCGTCGCGTTGCTGACGGAAGAGAAAGAGCAAGAGCACGCCTGCGACGAATCCGAAGATGTGCGCGACGTACGCGATATTGGACGCCGCCTGATGGTCCGTCATGCGGAGCTCGGCGAGCGCGTCGATGACCTGCAGGACGATGAAAAAACCGATGACGATGAGCGCGGGCAGCTGCACGACGCTGATGAAGATCCCCAGGAAGATGAGGGTCGACACGCGCGCGGTCGGATACATGACGAGGTACGCCCCGAGCACGCCCGCGATCGCACCCGACGCGCCGACCATCGCCTCGGGCGCGATGAGCCCCTGGCCGATCGCGGCGACGATCCCGCAGAGGAGATAGAAGATCAGGTATGGCCCGCTGCCCAAGCGGTCCTCCACGTTGTCGCCGAAGATCCAGAGATAGAGCATGTTCCCAAGGATGTGCAGCCAGCCGCCGTGCAGGAAGATGTGCGTGAAGAGGGGCACGAACAGCGCGACGGTGAGCTGCCCGTGCGAGATCGCGCCCGCGAACGTGGACCAGTCGAACGAGTACCGGTCGTAGAACGCGTCGAGCGCGGCTGGCGTTCGCGCGAGGCTGAGCGTGTAGAGCCAGACGAGAACGTTCGCGGCGATGAGCAGGCGGTTCACCACCGGGGCGCGCCCCGCAGGGTTCGCGTCGTGGAGCGGGATCACCGAGCCGTGAGCTCGGTGACGACGATCTTGGAGCCGTGCAGCGTGTAGATCGCGCGTCCGCCCTCGGAGACGTAGAACCCATTCGGCGCGGGGAGCGTCGTGGGGAGGTTGAAGCGAGCGACCTCGCGCCCGTCGCGGCCCATCTGGATGACCTTCTTGCCCTGGGCGTCGAGGAAGTAGATCGAGCGCTGGACGTCGATCGCCTGGATCGCCGCCGGTCTCACCGGCTCGGCCCAGCGTGCGGTGAAGTCGACGCGCGTCGCCGTGAACGACGTGGTGAGCCGCCGGTAGCGGATCACCTCGCCCGCCGTAGTCACGATCCAGACGTCGCCGTCGACGGCGAGGGAGGCGGCGGCATTCGGCGCGACGGCCGTCTCGAGGTAGCCCTGGACGCGGTTCCGATCGAAGTCGATGCCGTCGCTCGACTCGTGCTTCCAGACCTGTCCGCTCGCGGCGTCGAGCACGTAGAGGTTCGCGGCGAAGACCGAGAACGACGCGACCCTCTTCCAGGTGTCGGCGGCGGCGTCGGGCGTGACGTCGGCGACCTTGTCGCCCTGCGCGCGCCAGAGATGCTGCTGGTCATCCAGCGCGTACACCGCGTCGCCGAACGTCGCGACGAGCCGGGGCACCCCGACGTCGCGCGCGCCCTGCGCCAGCACGACGCCCGTCTGCGCGGGATCGCCGAAGATCCGCCAGAGCCGTCCGACACCCGGGTCCGTCACGTAGAGGCCGTTCAGGTTGCCGACGATCGCGGCCGGCTTCGCTCCGGGAAGGACGCGCGCGAGGTCGACCACGACGCCGGTGATGTCGTCGTCGATCTTCGCGAGCTCGTCGCGGAGCGCGGCGACCTTCGCCTGATCCGCGATCGGTGACCGGGCCGCCTCATCGAGCTTCGCCTGCGCGTGCGTGAGACGGTCTCGCGCGGCGTCGACGTCGGGCGGCTTGCGGTCCGCCGAGCGTCGTGCCGATGAGAGATCGTTCTCGACGGCGATGATCGCGAGCGTGTAGTCGCCGCCGACGCGCTGCGCCGCGTAGTCGCGGTATGCGAGCGCCCCGATGCCCCCGGCAACGAGGAGAAGGACGACCGCGAGCAGGCTCGCCGCGCGCCGCTGGCGGCGCGACCGCTGCCGCGCGGTGTCGGGGTGGCGAGGCAGGGCGGTCGAGCGGCGCGGCATGAGCTCGAGCCCCACCGCCACGCCCTTCCCCACCGCGCGCGTCGCCGGCGCTGCCGCTGCCTCGATGGCGCGGCCGAGGTGTGGCCGGCGCCGCCAGATCCAGTCGAGGCGCGAACGGATCGTCTCCGCGATCACGACCTCCTCGGCCTCCGGCAGCGGGGCGGGCTCCGCTCGAAGGCGCTCGGCCGCGGCGGGCGCGGCGGTGATCTCGATGAACAGCGCGGCGTCGCTGCCCGCGACGCCGTCGGCGATCGCGCGGTTGTGGATGTGCTCCGCGGCCGCGCGCGGGTGCAGCGTGACCGCGGCGTTCTTGAGTGCTTCCGCACCGAGGCGCTCGGTGAGCGCGCCCGCCGCGAGGATGAGCGTGTCGCCGGGCTCGATCGTCTGTCGCCAGACGTCGGGCAGCACGTCGGCCTCGACCCCGAGGGACGCGGCCTCCCGGGTGGTCGTGCGGTGGACGAAGTCCGCGAGCTCCCCGGGCTGGTCGCCGGGGAGGAAGAGGCGCGCACGCCGTACGAGGAAGACCCGGGCGGCGCCGATTCGCGAGGCGTACAGCTCGTTGTTCACGAAGACCGCGCACGCGCAGTGGAGCGTCACGCGCCCGCGCTGATCGCGAAGACGCTGCGCCGCACGGCGGTTCGCCTGCCGCAGGGCGCGGCGCAGCGAGACCTCGATGCCCGCCGAAAGGTCGTAGTAGTACTCCTGGCGCGCGAGGTCGGCGACCTCGCGCGCGAGCTGTCCGGCGGGCGCGGCCGCCGGCGCGACCTCGCAGAGGAAATAGAACCGGCCCTTTGTGCGGAGCGTCGCCCCGAGCGTCGGCTCACTCACGACCGCGACGTCGGGAGAATTGGGACGCAGCCCCGCGGTGGAACCGACCTTCGTGACGAAGCTGGCGGCTCGCACCTCTGCCGAGTCTAGGTCGCGGGCACGGAGCGAATCTTCGTGATGCCGCTCCGCGGCGCGCGCGCGGCGATCTCGGCCACCAGCTCGCGCTCGCGGAGGCGGATCTCGGCGGCCCACTGCACGGTCGGGACGGCTACGACCAGGGTGCCGTCGTCCATGCGCAGCGCCGTCGTGCGGGCGGCGTCGGCGCCGATCACCCGCGCCGCCGCGTCCGCCCACGCGCGCACCGCGCCTGCGCGCGCGACGTCCGTATCGAGTCCGAGCGTCCGGAGCGCGCGAGCGAGCGCTCCCGCGAGCGGCCTCACCCGACCGCCCCGAGGGCCACCGGCACGAGGGTGGCGCGCTCGCGCATCCGCTCGGGAAGGCTCGTCGGGATCGCCGCGGTGAGCAGCGCCTGCGCGTCGTCGGGAAGCGCGCCGGCGAGCGCTTCGCGACGGGCGGTGTCGAGCTCGGACAACACGTCGTCGAGCAGGAAGACCGGCGGGGTCCCGGTGTGGGCCCGCAGCCACTGTGCTTCCGCGAGCTTCAGCGCGAGGACGGCGGTCCGCTGCTCGCCCCGCGAAGCGAACGTGGGGAGGGGACGCTCGCCGAGCGCGACCGCGAGGTCCTCCCGATGGGGGCCGACAAGTGTCGTGCCCTGCCAGCGCTCCCGGTCGCGTTTCTCCGCGAGGAGGCGCCGATATCCATCGGCGCGCGCGTCCGGGTCGGACCCCGCGACCTGACCCGCATACGCGACGTCGATGCCGGCATCCGCGCCCAGGCGCGCCGCACCTTCGCGGAACGCAGGACGGAGCTCCGCGACGGCGCGCTCGCGACGGAGCGATATCTCGGTGGCGAGGCGCACCAGCTCGCTGTCCCAGAAGGCGATCTCGCTCTCGGGGATCGGTTCCTCGTCGCGGCCGGCCCGGAGCAGCGCGTTGCGCTGCTCGAGGACGCGCGCATATGCGCGCAGGTCGGAGCGGTGGGCTCGATCGATCTGCGCGACCATCGCGTCGAGGTAGCGGCGCCGGGCGGCGGGCGCGGAGGCCAGCAGATCGGTGTCCTGGGGGAAGAACGCGACGACGGTGACCGCTCCCAGGACGTCGTCCGCACGCTTCGGCGCACCGTCGGCCGCGTAGCGGCGGGAGCGTCGACGCGCCTCGGGCGCCGGCGCGAAGAGCGTGACCTCAAGCCAACGCGAGGCGCCGTCCTCGCTCGCCGTCTCGACAGCGACGCGGGCCACCGACGCGCCCCAGCGGATCATTTCGGCATCGTCACCGGCGCGAGAGCTGTCGCCTCGCGCCACGACGTGTACCGCCTCGAGGAGGTTCGTCTTTCCGGCGCCGTTGGGGCCGATGAACGCCGTGAGGCCGGGGGCGAGGGCAATGGTCGCGCTCGAATAACTGCGGAAATCCTCGAGGGCGATCGCCGTGAGGCGCATCGCGGCGCTAGGCGGGGATGCGGAGCGGCATCACCACGTGGAGGTAGCTGTCGTCGCCGACGATCTTGACGACGCCCGGAGCGAGGGGACCGCCGAGCTCGAGCGAGATCTCGGCCGCCGACAGGCTCTGGAGCGCGTCGGCCACGAACCGCGAGTTGAAAGCGATGGTCGTCGGCTGGCCCTCGACCGTCGCATCGACGCGGCCGGTGTTGTCGCCGACCTCGGCCGCGTTCGCGGTGATGACAAGGGGCGGATCGCTGGCGGGGTCGACCTGAAAGCGGAGCATGTTCGCCGCATCGCGGGCGAAATACGACGCGAGGCGCGTGGCCTTGAGGAGCTCCTCACGCTGCGCCAGGACGCGGGTCGCATGGCTCGTCGGGATGACCTGCCGGTAGTTCGGGAATTGACCCTCGATGATCCCTCGAAGAGGCTCTTCGCCGGGATGATGACCTCGACGGGCGGATCGACCCGCTCGAGGAGACGAGCGTGTCGGACGGACAGGCGGTACGGATCCGCCGCGGCCATCGTCACCAGCTCGCCACCGAACGTCGTGAGCACCCCGGTGAGCACCGGACGGCTGTCGTCGGTCGCGGCGACGAACGCGACTTCGGCGATCATCCGGCGGAGCGTTCCCTGGCCCATCCGGGTCGTCGGTTTGTCCGGAATCGCCGGGATGATCGGGAATTCCTCGGCGTCCATGCCCTTGATGTTCGCTTCGTAGGGGCCGCTCCTCAGGTGCACGGTCTTCGTCCGGACGTTCAGCGAGAGCTCCACCTGGCCGGCGGGAAGCGAGTTCACGAAGTCGATGAAGAGCTTCGCCGGAAGCGTGATAGCGCCTTCATCCTCGACCTTGGCGGGGACCCAGCAGTTGATGCCCACCTCAAGGTTCGTCGCCGTCAGCTTGAGGCGGCCGGCGTCCGTCCGAAGAAGGATATTTGAGAGGATCGGGAGACTACCCCGCGTCGAGACCCCTCGCCCGACGATGGCGAGCCCGTGCGCGAGGTTCTCTTGTAGACAGGTGACCTTCACGCGACCCTCCCCGGTCGTACCCTTGGTGATCTAGATAGAAAGCGTCGCCAGTAGCAGTAGTCGTGTGGACTATGCGGTCTCCCGCACCGTACGCGCTCGGTGTCGTTGTTCGCGGGCTGTGGACGTTACGGGGACCACTGTGAGCGGACTCGGGAGCGACGTCGTTCCGAGCGACACACGTAGCCAGAGCGAACATGGAAATGATGCATCTATCCACAAATGGAGGTCTTTATCCACAGGCGCGAACGCCTTATCCACAGCTTGCCGGGCTTGCTCCTTTTCGGAGGATGCAACCTCCATAGCCTCGGTTCGTCGCGGGGGTGGGCCCCCGCACCCCCTTACGACGACTTCCTTAGCTAGCTGTCGGTGTACAGCATCTCGCGCAAAGCGCCGACGTCCCGCCGGAAATCGTCGTTCTCGGCCATCTCTCGCTCGATCTTCTCGCAGCCGTGCAGCACCGTGGAGTGATCCCGGCCGCCCAGGGCCTCGCCGATCCGAAGGAGCGGGGCCTCCGTCTCCTCGCGCATGAGGTACATGGCGATCTGGCGCGGGAGGACGACCTGCTTGTCGCGGGCCTTGCCCTTGATCTGGTCGAGCGGCACGCCGTAGTAGCGGGCCACCGTCTCGACGATGCGTTCGGGGCTCAGGGTCTTGCGCTGCGGGTTGTAGAGGATGTTCTGGAGCATGTCCTGGGCGAGCTGGGTCGTGACCGGGAGCGCGTTCAGCGTCGCGTAAGCGACGATCCGGGTGAGCGCGCCCTCGAGCTCGCGGATGTTGGATACGATCCGCTGGGCCAGGAAGTCGATGACCGGAGGCGGCACGGCGATGTTCTGCGCCTCGGCCTTCGCGCGGAGGATCGCGATGCGCGTCTCGAGATCGGGGGCGGAGATGTCGGCGATGAGCCCCCACTCGAAGCGGGAGCGCAGGCGGTCCTCGAGCTGGGTGATCGCCTTGGGCGGCCGGTCGCTCGAAAGCACGATCTGCTTGCCTTCCTCGTGGATCGCGTTGAACGTGTGGAAGAACTCCTCCTGCGTCCCCTCCTTGCCCGCGATGAACTGGATGTCGTCGATGAGGAGGACGTCGATCCGGCGGTAGCGCTCACGGAACTCCTCGCTCTTCTGACCGCGGATCGAGTTGATGAACTCGTTCGTGAACTTCTCGCTCGTGGCGTAGGCGACGCGCTTCTTCGGATGACGAGCGATCACCGCGTGCCCGATGGCGTGCATCAGGTGCGTCTTGCCCAGACCCGACCCGCCGTACACGAACAGCGGGTTGTAGCTGTGTCCCGGTCGCTCCGCGACGGAGAGCGCCGCGGCGTGCGCGAGGCGGTTGTTGGAGCCGACGACGAATGTCGAGAACGTGTACCGCGGATTGAGCAGCGCGCTCGCCTGGGCATCTCGCCGCTCGGGGAGCGACGGGCTCTGCGGGGGCGCGCCGGCCTGCGCCCCGTTCGCGACAGCGGCACCCGGCCTCATCCCGGCGAGCGGCGCAGGCTGCGTCACGAAGCGGACGTCGACTGTGCGGCCAAGCAGGTGCTGCAGCGCGGCCCGGACCTGCGGGCGGTACTTGTTCTCGAGCCATTCGCGAGCGAACGCGTTCGGGACGGCGACGAAGTAGACGTCATCTTCCTCTGACACGATCGACGTGTCCTTGAACCAGGTGTCGTAGTTCGCGTGGGAGAGCCCGAGCTGCAGTTCTCCAAGGGCGGCCGACCAGAGCTGCTTGGTGTTCAACGGCTCCCCTAATCTCCCCCGCTCGTGCACAACGACGCTCCCCACGAACTCGTGACGCGAAAACAAGATCGCTCGCCCGCCACACCGGATGGGAATGTGCGAAGGTCGGAGCGCGACGCGTGGAAGCGCGCGAACGATAGACCCAAAGCGCCTCTGGGGCAACGCGCGTACGTATTGATAGACTCGTGCGCGGGCCACCCGATATCTCTTGATCGCTTGTTCGTTCCGTTTCCAGCGGGAGAAGGGATCCGATCGTGAAGCGCACCTATCAGCCAAAGACACGTCGGCGTGCGCGCGTGCACGGTTTTCGCGCGCGGATGAGGACCACGGGCGGACGCAAAGTGCTCGCGACGCGTCGGGCGCGCGGTCGCAAGCGGCTTACCGTCGTCTAACGGCGCGACATCGGTGGACGCCGCACGATTGCGGCGCAATGGGGACATCGCCGCGGTGCGGGAGGCGAACGTCGCGGTCCAGCATCGGCTGTTCGCGCTGCGCGCGCGTGCCAACGACCTCGGCATGACGCGCCTTGCGGTGTCCGCTCCGCGCTCGCTGGGTACCGCCGTCGCGCGGAACCGCGCGCGTCGGCGTCTTCGCGAGGCATTTCGCATCGTGGTGAAGGACCGTCGACCCGCGATAGGGCGCGACATCCTCGTGACCGCGCGGCGCGACGTGGTCGCCGCTTCGCCGGCCGCGGTGCGCGAGGCCGCCGCGAGGGCGCTCGCCGCCCTCGGATCGGGTGAGGCCCTCGCACCGTGAAGATCGCGGTCCTGGCCGCGCTCCGCTTCTACAAGTCCGCGGTGAGCCCGCTGCTCCCGCCGGCCTGCCGCTACACCCCCACCTGCTCGGAGTACGCGATCGAGGCCGTAGACCGCCACGGCGTGCTGCGGGGGAGCCTTCTCGCCGCCCGGCGGGTGCTCTCGTGCAATCCGTTCAGTCACGGGGGGTATGACCCCGTTCCCGAGCTGGAGTCGCGATAGTGCCGCCAATCGTTACCGACGTCTGGAATGCGCTCCTCGTTCATCCGCTCATCTCGCTCCTGGTGCTCGCGTACGACTTCGTCCCGGACTTCGGCCTCGCCGTCGTCATCGTCACGATCGCGATCCGGCTTGCGCTCATCCCATTGTTCCGGCAGCAGCTGCGCTCCTCCCGCGCGATGCAGGAGCTTGCGCCGGCGCTGAACGACATCAAGAAGAAGTACGAGAAGGACCGCGTCCGCCTGCAGCAGGAGCAGATGAAGCTGTACCAGGAGCGCGGCATCAGCCCGCTCGCGGGCTGCCTCCCGATGGTCGTGTTCTTCCCGGTGCTGTTCGCGATGTACGCCGCGTTCCAGCAGGTGGGCGGGCTCGGCGGCGTACCCGCGCTTACCGTCCACGAGCTGCGCGACCATGTCCTCTTCGCGTTCGTGCCGACGCCGCCGGGCCTGGCCGATGACCAGGCCCTGGATCTCACGGCGCACTGGCTGCCGTGGATCGGCAACCTCGCCCATCCGGACTACTTCTTCTTCACGGCCTTCGGCGGACCCGAGGTCATCGGGATCCTGCCGATCGTTTCGGCCCTGCTGCAGCTCGTCGCGTCGATCATGGCGCTGCCGCGGAACCCGCCGCAGACGAACGACCCGACCCAGCGAACGATGCAGTCGATGACCTACTACCTGCCGCTCATCACGCTCGTCTTCTTCAGGCAGCTGTCGGCCGGTGTCTTCCTCTACTACATCACGACGACGGTCTTCCAGATGGTGCAGCAGTACTTCGTCACGGGATGGGGACAGCTACCGCGCTGGCTACCGTTCCTGGAGCAGATCCCCACGCCGGCGGATCGTGAGATGCGGCGGCGGGAGCGCGCGGCGATCGCGGAGGCGGAGGCGGACATGGAGGCGGTCGCGGAGCCGTCAGCGCGCGCGGCCGAAGGGGGACGGCGTAGAGGGAGGAGGCGGAAACGATGAGCCCGCTGCGTGGAGAGGAATTCACCGGTCGAACGGTCGAGGAGGCGGTCGAGCGCGGCCTGAGGGTGCTCGGGCGCAAACGGACGGAGGTCGACATCGAGGTCCTCGAGAAGGGAAAGCCCGCGAACATGCTCGGGATGGGCGGTGAGGATGCGCGCGTGCTCCTCTCGTTCCAGGAGGACGAGCGCGAGCCCGAGCCGCAGCCCACGGTCGACGAGGCCGAGGTGCCGCGACGCCCCGACGCGCTGCGCGAGCATCTCGATGAGCGCGAGGAGGAGCGCGAGGAAGCGGCGCCCGTCCTCTCGGAGGAGCTCGCGGCTGCGGTCCCGGTGCTCAAGGAGCTCCTCGAGCTCATGGGGATCGAGGCGGAGGTCACGATGGACGACCGGCCGGGCCGCGAGGGGGTCGACGTGGTCGGGACCGACCTCGGTGCGCTCATCGGCCGCGGCGGCGAGAACCTCGTTGCGCTTCAGCAGATCACCTCGGCCATGACGTCGCGGCGCGTCGGCCGCACCGTTCACATCCCGCTCGACATCGAGGGCTACCGGCGTCGTCGCGAGGAGCAGCTGCGCGAGGTCGCGCGCCGCGTCGCCGTGCGGGTGCGGACGACGGGGCAGGCCGTGACGCTCGAGCCGATGCTCGCCTACGAGCGGCGGATCGTGCACCTGGCGGTTCAGGACAGCCCCGGGGTGCGGACGGAGTCGGTGGGCGTGGACCCGAATCGCCGCGTCGTCATCAGCTCGACGGCGCCGGGCGCGCGCGGGCCCGCGGTATTCCGGCCCCGCCCGCCATATCGCGGCGGCCCGGGCCGTCCCCCGACCGGGGGGACGCGGCCCGGCGGCTATGGGCCCCGTCGTGGCTTCGGACCGCGGCCAGGGGGTTACAGGCCGAGACCAGAGCGGCCCTAGCCCGTACGTACGCCTTCCAGGCGACGGACCGAGCGCGTTACCGTTTGTCTTCTCATGGACGGGAACTGGGCGCCCGCGCGCGTCCGGCGGAATTTTCGCATCGACCTCTTCAGCGCGGTCTGCTCGGGCCTCTACATCTCGGTGCTCGTCACCTTCATGCCTGTCGTCGTGCGCCGCCTCGGCGGCAGCGCCGGCGAAGTCGCGCTCGTCGTCGCCGCGCCTTTCATCGGCCACCTCCTCGCCCCGGTGTTCGCGTACCTCCTGTCCGGCATTCCGGTGGCACGCGTCGTCGCCGGGACCACGACCCTCGCGCGCGTCGTGCTCATCGCCGGCGTCCTCGTCGCCGCGACACCGCTCATGCTCGCGGCCACGACGGTCGTCTTCTTCGTCATCACCGTCGCGAACGTCGCCGCGTACACCGCGCTCATGCAGGGGATGTATCCGGACCGCGAGCGCGCGCAGGCGATGGCGAACGTGCGGATCGGCGCGTCCATCGCAGGCATCGCGAGCGCGGCCGTCGCCGGCGCCTGGATCGACGTGATCCCGGCTGCGTACGTCTTCGCCGCCGCCACGGCCCTCGCGCTTCCCGGAGCGGTCGCGTTCTTCTGGGTGCGCCACGACGATCTGCCGGCGCCGCCGCGGCGGCGGTCGGCCGTCTCGATCGCGCGCGACCTGTGGGGGGATCTGCGCTTCCGGCGCCTGCTCATCGCGTCGACCGTCTTCGGCACCGGGAACCTCATGAACGCGGCCATCTATCCGATCATGCTCGTCGACCACTTCGACGCGCCGAACACGTTCATCGGGATCATGTACGCGGTGCAGTCGGCGACGATGATCGCCGCCTACTTCGTCTGGGGGCGCGTCATCGATCGCGGCTCGTCGCTGCGACTCTCGCTCCTCAATCAGGTCCTCGTCGTGCTGGTCCCGCTCGGCTATCTCGTCGCGCCGAACACGTGGGCGCTGCTCCCCGTCGCCGTCGTGACCGGGATCATCGTGGCCGGCGGCGAGATCACCTTCTATACGAACGTCGTCCAGCTCGCGCCGCGCGAGCGCGTCGTTCAGTACGCGGCTGCGCAGTCGCTGCTCCTCGGGATACGCGGCACCGCCGCGCCCTTCATCGCCTCTGGCCTTCTCGCGTCCGTCGAGCCAAAGGCGGTGCTCCTGCTCGGCGTCTTCTTCATGGTCGCGGGGTGCGCGATCTTCGCGGGCGCGCTGCGCGAGCCGAAGCGCGCGGTCGCGCCGGTCGTCCCCGCGGCGGCGCGGCCGGCCGAGACCGGCTCGAGCTAGGCGCGGAGCGGCACCCCCGCGTCGCGCAACGCAGCGACGAAGCGGTCCGCGATGAGCTGGTAGCCCGCGTCGGACGGATGGAAGCCGTCCGCGGCGACGGTCCCGCTCGACACGAGGACGGCGCTTCCCGTGAAGAGGTCGACGACCACGACGCGGGCGGGATAGGCCCGCTGGAGCGCGGCGATCTGGAGGTTGTAGTCGGCGATCCGCGCCGCGAGCGCCGCCTGGTCGACCCCCGCATACGCCGGGACGGCCCGTAGGTCCGGCACGTTGCCGACGAAGATCCGCGCATCGGTCCGGTCCACCAGCGCCGTGACGATCGACCGCAGCGCCATCCCGTAGTCGCCGGGTCCCAGGCCCGCGTTGAGGTCGTTCACCGCGAGCCAGACCGTCGCGACCGTCGGCCTCGCCTCGAGCGCCTTCGGCAGCTGCTGCTCGCGCGCGCCGGCGGCGAGCGAACCGGACACGCCGAGGTTCAGATAGGTCGCGCCTGCCGGCAGCTTCGCGGCCAGGCGCGCGGGCCACGATCCGGTCGCGGGATCGGCCGCGCCCACGCCTACCGTGTCCGAGGCGCCGATCGCGACGTAGCGGACGATCGCCGCGGCGGCCGGAGCGGGCGAGGAGCTCGGGGCGGCGGTCGGCGTCGGCGACGGTGTTGCGACGGTCGGCGTCGTCGACGCGGGCGGCGTGGGCACGTTCGCACGTGGCGCATTCGAACAGGCGACCGCGGCCACCGCGATCGCGAGCGCGAAGAGGTGTCGGGGCGTACGCACGGCCGGTACAATCGATGGTGCCCGAAAGGGCCACGGGGATGCGTGGCTTCGACAGGGCAGGCGGACGGACCGCTGCGAGCCGAGGAACGCCGTTCCCCCTCGTTAATCCGAACGGCTGCCAGATAACTGGCAACACTTCTTACGCTCTCGCTGCCTAGTCAGTGAGCGTCCTCGAGGTCTCCCCTCCGCGGGCCTCGAGGACGAATAAAGCGGAGGTGCGGCCCGCCGATCGGCCGGTAGGCGGGCTCAAGTTCACGGCCTGTGCGCGATCCGGTAGCGCGTCGGTGTGCGACCGGGTCCGCGAGAAAAAAATCGCCGAACACGCTCGTAGACGCGATCCGCGAGCAGGCCTTGGACGGGGAGTTCGACCCTCCCCCATCTCCACAGGAACACGCGAACGCAGCGCCGCGAGCTGCGGCGCTCCCCTATCCTCTTCTCACCTGGGGAGGTCCGCCATGAAGGAAGCGCTCGAGCGTCTTGACGCGCTCATGAACCGGCTCGTGGAGGCCGACCAGACGGGCGCGGGGATCGAGCCGCTGCGCGTGGCGAACGAGCTCGGGAAGATCCGCCAGATGCTCGCGGCCTCGCCGTCGATCATCCGTACGCCCGGCGATCAGCGGCATTTCCGCTGCGAGGCCTGCGGGACGACCGTCCATGGCATGGCGCCGCCGGCACGCTGCCCCACCTGCGGCGCAGAGCGGTTCTTCGTCGCGGACATCGAGCAGCCCTTCGTGGAGTCGGGCGCGGGCTGATCTGTCGCGAACGAGACATTCGCGGGACTTGCCCCGATTGGTACGGCGCCCTTATAGTTCGGCGACCTAACTATTTGGAGACCGAACGACATGCCGACCGCTTCGCCTGAGCGCCCGTCCGCGTACCGACCCGGCGCCGACGACGTCCGTCTCGCGCGCCTGGTCCTGTCGCTCCTGCCGCGGATCGGCCGCCTCGCCTCGCACGTCGCGCACGAGCGCGGGGCGATCAGCCTCGAGCGCGCGCGCGTCCTCTGGCAGCTGACCGACGTCCCGCGCCGGAGCGGCGACCTCGCGCAGAAATGCGTGCTGACGCCGGCCTCGCTCTCGGAGCTCGTCGACTCGCTCGAGCGCGACGGCTTCGTGCGCCGCTCGGAGGACCCATCGGACCGGCGCGTGGTGGTCGTCGAAATGACCGCGCGCGGCCGGCGCGAGATCGAGCGCGTCGGCGAGTACATGACCGAGCCCGTCGCCAAGATCCTGTCGACCCTCTCCGCCGAGAAGCGGGACCGTCTCGCCGCCGCGCTGACCGACCTTCAGCAGGCGCTCGCGCAGCCCGCCGACAAGGAGGCTCCTCATGTCCGTTGAAACGCTCGGCCGCCGCCGCACGGTCTTCGTCACCATCGGGATCGCGCTGGGCCTGTTCCTGGCGGCCCTCGACCAGACCATCGTGGGCACCGCGCTCCCTCGCATCGTCGCGGAGCTGAACGGCCTCGACTACTACGCCTGGGTGATCACCGCGTACATGGTCGCGTCGACCACGATGACGCCCGTCGCCGGGAAGCTCTCCGATCTGTTCGGGCGCAGGCCCTTCCTCCTCGGGGGAATGGCCGGCTTCGTCGCCGCCTCGGCGCTCTGCGGCCAGGCCCAGAACATGGCGGAGCTCGTCGCGTTCCGCGGCATCCAGGGCCTGTTCGGCGGCGTCCTCTTCGCGAGCGTCTTCGCCGCCCTCGGCGACCTCTTCCCGCCGCACGTCCGCGCGCGCCTGCAGGGCGTCTTCGCGAGCATCTTCGGCCTCGCCTCCGTCGTCGGCCCGGTCATCGGCGGCTACCTGACGGACAACGTCGGGTGGCGCTGGGTCTTCTACGTCAACGTGCCCGTCGGCGCGCTCGCGATCGCCGCGGTCGCGCTCACGATGCCAAAGGTCGCCCACAAGGCGTCGTGGCGCGACATCGACTTCCTCGGCGCGTTCACCCTCGCCGCCGGCCTGGTGCCGCTGCTCGTCGCGCTGTCGATCACGCGCGACCACGACATCTTCTCGCCGGAAGTGCTCGGCCTGCTCCTCGTCGCGGCGGTCGTCCTGGTCGGGTTCTTCTTCATCGAGCGGCGGACGCCGCACCCCATGGTCCCGTTCACGCTCTTCCGGAACCGCACGTTCAGCGTCTCCGTCATCACCGGATTCTTCGTCGCGTTCGGGATGTTCGGCGCGATCACGTACGTCGCGCTCATCTACCAGGGGGTCCTCGGGATCCCCGCGACGAACTCGGGCCTGCTCATCACGCCGCTCATGGTCGGCCTGATCGGCTCGAGCATCGTCACCGGACAGCTCATGACCCGCATCCCGCGCTACCGCTACCTCGGCACGGTGGGCATCACGGTCATGGGCATCGGTCTCTGGCTGCTCGGGCAGGTGACGACATCCACCGAGCAGGTGGAGGTGGTGCGGGACCTCGTCCTCGTCGGCATCGGGCTCGGCACGACGATGCCCCTCTACCTGAACGCGGTGCAGAGCGCGCTGCCGCGCGAGTACCTCGGCGTCTCATCGAGCCAGATGCAGTTCTGGCGGAACATCGGTGGGACCGTGGGGATCGCGATCCTCGGCGCCGTCCTCTCGCACGAGCTGCCGGACAAGATCCGCGCGGCCGTCGCCTCGGTGAGCCTGCCGCCGCAGGCGCAGGGCGCGATCGGCGCGAGCGGCAACGTCCAGGCGATCTTCGATCCGGCGCAGATCGCCGCGACGCGGGCCGCGCTCCCGCCCCAGCTGCAGCCGGTCTTCGACCAGCTGCTCCTGGCGATCCGCGGCGCCCTCGCCTCGGCGCTGCACGACATCTTCGTGGTCGGTGCGCTCGTGCTCATCGTCGCCCTCGTCGCGTCCGTCTTCCTCGAGGACGTGCCGCTGCGCGGGAGGGAGCGCGGCGCGCCGCGCGAGGCCGTGCCGGCCTTCGGCGACTAGTACTCGCCGCGACCGCTTCGGCCGCGGCCGGACCTCCCGCTAGCCGCGCCCGATGCGGCGGCGGATCGCCGCGTCCATCTCGCGGATGTGCTCGCGCTCCTTGATCGCCTGCCGCTTGTCGTAGCGCTTCTTGCCACGCGCGAGACCGAGCTCGATCTTCGCGCGGCCCTTCCGTATGTACATCCGTAGCGGCACCAGCGTGTAGCCCTTCTGCGAGACCGCGCCGGCGAGCTGGCCGATCTGCTCGCGGTGCAGGAGGAGCTTGCGCGGCCGTAGCGGATCGTGATTGTCGTGGGCCGCGTTCGCCCACGGGGCGATGTGGACGTTGCGCAGCCAGACCTCGCCCTTCTCGACGCGCGCGTAGCCGTCGCGGAGGTTCGCGTGCCCTGCCCGTAGCGACTTGATCTCGGTGCCCTGCAGGGCGATGCCCGCCTCGAGCGAGTCCTCGATGTGGTAATCGAAGCGCGCTTTGCGGTTGTCGGCGAGCACGATCGTGCGCTCCGCGTCGGACTCGCTCCCGGTCCTCGTGGCCATGCGGAGAGGTTAGGGGGAAACACGACAGCGGCGGCACCGCTGCCGCCGCTGTCGTTTGCCGGGGTCACCAAAGACCCTTGGCGTTAGCTCGCGATCACCTCAGTTGGATGCATTCCGAAAGGCTGAAGTGAGCCGCCTGGGTCTTTGGATTCCCACTGGCATCGCCCACTCCACATCACCTCCTTTCTTTCGCCATGGATCGTGTCATCCCCCCGGGCGCGCGTCAACGTGACGGCGGTGACAGAGGGGACGCAGCGCCCGTGGGCTCTTTTCGCGCTGCTACGGGAGGTAGCTGAGCGGGTTCTGCGCGCGACCGTCGACGATCGTCATGAAGTGGTCGTGCGGGCCGGTCGTCCAGCCTGTCATGCCGATATAGCCGATGATCTCGCCCGCCGCGACGCGCTGGCCTACGTGCACCGGCGGCCAGCGGCCGCCGTCGGCCAGGTGACCGGAGAGCGTCGCGAAGTTGTTGCCGTGCGCGATGATCACGACGACCGCCGTGTCGCCCGACGCGATGTACGGGCGCCCGACCGTGGTCACGACGCCGGTCGAGGGCGCGCGGACGGGCGTGTACATCGGCGCCGCGATGTCGAGACCGTTGTGGAAGCCGCCCCAGCGCGGACCGAAGTACGACGTGATGGGTCCGCGCACCGGCCACATGAAGAGCTTCCCGTTGAAGGCGCCAAGCCCGCTCTTGCCGGCCTGCGCCGCGGCGAGCTGCTCGTAGTACGCCTCGGCCTGATCGAGCTGTCGCTGCAGGTCCTGCCTCTGGCGATCCGACCGGCGCGCGGCGTTCTGTGCCGAGTTGCGGTCCGCGGCGGCGCCGGCGCGCGCCTGGGCCTGCTCGTCCATCGCCGCCTCCGCGTCGGCGACGAGCTTGTCGTAGAGCGTCTTCTCCACGGTGAGGCGCTGGCGGGTGAGGCCGATCTCGTCCTGCAGGCCGAGGATCTCCTTCTCCTTCGCGGAGGCCTCGTCCTGCTTCCGCGCGGTGTCGGCACGGAGCGCGCGGATCTCGTTCGCGAGACGGGTGTCCTGACGGTTCACGAAGATCATCGCCTGCAGGCGGCTCGCGAACTCGGTGAGCGACGAGGACCCCAGCAGCATCTCGAGCGGCGAGACGAGCGCCTGGCGGTACGTGGTGCGAAGGTGGCGCGCGTAGAGCTCCTGCCGACGGAGGAGCTGGCGGGTCTGCTCGTCGGCCTGTGCCTTGAGCGAATCCGCGAGGGCCTTGGTCTCGTCGAGCTGGAACGCGACGAGCGCGAGCTGCTCCTCGGCGATCTGGATCTCGTAGCCCAGGGCTTCCGCCTCGGACTGGGCGTCGGCCTGCTTGCCGGCGAGCGCGGCGATCCGCGCGTTCGCCGCGTTGATGGCGGCCTGGAACTGGCCCGCGGCCGTCTGGTAGCGCTGCGTGTTCTGACGCGCGACCTGGACGGCGCGCTCGAGCTCCTCCTTGCGCTTGAGGGCCTCGGTCAGCGGGTCGTCGGCGCGAGCGGGGCTGGCGAACGAGGAAAGGACGGCGGCCGCAACCAGCGCGACCGAGATCGCGCGCGCCGCGTGCGTCCTCCAACCCCCACCTCCCCGGCGGGTCCGGGGAGCTCCCATCAGGCGCGCATCGTCGCACCCGGAATGGGACGCGGTCAAGGGGAGACTCACTTCGCCAGGTGCGAGCGGACGGCCCAGGTGGCCCCGCCCCCTCCCACGACGAGCGCGATACCCACCACCGTGGCCGCGAGCTCGGCGAGGAACGTCGGTCCGAACGAGACCGGGAGGATGTCGAGGAAGGCGAGCAGCGAGGACGTCACCGCTCCCGACGCCAGGAACAGGACGGTGAGCGACGCGGCCGCGCCGAGCGCGCCGACGAGCATGCCCTCGAGGATGAACGGCCAGCGCACGAACCAGTCGCTGGCGCCGACGAGCTTCATGATCTCGATCTCGTCGCGTCGCGCGTGGACCGCGATGCGGATCGTGTTCACGATCACGAACAAGGCGACGAAGAGCATGATCCCGAGCACGGCGACGCCGCCGATCGAGAGCACGCGCGTGATCGTGAGGAGCTTGTCGACGACGGAGGGGTTGTCGACGACGTCGTACACGACGCCCTTGCCGAGCTCCTCACGGAGGAGCGCGCCGACGCGCGCGGCCTCCTGCGCCCGCGCGAGCTTGATCTCGAGCGACGCGGGGAGCGGGTTCGGCCCGACGTCCTCGATCGCCAGGTCGGGGCGGCGCTCGGCGATCGCCACCAGACGCGCGAGGGCCTGATCCTTCGTGACGTAGTCGACGCGGGCGACCGCGGGGTCGGCCTCGATGCGCGCCTTGAGCGCGAGGATGTCGGAGACCTTGGCGTCGTCCTCGAGGAAGAGCCCCAACTCGACCTTCGACTCGAGGATGCCGACGGCCGCCTGCAGCCCGCGGTCGGTGGCGAAGAAGAACGCGAAGAGCAGGAGCATGAGGCTCACGGTCAGCGTCGAGGCGAGGCTCATCACCGGGTTGCGCCAGAAGCCCTGCCACGCCGCGAGGAGCACGTAGCTCAGGCGCTTCATGCGGCGTAGAGGCCTTCGCGCTCGTCGCGCACGACGGCGCCGTGGTCAAGGTGGACGACGCGCCGGCGGAGGGCGTTGACGATCTCCGCGTTGTGCGTCGCCATCACGAGCGTCGTGCCGAGCTCGTTCACCCGCACGAGGAGCTTGATGATCTCCCAGCTCGTGACCGGATCGAGGTTGCCGGTGGGCTCGTCCGCGATGAGGATGCGCGGCCTGTTCACGAGCGCCCTCGCCATCGCGGTCCGCTGCTGCTCGCCGCCCGAAAGCTGATCGGGAAAGTGGTCGCGCCGCTGGGCCAGCCCGACCAGCGAGAGCACGCGGTCGGTCTCCTCGCGGACCTCGTCTCCCGAGTGACCGGTCACGAGGAGCGCGAAGGCGACGTTCTCGGCGACGGTCCTCGTCGGGAGCAGCTTGAAGTCCTGGAAGACCACGCCCACCTTTCGGCGCAGGCGCGGCACGTGCGAGTGGCGCATCCGGACGACATCCTGGCCGTCCACCCAGACTTTCCCGCTGGAGGGGACCTCCTCGCGGATGAGCAGGCGGATGAGGGTCGATTTGCCCGCGCCGGACGAGCCGACGAGGAAGACGAAGTCCCCGGAATCGATCGACAGGTCGACGTCGCGGAGCGCCTGGGTGCCGTTCGGATAGCGCTTGCTGACGTCATCGAGCGCGATCAGTGGTCGACTCCCTCACGCGGTTGGCGGATACCGTAACCAACGTCGCGTCTCCAGCACAACGCCTAAACGTCTCAACCTGGTACTGCCAGGCCACGGAACGTACGCCTGCCGGACAGGTTGACATGCGAGTTGGGCGTGGCTCCCTTATGTAACGAGCGAGCGTGCCCTCGCTACGAGGGGGCGCGGATTCCGAGCTCGGTCTGGGACGGCCGCGTCGGCGTGAACGTCGCGATCGAGGCGATCGTCGCGTCGCCGGTGGCCATCACCTTGACGCCCATCGTCGCGCGGCCCAGGACGCGCACCTGCTCGAGCGGTGTGCGGATGACGACGCCGGTCGTGCTGATCAGCAGGATCTCCTGCGTCGACTCGTCGACGATCTGGATGGCGGCGACGTCGCCGGTCTTCGTGCCGAGCGCGGCGAGGATCACGCCCTGGCCACCGCGGCCCTGTGTCGGGAAGTCCTCGACGGTGGTCCGCTTCCCGAACCCGTTCTCCGTCACCGAGAGGACCTGGGTGCGGGGGCGAGCGATGCCCATTCCCACCACCTCGTCGCCCTTCTGGAGCCGGATCCCGGTCACGCCCTGCGTCTGCCGTCCCATGGGCCGCGCGTCGGTCGCCTTGAACGTGATCGCCTTGCCTTTCCGCGTCGCGAGGAGGATGCGGTCCTGCTTGCCGCATGGCGCGACCCAGGCGAGCTGATCGCTCTTGCGCAGCGCGATCGCGATGAGGCCCGCGCGCCGGACGTTCGCATATTCGCTGAGCGGCGTCTTCTTCACGAAGCCCTTGCGCGTCGCCATGACGAGGTGCTCGGCGGACGTCGTGTCGCGGAGAGCGACGAGCGCCGAGACGCGCTCGCCCGACTGCATCGCCTCGAGGATGTTCTGGATGGGCGTGCCCTTCGCGGTGCGGCTCGCGTCGGGCAGCTCGAAGCCCTTCAGTGCGAACACCCGCCCGCGGTCGGTGAACACGTAGAGGCGATCGTGGGTGCGGGCGACGACGAGATGCTCGACGTCGTCCTCCTCCCGCGTCGCCATCCCGATGACGCCCTTGCCCCCGCGGTGCTGGGCGCGATAGGTCGAGAGCGGCATCCGCTTCACGTAGTTGCGGCTCGAGATGGTGATCACGACGTCCTCGTCGGCGACGAGCTCCTCGGCGGAGAGCTGCCGCGGCGTGTCGTCGACGACCTCCGTTCGCCGGTCGTCCCCGTACCGCTCGGCGAGGTCGTCGAGGTCGCTCTTGATGAGGAAGAGGATCTTCCGCGGATCCGCGAGGATCGACTCGAGCTCCGCGATGAGCGTGATCGTGTCGCGGTAGTCATCGTCCAGCTTCGCGCGCTCGAGGCCGGAGAGCCGGCGGAGCTGCATCTCGAGGATCGCCTTCGCCTGAGCCTCGGAGAAGCCAAAGCCCTCGCGGAGCTTTCCGACGAGGAGCGGCTCCTGTCCCTTGTGCGCGCGGATGAGCTTGATGATCTCGTCGATGTGGTCGTGCGCGATCTTGAGGCCCTCGAGGATGTGCGCGCGCTCTTTCGCCCTGCCGAGATCGTGCTCGGTGCGACGGCGGATGACCTCCCGCCGATGGTCGATGTGGTGCTGGAGGATCTCCACGAGCGTCGGGTCGTCGTCGCGCTTCACCTCGATGACCACCCGCATGCCCTCGCGGTCGCTCTCGTCGCGGATGTCGGAGATGCCGGCGAGGCGCTTGGCCTGGACCAGCTCCGCGATCTTTTCGATCAGCGACGCCTTGTTCACCGCGTAGGGCAGCTCGGTGACGATGATCGCATCGCGATTGCCCCGGAGCTGTTCGTTGTGGGCCTTCGCGCGCACGATCACGCGGCCGCGGCCCTGCGCGTACGCGCGGCGGATGGCGTCGACGCGCTCGGCAGCCCCGGTCTCGACATTCCGCTGCTCCTCGAAGCGATAGATGACGCCCCCGCCCGGGAAATCGGGGCCGATCACGGTCTCGCAGAGGTCGTCCGTCGTCAGGTCGGGGTCGTCGATGAGGCGCTTCGTCGCGGCGACGATCTCGCGCAGGTTGTGCGGTGGGATATTCGTCGCCATGCCCACGGCGATCCCGGCGGAGCCGTTGACGATGAGGTTCGGGAGCCGGGCGGGCAGGACCGTCGGCTGCTGATGCCGGTTGTCGTAATTCGGCATCCAGTCGACCGTCTCTCTGTCGATGTCGGCCAGCATCTCGTTCGAGATGGCCGCGAGGCGCGCCTCCGTGTAGCGCATGTGCGCCGGCGGATCGTCGTCGATGGAATTGTGCGCGAAGACGCCGGCACCGAGCGCGAAGTTCTGGGTCACGTCGACCGTGAGGTCGTAGACGTCGGCGCGGCCGGCGGGTTCGACCTTGCTCACGCGCGCCATCAGGCTCGCCGGGATCGGGAACGCCCCGGTCCGGTGGAGCCGCTCCGGGATCGCCGTCCGGGCGAAGGGCATGAGCTGGTCGCGGGCCTTCAGCTGCTGGGCCTCGCGATACGTTCCGTCGCGGAGCATGAAGCGGTGGTCCGGTGTGCACACGACCTCCGCTCCCGACTCGAGGGTGACCTTTACGACCGGGTCGTTGCGCCGGACGAGCCGCGGCGCGCGCATCGGCTTGATGCGTACGTTGCGGTGCGCGTCGACGGTGAAGATCTCCGCGCGGAGGCCGCGGTGGGCCATGTCGACGAGCTCCGTGAAGGTCCGCTGCTCGCCGCTATAGAGCTCGACCTTCGTGTCACCGGCGAAGCAGCCGAAGTTCCCCTGTCCCTGCACGAGCGGGTTCCGTGCGGCGAAGTCCTGCGCGAGCCGCACGAGGGCGTCGTAGATGGGGACGTCACCGTGCGGGTGGTACTTCCCCATCACCTCGCCGACGATCGCCGCGGACTTGCGGAACGGACGATCGTTCCGCAGGCCCATCTCGTGCATCGTGTAGAGGATCCGGCGCTGCACCGGCTTGAGGCCGTCGCGCACGTCGGGCAGCGCGCGCGCGACGATGACGCTCATCGAGTAGTCGAGATAGGCCTGGCGCATCTCCTGCTCGAGCTCGACGCCGATCACGCGCTCGTTGCGGGGCTCTTCGATCACGCCGTCACCCTCACGTGCGCCCGTGCTCTACGGGCTGTGCCGCCTCTTCCGCGGCAATCGCCGCCCGGACGCGCGCGAACGCTTCGTCGGTCCGCGAGTAGCGGCGCTCGAGCTCGCGCCGGCGGCTCTCGGGCATGCGCAGGAACGTCGCGTCGGCCTCGGCGAGCACGCTCCCGTCCGCGGCGCGCGTCACCGTGCCATGCGTCTCGATGAGGCGGCCGCGGTCGCGCGTGATCTCTCCCACCACGCGCAGCTCCTCGTTGGTGGGGACGGGCTGCCGGAACGTGACGCTGATACGCGCGGTCACCCCCCAGATGCCCTGGTGGAAGATCGCCCAGCCCATCGCCTCGTCGAGCATTGCGGTGACGACGCCACCGTGGAGCAGGCCGTCGTAGCCCTGGTGGCGCTCGAGGGCGGTGTAGCGCGCCTCCGCGCGGTCTCGCGACACCTCGAAGTCCAGGTGCATCCCGCCCGGGTTGAGCCGGCCGCAGGCGAAGCACCAGTGCTGGAAATCGATCCCGAGCTCCGACAGTCTCGCCACTAGATGTCTAATGCGGCCTTGTCGGCGTTGGCCATGATCCATTTCTTGCGGCCTTCGACCTCGGTCCCCATGAGCTCGTCGAACACGAGGTCCGCGAGCTCGGCATCCTCGAGCGTCACGCGCTTCAGCGTGCGGGTGGCCGGATTCAGCGTCGTGTCCCAGAGCTGCTCCGCGTTCATCTCGCCAAGGCCCTTGTAGCGCGCGATCGCGGGCTCGCGCCCGCCCTTGCCATCATCGGTCCCCTCGTCGGTGTTCGTCGGCGCGGCGTCGGCCTGCTCTTCGGCGTCCTCCGCGGCGCGTCGTCGGGAGCGAGCCGTCGCTTTGTCGCCGTCGGCGGCAGCCTTGTCGCCCGCGGCCTTCTTACGGTCGTCGCGTTTGGTCTTCGCGGTGCTCTTCAGCTCTCTGATCGCCTTGTCTCGCTCGTTGTCCGAGTACGCCCAGCGCACCTCCTTCCCGAGCTGCAGCCGGTAGAGCGGCGGCTGGCCGATGTACACGCGGCCGTCCTCGATGAGCGGGCGGAAGTGCCGGTAGAGGAGCGTGAGGAGCAGCGTCCGGATGTGGGAGCCGTCGACGTCCGCGTCGCAGAGGAGGATCGTCCGGCCGTAGCGAAGCTTCTTCGCGTCGAAGTAGTCGCCGATGCCGGTCCCGAACGCGGTGATCAGCGCCTTGATCTCCTCGTTACCGAGCATCTTGTCGGCGCGGGCCTTTTCGACGTTCAGGATCTTGCCCTTGAGGGGCAGGATCGCCTGCGTCCGACGGTCGCGCCCGGCCTTCGCGCTTCCCCCGGCCGACGGGCCCTCGACGATGAAGAGCTCGCACTTCTCGGGGTCGCGCTCGGAGCAGTCCGCGAGCTTGCCCGGGAGTGAGAAGCCGTCGAGCGCGCCCTTGCGCAGCACGAGGTCGCGCGCCTTCCGAGCGGCTTCGCGAGCGCGGAACGCGGTGAGGCACTTCTCCACGATCCGCCGCGCGTCGGGCGGGTTCTCCTCAAGGTACTGGCCAAGGGCGTCGTTCACCGCGGTCGCGACCTGCCCGGCGACCTCGGCGTTGCCGAGGCGCGTCTTCGTCTGGCCCTCGAATTGCGGCTCGCGGATCTTCACGCTGATAACCGCGGTGAGACCCTCGCGCACGTCGTCGGACGTGAGGTTCGGATCCGGCTCCTTCAGTGCGCCGTTCTTCCGCGCGTACGCGTTGATCGTGCGGGTGAGCGCGGTGCGGAAGCCCGTGAGGTGGGCGCCGCCATCGATGGTGTTGATGTTGTTGGCGAACGTGTAGACCTTCTCTGCGAAGGTGTCGTTGTACTGGAGCGCGATCTCGACGACCGTGCCGTTGTCGAAGGTCCGCTCCACGTAGATCGGCTTTGGGTGCAGGTTCTCGTGCGACCGATTCAGGTGGCGGACGAAGCTGATGACGCCGCCGTCGAAGTAGTAGCTCTCCTCGGTCCCGTTGCGCTCGTCGTGGAGCGCGAGCCACAGGCCCTTGTTGAGGTACGCGGTCTCGCGGAGCCACTGCGTGATCACGCCGGTGTCCCACTCGATCACCGGGAACATCTGGGGATCGGGCGCGAAGCGCGTCACCGTGCCCGTGAGCCGGCTCTGCTCCCGCCACGGGAGGACCGGTGGAGGCGGAAGCTGCGCCTTCGCCACGGTCCGGACCGGACTGGTCGGCTTTCCCCGCTCGTACAACTGCGTGTGGATCTTCCCGTCACGATGGACCTCGACGATCGTGCTCGCGGCGAGGGCGTTCACGACAGAGACGCCGACCCCGTGCAGTCCGCCCGAGACCTTGTAACCCGAGCCTCCGAACTTGCCGCCCGCATGGAGGATCGTCATGACGACCTGAAGCGCGTCCATCGGCTTGCCGCGGGGATCCTTCTGCGTCGGATGCGGGCCCACCGGGATGCCGCGGCCGTTGTCCGCGACGGTGATCTCGTTCGAGGGGTGGATCCAGAGGTCGATCCGATCGCAGGTCCCGTTCATGGCCTCGTCGATCGAGTTGTCGAGGACCTCGCGCACGAGGTGGTGCAGCCCGCGAAGGTCGGTCGTCCCGATGTACATGCCGGGACGCCGGCGGACCGCCTCGAGGCCCTCGAGGACCTGGATGTCCTTCGCGCTGTAGCCGCCATCGCCGCGGCCTCGCCGTGTCGTCAACCGTTCGTCGTCCTTCCGGAGCGCCACTAGCCGCGACCCGCTCTCACGAGGAGGTCGTACAGGCGCTCGAAATCGTCGTCCGAGTAGAACTGGATCGCGATCTTGCCGCCTTTGCGGCCGCGGAGGACCTCGACCTTGGTCCCGAGAGCGTTCCGCAGCTCCGCCGTCGCTTCCGCAAGCTCGGGATCGCCACCGCGCAGCCGCGGCCGGCCGCCGCGCCGGCGGGTCGGATGGACCATCTTCCGCGCGAGCGCTTCCGCCTCGCGTACGGACAGTCCCCTCGCAAGCACGGTCGCGAGGGCGCTCAGCGCATCCGAAAGCGGTAGCGGCAGCAGAGCGCGCAGATGGCCCTCGCCGATGCGGCCTTCGAGGACCGCGTCCTGGAGCGGCTGGGGAGCCGAGAGGGTCCGCAGCGTGTTCGCCACTGCGGAACGGGACTTGCCCAGGCGCTCGGCCACCTGCTCCTGCGTGAGATCGTAGGTCTCCATGAGGAGCTTGTAGGCGCGTGCCGCCTCGATCGCGTTGAGATCCGTCCGCTGGAGGTTCTCGACGAGGGCGAGCTCGAGCCGGTCCTCGACGTCGTCGCGGACGACGGCCGGGATCGTCGTCCTTCCGGCGAGCCGTGCCGCGAGCACCCGACGGTGCCCGGCGACGAGTTCGTAGGCGTCGCCCTCGCGGGATACCACTATTGGTTGCAGGACGCCGTGCTGGCGGATTGAGGCGGCAAGCTCGGAAAGGCCCTCAGGGTCGAACTGCGTGCGTGGCTGCCTGCGATTGGGCGTGACCTTATCCAGCGGGATCTCGGTCGCGGCCGTCGGAATCGGCAGCGGGGCGAGCGCGGGCTGACCGAGGAGGACGTCCAGACCGCGGCCGAGACCTGTTCTCGCCATCAGGCGATCGCCCCACCGAGCGCGATCGGCGCGCGGCTCTTGAGTCGAGCGGAGAGCTCTCGCGCCAAGTCGTCATACGCCTTCGCAGCGCTGGAGTGGCGGTCGTAAAGCGAGATCGGCAGCCCGTGCGAGGGCGCCTCGGCGAGGCGGACTGCCCTGGGAATGCGGGAGCGCGTGACGAGCTTGGGGAAATGCCGGCGGACCTCGTCGATCACCTGCTCGGAGAGCCGGTTCCTGCGGTCCTCCATTGTGAGCACGATCGCGAGGATCTCGAGCAGGTCGTTGAGACGAAGGCGGACCGCTTCGATGGTGTCGAGGAGCTGTGCGAGTCCCTCGAGCGCGAAGTATTCGCACTGGACAGGAATCAGCACGGCGTCGCACGCGGCGAGTGCGTTGATCGTGAGCAGACCAAGCGACGGCGGGCAGTCGACGAACACGGTGTCGTAGCCACGAGCGCCACGAAGCGCCTGACGCAAGCGGTACTCACGCGCCATGAGGGGCGTGAGCTCGACTTCCGCGCCCGCCATGTCGGGACCCGAGGGAACAAGGTGCAGGCCCTCCACCGGCGTTGTCACGATGGCTTCGGTTATCGGCTGCTCCTTCAGTAGCACTCCATAGATAGCGTTCGGCGAGTCCTTGCTTGCTCCAAGACCGCTGGTGGCGTTGGCTTGAGGGTCGAGGTCGACCAGAAGAACTCGCTGTCCACGGTTGGCCAGGGCGGCGCCCACATTGATCGCGGTTGTGGTCTTTCCCACTCCGCCCTTCTGGTTGCTGATCGCAAGAACGGTCACCGGCGCATCCTTGTCACCCGTGAAACATTCCTCCCGGCCAGAGCGCGAGGCGATGTTCGATATTGGGTAAAACTGGGCGGAGAAATGTGACCGGTCGTGCTCACCATTCTAGCGGAACGCGTCCCCCGGCGCGCGTTCCCGAACCTGCTCGGATGCATCCAAAGGCACTCTCGCTGCACAGGCTGCGCCCGCTCGCTGCGTTGGGGACGAGCTGCAACCGCCGGCGCGCCGCTACCGTTTATGGGTTCTGAGCCGCGACCCGGCCGACCCCCCGATCATCCGAGGCAGGCTGATAATCCGGCCGATGGCTCGTTGGAGCGGGACGACGAAGCGGCTGGTGGTGGCCCTTCTCCTGATCGGCGCGATCTATGTCGTCTACCGCGCGGGCGACATCGTCCGGCCATTCGTCTGGGCCGCGGTCTTGTCGTACGTCCTGCTGCCGGTCGTGGGATTCCTCGAGCGGCGACTGCCGATGCGGCGCACGCTCGCGGCTGCCCTCGTGTTCCTCGCGCTGCTCGCTTTCATTTTCGGTGGCGGGCGGCTGCTCGCACCGGTCATCGTGGACCAAGTGCGCGAGCTGCAACGGACCCTCCCGAGCCTACTCGCGAACGCGCAGAGCACCCTCGCGGAGACGGCGGATCAGGTCGGCCTCGCGGACCTCGACGAGCTGCTGCTCAACAACGTCTCGGGCGGCGGAGACGTCGGTCAGGCGATCGCGCGCACGGCCGTCCCGTTCGTCGTGGGTCTCGGTCGGTTTCTCCTCGAGTTCCTCGTGTTCCTGATCGCGACGTTCTTCTTCCTGCGCGACGCGCCTCGGCTGTTCGACTGGATCCGCCGGCTCATTCCCTCGAGCCAGCGCGCGGAGATCGTGCCGCTGCTCGGCGAGGTGAACGCGCTCCTCGGGCGGTACGTGCGCGGACAGCTGTTCCTGGTCCTGGTGATGTGGACGACGACGTTCATCGGGCTGACGATCCTCCAGGTCCCGTTCTCGTTCCTCCTGGGGATGACGACGGGTGTCCTCGAGGTCATTCCGATTGTGGGCCCGATCACCGCTGGCGCGATCGCGTGTCTCGTCGCGCTCGGCCATCCCGCGCCCTGGGGAATGTCGCAGATCGTGTACGTCGCCGTCGTGGCGATCATGTACACGGTCCTTCGGCACGCGGAGGACTATTTCGTCATCCCGTTCGTCATCGGCCGGATCGTCCGGCTCCATCCCGCCGTCGTCATCTTCTCTCTGCTGAGCGGCGGTGCGCTCTTTGGCCTCCTCGGCGTCTTCGTCGCAGTTCCGTTCGCCGCCACGCTGCGGCTCGTGCTCATCTACATAAGCGCGAAGCTGCGGGACCAGGATCCGTTCCCGAAGCTGGAGGAGGAGCTCGCGAGCGTCCACGAGCCGGTATCGGAGCATCCCGCGGCGCGGCCCGTGGGCAGGCGCGCGCATTCCTGACCGAAAGGACCGAAGCCGTTCGTGGCCGCGACGACCTGGTCACGCGAGGGAAGCTCGGTGCGCCTCGCGCTCGGACTGCTGATACCGATCGCGGCCGCGTTGCTGCAGGGCACGGTCGCGCCGTTCATCACCATCGGCGGGGCCCGGCCCTCGCTACCGTTATTGGTCGCGGCGGCCTGGTCGGTGGCCGCGGGCGCCCGCGAAGCCGTGTGGTGGGCGTTCGTGGGTGGCCTGGCGAGCGATCTTCTCTCGGGCGGGCCGCTGGGAGCGTTCGCGTGCGCGTCGCTACCGCCGGTCGCCGCCGTCGGCCTCGGTGATCGGGCAGCGGGCCGGCCGACCCCGGTGCTGGCGGGCGCGCTCCTCGTGGGGATCGCCGCCCTCGCGGCGGCGCTGCTCTATCTGGGCATCCTCGCCGTAACGGGTCAGCCGATCGGCTCGTTCCCGCTCGAGGCGGGCACCGCCGTCGCGGGGGCGATCTACACGGGTGCGCTCGCGCTCGTCGTCTACCCGCTCGCGCGGCTCGTGCGTCGCGTGACGGAGAAACAGGGAGCGTCGGGATGGTGAGACGCGCGCCCCGCGCGTTCGTGCATGGTCGGCGATTCGCCGCGGTCGGGCTTGCCATCGTGCTCGTTTTCGGCGGGCTGACCGCCCGGCTCTACGACCTCCAGATCGTGCGCGGCGACTACTACGGCGCCCTTTCCCAACAGAACCGCATCCTCCGTCTCCCGGTCCGCGCGGAGCGGGGGAGCGTCACCGACCGCAACGGCCGCCCCCTTGTCGTGAACATCCCCGGCTTCGAGGTGAGCATCATCCCCGTCGACCTCCCGCGGGCGCGCGAGTCGGAGCTCGCGTTACGCCTCGGCGCGCTGCTCGGACTGCCCACGGAGGCGGTCCAAGGCGCGATCACGGCGCAGCGCCAGCGCAACCCCTACGAGCCGGTGCGCATCTCCCCGACGCCCGTCCCGCGGGAGATCGCGGTAGCGGTCAGCGAGCGGGGCGAGCTCTTCCCGGGCGTCCGCGTGGAACCGGGAAGCATCCGCTTCTATCAGGACGGCGAGCTGTACGCGCCGGTCATCGGCTACACCGGCCCGGTGACCGAGGGCGAGCTCGACGATCTCCGCGAGAAGGGGTACCTCCTCGACGACGACATCGGTCGCACCGGTCTCGAGGCGACCTACGAGAAATATCTTCGCGGCACCTACGGCTGGCGCGAGGTCGAGCGCGACGCGGCGCAGCGTGAGATCAAGACCCTCGCGCTGCGGGCGCCGACGGTCGGCAACACCGTGGTCCTCACGATCGACGACCGCCTCCAGAAGCTCCTCGACGGCGAGCTCCGAAAGGGTGTCCTCGAGGACAAGTTCACCCAGGGCGTCGGGATCGCCCTGAACCCGCAGAACGGCGACATCCTCGCGATGGTCTCGATTCCGGGCTACGACAACAATGCGTTCGCGCGTGGCATCAGCGCGAAGGAGATCGCGGCGCTCAACGCCGACGACCGCCATCCCCTGGTGAACAAGGCCACCTCCGACATTTACCCGCCGGGGTCGACCTTCAAGCTGGTCACCGGGCTGTCCGCGCTGTCGGAGGGGACCGCGAACCGCGACACGACCGTGAACGTCTCGGCGATGTCGTTCAGCGTGAGCGGCACCCCGTTCTACGACTGGCGCGCCCACGGGACGCTGAACTTCGTCACGGGCTTCGCCCACTCGAGCGACATCTACTTCTACACGCTCGCCGCCGGGACGCCGTTCGCGCCGAGCGTCCGGGGCGTCGGGCCCGACGCGATCGCGAAGTACGGACGCATGCTCGGGTTCGGCGCCCCGACCGGCATCGACATTCCGAACGAGGCGTCGGGGATCATGCCGGACCCGCAGTGGAAACAGCGCACCTTCGACGAGCCGTGGTCGATCGGGAACACGTACCACGAGGCGATCGGCCAGGGCTACGTCGCGGTGACGCCGCTCCAGCTCCTCAACGCGTACGCTTCGGTCGCGAACGGCGGCACGCTCTGGCGGCCGCACCTTTTCAAAGAAGCTCGCGACGTGAGCGGAACCGTCGTCGCGACGGCGACGCCGACGCCGATCCGAAAGCTCGACATCACTGCCGAGAACCTGCGCCTCCTTCGCGAGTCGGCCAGGCGGGTCGTGACGATCGGCCACGCGTACATGCCGAACCCGAAGCTGCCGATCGCGGGAAAGACCGGCACCGCGGAATTCGGCGCCTCCGGCGGCCACGACAGCGCCGGCCGCAACATCTACGGCTTCCACAACTGGTTCGTCTCGTTCGTGCCGAAGGCCGACAACACCGACCCGACCGCTGAGATCGCGATGATCATCTTCGTCTTCAACTCGTCGAAGTCGCTCTGCGAGAACTGTTTCAACCCGGCCGTCGGTATGTCGCAGCGGATCCTCGAGCAGTACCTCCTGGAGAAGCCGTGAGCGTCCGGCCGCTCGCCCTCCCCCGCGCCGCGACACCGTTCCACGACCGCCCGGTCCCGAGCCGCTGGGAGCACGTCGATCCCTTTCTTCTCATCGTGACGCTCCTGCTCATCGGATACGGCCTCGTGATGACCTACTCGGTCACCGCCGAGACCCGCACGTTCACAGGAGATCCAATGCAGTTCGTCTACCGAGGCGCGATCTGGGCGACCGTCGGCCTCACGGCGATGGTGGCCGTCGCGCTCTTCGATTACGCCTGGCTCGGCGCGTTCGCGCCGCTCCTCTACCTTCTCATGCTCGGGCTCCTCGGCGTCGTCCTCGTCATCGGCACATCGACGCTCGGCGCGCAGCGGTCGGTCAGCTTCGGCGGGCTGACGTTCCAGTTCAGCGAGGTCGCGAAGGTGCTCATGATCATCGTGCTCGCGAAGTTCTTCGCCGATCGGGAAGAGCGCGTCCGCTCGCCGCTCGTCGTCCTGCAGGGGCTCGGGCTCCTCGCCCCGGCGGTCTTCCTCGTCTACCGGCAACCCGATCTCGGGACGAGCCTGGTCTTCGTCGCGATCTTTTTCGGCGTCGCGTTCCTCGCGGGCGCGCGCGCCTGGCAGCTCACCGGGCTCGTCGCGGTCGCCATCGCCGCGCTGCCGCTCGTCTGGTCGTTCCTCAAGGAGTACCAGCGCGCGCGGCTCACCGCGTTCCTGAACCCGTACGGGGACCCGCAGGGGGCCGGCTGGAACATCATCCAGTCGCTCATCGCGGTGGGCTCGGGCGGCGCCACCGGCAAGGGCCTCACCGCCGGCACGCAGTCCCCGCTCGGGTATCTGCCCATCGCGGAGTCGGACTTCGTGTTCGCGGGCCTCGCCGAAGACCTCGGGTTCGTCGGCGCCGTCATCCTGTTCGCGCTCTACGCGGTGCTCCTCCTCGCGGCGCTCAGGATCGCGTTCCGCGCGCGCGACCCGTTCGGGCTCCTGGTGGCCGGCGGAGTCGCGACGATGCTCGCGTTCCAGATCGTCGTGAACGTCGGGATGGCGATCTCGCTCATGCCGATCACCGGCATCCCGCTGCCGTTCATCTCACACGGCGGCAGCTCGCTCGTGTCGATCTGTTTTGCTCTCGGAGTGCTTCAGTCGATCTCGATGCGGCGCGAAGGGGACCGCTCGGTCCTGCTCTGACGCTCGTATACTTTTCATCCAACGGCGACGATCGGGAGCAGTACGCGTATCCCTCGACGAAGAGAGCCGGTGGCTGGTGCGAGCCGGTGTCGCGGGAGCGCCGAACTCGCCCGGGAGCCGCGAGGGTGACCCGGACGGTAGCCCTCGCCGACGTGACGCCTCGTTAACGGCGTGCTCGAGTGGAGAGCGAGCGGGCCTGTGGCGCAGTGGGAGCGCATCACACTGGCAGTGTGGGGGTCGCGGGTTCGAATCCCGCCAGGTCCACAGCGATCAGGCCGGCGGGCTCTCAATCGGGGTGGTACCGCGGAACGGCGTGAGCCCTTTCGTCCCCGCGCGTGACGGCGCGCGTAGGCGAGAAGGGCTTTTTGTTTTCGCACCCAGGGGGTGCGGGGGCCCAGGGGCAGGGGCCCCTGCGAGCGAAGCGTGCCTGCGATAAGAAGGGGGTGCGGGGGCCCGCCCCTGCGATAAGAAAGGAGGTAGCGAGTGGCGAGCGAGGTGAAGAAGAGGAAGATCGAGCGGTACGCGCCGTCGGCGATCGAGGCGATGTGGCGCGACGAGTGGGCGCGCACGCGCGCGCACGAGACGCCAGACGTCTCCGACAAGCCCAACTTCTACTTCCTGACGATGTTCCCGTACCCCTCGGGCGACATCCACGTCGGCCACTGGTACGCCTTCGCGCCCGCCGACTGCGCCGCCCGCTACCTGCGCATGCGCGGGCACAACGTGCTGTTCCCGATGGGCTTCGACGCCTTCGGCATCAACGCGGAGAACGCGGCGATCGATCGGAAGATCCATCCCGCGGCGTGGACCGAGAAGAACATGGCGCACATGCGCGACCAGTTCCACCGCATGGGCGCGGCGATCGACTGGCGCCGGGAGGTCGTGACCTGCTACCCCGAGTACTACCGGTGGAACCAGTGGATGTTCCTGCGCCTCTACGAGAAGGGCCTCGCCTACCGTGGCGAGGCGCCGGTGAACTGGTGCCCTCGCGACGAGACCGTGCTGGCGAACGAACAGGTCATCGCCGGCCGCTGCGAGCG
This sequence comes from Chloroflexota bacterium, assembly GCA_005883625.1. Classification (GTDB taxonomy): domain Bacteria; phylum Chloroflexota; class Limnocylindria; order P2-11E; family P2-11E; genus 3-1-20CM-2-70-9. The sequence continues at coordinate 23,299 of VBDU01000092.1, read as the reverse complement.
CTGCGATACGCCCGTCGTGAAGCGCCTGATGACGCAGTGGTTCTTCAAGATCACGGCCTACGCGGACGAGCTGCTGCGCTTCGACGGGCTCGACTGGCCCGAGCGCGTGCGCGTGATGCAGACGAACTGGATCGGCCGCTCCGAAGGCGCCGAGCTCGCGTTCCCGATTGAGGGGCGGCCAGGGGAGGAGATCCGCTTCTTCACGACGCGGCCGGACACGATCTACGGCGCGACCTTCGTGGTCCTCGCGCCGGAGCATCCGCTCGTGGCAAAGATCACCGCGCCCGCGCGCAGGGCGGACGTCGAGCGCTACGTCGAGCGCGCGCGGAACATGACCGAGATCGAGCGCACTGCCGCGGAGCGCGAGAAGACCGGCGTCGACACGGGCGCGTTCGCACGGAACGTCTTCACGGGCGAGCGCGTGCCGGTCTGGGTGGCCGACTACGTGCTCGCGACCTACGGCACGGGCGCGATCATGGCCGTCCCGGCGCACGACGAGCGCGACTTCGCGTTCGCGCAGAAGTACGGCCTCGAGATCCGCGAGGTCATCTCACCCGACGGGAAGGAGCATGCCGCGCTGGACGCCGCCTACGTGGGCGAGGGCGTGATGGTCCGCAGCGGCCCCTTCGCCGGGACGCGGAGCGAGGAGGGCAAGGGGGCGGTCGCGGAGGAGGCGAGGCGGCGCGGCGTCGGCGCGCCCGCGGTGACCTACCGGCTGCGCGACTGGCTGATCTCCCGCCAGCGCTACTGGGGCACGCCGATCCCGATCGTGTACTGCGATGCGTGCGGCCAGGTGCCGGTCCCGTACGACCAGCTGCCGATCGTCCTGCCGCGGGACGTCGAGTTCACCGGGCGCGGCGGCTCGCCGCTGGCCCACGTGGCGTCGTTCGTGAACACGACCTGCCCGCGCTGTGGGAAGCCGGCGAAGCGCGACACCGACACGATGGACACGTTCGTCGACTCGTCCTGGTACATGTACCGCTACCTGGACCCGAAGATCGACACCGCGTTCATGAACAAGGCGGTCGGTCGGCGCTGGCTGCCGGTCGCGCAGTACACCGGCGGTATCGAGCACGCGATCCTGCACTTGCTGTACATGCGCTTCGTCTGCAAGGCGCTGCGCGACCTGGGGGAGCTGTGGTTCGACGAGCCGGCGCTGCGCCTGCAGAACCAGGGAACGATCATCTTCGGCGGCCGCAAGATGTCGAAGTCGCGCGGCAACGTGCAGACGCCGGACGAGTACGTCGCGAAGTACGGCGCCGACACGCTGCGCCTGTTCATGATGTTCCTCGGGCCATGGACCGAGGGCGCGGACTGGGACGCCTCGGGCATCGAAGGCGTCCACCGCTTCCTGAACCGCGTCTGGACGCTCGGCCTGAGCGAACCGGGCGACGGACCGCGGGACCGCGCGATCGATCACGCGGTGCATCACACCGTCGAGAAGGTGACGGAGGACCTCGCCGCGTACCGCTTCAACACGGCGATCGCCGCGATGATGGAGCTGTCGAACGCGCTCCAGCACGCGAGCGGCCCGAGCCGGCGTGAGGGCGTGCGCGCGCTCACGCTCCTGCTGGCGCCGTTCGCGCCGTACCTGTCCGAGGAGCTGTGGCACCGCTGGGGCCAGGCGGGCTCGATCCACGCGCAGGCGTGGCCGACGTTCGATCCCGCGCTGGCGGCGCCCGAGGAGGTCACGCTGGTCGTCCAGGTGGACGGCAAGGTGCGCGACCGGTTGACCGTCCCAGCCGGGCTATCGAAGCCTGCCGCCAGCGACGCGGCGCTGGCGAGCCCGCGCGCGAAGGCGGCGCTGGACGGACGTGACGTCGACCGCGTGGTCGTCGTACCCGATCGTCTGGTGAACATCGTCACGCGACGCCGCTCGTGAGCGCCGAGATCCGGCTCGCGGCGCTCTGCGACCACGCCCTGGTCGGTCAGGACGGCAAGGTCTCGCTCATGGGGATCTTCCGGAACATCTCGGTCACCGGACTGCCCGCCCAGCACCCGCGAATGTTCGTGGTGGCGATCCTCGGGCTCGAGGTCGGCGCGCACACCGTCCGCGTCCGCCTGCTCAAGCCCGACGGCGCCCAGGCGATGCCGAACCCGCCGGAGATCTCGGTGCACGCCGTTGCCGGACAGGACGTGAACGTCATCGTCGAGCTCAACAACATGAGCTTCACGACCTACGGCGTGCACCGGTTCGAGCTCGACGTCGACGGCAGCGCGGTCGGCGGCCTGCCGGTCGTCATCGTCCAGATGCAGCAGCCCGCGCAGGGTCGCCGCACGAATTGACGACAGGCTGTCGTCAAAAATGAGGACAGCCGAGCACTAGGCACGACGCCGCGGCCGGCTCACCGTCTCGGTCGTGCGTCGCCTCGCGCTTCTCGCCGTCCTCTGTCTCGCGGTCGCGGTCGCCGGTGTCGCGTTCTCGCGCGCCCGTGCCGCGCCGCCCGCCGTGGAGATCGCCGAGGCGACGCCGGCTCCCACCCGAACGCCCGAGCCGATGGTCGTGGTCGACGTGGTGGGCGCGATCGCGCATCCGGGGGTCGTGCGCCTGCCGGCCGGGTCGCGCGTGCTCGACGCCCTCCTTGCGGGGGGCGGGATGACCGGCGACGCGGACCTGTTCGCGCTGAACAAGGCCGCCCCGCTGCGGGACGGGATGCGCATCTACGTTCCTCGCCCCGGCGAGATGATCCCCGCTGGGAGCCTCGGCAGCGATGCCGAGAAGAAGGTCGACCTGAACCATGCGAGCGCGGCCGAGCTCGAGGGCCTCCCGGGAATCGGCCCGAGCACCGCAGCGCGGATCGTCCGCTCCCGCGACGCGCGGCCTTTCGCGAGGGTCGAGGAGGTCCAGACACGCGGGCTCGTGCCGCCTCGCGTGTTCGCCGACATCCGCGACCTTCTGACGACGCGATGAGCGCCTATGGTCGCCACCTGCTCGCCGCGCCGCTCGTGCCGGCCGCGGCGTGTGCCGTCGGCATCGCCATCGCGGCCCGCGCTGGCACGCTGCCCGCGCTCGCGTCCGGCATCCTCTGCGTCGCGCTCGCGACCGCGCTAGCCCTCGCGAGCGCCGAGCGCCGCAGGAGACTCATGTGGGCCGGAGCCGCGTGTGTCGCGGGAGCCGCCGCCGTCCGGGCGCTGGTGCCGCTCGACCTGATGCCGGTCGACCTGGTGCACGCGGGGCCGCTCGACGCGGTCCGCGACGCGCTCGGCGAACCCCTGCGCCGCCTCGTCCCCGAGCCCGAGGGCGGGATCCTCCGCGGCATCGTCCTCGGAGAGCGCGCGAGCGTCGACGCGGACCTCGCGGCGGCGTTCGCGCGCAGCGGGACCACGCACCTACTGGCGATCTCTGGGTTCAACATGACGCTCGTCGCGACCGCCGTCGCGCTCCTTGCGCGCGGACGGCTGCGGCCCCCGCTCACGGCGGTCGTGACCGTCAGCTCGGTCGCTGCGTACAGCGTCCTCGTCGGTCTCGGGCCGAGCGTGCTGCGTGCGGCGCTCATGGCGGGCGTCGCCTCGCTCGCGCTCGCGTACGGCCGGCGCGCCGCGACCGCGAACGCGCTGGCGCTGGCGGTGGCGGCGATGCTGCTGATCGATCCCGGCGCGATCGCCGACGTCGGGTTCGAGCTCTCCGCTCTCGCCACCGCCGGCCTGTTGTTCCTGAACGATCCCATCGCGCGCCGTCTGGGAGCGCTGCCGCCCTTCATACGCGACGGCCTCGCTACCACGCTCGCCGCGACGCTGCCGACGCTCCCGCTCGTCGCCGCCGTCTTCGGGCGCGTCTCGCTCATCTCGCCGCTCGCGAACCTGATCGCCGTGCCGCTGTTCCCGCCGCTCATGGTCGCCGGCGCGGCGACCGCGGCCGCCGGCGCGGTGTCGCTCGACCTCGCGCGCCCGCTCGCCCTCATTGCGTACGGCCTCGCCTTCGCGTTCCGCGCGGTGGTCGAGCACAGCGCCGCGACGCCGCTCGCGTCGCTGGCCGTGCCGGACGGACCGATCGCGGGCGCCGCCTTCGCCGTCGTGGTCGCGCTCGCGGTGCGCTACCTGCCCGCGGCTCTCGTGCGGGCCGGCACGATCGCGCGCCGGCCGCTCGTGCTCGCGATCGCTGCTCTCCGGCGTGCGCGGTCGTACGCGCCGGGCGTCTCGCCGGGCGTGCGCACGCCGGCCGTGCGGATCGTCGCCGGCGCCCTGGCGGCGATCGCGGTCGCGGGGTGCGTCGCGGTCACCGCGGAGCCGCCGCCGCCTCTGCGAGTGGTCGCGCTCGACGTCGGTCAAGGCGACGCGTTCCTCGTGCGGGTCGCAGGCGCGACGGCGCTCGTGGATGGCGGGCCCGATCCGAATCGGCTGCTCGCCGAGCTCGGCGCGACGCTGCCGCCGTGGACGCGGCGGATCGACCTCGTCGCGCTCACGCATGCCCACATCGACCACGCCGCGGGGCTGCTGGCGGTACTCGAGCGGTATGAGGTCGGGCTGGCGATCGAGCCCGTGGGCCTGAACGCCGGTCCCGTCGCCGACGCCTGGAACGACCGGATCGCACGCGGGGGGATCGCACGTCGCGCGCTCGCCGCGGGAGCGCGCCTGCGTCTCGGCGACGCGAGCATCTCGGTCCTCGCGCCGGAGGAAGACCCCCGCGTCGACGTCCCCTCGCTCGTGCTGCGGCTCGAGCGGGCTGGCTTCTCGGCGCTCTTCATGGGCGACGCCACGGACCAGGCGCAGGCGGATCTGCTATTGCATCCGGCGCCCCTCGCCGCGCGCGTGTACGTGCCACCGCATCACGGTGCCGCGACGCCGCACGCCAGCGCGCTCGTCGCCGCGGTCCGGCCGGCAGCCGCGCTGATCTCGGTCGGCGCGGGGAACCGGTATGGTCATCCCACGCCCGAGACGCTCGCGGCGCTCTCCGGTATCAGGACGTATCGGACCGACCGCGACGGCACCGTGGAGATCGATCAGGGTGGCACAGGCCTCGCCGTCCGCACCCACGCGAACGGTCTTCCTCCTCCACGGGGAGGATCCGTTCCGCACGCGCCTGCGTCTCGGTGAGCTCGTTGGCGCGCTGCTCGGCGGAGAGAGCACCGCCTCGGGCGGTCTCGGTACGCTCCCCGAGCCGCGGCTCGGCGCGCTGCTCGGCGTGGCCCGCCTGGACGCGCGTAGCGATCCGGCGTCGGCGATCGCGCTCGCGGGGCAGAGCCAGGGGCTCTTCGACGCGGTCGACGAGCGTCGAGTCGTCATCGTCGAGCACGCGGAAGCGCTCCGCGAGATGGACGTCGTCCTCGGCTTCCCTCGCGAGGCCGCGCTCGTCCTCGTTTCGGTCGAGCGGCTCGCCGCCGGTCGCGGCCGGCGCGGTGCGCGGGCCAGACCGGCGCCCGCGCAGCCGACGAGCCTCGTCGACGCCGTCGACACGGCGGGCGGCGCGGTCGAACGGATCGAGCGGCTCTTTCCGGTGGAGGTCGGCCCATGGATCGAGGCGCGCGCCCGGCTTCACGGCATCGCGATGGGTCCGGACGCCGTCGCGATGCTCGCATCCGCGATCGGGCCGGACACGGAGCGCATCGAGCAGGAGGTACGCAAGCTCGGCGCGTTCGCAGCCGGGAGGGCCGTCTCCGGCGCCGACGTCCAGGCGCTCGTCAGCGGCGCGATCGAGGCGGATGTCTTCGAGCTCACACAGGCCGTCGTCCGGCGCGACGCGCGCACGGCGATCGCGACGTGCGAGCGGCTCCTCGCGGACGGTAACGCGGTGCAGCAGATCCTCGCCCTGCTGCTCTGGCAGTTCCGCGTCCTCCTGTTCGCCTCGGCGATGAAGACGAACGCCGACGCCGAGCGGATGGCCAAGGCGATCCGCTCCACGCCCGGCGCGATCGCCCGCGCGACGGCCTTCGCGCGCCGTATCACGCGGGTCGACATCCTGCGCGCGTACGAGGCGATCTACGCGACGGATCAGGTCATCAAGACCGGCCGCGCCGAGTCGGACGGGGCGGCGCTGATGCTCTGCGTCCTCGACCTATGCGGCGTCGCCGGCGCGGACCTGCGCGACATGCTCCTCGTCGAGCCCCCGCGCCGTCTCTAGCCGGCGCGGACGAAGTCGCTAGGCCTTGACCTTCTGCGGCTCCTGCGTCTTCCGATAATCCTCGAGGAAGCGCTTCTGGCCCGCCTCGGTGAGGGGGTGGTTGAAGAGCGCCTTGAGGACGGCGAACGGCAGCGTGGAGATGTCCGCGCCGGCGAGCGCGGCCTGGGTCACGTGCATCGGAGTGCGGATCGACGCCGCCAGGACCTTCGTCTTGATGCTCTGCTGGCGGTACGCGCTCACGATGTCGGCGACGACGCGCATGCCGTCCTCGTTGATGTCGTCGAGCCGTCCGGCGAACGGGCTCACGATGTAGGCGCCGATCGCCGCGGCGAGGAGCGCCTGATTGACGCTGAAGCAGAGCGTCACGTTGATCCGGATCCCCGATGCGGCGAGCGCCTTCCCGGCGGCCAGCCCGTCGGGGGTCATAGGCACCTTCACGATCACGTTCGGATGCCAGGAGGCGAGACGCTTGCCCTCGACGATCATGTCGTCCTTGGTCTCGCTCACGACCTCGGCCGAGACGTTGCCGATGATCTGACAGATCTTCTTGACCTGCTCCTCGTGGTCGTGACCGGCCTTCGCGATGAGGGTCGGGTTCGTGGTGACGCCGTCGATGACGCCCCAGTCCACGCCGGCCTTGATCTCTTCGTACACGGCGGTGTCGAGGAAGAGCTTCATCTGGACAACTCCTGCAGATGGGGTGCCGTCGTCCCCGCGCGGCCTTGCTCGCGCGCGTACGCGAGCGCGGCCTCGGTGAACGCGGCGAACAGCGGGTGTGGGCGGTTCGGACGCGACTTGAACTCGGGGTGGTACTGCGTGCCGAGATAGAAGGGATGGCCGGGAAGCTCCGCGATCTCGACAAGGCGGCCGTCGGGCGAGAGCCCGGTGAACCGCATCCCGTGGCTCTGGAGGAGCTCCCGGTAGGCGTTGTTGAACTCGAACCGATGCCGGTGGCGCTCGAGCACGATCGGTTGTCCGTAGGCGCGTGCGGCGAGCGAGCCGGGCTCGAGGACGCACGGATAGCTCCCCAGGCGCATCGTCCCTCCCTTGTCGGCGACGTCGCGCTGCTCGGGGAGCAGATCGATCACGGGATGCGGCGTGAACGCGTCGAATTCGGTGGAGTTCGCGTCCTCCGTGCCGAGCGCCGTGCGCGCGAGCTCGATGACCATGCACTGCATGCCCATGCAGAGGCCCAGCGTGGGGAGGCGGCGCTCGCGACCGAAGCGGGTCGCCTTCACCTTGCCCTCGATCCCGCGGTACCCGAAGCCGCCCGGCACCACGAGGCCGTCGAGGCCGACGAGCGGCTCGACGTCGTCCGAGCGCTCGAGGCGCTCGCTGTCGATCCATTCGAGTCGCACGTCACAGCCCGCGGCCCAGGCCGCGTGGCGGACCGCCTCCGCGACCGAGAGGTACGCATCGGGCAGCTCGATGTACTTCCCGACGAGCCCGATGGTGAGCGGCACGCGCGCTCCCCGGATGCGCTCGGTGAGCGCCTTCCATTCGGCGAGATCCGGCTCCCGCGCCTGTCCGCCGAGGCCGAGCTCCTCGACGACGATCCGGCCGAGGCCGGCGTCCTCGAGCATGAGCGGGACGCCGTAGATCGACCAGGCGTCCGGCTCGCTGATGACATTGTCGACCTTGACGTCGCAGAAGAGCGCGATCTTCTCGCGCAGCTCGTCGTCGATCGGCTCGTCCGCTCGCGCGATGAGCACGTCGGGCTGGATGCCGATCGCCCGTAGCTCGCGCACCGAGTGCTGCGTCGGTTTGGTCTTCAGCTCCCCGGTGGCGACGCGCGGCAGGAGCGTGAGGTGGATGTAGAGGACGTTCTGCCTGCCGACGTCGTTCCGGAACTGGCGGATCGCCTCGAGGTAGGGGAGGGATTCGATGTCGCCGACCGTCCCCCCGACCTCGACGACGACGACCTCCGCCTGCTGCTCGCGCGCGACGCGATGGATGCGCTCCTTGATCTCGTTCGTGACGTGCGGGATCACCTGCACCGTCGCGCCGAGATAGTCGCCGCGGCGCTCCTTGGCGATGACCGCGTTGTAGACCTGGCCGGTCGTGAGGTTGGACGCGCGCGTGACATTACGGTCGATGAAGCGCTCGTAGTGGCCGAGGTCGAGGTCCGTCTCCGCGCCGTCCTCGGTCACGAACACCTCGCCATGCTGATAGGGCGACATCGTGCCGGGGTCGACGTTGAGGTAGGGGTCCATCTTGAGCGACGCGACGGAAAGGCCCCTCGCGGCGAGGATCCGTCCGAGGGAAGCGGCGGTGATGCCTTTGCCGAGCGAGGAGGTGACCCCTCCGGTCACGAACACGAACTTCGGCACGCTGCGACCTCCGGGGTTTTTCCTATGTTAGCCGACCGTGGTCCGCGGCTCTACTCCATCTGAAACGGCAGGCTGTGCAGGACGACGAGCCGCGGCCGATCACGCGCGCCGGACGGCGGTGACGAAGGCACGTCGACCGGTTCCTCGATCCGGCAGTCCTCGATTCGGCCGTCCAGCCGCAGCGCGCGAAAGCGCGCGTCGCGCAGCTCGCCGTCGACAAGACCCGAGTGTTCGACGATGGCGACGAGGCGCGGCCGAAGAAAGCGCAGGCCGGTGCGCATCCCGATGGGGCCGCCGAACGGGGAGGTGTCGCTCGCGAAGTCGCGGGTGGCCTCCTCGAGCCAGGCGCCGAGATACGGGGGCACGTACGCGTCGCCGGCGTACCCCAGCGTGCCGTCGTCCGCGCGCAGACCGCAGAGCGCCCGCGTCGCCCCCCGCCGGTCCTCGACCACGAGACCGGACAGGACGACGTCCGCGCGTGGCGTCACCGGGCACTTCAGCCACTCCGCGCTCCGCCCGCCCGGCACGTAGCGGCCGTCGCGCCGCTTCGCCACGATGCCCTCGAGACCGTACTCGGCGACGACCTCGAGGAACGGCTCGCCATCGCTGTCGAGGTGCTCCGGCGTCGCGATGACGCGGCTGCCGAGCCCGGCCGCGAGAAGGCGGGCGCGCCGGTCCGCGAGGGGCCGGCGCAGGAGCTCGCGGCCGCGGTCGTAGAGCAGATCGAAGGCGACGAACACGGGACCCCGGCCGCGCTTCGCGGCCTTTGGCCCGACGCGGCCGGCGAGGAGGTCGTAGCTCGGGCGGCCGCGCGAGTCGCACACGACGATCTCGCCGTCGAGGAGCGTGCCCTCCGGGAGGCTCATCTCGCGCAGCTCGGGCACGACGGGGAGGAGGTCCCCGCCCGCGCGGTCCGTGACGCGCAGCCCGGCGGCGTCGCGCGCCGCCAGCGCGCGGATGCCGTCCCACTTCACCTCGAAGACGAAGTCAGGAGAGTTGAAGGCGCGGCGCGCGAGGCGTGGCCGCATCGGCACGAGCCCGCGCGGGAGCCCGCTCCTCGCGGCCGCGACGTCGATGAGCGTCGGGTGCTGCGCCTCGTCTGCGACGTCGGTCTCGCGCGGCACGACGACGAGGATAGGAGGCTACGAAGCCTTGCGGCGCGCGCTCCGAGACGAGGCCGCGGATCGCTTCGTCTTCGCCTCGCCCTTCTTCGCCTTCTCGACCGACGCCTTGAGCGCCGACATGAGGTCGACGACCGTCGTCTCCGCCTCGGGCTCGGGGGCCTCGATGACCTCGCGCTTCTCCACCTTCGCCTCGACGACCTTCAGGACCGCCTCCTTGTACTCGTCCTTGTATTCGTCCGGCTCGAACTCGGTGGCCATCATGTTCACGAGGTTCTCGGCCATCTTCAGCTCCGCCGGAGACACCTTCACGTCCTCCGGGATGTCGAGGTCCCCGGTCGAACGGATCTCGTCGGGCCAGTGCAGAGTGTTCATGAGCAGCGCCCCGTCGTGGGGGCGCACCGAGACGAGCCGCTCGCGGTCGCGCAGCGCGAACTTCGCGATGGCGATCCGGCCCGTCTTGTCGAGCGTCTTTTTGAGGAGCGCGTACGGCTTCTCGGCAGACTTCTCCGGCTCGAGGTAATACGCCGACTGGTAGTAGAGGGAGCCCGGGAGCTCCTCCTCCTTGATGAAGCCGGAGATGTCGATCGCCTTGCTCGACCGGAGCGGCAGCTTCTCGAGGTCCGCGTCATCGAGCTCGACATAGCTTCCCTTCTCGTACTCGTACCCACGGACGACGTCGCCCCAGGCGACCTCGTGGTCGCCCTCCACGCACCAGCGCTTGTTCTTGATGCGGCTCTTGTGCTCCGGGCAGAGGAGGTTGAACGAGACCTTGCTGGTGCTCTCGGTGGCGAGATACAGCCGCACCGGGATCGCGACCATCCCAAAGCTCATCACGCCGCGCCAGATGGACCGTGGCATCGTGAACACCTCGCCGCCGCCGTCTCTCTCGGTTTTCCCGCGCGGCGCAGCCGCGCGAGCATACCCGGTCTCGTCAAGGCACCGCGGGCGGGATGACACCGCCGACCCGCAGCCAGCGCGTGAGCCGTTCGAGCGTCGCCGGATCGCCGCGCCAGTGGGACCGCACGAGCGCCGGATCGGTCGTGCTCAGGACGAAGCGCAGGGCGAACCCGGCGACGACCGCGTCGTCGAGCCCTCCGGCCAGCGGGACGAAATCGGGGATAAGGTCGATCGGCGACGCCAGGTAAAGCGACGCGATCGCGAGGACGATCTTCGCCCGCAGAGGAACGCGCCCGTCGCGGAGGAGCCCGGCGAAGAGACGGATGAGGTTGGGAAGGATCGTCGCGAGCTCGCGCGCGAGGACGACCCGACCGAGGGCGACGAGGACCACGGCTGCCACGATCCAGATCGCGACGATCACAAGGATCGCGATCGCCCACCAGGGCAGATCGCTCACGCGGCGATCGCCCGCTCCGCGAGCGTGGTCGGAATGGAGCCGGTCGACGTGATCGCGTCGTGGAACTCGCGGAGCGCCGCGCGGTCGCTCGAGCCCTTCCGCGCGAGCCAGCGCGTGCGGATGTCCACGATCTCGAGCATGCCGGTGAGGTAGCTGGACGCCTGCGTGGGCCACGAGCAGTACCGGCCGACCTCGGCGCGCGCGTTCGGTGGCGTGAGGTTCCCCTTCTCGGTCATGAAGTCGACGGCCTGCTCGAAGGTCATCTCTCCGGAGTGCAGCCCGACGTCGACGACGATCCGCGCGGCGCGGAAGAGTGTCGCCTCGTACTGGAAGATGAGCTGCCTCGGGTCAGTGAAGAAGCCCTGCTCGCGCATCACCCGCTCCGCGTAGAGCGCCCAGCCCTCGCCGAAATACGACGTCCAGTGCGTCCTGCGGATCGGGGAGGGGTTCGCCTTGGCCATGACGAGGTGCCAGTGATGGCCGGGGTACGCCTCGTGGACCGCGGTCGTGGGGATGCCCGCGCTGGAATTGCCTTCGAGCCGCTTCTGCACCTCCTCCGGCGGCGTCCCGTCGGGCGGGTACGGGACGAAGAAGTGGCCGTGCCGCGAATCGCTGAACGCGGGCGGCGCGTTGTAGCTCGCGACAGCGAGGATCGGCCGCTGGAAGAGCGGCGACGGCTCGACACTGCAGCGCTCGCCCGCCGGCAGCGTCACGAGGCCGGTCTCACGGAGGAACGTGCGCGCCTTCTCGGTCCACGCCTCGTACTCGGCGCGCATCGCTTCGGGCGTCGGCGCGTGGACGCGGTTGAGCGTCGCGCAGGTCTTCACCCAGTCGCCGGATCCGTCGATGTCCTCGGCGATCCTGTTCGCTTCCGCCGACAGCAGCTCGTACTGCTCCTCGCCGCGCTCGCGCAGCTCGCGCGCGTCGTACGGGAGAAGCTCCGAATCCTTGAGCAGCGCGGTGTAGAGGTCCGCGCCGATGGCGTAGTCGCCAGTCGCGCGCTCCTTGTTGCCTCCGAGGAAGGCCGCGAAGTCCTCGTACGCCGCTCCCGCGACGGCTCCGGCCCCGGCGAGCCGCTCCCGCAGCGAGGCGTCCTTCACCTCGGCGGGGACCAGGTCGCGCGCGTAGCGGGCCGCGGCCTTCGCCTGGCCGATGGCGCGATCGATGTAGACGCGGGGGGCGTTCGGCAGATCGAGGTTCGCCTTGCCGTGCCCGATCTGCTCGGGGACGGCCTCGAGCCGCGCGCGCGCGGCGTCGGCGAGCTCGCGCTCGGGACGGAGGCGGTGGAGGAAGAGCGTGAAGACCCCCTGAAGGGACGGATTCAAGTAGACGCTCGGCTGTCGCCGCCACTCCTCGCGCGGCTGCAGGAGCTCGCGCCCGCGCAGCGAGGCGAGCACGACGTCGCGATCGATCCGCTCGTTCGGAGCGAGCTCCGCGTCGACCGCGGAGCGGAAGCGCCGGGTCCACTCGAGCACGCGCGCGTCGCGCCGGCGGAACGCCTCGGCTGAGAGGTCCGTCGAGCGCTCGTCGTACTCGGTCAGGCCGAGGATGCTGGCCCACGTCGGTGACTCCTCGTAGCGCTCATCGAGGTAGCTCTTGACGAGGGCGGAGAACGAGGCCGACGCCATGAACGGACCTCCGAGACAATTGGCGGAAGAGCAAGAGTGAGCCTCACCGAGTACCAGCGCAAACGCGACTTCGCCCGGACGCCCGAGCCGAAGGGTCGGCAGCCGAAGGGGGAGGCGACACGCCGCTACGTGGTCCATCGCCATCACGCGACGCGCCTGCACTGGGACGTGCGTCTCGAGATGCGCGGGATCCTCGCGTCGTGGGCCGTCCCGAACGGTCCGCCACTCGAGGCGGGCAAGCGCCGGCTGGCGGTCCACACCGAGGACCACCCGATCGAGTACCTCACGTTCCACGGCGTGATCCCCGACGGCTACGGCGCCGGGACGATGACGATCTGGGACACGGGGACGTTCGAGACTCTCGAGGAGAAGGACGACGAGCTCAAGATCAAGTTCGCGGGCAAGCGCCTCGTGGGCGAGTGGGTCCTCGTGAAGACGCGCCAGAACGAGGGCCGTGACTGGCTCATGATCAAGCACGGGACGCCGCCGAAGGCCGACCCGCTCGCACAGAAGGTCCCCCCGATGATGGCGGTCGCGGCGGACGAGCCGTTCGATTCGCCGGACTTCGTGTACGAGCCGAAATGGGACGGCGTGCGCACGCTCGCGTTCGTCGACGGGGGCGAGGTGCGGCTGCAGACGCGCAACCTCCTCGACTGCACGAAGCAGTACCCCGAGGCCACGCAGGTCGCCGAGGCGCTCACCGGCGGCTACCAGGCGATCGTCGACGGCGAGATCGTGGCCCTCGACCCGAAAGGCGTGCCGAGCTTCCAGCGCCTGCAGCCCCGGATGCACCAGACCGACGAGTCCGCGATCCGCAAGCTCCGACGCTCGACGCCGGTCGTCTACGAGGCCTTCGACATCCTGTATCTCGACGGCGAGGACCTCACGCGCCGTCCTCTGCGCGAGCGGCTCGCCAAGCTCGACGCCGCGCTGACGCCGATGGGCGCGATCCGGCGCTCCGAGGGCTTCGTCGGGACGGGCCTCGCGCTGTTCGCTGCGGCGCGTGAGCAGGGTCTCGAAGGGATCGTCGCCAAGCGCCTCGACTCGGTGTACGTCCCGGGCGCGCGCTCGCCGGCGTGGGTGAAGATCAAGGCGTTCCGCTCCATGGACTGCGTCATCGGCGGCTGGACCGAGGGGCAGGGCGGGCGCGCGAAGACGCTCGGCGCGCTCCTCCTGGGCGTGTACCGCGACGGAGAGCTGCAGCCTGTCGGCCACGTCGGCACCGGCTTCGACGAACGCACCCTGCGCGACCTGCTTGGGATGCTCGAGAAGCACGAGTCGCCAACCTCCCCCTTCGCCACGCCGCCGCGGGTGAACCAGCCCGCCCGCTGGTGCCTGCCGGAGCTCGTGTGCGAGGTCGCGTACGGTGAGATCACCCGAGACGGCACGCTTCGCCATCCCACGTATCGCGGCCTGCGACCCGACGTCGATCCGAAGGACTGCACCGGCGAGGAGCGCGTCGAATCGGCGAAGAAGGCGCAGCACGCCGCGAAGCAGGCCGCGGTGAAGCCGCCCTCTGGCGACGGCACCGCGCCGGCCCCGCGGGTGCCCGCCGTGCTCGAGGTCGAGGGCAGGCGGGTCAAGCTCACGAACCTCGAGAAGGTGCTCTGGCCCGAGGACGGCTACACGAAGGCGGATCTCATCCGCTACTACACGGAGGTCTCGCCGTACCTGATCCCGTGGCTGCGCGACAGGCCGCTCACCCTGAAACCCTTCCCCGACGGGATCAGCGGGCAGAGCTTCTACCAGAAGAACAAGCCCGGGTTCACCCCGGAGTGGGTGAAGAGCTGGAAGGATCCCCACGAGCCCGAGAACGACTACATCCTCGCGAACGACATGGCGACGCTGGTGTGGATGGCGAACTACACGGCGATCGAGATCCACCCACGGCTCGCCCGCGTCGACGACCCCGACCACCCGGACAACGTGATGATCGACCTCGATCCCGCCGAGGGCGCGACCTGGGACGACGTGAAGGAGGTCGCCCGCGTCGTGAAGCAGGTCCTCGATGATCTGCACCTTGAGGGCTTCCCCAAGACGACGGGCTCGCGGGGGATCCACGTGCTCGTCCCGATCGTCCTCCGCTACACGTTCGACGAGACGCGGGCGTTCGCGCTGCGCGTCGGGGAGCTCGCGCGCGAGCGGCTGCCCAAGCTCGTGACGCTCGAGTTCGCGAAGGCGCGGCGGCGCGGCATCTACATCGACTACCTGCAGAACGTGCGCATGAAGTCGACGGCTGGTCCCTACAGCGTGCGCCCGATCCGCCGCGCGCCGGTGTCCGCGCCCCTGCGGTGGGACGAGATCCCCTCTCTCGGTCGTCCCGATGCCTTCACGATGGCGAACATGCCCACGCGCCTCGAGCAGGTCGGCGATCTGCTCGCGCCCTCGCTCGAGCTCGCGCAGAAGCTCCCGAAGGTCCCGGCCTGAGCGCGCGCGCGGTGGTGCTCGCGCCCGGGTACGGCGGCGACGACCGGCAGCCCATCCTCCGCGCTCTTGCCGCTCGCCTGGCGAAGGACGGCATCGCGGCACGTGCGGTCACCTTCTCGACGCGCGGCTCGCGGCCGAGTCGAGCATACGAGCGCGAGCTCGCGGACCTGCGCGGCGCACGCGAGCGGTTGCGCGAGGAGGGAGCGGAGCGGATCGCGCTCGTCGGCCGTTCGTTCGGCGGACGGATGTGCGCGTTCCTCGCGCGGGCCGAGCCGCCGGACGCGCTCGCCATCCTCGGTCATCCGATCGCGCCGCCGGGCCGGCCGCGGACCGACGACGAGGCCGCCCTCGAGGCCGTCGCCTGCCCCACGCTCGTGGTGCAGGGCGAGCGCGACGAGCTCGGTCCGCTCGGCGTGCTCGAGCGCATCGCGGGCCGCAACCCGCGCATCGACCTCGTCGTCATCGCGGGCGCGGGCCACGACTTCGGCGCCGCCGAGCCGGAGGCGGTCGAAGCCGCGGCGCGCTGGCTCGACTCGATCCTGCGCTAGGCGGCGCAGAGCTCTCCCCAGCACCTTCACACCCGCTTCACGATCGGAGCGCAGCCTTCGCCTCGCACGAAACGAAAGGAGCACGAGGACATGCGAGGCATCGTCGGACTCATCGTCACGCTCGTCATCGCCCTCATCGTGGGCGTCGGCGCGTACAACCTCGGCGTCGCGCAGGGGGTCGCAACGAGCGGCACCGCGGTGGCGGCGCCCGCGGTCTACTACCACCCATTCTTCTTCGGATTCGGGTTCTTCTTCCCGCTCCTCTTCTTCGTCCTGATCTTCCTCTTGCTGCGTAGCGCGTTCTGGGGCGGCTGGGGTCGCCGCTACGGCGGGCCGGGCGGCCACGGCTACTGGGGCGACCGGCAGGCGCGTCTCGAGGAGTGGCACAAGCAGGCCCACGGCGAGGCGCCGCGCGCGGACGCCGGCCCCGGCTCCGCACCGCCGACCGGACGCTGACGCCGACCCGTCCGCGAGGCGAAGGACGGAGGCGCCGCCTCCGTCCTTTCGCGCGTCGTCGTGCGGCGGGCTCCGTAGGATGCCCGCGGTGAAGCGGATCCTCGTGGTCGACGACGAGCCAAAGATCCTCCAGCTCGCGCGCGACTACCTCGAGCATGCGGGCTTCGCCGTCGTGACCGCGTACGACGGGAAGGCCGCGCTGGCGTCCGCGCGGACCGAACGTCCCGATCTCGTCGTCCTCGACCTCGGCCTCCCCGAGCTCGACGGCCTCGACGTGACGCGGGCGCTCCGCGCGGAGTCCGCGGTACCGATCGTCATGCTCACAGGGCGCAGCGAGGAGTCGGACAAGCTCGTCGGACTGGAGCTCGGTGCCGATGACTACGTCACGAAGCCGTTCAGCCCGAAGGAGCTCGTCGCACGGGTGCGTGCGGTGTTGCGCCGGACCGAGCGCCCGGCGACGAAGAGTGAGGTCGTCACGGTCGGTGACGTGACGCTCGATCTCCCGCGGATGAAGACGGCGGTCGCGGGCCGGGCCGTTGACCTCACACCGACGGAGTTCCAGCTCCTCGCCGCCCTCGCCGCCGAGCCGGGCCGCGTGTTCACGCGTGCGCAGCTGCTCGACACGATCCGGGGCGTCGCGTTCGAGTCGTACGAGCGCGCGATCGACGCGCACGTGAAGAACATCCGCCGGAAGATCGAGCCCGACCCGGGATCCCCGCGCTACGTGGAGACCGTCTACGGCGTCGGCTATCGGTTCGCGGAGCCGGACGCATGAGGAGAGGCTGGCACGGCCGGCGGGGGCGACCGCCGTGGTGGCCCGAGAACGAGCCGTTCCCCCCGCAGGGCGGCCAGTGGCGACCGATGCGTCGACGCTTCATGCGTCGCGTCCTGTTGTTCGCGACCGGCGCGATGCTCGTCTTCCTAGCGGTCCTTGCCGTCGCGATCGCGGCCCTGCTGCGAGCGTTCGAGCTGGCAGGGCCGCGGGGCGGCTGGCTGGTCGCGCTCATCCTCGCCGCGGGTTTCGCCGTGGTCGTGTTCGCCGGCCGGGGTCTTCGTGGCTTCACGGCTCCGCTCGGCGACCTCATCGACGCGGCCGGTCGCATCGAGGGCGGCGACCTCTCGGCGCGCGTGCAAGAGCGCGGCCCGCGAGAGGTCCGCTCGCTCGCCCGCGCCTTCAACGCCATGAGCTCGCGGCTCGAGACCGCCGAAGAGCAGCGGCGGCACCTCCTCGCCGACGTGAGCCACGAGCTACGCACGCCGCTCTCGGTTGTGCAGGGCAACCTCGAGGCGCTGCTCGACGGCGTCTATCCGCCGGACGAGCCGCACCTGCGCACCATCCTCGACGAGACGAACGTGATCTCGCGGCTCGTCGAGGACCTGCGCACGCTGTCGCTCGCCGAGGCCGGCGCGCTCGCCTTGCACCGCGAGCCCACGGACCTCGCCGCGCTCGCGCGCGAAACGACGGGAGCGTTCGCGCCGCAGGCGGAGCAGGCAGGTGTGTCGCTCGAGACCGCCGCCTCGTCAGAGCTCGCGGCCATCGACGTCGACCCCGTCCGAGTGCGGGAGGTCCTCACGAACCTCGTGGCGAACGCCCTCCGCTACACGCCGCGCGGCGGCCGGGTACAGGTCGAAGCGGCGCCGGGCGGCGAGGGCGGGGTCGCGCTCAGCGTGACCGACACTGGTGCGGGCATCCCTCCTGAGGCGCTCGGGCGGGTCTTCGACCGGTTCTACAAGTCCCCGGAGTCGCGCGGCGCGGGACTTGGCCTCGCGATCGCGAAGCAGCTCGTCGAGGCCCACGGCGGCACGATCTCCGCGAGCAGCGACCCCGGACGCGGCACGCACGTGCGGTTCACGCTGCCTCGTGAACGCCCGTCGGGCGCTGACGACGGCCGGAGCTAAACGGCGCGCGATGGCGTCAGCCTCAGACAGACCAGCGCGACAAGGCCGACGATCTCAGGGCGCGGTCTTCACGCCCTCCACCGTGTCCATCTGAGCGCGCTGAAGCTTGCCGGAGTAGTCGACGTAGATCGACTTCCACTCCGAGTACACGTCGAGCGCTGCGCGCCCAGCCTCGCGGTGGCCGTTCCCGGTCGCCTTCATGCCGCCGAACGGAAGCTGGATCTCCGCACCGATCGTCCCCGCGTTCACGTACACGAGCCCGGTCTCGGCGTCGCGCATGAACCGGAACGCGTGGTTCACGTTGCGCGTGTACACGGAACAGGACAGGCCGTACTTCGTGGAGTTCAGCACCTTGATCGCCTCGTCGATCCCCGTGACCTCGATGACCGCCGTCACCGGGCCGAAGATCTCCTCCTGCGCCACGCGCATGTTGGGCTTCACGTCGACGATGACGGTCGGCTCGTGGAAGAAGCCCTTCGCCAGAGGACCCTCCGTGGACACGCGCCCGCCGGCCGCGACCGTCGCACCCTCTTTTTCGGCGACCGGGATGAAGGAGTGCACTCGCTCGAGCTGTTGCGCGGAGACGACCGGGCCGACGTCGGTCGACGCCTCGAGCCCGTTACCGAGCTTCAGCTTCTTCGCGCGACCGACGAGCTTCTCGACGAGGTCGTGCGCGACGCCGCGCTGCGCGATCACGCGCGACGCCGCGGTGCAGCGCTGTCCCGACGTTCCGAACGCGGACCACACGATCCCGTCGAGCGAGAGGTCGACGTCCGCGTCGTCGAGGACGACGATCGCGTTCTTTCCGCCGAGCTCGCAGGAGATGCGCTTGAGCAGGCGCCCGGCGAGCTCGCTGATGTGCGAGCCCGTGTCCGACGAGCCCGTGAACGAGATCAGGTCGACGCCCGGATGCGTCACGAGGTGGTCGCCGAGCTCGCCACCCGACCCGAGGACGAGGTTGAGGACGCCTTTCGGCAGGCCGGCCTCCTCGAGGACCTGCACGAGGCGCACGGCGAGGAGCGGCGTGTACGACGCGGGCTTGAACACCACGGCGTTCCCGAGGACGAGCGCGGGCATGATCTTCCACGTCGGAATGGCCAGGGGAAAGTTCCACGGCGTAATGGCGGCGACGACGCCGACGGGGTGTCGCATGCTCATCGCCCACTTGTTCGGGAGCTCGGCGGGCACGACGTCGCCGAACTGGCGGCGGCCTTCGCCGGCGATGTAGTAGGTCATGTCGATGCCCTCTTGGACGTCGCCGCGGGCCTCGGGGAGGACCTTGCCCATCTCCTTCGTCATCTCGCGCGCGAGCTCCTCCTTGCGCCGGAGCATGAGCTCGCCCGCGCGGTAGAGGATCTCGCCGCGCTTCGGTGCCGGATAGAGGCGCCACTGGTCCGAAGCGCGCCGCGCCGCATCGACCGCACGGTCGACGTCGGCGGTCGCGGACTTCGTGACGCTCGCGATCGTCTCGCCGGTGGCAGGGTCGATGTCGGCGAACGAATCGCCTGTCGACGCGTCGACCCACCGGCCGTCGATGTAGTTCTGGAGATGCTCGGTGGCCATCAGGGACTCCCCTCTCGTCGAAGGGATGGTACTGAGTCCTCGGCTAGAAGCTGGCTCCGTAGAAGAGCCAGATCGTGAGCGCGCCGACGGCGATGATGCCGAGGAAGATGAGGATGAACGCGATGTTCGCGGCGCGTTCGGGATCGCCCTGCGTGAAGCGGTTCATCGTCGTGTGGAGCTGGGGGGCGAACCCCCGACCTCTTGAGTGCGATTCAGGCGACCGAAATCTGACGAGATCACGCGGGAACAGTAGCGAAATCGACAGCAGCGGTGGCCTGTAATCAGGCCAGACGGCACGAGGGTGGATGGCCCACGGACAGGGCAGCTCCGGCGGGTCAGCGCGGATCGGTGCGCGACGCACTGGCCGCGCGGGCGCTCGAGAAGAGATCGCTGAGCGCCGGCTCGAGACGCCCGGCGAGCACGGCGTCGGTCTGTCGGATCTCGTCGATGAGGCGGTCGATCACGACGCCGAAGGCGCGGACCAGCTCGTCCGGCCCGAGGCGTGCGACCAGCGCGTCGCGCAGCGGATCGGTCACCGCGTCGGGGAGCTGATCCATCCCGCGACCCTCGGCGGCCGGCACACCGTGGCGCCGGCACGCCGCGGCGAGGATCGAGTCACGTGCTGCGCTGACCATGTACTCGGCCTGCCACAGCTTTCCGCGGGCCAGCGCCGATCGGACGTGGAGCGCATAGAGCCACGCCCAGCCGATCAGCTGCTCCGCCGACGGGGGCGTGGACGGACGCTCCGGCGCGGTCCCGAACAGCAGCTGGAAGGTGGGCGCCTTCGCCGCGAAGTCCCCCTGCGGCGCGAATGCGAGGTCGACCTGCAGGCTGTTCGCGAGCATGAACACGCGGTACAGCCACGTGCCCGACCGCACGTCCATGTGATGGACGGCGCCGTGCTCCTCGTACATGCGAGCGGTCCAGTCGTCGAGGGCCGACGAGATCTGAGAGTCCTCGCTGAGGCCGAACGCAAGGTCGATGTCCGACCAGCGATCCTCGCGTCCCACCGCGGCCGAGCCGGTGAGGGCCGCCGCCGCGATCCGTGGATCCGCCCGCGCCGCGGCGATGAGCTCACGACGCACGCGCTCGCGCTCCTCTGGGGTGTACATGGCTCATCTCCTCGACGACGCCACGCCAGTTCGTATCCTTCCAGAGTGACCGAAGCCGCCGGGCCGCGCGCCGTCTCGTGGTCCGAGCTGCGATTCGCGAGCCCCCTGGTGAAGGTGATGACGGTCACGTGCGACCTGCGGCGCTCCGGCCCGAGCCTGACCTACTACGTCGATCGCACATGGGTCGGACTTCCGCTCTCGGGCCTGTTCACCGTGCACGCTCGCGATGACGAGCATCTCGTCCATCAGGCCCTCGGGGTCGTGTTCCCGCAGGGCCTGGAGTATCGGATGGGCCATCCGACCGACGACGGCGATACCGCGGTCACCCTCGGATTCGATACCGGCATCGTCGAGGAAGCGCTCTCCACGACACTGGAGCGCGTGCGCGTCACGCGGCTGGACGTCCGGCTGCGCTACACGCTTGGCCTCCTGCTCGCCGCGGCGCGGCGCGGCGATGACGCCCTGCTGGTAGACGTTCTGGCCCTCGATCTCCTCCGCTCGATCACGGCCGGCCTCGCGCCGGAGCGGCAATGCTCGACGAGCCCGGCCGCACGGGCAAAAGTCGACCGCGTTCGCGCGCTTCTCGCCGAGAGACCGGAGGACCACTGGACGTTGCAGTCGGTCGCACGCCTGGTCGACTACTCGCCGTTCCATCTCGCTCGTCAGTTCCGTGTCCACACGGGCGTGAGCGTCCACCGGTATCTCACCGACCTGCGCGTGGCCGCGGTGCTGGGCCGCATCGAGGCTGGCGACCCGTCCGTCGCCACGATCGCCGCCGACCTGGGCTTCTCGCACCACAGCCACCTGACCGCCACGCTCCGTGGTCGCCTCGGACTGACGCCTCGCGCGATCCGCGAACGGCTCGGCCGGCCCAGGCGCGATCACTGAGCCAAGATCCCCGAAGCGCGCCGCACCGTGCCGGGCGTCGGTCCCGTGCGCTGTCAAGAACGTGCTCCCGCTGCGACGGGCGACCGCACGATCCTGATAGCGATGCTTCCGCACGCGGCCTACCTTCGGAGCGTTGCAGGACATCGTTGGCGCGACCGGACCGCATGCCGAGCACGCCGAGGCACTGATGCTGTTCGGTCAGTTCGTCGGCGGCTGGGACGTCGAGTCACATCAGTACGCGCCCGACGGCGCGGAGCGCACGCTACGCGGCGAGTGGTACTTCTTTTGGGCGCTCGAAGGTCGAGCGATCCAAGACGTGATCGTGGCGCCTCGGCGGGAGGCGCGCCGCGCCGATCGCTGGAAGATGGGCGAGTACGGGACCACGATCCGCTTCTACCGGCCCGCCGATGACACATGGGACATCACGTTCATCAGTCCGCCGAACGATCAGGTGCATCGGCTCGTGGGCAGGAAGGTCGGTCACGAGATCGTCCTTGAGGGCACGACGCCCGACGGACGAGCGGAGCGCTGGCGCTTCTACGACATCACAGCCGGCCGCTGCCGTTGGCGCGGTGAGCTCGCACTCGCCGACGGTTCGTGGTTCGTCGAGGAGGAGATGATCCTCACGCGCCGCTCGCCGTGAGGGCGCGCCAAGCGCGGGGTGCCGCATCGAGGCGCCTGCTCCGTGGGCGGCGGCGGGTCCACCC
This sequence comes from Chloroflexota bacterium, assembly GCA_005883625.1. GTDB lineage: Bacteria > Chloroflexota > Limnocylindria > P2-11E > P2-11E > 3-1-20CM-2-70-9. The sequence goes on along the minus strand of VBDU01000092.1, from coordinate 1,205 downwards.
CTGCCGTTCGAAGGCGCGCGCGACCTCAGCGCCGAGCGCCCCGCCCAGGTGCGGCCGGCGCTCCGTCCAATCAAGGCAGCGGAACGCGAAGCGCCGCCGGCTCCGGGGAAGGCGACCCAGGGCGACCCCGAGCCGGCCGAACACCTCGTTCGCGTGCGGCCCGAGGCGCAGCACGCCCGACCGGTGCTCGTCGACGATCGCCCCCGACTCGGTCAGTCGATCGAAGAGGGCCACCCCGAGCCGGCCAGCCAAGTGGTCGTAGCAGGTCCGGGCCTCGGCGAGCTCGGCCCGGCGCGCGGCCGGGGGTGGGCCCGCGAGAGAGGACAGCACCTCGACGAGCTGCGCGACGGCCGGGCCGGCGAGCGCGTATTCGATCAATCGACCTCGTCGCCGCGGGACGACGAGTCCGGCGGCTCTCAGCAGCGACAGGTGATTGGAGACGTTGGACTGTCCGGCCTTCAGCCGTCGAACGAGCTCGCTGACCGCGGCCGGACCGGCGATGAGCTCCTGCAGCAAACGCAGCCGGACCGGGTCCCCGATCGCGGCTGTGACCACCGCCGCGCGGCTCGGCACCTACGTGGTCCGAGGTGGCGCGGCGGTCTTCGTCGCGGCCGGCCGGGAAGCATATGCGTCGGTCGCGTCCGCGAGGTGTCGGGCGATCGCGCGGAGGCTCCACTCCTCGCCGGCGTCAGCATCCCAGTCGTCGCGCAGAGCCCGCAGGCGGACGGCCAAGATCTGCGCCAGTCGACGGATGCGAGCGGTGGCTTCGTCGAGATCGTGCTCCGTGAAGCGAGCCCAGTCCGACTCGAGCGTCACCGATCGGCCGCGCCACAGATCCTCGACCGCGGATTCGCCAGCCACGCGGCATTCGATCTGGGCGATGTGGTCGACCAGGTGATCGGTGATCCGCCGCAACGACTTGTGCGGCGTCCACGCGTTGCCCAGCGAGAGGACCGCGGACCCGTTCCAACCGATCCAGCTGCCGGCTCGGGCGAGCGCATCCTCGGTGGCGATGAGCACGAGCTCGTCGGGCGTCGGATGATCGGGATCAGTGACCGCGATGGCGCGACGCGCCCGCGGAGGCTCGTCACAACCGCAAGTGAGACACACGTTCCGACCTCCTGACGCCGGGGGGGGAGAATATAACAGTGATTGCTGATATGTGGAAGCGATGGCGGGTCGAGGGCGGCGAAGTGCTGCGGCAG
>VBDU01000091.1 GCA_005883625.1 Chloroflexota bacterium | reverse complement strand
CGACAGTGCCGCGACGACGTAGCCCGCGGCCGCGAGCAATCCGACCACGGTGAAGCCCAGCACGAGCGCCGCGGCGACGGCGACGATCGATCCGACGACCGAAGCGGCGCCGTTGACCGCCCAGGCCCACGAGACGAGGTCGTCATCCTGAGAGCCCGCAGAGGCGATCACCGTCGGGAAGACCGCGCCGAGCGGCAGCCCGATCGCCATCGACAGGACGCAGGCGCATGCAGCCCGGGCCAGCAGCGGCAAGGACAGCGTGGCCGCGGTCACGTGGTCGATGAGGACGACCGCGGTGAGCACGATGAGCGCGCTCGCAAGAGCGGCTCGGCCGACGCTGAGCTTCCCACGTGCCGAGGCCGCCGACCCAAGAGCGGCGCCGATGAGGAGGGCCGCGAGCCCAAGCGCGAGGGCGAGTGCGGGCTGACCGAGATACAGCGTCAGTCGCTGGAGCAGGATGATCTCCGCCGCGATGAAGCCGAAGCCGACGGCGAGAGCCTGGACCGTCGTCCGGCGAGCGAGGGAGGTCACGAGTGCCGGACCGATCGTCTTGCGCAGGGGAAGCAAGAGCAGCGCCCAAGACAGAATCCCGGCCGGAACGAGCGCGGCGACGAGGATGAGGTAGGCCATCGGGACGCGGCCTCCCGGATCGTTCGCGAAGAAGAACGGCCGGTCGTCCGTCGCGGGCACCGGTGTCCCGACGAGCGCCTCCGCGAACGGACCCGTGCGATCGAGCGGGTCGTAGGCGACCGTGAAACGGTGCGCGCTCGCGAACCGTCGGATCGCGTCGGTTGCGGCCGCATCGAACGGGGCGGTGCGAACAATGAGCAGACCAAAGTCCAGGTAGCGCAGGACCATCAGGTGCGCGTGCGGGTCGGCGACGCCGCGCCTGCGCATGGCATCGACCCCCAGCGCGGCCGTGTTGAGCATCTCGGTCGGCGGATCGCGGTAGAACCGGCCGACCGCCAGCGCGCCGGGATCGGTGACGTGCCGCAGGTAGTCGTCAAATGCCTCCGCGGTGTAGAGGTAGCTCTCGGACAGCGCATACGCGCCGCTCGCCAGGGCGGCCCAGCTGTCGACGGCCGTCATCTGGATGAGGTCGTAGCGCTCGGCAGACCGCATGACGAAGCTGCGGGCCTCGTCCTCCACCACATTCACGCGATCGGCTGAATAGACGTGACCGCTGTAATCGGCGAGGGCTCCGCGCATGCCGCCGCCCGGACCGATGATCAGCACGTGCGGTCGGTTCAGCAGCTCGTACGGAGCGGCGATGATGCTGGCGCGCAGCACGCTCATGTCGGCGGAGCCATCCAGGATCAGCGTGGCCGCGCTCTGATCCAGGAGCATGAAGTGCGCGTCGGGGCGCGGCGCCGCGTATCCCGGGTCGATGAGGTTGCGATACAGCTCGCCGGTCGGAAGGCCGTCGTAGTGGATGACATCCACGCGGGCGTGCGGATCCCAGCGGGTGGCGAGATGGGCGATGTTCTCGCCGTAGACGGGCCTCTTCGCCGGTCCGGCCTGCGGTGGCGCGATCGCGTCGCCGGCGAGCGTGAGCGCCGCGGTCATCGCCGCTGCCACGGCCACGCCCGCGACGGTCCGCGTTCGCGGTCCCGCCACCGCGAGCGCGGCGAGCGCGGAGAGACACGCCGAGAGCCCATAGAGACCACCGGCTCCGAGCCACGGCAGACCGACGAAGCCGAGAAGGCTTCCCGCCGCGGCACCTGCCAGATCCGCCGAATAGAGGCGACCCGCCAGCGCCGGATCCTCGCGGAGGCTGCGAACGACGATCCAGCTCGCAAAGACGAAGGGCAGGGCGCCCGCGACATACGCGACGAGGATGGAAGCGGCCAGCGCTGCTCCTGGATCGATATGCGTCTCGACGAGCAGCGCGGCAAGCGCGCTGGTGGAAGCGGCCAGCGCTGCTCCTGGATCGATATGCGTCTCGACGAGCAGCGCGGCAAGCGCGCTGGCCGCCGCGGCCAGCGCGAGGGTGGCGACACTTGGTCTACTCGAGCGTCGATCGAGGAGGCCGCTCAGCGTCGCGCCGCTGCCGACGCCAAGGAGCGACACGCTGATGACGAGGTACGTCAGGTGATACCCGTAGGAGGCGCTGAAGAGCCGGGTCTGCGCTACCTGGAAGAGCAGCGCTGCGGCGGAGACGAGGCCGATGCACGCCAGGCGGGAGCGAGGCATCAGCGGAGCGTAGGGATGAGCGCGGACGGACCGCTGTCAAAGCCGGAGCAACGCCCACTTTGACGATCGGCCCGCTAGACCGCGCTCCGACGTGTGCTGACGACAAGGAGGGCGCCGCGGGCGACGCCGACCGCGGCCGGGCGCTCGACGATCTCGTTGCTCACTCCCCTTGCTCGCGCGAACCGCAGCGTCTCGTCCCGGAGGGCGTAGCGCAGCCCGTCGGTGCGCACGCCCTCGGCATCGCCGCCGAGCGGGACGAGCGAGACGAGGTCGCCAGTTTCGCCCTCGAGCGCGATCCGCTCGCCGTCCCGGATCACGCGCATGGTCGTCCCGCCGCGGACTGCGCTCACGCGCGGTCCCTCCGCGAGGAGCAGCACGTTCGCGATCTCGTGATCGAGGCGACGTCCGCCGAACGCGGCGACGATGACGACCTCGTCGGCCCCCGCCGTCCGGGCGGCCGCGATCGCGAGCTCGAGGTCCGTCTGGTCCTTAACGCGCGGGTAGGCCTCGATCCGCGCGCCGCGCGCCCGCAGCCGCTCGGTGCCCTCGCGGCCGAGCGAGTCCATGTCGCCGACGACGACCTGCGGCAGGATGCCCCAACGCTCGCACACGAGCGCGCCGCCGTCGGCGGCGACGATGAGGTCGGCGCGCAGGCACTGCGCGCGGTCGGAGGCCTCGGGATCGCCGTGCGCGACGACGACGGCCCTCACGCCGCGAAGCGCCCGTCCCAGACGCGCAGCCAGCCGGCGGAGGCCGAGAGAGCGAAGATCGCCGCGACGAGCACGAGCGCGGCGAGCGCGAAGACGGCGTCGGCGCGGCCGAGGCGGGCCTCGCGGTAATACGTGCGGCGCGTCGCTGCGGCGAACGCGCGCGCATCCATGGCGACCGCGATCCGCGTGGCGCGGCGCGTCGCCTCGGCCAGGAGCGTGATGAGCTCGCCGCCCGCGTCGCGGACCCCGCCGAGCGGGCCGCGCGGCGCGACCCCTCGGACACGGCGCGCGAGGCGGACCTGCGCGCGCTCGTCGGCGAAGAAGGGCAGAAAGCGATATCCCGCGAGGAGCGGGTAGCCGATGCGGAACGGAAGTCGGGCGTGCGCGATGAGGCTCACGACGAGGTCGGTCGGGTCGGTCGTCCACACGAAGGCGAGCGAGAGCATGCCGATCGCGAGCCCGCGGAGGGCGATCGCGACGCCGAAGCGCAGCCCCGCCTCGCTCGCGCGGATCGGGCCGAGCGTCCAGGTCGGCGGCTCGTGCGTCGCGGCGAAGATGGCGTTGCTCCAGACGAAGCCGAGGGCGACGATGCCAAGCGGCACGAGGGCGCGCTCGATCGTCGCCGCCGGCACCCGCGCGAGCGTCAGGGCGGCGGCGAGCGTGACGGCGAGGAACAGCGCCGGGGTCACGGGGTCGATGACGACGACGAGCGCGAGCGAGAGCGCGAGGACCGTCGCGAGCTTCACCGTCGGGTCCACTCGGCCCAGTGGCGTCATGCCCGCGCCCTCGTCGGCGGAGCCGGCCTTGAACCCGGGGTCGTCGGGGGAGGGAGAGCGGCTCTTGGGCGCGGTAGCGAGCCGCCTGCGAGAACGAGGCGCGCGCTCCGAAGGCCGACGAGCTGGGGCATCGCGGGGTCGCGCTCGTGTGCCAGCGCGAACGCCTCGGCGACAGGGGGCGGCGCGAGCGAGCAGCGCGCGAGGACGTCCGGCCGCGCGAAGAGCGCGGCCGGCGCACCGTCGAAACGGGCGCGCCCGTCCGCCATCGCGATCGTCCGGTCAGCGACGTCCGCGACGAGCGAGAGGTCGTGTGTGATGAGGAGGATCGCGCGTCCGGCGCTTCGCTCCTCGTCGAGGAGCGCGACGAGCTCGCGGGTGTGCCGGAGGTCCTGCCCGAACGTCGGCTCGTCCAGGATCAGCACGTCCGGCCTGCTCACGAGCGCGCTCGCGACCGACAGCCGCCGCTTCTCACCGTGGGAGAGCGAGTGTGGATTCGCCTCGGCCAGGCGCGCGAGCCCGGACCGTTCGAGGAGCTCGTCCGGATCGCGCGACGCCGTCCCGCGAGCGGCGAGGGCGATCTCTTCGCGCACCGTAGCGGCGAGGAAGCCGCGCTCGGGGTACTGGAAGACGTAGGCGACGCGCGCGGGATCGACCCCGCGGAGGGGCCGTCCGCCCACGGCGACCGCGCCTCTTGCCGGCGCGAGCGCGCCCGCGAGCAGGAGCCCGAGGGTGCTTTTCCCCGCGCCGTTCGCCCCGACGAGCGCCACGATCTCGCCGGCGCGGACGTCGAGCGAGACGCCGGAGACCGCGTCGCGATCGGACTGGCGATAGCGGTACGCGACATCGCGGGCGGCGACAACGACGGATCCCATGCGGGGCCCTGGCGATGCGATGGCCGTATCGCGAGGCCAGCGCTCCACGAGGAGCCGCGCCGCGCCGGCGACGTCGCGAGGCAGCTCGTTCGAGCCCAGAAGCAACGCGAGCCGGGCGAGCTCCGGAGACCAGACGCCGAGCCGCTCGAGCGTCTCGGCCTCGCGCATGAAGGCGGTCTCGGGGTCCGCGTCGAGGGCGAGCCGGCCGTCGTCTCCGAGCACCGCGACGCGGTCGACGAGGCCGAGCACGAGATCGAGCCGATGCTCCACGAGCAGAAAGGAACGCTCCCGATCGGCGCAGAGCGCCGCGAACGCGGCGAGGACCTCGCTCGCGCCGCGCGGATCGAGGTTCGCGGTCGGCTCGTCGAGGACCAGTCCGCGCGGGGCCATCGCGAGGAGGGACGCGAGCGCGACGCGCTGCTTGGTTCCCCCCGAGAGCCGCTCGAGCAGGCGCGGCGTATCGGGTCCGAGCCCGGTGGCCGCGCGCGCCGCGGCCACGCGACCGTGCATCTCTTCCCGCGGGACGCCGAGGTTCTCGAGGCCGAACGCGATCTCGTCGTCGGTCTCGAGCATGACGAGCTGCGTCTCGGGATCCTGGAAGAGCACGCCCACGGTCCGCGCGAGCTCCGAGAGGCCCGACGTGCGCGTGTCGCGACCCTCGACCGTGACGCGCCCGGACTCCCAGTGCGCTTCGAGCGAATGCGGGATCACGCCGTCGAGGCAGAGCGCGAGCGTGCTCTTACCCGCGCCGCTCGGGCCAAGCAGCAGGAGGCGCTCGCCCTCGCGCCACTCGAGGTCGAGCTCGCGCAGCGCCGGTCGCTTGCGTCCGACGTGGCGGACGGTGAGCGACTCGGCGCGCGCGAACGTGCCTAGACCTCTCGCACTCGCTCCCGGCCGAGCGCGAAGTAGTTGAGCGAGCCGGTCGCGGCGACGAGGTTGCCGATGAGCTTCGCGAGCAGGCCCGCGAGGATGCCGGCGATGATGCGCGTCACGAAGAGCCCCGCCATGAGCCCGGGGTCGAGCGCGAAATAGCCAAGGCGAAGCCAGTTCCAGGGGAGCGCGACGATGCCCGCGGCCGCGCCGGCGATCGCCATGGTGCCCCAGCCCCAGCGCCGGTAGCCCGTCGCGGCGAACGTCAGCTCGGGGCCGAGCGCCTGCATGAAGCCGGTGACGATGAGGATCGGGCCGGCCGGGGCGCCAAGGAGCACTTCCGCGAATGCGGCGAGCGTCTCCGAGAGGAAGGCCGCGCCGGGGCGCCGAATGATGTAGCCGCCGAGGAGACCGCTCACGAACCAGAGCCCGAAGAGGAGCTCCTGGCCGAACTGCGCGGCGATGCCCTCGATCCAGAGGTACGGCTGGAGCCACGCCCAGTAGATCGCGCCGAAGACGACCGCGAGGATCGCGAGGAGCACGAAGTCCTGCGTGCGCCAGACGCCCTCCTGGCGCGCGGGACGCGCGAGGAGCGCGCCGATCGCGGAGATGGCGAACCCGGCGACGGCGAGATAAGCGCCGATGCCGATGCCGACGAAGTCGCCGGCCGCGATCGCCTTCGCGATCGTCGCCTTCACCTGGTTGTCGGGCCGGATGGCCGCGGGCGCAAAGTCGATCCCCGGCGTCCCGCCGAGCAACCCGCTCGCGACGAAGAGCAGCGCGAACGCCAGGCCCACGACCGCGGCGGAGGTCGCCCAGAGCCGGAAGCGGCCCTCTCGCGGATCGGCGGGCCGCGCCGCGGACGCGAGGAGGAACACGATCGCGAGCACCGCGGCGAGCGCGACGGCCCAGAGCCCGACGTCGAAGCCCTTGATGCCGCCGGCCTTGACCGCCGCGAGCGCGGGCGGGAGCGAGGTGGCGAGATCAAAGGCGGAGAAGGTCCGCTGGGTGTACGTGACCCACGGCAGGAAGAACGCGACGAGCGCGACTGACGCCCCCGCGAGCCCGACGAGGCGGGCGAGAGAGAAGCTCATGTCAGGACCTCCCGCTCGGTGTGGGGCTGTTCGTGGAGACGGTGACGTGCGCGGCGACGTGCGGGACGTCGGCGCAGGCCGCGTCGAAGGACGTGCGAACCGCGCGCAGAACGTCGCCGAGATCACCGTGCAACGCAGAGACGAAGTGCGCGCCGCGCGCGAAGACGCCTGCCTCCCGTGTGCGGCCGATCTCGCGGTCGATGACGTCCATGTACTCGGGACGTCCGAGCGGGTAGAGCGACCACTGCGCGCTCACCTCGACGCCGGTCTTGCCGTTCCGGCGCGCGGCGCTCGGCGCGGGCCGCACGTCACCCGTCGCCTCGCAGTACGTCTCGCCGGGGCAGCCGTGCGAGAGCAGGAGCGTCATGACGACGTGTTCGCCGCTCCTGGCGGCGCACGCGAAGACGCGCTCGACCTCGCCGAAGACGCGGTCGCGATCGCCGCCGAGGAATGTCGAGACGTCGTCGGTCTCGACCTCGAGGCCGGTGTCTTTGAGTCCCTTGATCGCGTCGAGGATGACCGGCACGTACCGGTCGGTCATGGGATAGAGAGAGAACCGCGCGCCGAAGAAGGCTGGAGTCTCTGGGGAGATCGTCACTGCTTCCCTCCGCCGGTATGACCCGGATCAGGTGTCTTCAGGGTTGGCGGGGAGTTACCGCCTCTCAGCGCTGACGCGCACCCCTAGCAGTACGGATTGTAGTGCTTTTGGCGGGAGCTAGGCCGCTTTGTCGAGCTCGGTCGTCGCGGCTGGCATGGAGTGCGACGGTGCGACGATCCAGCCGACGACGAGGACCGCGAAGGACGCGAACGCCAGGAACTCCATCTCGACCTCCTTGTTTCTAGTCGTGGACCGGGCTCGCCTGCGGCAAGCCTGCGATCCAGCCCACCTTCCAGTACTTAGACGTACGCGGTCTCCCTGTGCTGTGAGGCGTCGAGCCCGAGGACTTCCTCGTGCTCGCCGACCCGCAGGCCCACGAAGAGGTTGATGACCTTGAGGATCACGAACGTCATGACCGCGGAGTACGTGATCGACGCGAGGACGGCGATCGCCTGGATCCCGAGCTGCGCCGGGTTGCCGTAGACGAGGCCGTCCGCGGCCCCGGAGTTCACGGCGACCGTCGCGAACACGCCGGTCGCGAGCGCGCCCCAGGCCCCACCCACGCCATGCACCCCGAAGACGTCGAGCGCGTCGTCGACGCGCAGGCGCTTGGTGACCTGGATCCCGAGGTAGCAGAACGTGCCGGCGCCGAGGCCGATGAGGATGGACGCCGATACGTCGACGTACCCCGACGCCGGTGTGATCGCGACGAGCCCGGCGACCGCCCCCGCGGCCGCGCCGAGGACGCTCGGAGCGCCCTTGTGTAGCCACGAGACCGTCATCCAGGTGAGCGCGGCCATCGCGGCGGCGGTGTTCGTGACGACGAACGCGTTCGCGGCCAGCCCGCCGGAGGTGATCGCGCTGCCGGCGTTGAAGCCGAACCAGCCGAACCAGAGGAGCGACGCGCCCAGGACGGTCATCGTCGCGTCGTGCGGGTCCATCGGCTCGCGGCCGAAGCCGACGCGCCTGCCAAGGACGAGCGCGGCGACGAGCGCCGAGACGCCGCTCGTGATGTGCACGACGGTGCCGCCCGCGAAGTCGAGCGCACCGAGCTTGCCGAGCCAGCCGCCGCCCCAGACCCAGTGCGCGACCGGGTCGTAGACGAGCGTGGCCCAGAGCAGCGTGAAGACGACGAAGGCCTTGAACCGCTTGCGCTCGGCGAACGCGCCGGTGATGAGCGCCGGCGTGATGACGGCGAACATCATCTGGAAGACCATGTAGGCCTCGTGCGGGACCGTCGCGCCGTACGGGCCGGGCTCCTGACCGACCCCGCGGAGGGCGACCCAGTCGAGCCCGCCGATGATCCCGTTGATGTCCGGTCCGAACGCGAGCGAGTAACCCCAGAGGACCCATTGGACCGAGATGAGGCAGAGGATGAAGAAGCTGTGCATGATCGTCGCGAGCACGTTCTTGCGGCGCACCAGGCCGCCGTAGAAGAACCCGAGGGCCGGCGTCATGAGCATCACGAGGGCCGCCGACGCGAGGAGCCAGGCGGTGTCGCCGCTGTTGATCTTGTCCATGCCGGAAGCCTGCGGCGTCGGGCATGCCGGGGTCAGCGGCGAGAGGGCGCTACGAAGGTTTCGGTTCGGTCGTGGCCACGAGGGAGCGCCTCTTACGGATGGTCATGGCCCGAAGCCCGGCGCCGTCCGCTTTGGCACCGTTTCACGACACAAGCGCAACCGAGGGACCGTTCACCTCGCACAGCCTGTGGAGCACGCTTCTGGCTCAAACACGCGTGGGGAGTTACACATGACCCTGACCATGGAACGCGCCGAGCGGCCCGCCACCGCGGCACCCGCTCGCCCGAAGACGTCTCCCAAGGACGTCCTGAAGCTCGCGAAAGAGACCGAGACGAAGATCGTCGACCTTCGCTTCGTCGATCTGCCCGGGACGTGGCAGCACTTCTCGATCCCGATCGAGGAGCTCGGCGAGGGCCTCTTCGTCGACGGCATCGGCTTCGACGGCTCGTCGATCCGCGGCTTCCAGCACATCCACGAGAGCGACATGCTCCTTCTGCCTGACGCGAACAGTGCGTTCATCGATCCGATCCTGGGCGTCAAGACGCTGAACCTCATATGCGACGTCGTCGACCCGCTCACGCGGGGGCCGTACTCGCGCGACCCGCGCTACGTCGCGAAGAAGGCCGAGGCGTTCCTCCCCACGACCGGGATCGCCGACACCTCGTTCTGGGGACCGGAGATCGAGTTCTACATCTTCAACTCGATCCGCTTCGATCAGGCGCAGAACTTCGGCTACTACTACATCGACTCCGAGGAAGGCATCTGGAACTCCGGTAAGGACGGCGGGATCCCGAACCTCGCGCACCGCCCGCGCTACAAGGAGGGGTACTTCCCGGTGCCGCCCGCCGACAAGCTCCAGGACCTCCGCTCGAAGATGGTCCGCGCGCTCATCGACGCGGGGATCGCGATCGAGGTCCACCACCACGAGGTCGGTACCGCCGGGCAGACCGAGATCGACATGCGCTTCTCCACGCTCGTGGAGATGGCCGACAAGGTCCTGAAGTACAAGTACGTGACGAAGAACGTGGCCGCGCAGAACGGCTACGTCGTCACGTTCATGCCGAAGCCGCTCTTTGGCGACAACGGCTCCGGGATGCACACGCACCAGAGCCTCTGGAAGAACGGGTCGAACACCTTCTATGACAAGGACGGCGACATGCTGCTGTCGCCGACCGCGCGGCACTACATCGGCGGCCTGCTGAAGCACGCGCCCGCGATCCTCGCGTTCGCGGCGCCGACGACGAACAGCTACCGCCGTCTCGTTCCCGGCTACGAGGCCCCCATCAACCTCGTCTACTCGATCCGCAACCGCTCGGCCTGCGTGCGGATCCCGACATACTTCGACAAGCCGGAGGCGCGGCGGCTCGAGTTCCGCGCGCCGGACCCGTCCTGCAACCCGTACCTCTCGTTCTCGGCGTGCCTCATGGCGGGGCTCGACGGCGTCCTCAACAAGATCGAGCCTCCGGAGCCGATGAATGTCGACCTCTACGACCTCGAGGACGAGGAGAAGCGCAAGATCAAGCAGACCCCTGGATCGCTCGAGGAGGTGCTCGACGCGCTCGACGCGGACCGCGACTTCCTCATGCGCGGCGGCGTCTTCACGGAGGACCTCATCGAGACCTGGCTCGGCATCAAGCGGCAGAGCGCGAAAGAGGTCGCGCTCCGGCCGCACCCGTACGAGTTCTATCTGTACAGCGACGTCTAGCAGGAGGTAACGAGAAGATGGCCGCGTCCGCTCAGGACCTCGCGAACGTCACGAGACACTGGGCGGCGCGGCCGCTCCCCGAGCCACCGCGCACCACCCGCCTCGCGAAGTCCCTGCGTGGCGACGACGGCCGCTCCGGCGGTCAGCTCGAGGACTGGCTCAGCGAGCTCACCGTGGGAAACACGCTCGACGCGGATTAGCTAGCGAGCGCGGCGTCCCGGATCACGAGCCAGATATCGGCGGGTCCCGGCGTCCAGTTCGGTACCTCGGGCACCCACGTGGCCTGACCCGCCGGGTGCCCGGCTAATGCACGTCCGGCCCAGTCGGCGGAGTGGCTCTCAAATGCTCTGAGTGTGACTTCACGCGGCAGTCGCTGACTACTGCCGTAGTCGCCGGTGCCGGTCCACATCTCGGGCGTGCTCGACGCCTCGATCGTGAAGAACTTTCCAGCGGGCGCCATCTCATGAATGACGAGGTCTTTCACAGTGGCGTGCGGTCCAGAGAGCTCATCGATCGGATGTCCGTGCCGATCGAACACCAGGACGACACCGGAGGGCAAAGTGACCGCCGCGTTGAGGCGGACGTCAGCCAACGATTCGGGCGTGACATCCCGGACCTCGTAGAGGCGATAGAGCGCGACGAGCCACGCGATCCCCGGCGAGACGAGGACCGCGGCCGGCCAGCTCGCGAAGAGGAGAACGTACGCTGTCGCGCCGCTCACGATGCAGGCGTTTCTGATGCTCGAGCGGAGGGAACGCAGACCGCGTGAGCGGCACTCGGCACGTCGCGCCAGGTAGCGAGAACGCCAGTTGCTCGAAGGCGTACTCGATGGCTGCACCGCCGGGAAGACTAGCTCGGGAACACCGATCGATGAGCGTCAGGATGCCTGCCGCGAGGCGGCCGTCTAGATGGCGACTGGCGCCATCAGCTCGGAGACGACGTCGACGAGCGGACCGACGAGCGTGCCATCGCGATCCTTGCGCGGGTCGTAGGCGCAGAGCTCGAAGCCGCACACGTCCGCGACCGAGGCGACCGTCCGGAGGACCTCGCGGAGCGCGGCGAGCGATGGCCCGCGCGGCGCGGGGAACGAGACCGCCGGGAACTCGCGCGGATCGACGACATCGATGTCGATGTGGATCCACACGCGCTTGCGCCGGGCGAACGCGACAAGGCCCGGGGCGTCCGCGCGGTCGGCGTCGAACGGGACGCGCAGCACGCGGGACCGTTCGAGGTTCCCGATCTCGCCCGGGTCGAGCGCGCGCGCGCCGACGAGCGCGACGCGATCGTCCGCGATCTTCCGCGAGCCTGGCCACAGGAGCGGCGCGATCGAGCGACCGCACACGTGCGCGAGGCACATGCCGCCGATGAAGTGCGAGGGCGTCGTCGCGAGGGTGTTGAAGTCGCCGTGCGCGTCGAAGTAGACGAGATGGAGCTCGGGCTCCGCCGCGAGCGCTCCGGAGAGCGTGCCGGCGACGAGCGTGCACTCGCCGCCGATGACGCCGCAGGTCGCGCCCGAGCGCATGCTCGCGAGGACGCCGTCGGCGAGCGTGCGACACGCGTCGCGAGCGGCGGTGAGGAGCCGATCCCGCGGGACGAAGGGGATGCGGACGCGCTTCTCGCAGCCCAGGCGCTCCGCGATCGCCGGTCCGAGCGCCGCGGGGGCCTCCGCCAGACCCGCCAAGCGCTGCTCGGTGATGACGCCGGCCTCGAACAGATGGACCGGTCGAGCGGCCATTTGTGGGCGCATGGTAGCCCGGGTGCCAAGCACACGGGCGACCTGTAGCGCCCTAGGTCACTTGATGAGACCGCTCTGATTGAGCGCCAGGCAGATGACCGCGATCGCGGCGAGCGGGAAGCGTGACCAGCGGCCGGAGACGAGCATGAGGATGCCGCAGATGAGGGCGATGACGGCGAGGATGAACGAGATCGAGAGGACCATGACGACCTCCGAGTGATAGCTTGCCCGGCGGTCGTGCAAGCGATGTGCCGGTCTTGCGTCTCGCCATTCACTGCGCTCGCCGTTGCCCTCTTGACCAGCGCGTGCACCGGTTCAACGGGCCCGGCGACGTCGCCGGCGCAGCCGCCTGTAGCGCCTTCAGCGACCATCGCGCCACCTCCCGCTCCTGTGCCGTCGCCGGGGCTGCACTTCGAGGCCAGGCGCTCCAGCATTCCGCCTCCGGTCGCGGGCAAGGACCGGTTCGACAACGAGTTCTTCGAGACTCTGCTGGACTTCGATCACGACGGTCGCCCCGACGTCGTGGTCGCGTGGAGCCGCACCTCCGCGCAGGGGTTCGCGACGCTGCAAGCGCTCCACAACGATGGCGGTGGCACGTTCATTGACGCAACGGCCTCGGTGTTCCCCGGCGGTGTCCCGTCGCTGACCGGCGCGCGCAACCTGGTGGTCGCGGACTTCGACGGTGACGGTCTGCCCGATCTGTTCGTCGCCGACCACGGTCCTGACGCAGCGCCGTTTCCGGGGGGCCAGAGCCACCTGTTCATGGGCACGAAGGCCGGTCAGCTCGTCGACGAGACCCAGGCACGGTTGCCAAGCGCGCTCGCCTTCACCCACGACGCGTGCGCGGGCGACGTGAACGGAGACGGCGCCAGCGACATCTACCTTGCGAACCAGTGGCCCGCGGGTCCGCCGCGTCTCTATCTGAACGACGGCGTGGGCCACTTCCGCGCGACCACCGTCGGCCTGCCGCGCGGTCTCGTCGCGGGCCCGCCGGCATACGCGAGCTGTCGCCTCGTTGACGTGGACGGTGACGGCGACCTCGATCTCGTCCTGGGCGCATCCCAGGGCGGCGTCGTCGAGCGCGATCTCCTGCTCTTGAATGACGGGCACGGCGGGTTCACCGCGGCGCCGGCCGACTCCATGCCGCCACGTCTGGACCCGAAAGGCGCAACGATCCACATCGAGAGTGCGGACCTCGACCGCGACGGTCGGGCCGACCTCATTTTGTCGGTCCACGATGAGAAGTTCCGTAATCCGCGTATCCAGCTCCTTTTCAACGCAGGCGGCGGACGCTTCACCGATAGGAGCGATCTCATCACGCTCGGTCCGGTGCCGGACTTCACGTGGATCGTCGCGGCGCGACCCGCGGATCTCGACGGGACGGGATGGCCCGGCTTGGTGCCGGGATGGGCGAAGGGATTCGGCCCGCCGCAGGTCTTCCACCGACCTCCGCTCGGTTCGCCCGTGCCCACATTCGAGCGCGTCGGCGAGACGTTTCCGACATCTGGCGAAGCGCTTCCGGCGGACTTCGACGGCGACGGCCGCGTCGACGTGCTGTTGAACGACGGCAACGGCGGTTATGCGCTCTTGCGGAACGTGACGGCTCGATGAAGACGCGCTCAGTCGAGCGACGCGAGAAGTCGGTCGACCGCGGCGAGGCCCGCGTGGAGGATGCGCGGCGGCATCCCGAACCCGATGCGCAGATGCCGCTCCGCCCGGAAGTGCGCGCCGGGCACGATCATCGTGCTCCACTCCTTGATGAGCCGGTCGACGAACGGGATCGAGTCGATCGGGAACTGGTAGCTGAAGAAGCAGATCGCTCCCGCCGCCGGGGCGGTCCAGTGGAGCTCGCGCGAATGCGCCGCGGCCCAGTCCTCGAGCGCGGGCCAGCGCTCGTTGAGTAGGAAACGCGCGCGTTCGAGGAGGTTGCGCCGCCGCTCGAGCGCGACCTCGGCGAGGACCTCGCTGACCGTGGGCGGGGCGATCGTCGTGTAGTCCTTCAGGTCGAGCGCCGCTGCGACGCGCTCGCGCGGGCCCACGATCCAGCCGATGCGCAGACCCGGCAGCCCGTACACCTTCGAGAGGCCTCCGGTGACGACGACGCGCTCGCCACGACCGGAGAAGCTCGGGCTCTCCTCGCCCGAGCGCTCGGCTCCGCGATAGACCTCGTCGGCGAGGATCCAGGTGCCGTGACGCTCGGCGATGCGTACGATCGCGGAGATCTCACCCGCGGAGAGGATCTGCGCGGTCGGGTTGTTCGGTGTGCAGACGCAGATCACTCTCGTGCGCTCGTTCACCGCCGCCCGGAGCGCGTCGAGGTCGATCGTCCAGCCGCGCTCCTCGCGGAGCCAGACCTCGCGAACGCGCGCGCCGAGCCCGGTCGCGACGCCGTGGACCTGCATGTAGTTCGGCATGACGACGACGACCTCGTCACCTGAGGAGACGAGGGTCGCGAGGACGAGGAAGTTCGCCTCGCTCGTCCCGGTCGTGATGACGACGTTGTCCGCCTCGTTTCCCGGATGGAACGACGCGACGAGCGATCGCGTCGCCTCTCGCCCGACGCCCTCGGCGTAGCCGAGCGGCGTACGCATGAGCTCCTTGGGGTCGCGCGTGATCTCCTCGAGCGTGAGCGCCTCGATGCCCGATTCGGAGAGGTCGTATTTGACGCGGTGCTCCCACGTGGACTGCATGCGCTCCATGTCGAACGTGGGGAACTTCATGTTGGTCGTCAGCGGCGGCGTGCTGGCGGCGCCACGACGTGCAGACCGCGGTCTCGGGCGGCCGCGCTGAGGCGGCGATCGTAGACGATGATCCCGCCGACGCGCGGTCCGAGGCGCAGGCACGACACGAGGTGGACTGCGTCCAGGGTTCGCAAGTCCGGCGGGCCTGCGCGCGTGGCCTCGTGCCGCAGCTCGTCATCCAACGCCACGAGATGGAATCGGCGGAGTACGAGCTCGGCCTGCTGAATGCTCTCCGCCTCAGCCGTGCGAAGGTACGCTGCTCGAGGCACCTCGATCTCCGCGACCTCACTCGAGACGAGATCCGCGTCACCGAGGTAGTCGACGAGCGCCTCGGTCTCGCGTTCGCGCACGACAATCTTCACGATCGCCGAAGCGTCGAGGTAGAACGCGCTGGGCGCGCTAGCGGCCACGGAGGCGGTCTATCGCTTCTTCCGTGGTCATCCTCGACGGAAGCTCGAGCGGTCGAGGAAGTCTCCCCGTGCTACGAGGTGGGCGCACCTTGCCCAGGGCGACGAGATCGACGAGCGATCCTCCCGCGCTGCCGACCGGGACGATGCGCGCCACCGGCTGTCCACGGTCGGTGATCTCCAGCACCTGCCCGTTGCGGACACGATCGATCGCGCTGGAGAGTCCCTCGCGCAGCGCGCGGATCCCGATCCGGGAAGACTTCATTGTGTCCACAATGATACTACATTAGCCCCAGGCCCCTTCATCGGCTCGCCGCGATGTCGAGGAGGTCAATGAGTATCGCGTAGGCGACCTGGTCCACACCGGGCTCGTGCAGCTGCACCACGACCTTTCCCGCGAGATCGGTCGTGAGCTCGAGCGCCATCGAGAACCCGTCGACGGCGTAGAGCGGGTCGACCAGCGCGAGTCGGCGCGGACCGAACGTCGCGCGCACGCCGTCGCCTTCGCGGACCACGTGCACGAGCGGCCGCACGCGGTCGCCCTGCGCCGCCGCGTTCCAGGCGTCGGCCACCGCTTCGTCGTCGATCGGCTCGCGTGACACGTCCGCGGGCGTGAGGTCCGCGCCCATGAGCGCGTTCGCGAGGATGGCCGCCTTCGCCGAGGCGTCGTGTCCCTCGAGATCGTTGCTCGGGTCCGCTTCGGCGATGCCGAGACGCTGCGCCTCGGCGAGCGCCGTGTGGAGCGAGGCCCCGCCGGCCGCCATCGAGAGGACGTGGTTGCACGTGCTCGACACGATGCCGCGGAGCTCGCGGATCTCGGCGAGCGGCAGCGCGGCGCGCGCGAGGTCGAACACCGGCAGGCAATCCGCGACCGTCGCCTCGTAACGCAGCAGTCGTTTGTTCGCGCGCGCCCGTTCGTGAAGCTCCCGGAACGCTACGGCGAGCGGACCTTTGTTCGACGTGACCACGTGCAGCCGCGCGCCGAGCGCTTCGCGAATGTAGGTGAGGGCGGGCTCTCCCGTCCGCGCGTCGAGCGTCGTCATCTCGACGAGCACGTCGGCGGGGAGCTTGCCGATCGGCGCGGCGTCATCACCGAGCCTTTCGCGCGTCAGCGCCGCCGCGAGATCGACGCCGCGCTTGTCGACGACCGCGCCATGGCGCGCGGTGACGATCGCGGTGACGGTGAACGCGTGCCGATCGCGAGTGGCGAGGAGGAGCCGAGCGAGCGCGCGCCCGACGTGACCGAAGCCAAACAACGCGAGCCGCATCGGCGGCACACGCTATCGTTGGAGAGAAATAGGCGTTTGCAGGGCCCGCTCGCCTGAGCGTGGCCCATTTCGGCGTCCACTGGAGGTGTGATGGCGCGGCTCGCGAAGCTCTTCGGTCGTGGCGAGGCGCCGCCGCGGGTCGACCGGATCGTCGTCGGTCTCGGCAACCCCGGCGAGGGCTATGCCACGACGCGCCACAACGTGGGGTTCCAGGTCGCGTCGCGCCTGGCGAAACGCGCCCGCGCTGAGTTCGCGGTGAAGTCGGCGGATTCGCGGATCGCCGAAGGCTCGCTGGACGGCGTCAAGCTCGCGATCGTGCGGCCGCAGACGTTCATGAACGACTCGGGCCGCGCGGTGCGCAAGCTCCTCGACCGCTATCGCGCGGATCCGGCGGCGCTCTTCGTCGTGTACGACGACGTGGACCTGCCGCTCGGGAAGATCCGCATCCGCGAGCGCGGCGGTCCGGGCACGCACAACGGGATGCGCTCGATCGTGGGTGTCGTCGGCGAAGGGTTCCCTCGCCTGCGCGTCGGCGTCGCGCCGGCGGATCCGACCGCGGAGATCGGCGAGCTCGTCGAGCACGTCCTCGCGCCGTTCACGGCCGACGAGCGGGAGGCGGCGGAGGCCGCGATCGCGCGTGCGACAGAGGCCGTCGAGGTGGCTTTGCGCGACGGGATCACCCGGGCGATGGAACAGTTCAATGGCTGAGGTCGAGGGGGGCATCGCCCCCCTCGAACCCCCCGCGGTCGCCGGCGCGCGACTTGGCGGCGTCCTCGCGCTCCTCGAGCGGAGCGACCCGTACCAGGACCTCGCCGCGCGCCTCGAGGATCGCCGCGCCGTCGACCTCACCGATGCGACCGCGGGCGCGCGTGCATTCGCGTGGTCGGCGCTCGTCGCGCAGGGCGGACGTACCGTCGCGCTCATCGCGCCGAGCGAAGACCGAGCGCGCCGGTGGCGCGCCGAGCTCGCCGGCTGGCTTGGCGAGGAGCGCGTCCTCCCGTTCCCCGAGCGCGAGACGATGCCGTTCGAGACGGGCGCGCCGTCGGGCGGCGCCGTCCACCAGCGGCTCCTCACGCTCTGGCGCCTTCACGAAGGGTCGGGTCCGTTCGCGGTCGTCGCGTCCCTGCGCGCGCTGCTCGAGCACACGATCCCTCCCGACGAGCTCGGCCGCCGCGGGCGCACGCTCCGCGTAGGCGATCGTCTGCGGTGGCAGGAGACGGCGGCGTGGCTCTTCGACCTCGGCTACGAGCCGGTGAGCGAGGTGAGCGAGCCCGGCGCGTTCTCGCGGCGCGGCGGGATCATCGACGTGTACCCGGCCTCCGCCGAGGAGCCGGCGCGCATCGAGCTCTTCGGCGACGACATCGAGACGCTCCGCGCCTTCGACCCGGTGACCCAGCGCTCGCAGTCGCCCCTCGAGGCGCTCACCGTCCTCCCGGCGCGCGAGTTCTCGCTCGAGCGCGGGCCCGAGCTCGCCGAGAAGCTCATCGCGTCAGCCTGGGGTCGGCTCGGGGGCCGGGGGGCGGAGCCCGCCGATGCCACCGATCTCTCGGCGTACGCGCGTCTCGTCGACGCGTTGCGGGAGGGGGGATACGCCCCGGGCGCGGACGCGTTCGCGCCGGCGCTCGGCGCGACCGCTTCGCTCCTCGACCACCTCGGCGACCGGGCGACGGTCGTCTTCGAGGACACGGTCGAGCTCGACCTCGCCCACGACGCGCTCGAGGCCCAGGCGGAGGAGCGGCGCGACGAGCTCGCGACGCAGGGGCTGCCGGTCGCGGTCTTCCCGCCGCCATACGTGCCGCGCTCGCGGATCGACGAGGCCGCCGAGCGGCACGGCGTGGTGCGCGTCCGGCCGAGCGAGCGCGCGCTGCGCCTGGGCTGGGGCAGCGTCACGAGCTACGCGGGCCGGCTCGACCAGTTCCTCCGCGAGGTCGCGGGTGCCGCAGGGACGGAGGCTCCGGGCGAAGGGGCCACCGGGCGCGAAGCGACGCGCGGAGCGACCGACACGCGGATCGTCGCGAGCCCCCAGGCCGCGCGTCTGGCGGAGCTTCTGGAGGATCGCGACGTCTCGACGGTCGCGCGCGACGCCGTCGAGGACGTCCCGGCGGCGGGGTCGCTGGTCGTCGCGCGGGTCCCGCTCGCGGAGGGGTTCGCGATCCCCGAGCTCGGTCTGCGGGTCTTCACCGACGCCGAGGTCTTCGGCTTCCGCAAGCCACGGCATCCCGAACGGCGCCGCCGCCGCGTCGCGATGGGCTCGTTCCTCGCCGACCTCAAGCCCGGCGACCACGTCGTGCACGAAGACCACGGCATCGCACGATTCGAGCGGTTCGTCACGCGCGAGGTCGCCGGCGTCGTGCGCGAGTATCTCGAGCTCCGCTTCGCGGGCACCGACGTCGTCGCGCTCCCCACCGAGCGCGTCGACAGGGTGACGCGCTACGTCGGCGGCACGCCGCCCGCGCTGTCGGCGCTCGGCGGCCGGGACTGGCTCGTCACGAAACGCAAGGCGAAGAGGGCCGCCGAGGAGATCGCCCGCGAGCTGCTCCGACTCTACGCCGCGCGCGAGGCGACGCCTGGTTTCGCGTTCTCCAAGGACACGCCGTGGCAGATCGAGATCGAGAACGCGTTCCCGTACACCGAGACGCCGGACCAGCTGCAATCGATCGAGGACACCAAACGCGACATGGAGCTGGGCCGTCCAATGGACCGGCTCATCGTCGGCGACGTGGGCTACGGCAAGACCGAGGTCGCGCTCCGTGCGGCGTTCAAGGCGGTCATGGACGGCAAGCAGGTCGCGATCGTCGTGCCCACGACGGTACTGGCGCAGCAGCACTTCGAGACGTTCGCCGAGCGTCTCGCGACGTTCCCGGTCCGTGTCGACATGCTTTCGCGGTTCCGCACGCCCATCGAGCAGCGGGCGGTCGTCGAGAGCATCGCCAGCGGCGAGGTCGACGTCGTCGTCGGCACGCATCGCATATTGCAGAAGGACGTGAGCTTCCGAGATCTCGGCCTCGTCGTGATCGACGAGGAGCACCGCTTCGGCGTGAAGCACAAGGAGGCGCTCAAGCGCCTCCGCACCGAGGTGGACGTCCTTTCGATGACCGCGACGCCGATCCCGCGCACCCTTCACATGGCGCTCTCGGGCGTTCGCGACATCAGCGTCATCGAGACGCCGCCCGAGGACCGGCAGCCGATCGAAACACACGTCATCGAACGGACCGACGACGTCCTCCGGGAGGCGATCCTCCGCGAACTCGACCGCGGCGGCCAGGTCTACTACGTCCACAACCGCGTCCAGGGCATCGAGCAGGAGGCGCACCGCCTGCGGCAGCTCGTTCCGAACGCCCGGCTCGTCGTCGCGCACGGGCAGATGGACGAACGCCGGCTCGAGCGCGTCATGGTGGAGTTCGCGGACGCCGAGCACGACGTGCTCGTCTGCACGACGATCATCGAGTCCGGTCTCGACATCCCGAGCGTGAACACGATCGTCATCGACCGCGCGGGCCAGCTCGGGCTCGCGCAGCTCTACCAGCTGCGCGGCCGTGTGGGGCGGAGCGCCGAGAAGGCATACGCCTACCTCCTCTACACGCGCGACCAGCACCTGACCGAGGACGCGCGCAAGCGGCTCCAGGCTGTATTCGAGGCGAGCGAGCTCGGCGCCGGATTCAAGATCGCGATGCACGACCTCGAGATCCGCGGGGCGGGGAACATCCTCGGCGCCGAGCAGCACGGCCACGTGGCCGCCGTCGGATTCGAGCTCTACACGCAGCTCCTCGAGGAGGCCGTGAACGAGCAGCGGGGGTCGCCGCGGAAGGCCGTGCTGCCCGAGATCACGGTCGACCTCGCCCTCTCGACGGCGATCCCGGACGACTACATCCCGAGCCGCCAGCGCAAGCTCGAGACATATCGCCGGATCGCAGAGCTCGCGGATCTCGACGACCTCGCCGCGCTCCGCGACGAGCTGCGCGACCGCTACGGCCCGCCGCCCGAGCCCATGCGCAACCTCCTCTACGGCGTAGAGGTGAAGCTCCGCGCGGCGAAGGCCGGCGTCACCGAGGTCCGCGCGCGCGGTCCCGAGCTGCGACTCGTGCTCGGCCGCGACATCGACACGACCTCGCGCGTCACGATCCTGCGCGCCTTCCCGAAGGCGCAGACCGGGCAGCGCCAGATCCGCGTCTCGGTGCTCGACGTGAAGGGCGACTGGCGCGACGCGCTCACCCGGCTCCTCGACACCGTCGCGGCATGATCTGGCTCTTCGCCGCGCTCCTCGTCGTCTGGGGCAACGTCGTCGCGTACTTTGTCGAGCCGGAGCTCCCTGGCGACGACCCGATCGCCGTCGTGTTCGGCATCGCGCTCGCGGCGATCACGCTCGCGTTCGCGCGCGCTCGCGCCCTCGGGCGCGCCGACCTCGGGCTCACCCTACGCTGGCGCGCGCTCGCGCTCGGCGCGGTGTTCGGCGCCGTCGTCGCGACGATCGGGGTCCTGGTACTTCGGTTCCCACCGCTCCTCGGCGGCCCCGTTACATACATGCCGCTCGCGACGGTCAGCGACGCCGAGCTCGCCCGGCACGTCGTCTTCTATCTCCCGCTCAGTGTCGTCCTCCCCGAGGAGCTCGCGTTCCGCGGCGCGCTCCTGGGTGCGCTCCGTGCCGCGCGCGGCATGCGCTGGGCGGTCGCCGGGTCCGCCTTCGCGTTCGGACTCTGGCACGGCATCACGGTGCTCGCGACCGTCGTGCAGACGAACCTGAGCGGCCCGTTCTTCGCGCTCGGCATCGCCGGCGCGTTCGCGGTCGTCTTCGCAGGCGGCGTCGCGTTCGCGTTGCTGCGTCTCCGGACGCGCTCGCTGCTGACGACGATCGGCGCGCACTGGGCGTTCAACGCGGTCGTTCTCGCCGGTCTTCGCGCGTGACAGTGATCCGACGCTGCTACGACAATCGGTCGCTTGCTCCCTATGTTCCTCGACCACATGCGGGAGGCAATCACGACGATCACCCTTGCGATGCTCTCGCTCCTGCCCGCCCTCGTCGCCAGCTTCGCCCACCGCTAAGACCCCCCGGATCGCTCCGCGTCCAAAAGGCGCGACCATAGCCGGGATGCTCCATGCCGTCGCGGAATTTGCCCGCCGCCTGAAGGCCATCTTCGCGGGGCGTCTCCACAAAGCTGCCGCCAGGCCGAAGGCAGCCCTCTTTCGAAGCGGAGGTCCGCACTTGGCGGAGAACGTTGATGAGGCGCTCGCCGGCTTCGGCGAGCGATGAAGCTCGGCATCGACCTCGACGACGTCATCGCCGTCTGCGCCGTCCCGTACCTACGGAAGTTCGCGCAGGAATTCGGCGTCGAGCTCCCCGACGAGCGTGAGATCGGCTGGCACCTGCTCGCCTCGTTGAACGAGCGGGTGAGCCCGGCCGACCGCGACCGCTTCCGCATCAAGCTCTACGACGGCACGTTCTTCGCCGACCTCGACATCTACCCCGAGTGCCCGGCGGTCCTCGAGCGGATGGTCGAGGCCGGCCACGACCTGTTCTTCGTGACGGCGCGCGCGGAGCGGCGGCGGATGACGACGGAGACCTGGCTCCGCGAAAAGGGGATCCTCCGACACGCCAAGGCCGTCCACCTCAAGCCCATGGGCGACTTCAACCCGGACTGGCCGCGCGGCCGCTACGACCCGAGCAGCTCGGCCGAGTACAAGGCGCGCCTCGCCAAGGAGCTGCGCCTCGACGCCTTCTGCGAGGACGACGTCGTCATCGCGAAGACGCTCGCGAGCGCCGGCGTCCGCGTCTTCCTCTTCGACCAGCCGTGGAATCGCGAGCTCGCGCACGAGCGGATCAGCCGGGTGGCCGGGTGGAGCGCGGTCGCGGAACATCTGGGCGTATGAGCGCGCCGACCACCTTCTATTTCGTGCGTCACGGCGAGAGCGAGGCGAACGCGGCGCGACGTTTCGCCGGACAGACCGACAGCCCGCTCACCGAAAAGGGCCGCAAGCAGGCCGAAGCCGTGGCCGACGAGCTCGCGAAGGTGCGGTTCGACAAGGTCGTCTCGAGCGACCTCTCGCGCACGCGGGATACCGCCGACGTCATCGCGAGCCGGCAGGCGGTGCCGGTCGAGGTCGTACGCGACCTGCGTGAGATCGACGTCGGCGAGCGCACCGGGACCGCGTTCGACGACGCGCGCGGCCTCCCCAACTGGCGCGACGACGGGTTCGTCGCCTGGCCCGGCGGCGAGACGCTCGAGCAGGTCGTCGCGCGATCGCTAGGCGCGATCGATCGTCTCGCGCGCGAGAACCCCGGCAAGACGATCTGCGTCGTCGGCCATGGCGGCATCAACCGCATCCTGCTGTCGCATTTCCTGGGGATCCTGCCCCGGCTCGACCGCAGCCCGGCGACGAACACCAACATCAGCGTCGTCGTCACCGACGGGCGCACGCACCGCGTCGAGCGGCTCTTCGCCTCAGACCACGTGAGCTAGGCGCGCGGGAAGGTTCGCGAGCAGCGCCAGCGCCGTTCCGCTGAACACCCGCTCCTTTTCTCTTGCGTCCCAGTCGAGGCCCTCGATCGAGCTGATCGCCTTGTCGATCGAGCCCAGAAGGTGCGGGTAGTCGCTCCCCATCGCCATGTGGTCCGTGCCGACGATGTCGCGCAGCAGCCGCAGGTTGTTGGGCGAGAACGTCACGGTGTCGTAGTAGAGGCGCTTCAGGTACGTTGACGGCGGCTCGTCGATATTCGCGCGGCACTCCGCGAAGTCCCGCCAACCCGAGTCGAGGCGCTCCAGAAGGTACGGGATCGCGCCGCCCGCGTGCGCGACGAGCCAGCGGATGTTCGGCAGCTGCTTGAAGACGCCGGCGTAGCAGAGACGCGCGACCGCCAGCGTGGTGTCGAACGGGAAGCCCACGATCGGGCCGAGCACGTACTCGCCGAAGGGCTCGGCCGCGGCCGGGATCATCGGATGAACGAACACGCAGGCCTTCCGCCGGTCGCACTCCGCGAAGAACGGCCGGTAGGCCGGGTCCGCGAGCGCGCGGCCACGGATGTTCGAGAGGAGCACGACGCCCTGCAGGCGCAGCTCGTCGAGGGCGCGCGCGAGCTCGCGAAGCGCGCCGTCCGGGTCGTCCATCGGGATGGAGGCGAAGCCCAGGAACCGCCCGGGCCGCTTCGCGATGAGGTCGGCGTACGCGTCGTTCACCATGCGCGCGACCTCGATCTGCGCCCTGCCCTCGGCGAAGAAGACGTTCGGGGTCGAGAGCGAGAGGACCTCCACGTCGATGCCCACGCGGTCCATGTCCTCGAGGCGCTTGCCGACGTCCGTCATCGGCGCCGTGACCCCGAAGAAGCGCGCGCCCTTGTAGCGGATGATCCGCTGCCCGGTCGGGCTCGCGCCGAACGAGAAGTCGCCGCCGCTCCGCTCGATGCGCTCGAAGTACGCCGGCGGGTAGTAGTGGGTGTGGAGGTCGAGCTTCATCGCCGTCCGCGCGAACGCTAATCTCTAGCGCCATGGCCGTGCAGACGAAGGACCTCGCCAGCAAGATCCGCGACGTCCCCGACTTCCCCAAGCCGGGGATCCTCTTCAAGGACATCACGACGCTCCTCAAGGACGGCGACTCCTTCAAGGCGTCGATCGACGGGCTCCTCGAGCGGATCGGGCCGCGGAAGATCGACGCGGTCGTCGGGATGGAGTCGCGCGGCTTCATCTTCGGCGCGCCGATCGCGTACAAGCTCGGCGTCGGCTTCGTGCCGGTCCGCAAGCTCGGGAAGCTGCCGGCTGACGTCGTGTCGGTCGAGTACGACCTCGAGTACGGGTCGGCGACGCTCGAGATGCACAAGGACGCTCTGCAGCCCGGCGCGAAGGTCCTCATCGTCGACGATCTCCTCGCGACCGGCGGCACCGTCGCCGGCACGATCGAGCTCGTGAAGCAGCTACGGGGCGACATCGTCGCGTGCGCGTTCCTCATCGAGCTCACGGCGCTCAAGGGTCGCGACAAGCTACAGGGCTACGAGGTCGTCACTCTCATACAGGCGTAGAATCGGCTGGCACCTGCGACCGGCGGAGGCCCGCTTGGTCCTTTCCCTTGTAATGGAGGACCGATGACCGCGGCCCCGCTCGCGTCCGAGATCAAGGTCGACCCCGGCGCCACGGCCGACGAGGCCCGCGCCTTCCTCGAGCACGACCGTGTCCTGGCCGCCTACGCCCTCGCGGACGTCGACCAGCCCGACCTCGAGGGCTCGCGCTGGTGGGTCGCCCGGCGTGACGGCGAGATCCGTGCGCTCGCGCTCGTCGTCGAGGGCCTGCCATTCCGGCCGTGCTTCGCGATCGGCGCGAACGAGCCGCTCGCCGCGCTCTTCCGCGAGGCGATACGGGAGCCGCGCATCCTCCTCGCGGTGAGCCCTTCCGGACGGCCGGCGGTCGAGGCGACGTACCGCTTCGAGCGCTCCGACGTCATGAAACGCATGGCCGTGAACGTGCGCACGTTCCGGCCCCGGGTCGCACAGCAGGTGTCACGGCTCGGGCCAGAGGACCTCGCCGCGGTCGTCGACCTCTACGGCCATGCCTCCCGCACGTACTTCACGCCCGAGCGGCTGCGCCGCGAGATCTACTTCGGCGTGTACCAGGGTCGTTCGCTCGTGGCCGCCGCCGGGACGCACGTGCGCTCCACGCGCTCGGGCATCGCCGCGGTCGGGAACGTGCTCACGCGGCTGGCCTACCGCGGGCGCGGGATGGCGACGTCGTGCACCTCGGCGGTCACCGAAGCGGCGCTCGAGGAGCATCGCGACGTCGTCCTCAACGTCCGCCAGGAGAACACGCCCGCCATCGCCGTCTACGAGCGACTCGGCTACGTCACCCACGCGCCCTTCATCGAGGGGCCGGCCGTCCGCCGCGCCGCGTGGGAGCGGCTGTTCGACGCCTTGAAGGAGAAGAAGCAATGACCATCGATGTCAGCGACATGGGCCTCGCGGGCGCCGGCGCGCGGCGGATCGAGTGGGCGGCCCGCGAGATGCCCGTCCTCGCGAGCATCCGCGAGCGCTTCGCGAAGGACCGCCCGCTACGGGACCTGCGCGTCGGCGCGTGCCTGCACGTGACCGCCGAGACGGCCAACCTGATGCTCGTGCTCCGTGACGGGGGCGCCGGCGTGGCGCTCTGCGCGTCGAACCCGCTCTCGACGCAGGACGACGTCGCCGCGGCGCTCGTCGCGAACGAAGGCATCGCGACCTTCGCGCGGAAGGGCGAGGACCGCGACAGCTACTACTCGCACATCAACGCCGTCCTCGCGACGAAGCCGCAGATCACGATGGACGACGGCGCGGATCTGGTGACCGAGCTCCACACCAAGCGCCGCGAGCTCCTGCCCGACGTGCGCGGCGGCACCGAGGAGACGACCACCGGCGTCACGCGCCTTCGCGCGATGGCCGCCGAGGGAGTCCTCGCATATCCGATCGTCGCCGTGAACGACGCCCTCACGAAGCACCTCTTCGACAACCGTTACGGGACCGGGCAGTCGGCCGTCGACGGCATCCTTCGCGCGACGAACCTCCTCCTCGCCGGGAAGATCGCGGTCGTCGCGGGCTACGGCTGGGTCGGTCGCGGGATCGCGAGCCGGCTTCGCGGCATGGGTTCGATCGTGCTCGTGTGCGAGGTCGCCCCGCTCCCCGCCCTCGAGGCAGCGATGGACGGGTTCGAGGTCACGACCATGGCCGCGGCCGCGGCGCGTGGCGACCTGTTCGTCACCGCCACGGGCAACGTGAACGTCATCGGGTGCGACGCGATCGGGGCGCTCAAGGACGGCGCGATCCTCGCGAACGCCGGCCATTTCAACGACGAGATCGACCTGCGCGCGCTCGGCGAGCAGGCGGCGGACCGGCGCGAGCTCCGGCCGTTCGTCGAGGAGTACCGCCTCCGTGATGGCCGGCGCGTCGTCGTCCTCGGCGAAGGCCGGCTCGTGAACCTCGCGGCGGCGGAAGGACATCCGCCGGCCGTGATGGACATGTCGTTCGCGAACCAGGCGCTCTCCGTCGAGTACCTGGTCGCGAGAGGCCGGACGCTGAAACGAGAGGTCTACCCTGTGCCGCGCGAGCTCGACGAGGACATCGCGCGCCGCAAGCTCGCGGCGATGAACATGAAGATCGACTCGCTGACGGCCGAGCAGGCCGAATACGCGAAGTCGTGGAAGGCAGGGACATGACGACCTCATTCATGACGTCGGAGCGGGTCCTCTTCACCAGCGAGTCCGTCACCGAGGGCCACCCCGACAAGCTGTGCGACCAGGTCTCCGACGCGATGCTCGACGAGTGCCTCCGCCAGGACCCGAACTCGCGCGTGGCCTGCGAGACGTCCACGACGACGGGCGTCATCCTCGTCGCCGGCGAGATCACGACCCACGCCTACGTCGACGTCCCGAGCCTCGTGCGCCGGGTCGTGAACGAGATCGGGTACACGAACGCCGATTACGGCTTCGACTACCGGACCTGCGGCGTCATCACCGCGATCAAGGAGCAGTCGCCGGAGATCGCGCAGGGCGTGAACGAGTCGATCGAGGCGCGCGAAGGGATCGATCCCAAGGAGCTCGGCGCCGGCGATCAGGGGATGATGTTCGGCTTCGCGGTCCGCGAGACGCCCGAGCTCATGCCGCTCCCGATCACGCTCGCGCACAACGTCGCGCGCGAGCTCGCGAGGGCCCGGAAGAGCGGTGCGCTCCCGTACCTGCGGCCGGACGGGAAGAGCCAGGTCACCGTCGAGTACTCCAGGGGCGTGCCCAGGCGCGTCCACACGGTGGTCGTCGCGGCGCAGCACGACCCCGGCATCGAATACCAGCGGCTCTGCAACGACATCCGCGAGCGAGTGGTCCGACCGGCCATCGGCGACGCCTGGCTCGACGAGAGGACGACGTACCTCGTGAATGGCACGGGCGCGTTCACGATCGGCGGACCCATGGGAGACGCCGGCCTCACGGGTCGCAAGATCATCGTCGACACCTACGGCGGCTACGCCCGCCATGGCGGTGGCGCGTTCTCGGGCAAGGATCCAACGAAGGTCGACCGCTCCGCGGCCTACGCCCTTCGCTACGTCGCGAAGAACGTGGTGAAGGCAGGGCTCGCCGATCGTTTCGAGGTGCAGATCGCGTACGTGATCGGCGGCGCGCGTCCGATCTCGCTCAACGTGGAGACGTTCGGGACGGGCAAGGTGAGCGACGAGCTCATCCGCAAGCTCATCGAGGAGCATTTCGATTTCCGTCCGCAGGCCATCATCGATCGGTTCGCGCTGCGCAGACCGATCTATCTCCCGACGGCGGCGTACGGTCACTTCGGCCGCACGGAATTTCCCTGGGAGCGCACGGACCTCGCCGAAAAATTCGCGAAGGCCGCAGGGGCAAAGACAGCGCTCGCTTAGCTCCCTGCACGGTCGGCGGCTTGGCCTTGGTCTTGCACCACTGTTGAGGGGGCTTTGCGTCCTCAGACCCAGGATATGGGAGGGAGAAGACATGGCACGGACAGCACTCGTACGTCCCGCCGACACCGCGTGGGGTGCTGTGCTCGGTGGATGGATCGCGTCGATCGGCGCGATGGCGCTGCTCGCGCCGGCGATCGGAACGCTGCTCGCGAACGCTCGTGTTGGGACGAACGATCTCGCGCCGGCGGTCCCCGTCGTCCTCGGGCTTTTCCTCGCGTACCTGATCGGCGGCTACGTCGCCGGCCGCATGGCGGGCTATCGCACGAGCTGGCACGGCATGATGACCGCGTTCTTGAGCCTCTTCGTCGTACTCGTCCTCATGCTCGCCGGCTACGCCGCGGACCGCGGACTCCTCGCGGTGACGGGCGTGGAGAGCCTCGCGGACGTGATCCCGGGCGTGCGCGATCTCGACATCACGACCTCAGGCAACGCGGTCACCTTCGGCGCGCTCCTCGGCTTCCTCGCGTCGATCTTCGCCGGCTGGCTCGGCGGCGTGCTCGCGCCGTCGCACGCCGTGGCGGGGACGGTGCCCGCGGCGGGAACGGCCGAGCGCGTCGAAAAGCGTGAGGCAGTCCGCGAGCGTCGTCCCCTGATGCCCGCGCCCACGATCGGGCGTAACGGCGAGGAGCGCGTGAGCCGCTGAACCGCGCAATGCGGGCGGACGTATCCTCACCGAGACCGGCTCGGACGCGAGGGTGAGTATGCGTTCCGCCCGCGTCCTTTCGCTCTTCGCCAGTCTCGCGATCCTCGTCGGCGCCTGTGCCGGCGGCCAGCCCACCGGAGGCGGCGCCGCGTCGCCGTCGACGGCGAAGGCGGTCCCGGGCGGCGCGGTGACCTTCGCGCTCGAGGATGATCCCATCGACTTCGACCCGCTTCGCTCGCGTGCGTTCATCGACCGCAACGTCCACTACCAGATCTATGACTCGATAGTCCGCATCGACTCATCCGGCAAGATCGTCCCCTGGCTCGCCGAGAAGTGGGAAGTCGCGCCCGACGGCAAGACCATCACGTTCACGCTCCGCAAGGACGTGACGTACCACGACGGCTCGGTCTTCGATGCCGAGTCGGTGAAGTGGAACATCGAGCGCTACATCAAGACACAGGGCTCGGCCCGCAGCGGCGAGCTCGCCTCGGTCGATACGGTGCAGGTCGTCGACGCGAGCACCGTAAAGTTCAACCTGAAGGCGCCCTTCGCGCCGCTCCTTGCGAACCTCGTCGACCGCGCCGGGATGATGGTGTCGCGGAAGGCGTTCGAGACCGCGACCTCGCCCGACGACTTCACGCGCAAGGCCTTCAAGGCCGGCACTGGACCGTTCATGCTCACCGAGGCCGTGAAGAACGATCACATCACGCTCGAGAAGAATCCCAGCTGGTGGGGTAAGGACAAAGACGGGAGCGCGCTCCCGTACCTCGACAAGATCACGATCAAGCCGATCACGGACAGCTCGGTCCGCACGACCAATGTGAGGACGGGCGACGCCCATGTGGCGAACTCCATCGCGCCGAAGGATGTCGCTGGCGTGAAGACGGAGTCCGGACTGGTGTACCAGGAGAAGCCGGCGTTCGGCTTCAACAGCCTCATCCCGAACCGGAAGCCGGGCTTCGTCTTCAACGAGGCCCGCTACATCCGGGCCGTCTCGATGGCCATCGACCGCAAGGAGATCCTCGATAAGGTGTATTTCGGGATCGGTGTCGTGGGCTACGGCACGATCGCGCCTTCGCATTTCGCCTACGACCCGAGCTTCAAGCCGTTCGAGAAGCCGGATCCCGAGGGCGCGAAGAGGCTCGTCCAGGAGGTGGGCAAAGGCCCGCTCCAATTCGAGGTCCTCGTCGCCGCGGGCGATGCGCTCTTGCTCCAGCGCGCGCAGCTCATCCAGGCGCAGCTCCTGAAGGCCGACATCAAGATGGACATCGTCCAGCTCCAGTTCGCCGAGATCCTTAAGCTGCAGAACGACCACACCTTCAAGGGACTCACTGACATCGGGTGGAGCGGCCGCATCGACCCCGACGGGAACACCTACGACCACGTCTACAGCGGCCGCCCGTTCAACGATTCGGCGTACTCGAACAAAGACGTCGACAAGTTCCTCGACGAGCAGCGCGCGACGAGCGATCAAGAGAAACGCAAGGCCGCGCTCCGCGCCGCAGAGAAGATCTACGCGGTGGACGACCCGGCGCGCATCTGGTATCGGTTCGTCGTGGCGCAGCTCCTCACCGTGGCGAAGTTCAAGGGTCTCGAGCCCTACCCGGACCAGATCATCCGGTTCCAGTACGGCTGGCTGCAGAAGTAACCGCGCGATGAAGTAGGGGCGGCGGAGTGACGCAGTACATCCTCCGCCGCCTCCTGCTCATGGTCCCCGTCGCGTTCCTCGTCACGGTCATCGTCTTCACGCTCATCCGCCTGTCCCCCGGAGACCCGGTGCTCGTCTTCGCTGGTGAGGAGCGCGATCCCGAGGCGCTCGACGCGCTCCGCCACCAGTACGGCCTCGATCAGCCGATGCCGGTCCAGTTTGTCGTGTGGCTCGAGCACGCGGTGCAGGGCGACCTCGGCCGCTCGCTGCGCACCCGGCAACCCGTGCTCGAGGCGATCACCGAGCGCCTGCCCAAGACTATCGAGCTCGGCGGCACCGCGATCCTGATATCGATCACGGTCGCGCTCGTCGTCGGGACGGCCGCCGCGCTCAACCGCAACTCCGCGCTCGACCTCTTCGCGACCGGCTTCACGTTGGCCGGGGTCTCGCTCCCGAACTTCTACCTCGGGATCATCCTCATCCTGCTCTTCGCGCTCGCACTCCGGATCTTCCCGCCGGGCGGTTACGCCGACTTTGCCTCGGAGCCGTTCGACAATCTCAAGCGACTGGTGCTTCCGGCGGTCACCCTCGCGACGGCGAGCCTCGCGGTGAATATGCGCCAGGTGCGCTCAAGCCTTCTGGACGTGCTCTCGCAGGAGTACCTACGGACCGCGCGCGCCAAGGGGCTCGGCGAGCGCGCAGTGATCGTGGGGCACGCCATGAAGAACGGCCTGATCCCCGTCGTCACGATCTTCGGTCTCCAGGTAGGGGCGATCCTCGACGGCGCGATCATCACCGAGACGATCTTCTTCTGGCCGGGCGTCGGCCGGCTCGCTGTCGACAGCATCAGCGGCCGCGACTACCCGGTGGTGCAGGCGATCGTGCTCATGTCCGCGCTCTCGTTCATGGTGAGCACGCTCGCGGTGGACATCCTTTATGCATGGCTCGACCCGCGGATCTCGTATACGAGGCGCGCCACGTGAGGGGGGTCATCCGCCGGAATCCGCGCCTCCTCATCGGGGGCGTGATCGTCCTCGTCCTGCTGTTCGTCGCGCTCGCCGCGCCGCTCATCTCGCCGTACGACCCGATCAAGGTCGACGTCTCGCAAAATCTCGAGCCACCCAGCCTGGCGCATCCGCTGGGGACGGACGACCTGGGTCGCGACGTGCTCTCCCGCGTGATCTGGGGCTCGCGCATCTCTCTCTCCGTCGGGGTCATCTCTGTGGGGATCGGTTTCTTCGTTGGCGTGAGCCTCGGGCTCGCCGCGGGGTACCTCGGCGGGCTCGTCGACCTGCTCGCGATGCGGGCCATCGACGCGCTGCTCGCGTTCCCCGCCCTGGTCCTGGCGATCTCGATCACCGCGGCGCTCGGGCCGCAGATTCAGAACGCGATGATCGCCATCGGCATCGTCGCGATCCCCGCGTACACGCGCCTCACTCGCGGGCAGGTGCTGTCGATGCGCGAGCGCGAGTTCGTGGTCGCGGCCCGGACGATCGGAGCGACGCCGCTTCGCGTCGTCATGCGGCACATCTTTCCGAACATCACGAACCCGCTCGTCGTCCAGGCGACGCTCGGCACGGCGGGGGCGATCCTCGC